>JAJDEU010000042.1 GCA_029259635.1 Planctomycetota bacterium | reverse complement strand
TGCTCTATGAGCAGCAAATTTTTAGTCGGGTTGGTGCCCGGAAACGAACCCGAATCCATAGATTCGGGGAGGTTTTTGGGTGCCGACCTGGCCAAAAATCGGCCGCTTATGGAGTGAATGACTTTTACCACGGGCTGCTAGCTCCAAATCGTCATCCACGGAGCCGCACCATCGGTCACTCCAGCCACTATTTAGAAAACTCACCATGATTAAGAAGATCGCCTTCATCAGTCACCGCTCTACCGATATGGAAGCCGACAAGCGGTTTTGGACCGAGCTGCTCGGCCTGAAGTTGACCACCGATCATGCGCAGTGGGCCGAGTTCGAGACGCCGGACGGGAAGACCATCGCGATCGAAACGCACTCTCCCGAGGGCTCGCCCCCCACGCTCGCTCTGGAGACGGACGACATCGAAGCGGAAGTCGCGCGACTGAAAGCCGCGGGCGTCCCGTTCCATGGCGAAATTCTGGACAACAAAGTCTGCAAGATGGCCTTCGCTTCTGATCCGAGCGGGAACATGGTGATGCTGCACGAGATTGCGCCGGATCGCGCTTAGGCGCCCGTAGGAAGAGACCTCGAAGCACGAAAGAGCCCCCGGCCGAGCGTTCGCTCTGCCGGGGGCTCTTTGAGTAACAAGCTCTGGCGGTCTACTTCTCTTCGTCGCGGAAGAAAAACAGGCCACCGAAGCCACCGCCGCCGATGTCATCCGTGTTGTAGATGAACATGGCGTCGAGCGATTTGTCGATGCGAAGAACGGCCTCGGACATGTGCGCCAGGGTATAGGCGTCCATCGAGTCCTCGCCGCTCTTGATCGCCTTCTTGATGACCCGGCTGAGCTTCGTGAGCTGCATGGTCGCCAAGCTTCGGATCGTCTTCGCAGCAGAGCTGTTTCCAGAGTCCATCGAGAGATCGATCAGACGCTGGAGGTGCTCGCGCTGCAGGCTACGGCGTAGGCTTGAAACCTTCGGTTGACGCGTGGTGCTCGCAAGCGAGGCATCCTTGCTATCGAGCTCGGTCCAAACGTTCTCGCTGATCGTGCTCATCAGCTCCGGAAGCGTCACCGCATCCTCGGAAGACTCCACGAGCATCTCGTTGTCATAGACGCGACGCAGCGTCGTCGGGTTCATCATCATGGTCAGGACCGAAGCCTGAATACCGGCAAGGCGGTCATGAATCGGCCAAGTCGAGTCCTGATAGGCGGACCACCAGTTCGGTCCGTCGCCCCATTTCTGCACCGTCATATAGCGCAGGAGTTCCGGGGTCAGCCCGAACGACTTCTCGAAGAAGGCGTTCTTGACGCAGAAGTTAATGGCTTCGCGTTGGTCATCCACCGAGACGGGAACGAGCGGAGCTCGCTCGCCGGGATCGCCTTTGTGATCCTTGTTGACGTAGGCGCCACCAATCCAGTTGGCCATGATGCTGAGCGAACCGGTCTGCATGCCGAGCGTGATCTCGTAACCACGACGGGCCTTGCCCCAGCTCTCGCCATCCTTCACGAACTTGTCGAGAACCAACTCGCGCTGCTTCTTAGCGAGGCGCATGCGGCTCTTGGCGAAGTTGATCGGGTCGGCAGAGAAGTCGTAGCGACGCGCGAAGGGATCGGTTCCCGACGTATCGAAGTCCGTCGCATAGGTATGAGCCGGATCGGCAACCTCTTCGAAAACCTCGTTCGGATCGCCAAAGCCATAGCCGTACTCGATCGCCCAGTGGTCGTACGGGCCGACCTTGATCATGGTGTAGTCACCCTGAACCTTGCCGTCCTCGACGTTGATGTTGACGGGGGTGTAGTCCATCACCGAAGCGGTGAAGGCGTTGTTGCCCTTGACCTTTTCGCTGTTGATCTCCTCCATCGTGTAGAGACTCGAAGCCTTGAAGTTGTGACGCAAGCCGAGCGTGTGCCCCACTTCGTGAGCCACGAGGTCCGCCAGCATCGGGCCGACAAACCACTCGGGAACGCCGTCGATTAGGTCGGCTTTCTCTTCTTCGGACTCTTCGTCGGACTCTTCGCCCTCGGCGTCCTCATCGGCTTCGTCATCGAGCATGCCGAGGATCGCCATGTTCAGACCCATGACGGCCATGTCTGAAGACTTGCCGGTCGAGGCCATGCACAACGCGAAGTTCGAACCGACACGACGAACGAGCTCTTGCATCTCGTCATCACGCCAGAGATAAGGATTGGCGAGCGTGCTCATCGCGAGAGCATCCGTGCCACGAGCTGCGCGTGCCTTCTGAATGCGTTCGATGACCGAGCGTTGGTCCACCGGCGCCGCCATGCGAACACGCGGGTCCCAGTTCGGGTGACGTTCGAGCCACTCCATGGTCTCCGGGCTAAAGCTCTCCATCGCCATCTCCGGCAGGTACTCGTTGTACTGATACCAGAAGTGACGGATCCAACCGTCAGTCAGAACGACGTCCGCGTCGAGAATCTGACCGGTCAACGGGTGAGCGCGCGACGGGCCAATGGCCGTCCCAATGTCGTTCGTCAGCCAGCGAATGAAGTTGTAGCGAACGTCTTCGGGATCCTTATCCATGTTCGCGCCAGTCGCTGCGTCCTGATACTGGACGACGATCGCGTCGGAGATGCCGATCTTCTCAAAGGCTTCGTTCCAATACTCGACGCCCGCCTTGATCCAGCGGCGATAGTTCACCGGCACGGTGTGCTCGATGTAGTAAGTCAGCGCTTGTTTCGGCGGCGACAGCTTCATCTTCGGCGCGGCTTTTTCGATGTGCCAGCGGTTGATGTAGCGGGTCGTGATCTCGTCGTCGCGGAACTTACCGAGGTCGCGATAGACCGTGGTGAAGTAACCGACGCGATCATCCGCGGGACGCGCGTTGTAGCCAGGCGTCTCCGTAATCTTGCTGATCGAGTAGTGGAAGATCTTGATCATTCCACCGGCTGCGGGGACCTCGAAAGCCACCTCGATGTTCTCGGGGAAAGCTTTGAGCTTGCTGATCGTTGCGAGTCCCGTGTTGAGACCGCGCGCAGAGTAGCCGTAGAAGGTGCTGGCCTTGCCGAGCAGCATGGCGTCGAGATCGATGACCGGCTGTCCGCCGGGGCCCATGCAGACGATCGGGACGTCCAGGATCACGCGGTCCACGAAGTGGCGCGAGATGGCTTCTTCCGAAGCGAGGTCGCCGGTCGTGCGAACGTCAATGTTCGGAGCGATCAGAGCCATGCGCTTGTCGTAGCGCTTCCAGTAGACGAAGAGGTCGCCCGCCTGCAGGCCGGAGAACATCTCGCCCGTCGGCGTGGTCATGGCGATGAAGTGCTTTTGACTGGCGTAGCCCGAGGGCAGCTCAGCCAAAACCTGTCCATCCTTCTTGCGAGACCAGATCCCGAAGAGGCTGTTGCCCTCTGCGGTCGAGGTCACTTTCGTGTAGTCCTTCGAGACGTCCTCCCACTTGGGGAAGTCCGGCTTGTCTTCTCCAGCGCTCGCAGTCGTGGCCGTAAGGACCAGCGCTGTAGCACCGAACAGGCTGGACATCAGAAGTCCTGTCGCCTTGTTCATCTTCGTCATGGTTGTATCTCCAGATACTCGGTGTGACCGGCGCTTCATCAACACGGCGCCGGATCGTGAAAGAATTTCGGGGAGGGAGGCACTCAGCACCCTGGGACCGTGCCTTCCTCCTCGACAGGGGAAGGTTTTTCCTAAAGGGGCCTGAGGCAGAGTCGTGGATGATCCCCCGTGGAGAGGCCCAGGAGCGCGCCGGATCGGCCCGCTTTCTCGACCCTCGTCCCTAATTGGAAAGATCAGCGGTGATTCTAAGGCTTCCACCCAACCCCCGCCGTCCTGAGACTGTAAAGACTGTGGTGCCGACGATCTCGGAAGGCCAAGCTTTCGGACTCGACCCGGGTCCTCCCGCCCCCAGAGCGACACCAAGAGCACCAGAACCCCGCCCAACGACTCTCCGGCCTCGGTTAGCGACGAGCGGCGTCCACTCCATGCTCCGCCCATCGGAGCCGCACGAGACCGCGACCAGATTCACCACTTCCAGCCTCACTCGACCAACCCGAGCCTTTCCCCCCTTCCCCTTGCGCCTCGATTCCATCGCCCGAACAGCCGTCTTGTGCGCGCTCCCCCTCTTCGCCGCCTGCGCGGAGAGCTCCGCCCCGCAACCCGATGTTCTGCTCGTCACCATCGACACGCTGCGCAGCGACTTCCTCTCGACCTACGGCTATCCGCGCAAGAGCACGCCGAACCTCGACGCCCTCGCCGATCAGGGCGCCGTCTTCGAGAATCACTACACGACTATCGCGACCACGGCTCCCGCTCACGCGACGCTATTCACCGGCTTGTTCGCGCGCGAGCACGGCTTGACCAAGAATGGGCAGAGCCTCTCTGCCGAGCTCACGAACCTTCCGAACATCTTTCGGGAGCATGGCTATCGAACCGCCGCGAGCATCGGCGCCAGCATCCTCGGCTCGAAGCACGGATTCGCAACCGGCTTCGACGACTTCGACGAAGACTTTGGCGAGAGCGTCCTACGCCCGAGTGGCAAAAGCGGTAAGTACGAGCGCTATGCGCAGTCCGTCGTCGACCGCGCCATCTCCCTCGCGCAAAAGCCCGGCGACCGCCCGCTGTTTCTTTGGGTTCACCTCTACGATCCCCACGAACCCTACGCGCCACCGATCGCTTCGCCGCTCAAGCCCGAAGACAACCTCGCCTTCTTTCGAAAGCGCGCCGAACCGTCCAAGACCTATAACCGAGAGCTCCTCGGGAGGATGCTCGCGGGCTACGAAGCGGAGGTCTATTACGTCGACCGTGAGTTTGGACGGCTACTCGACGCGTGGGACAAGCGCCCTACGGGTCCGAATTCTCTCGTGGTCGTGACCTCCGATCACGGCGAAGGATTGGGCGAGCACAGCTATCAAGGTCACGGCTTCCTCCTGTATGACGAGCAGGTTCGCGTTCCGCTCATCCTGCGACTCAATGGCAGAGTGAATGCGGGAACTCGCGTCGACGCGGTCAGCTCCGCCGTCGACTTCGGCGCCACGCTCCTGGAGCTCGCCGGCATTGGCGACCTGCCGGGTTTCCGCGGGAGATCGCTCTTCTCGGATTCAGGCAGGCTCACGCGCAGCAAACCGGTATTCGCCGAACGACGCTTCTTTACCGAGATGGACCTCGAGCGATCGGACGCGCTTCGCAAGCTCACGAACACGTACGCCGAGCGCGCGATCGGATCGATTGGCGAGAAGTGTGTCTTGATCGACGACGGTTGGAAATTCATTTGGAACGAGAGCGGTCGGCACGAGCTCTATCACCTCGTCGAAGATTCGAGGGAAGCGGCCAACGTCATCGCGAAGCAAGCCGCGCGCGCGGCTGAGATGCTCGCGGAGATCGAGGTCTGGCGGAAGCGCGAGAGTCGGACGCAAGCGGATGAGGAACCCGCCGACAGCGAGACCGAGAGTATGCTCGACGCGCTCGGCTACTAAGCGCCGGCTTTGTCGTCGCTCGATGCAGGCGGAGCTGACTTTTGGGCTCTCGCAAGGCGGCGATACGCAAGTGTCTCGCGAATCAAGTCCAGTGCTGTACTCGGTTTGGTGCCGCGCGCGCGACACTCAGCGGCGATTTCAAAGGCGAGCTGCCACTGTTCGAACAACACGCGATACGCCGCCGCCAGACTGGTCGAGGGGTCGTAGATGTGCGTCGCTTCGGATGTCAGACCGTTGAGCTCAATGACCTTGAACTCGCCGGCCTGGAGTGCCTCCGAACTCGGCGTAATCACGTCGTAGCGACCAAAATAGAAGCCTTCAAAGCGCGAGCTCACGCGATCGACCGCTTCAGTTAGCTCAGGGGTTAGCAGCCGCTCGCCGTTTTGGAAGATCGCGCCGAGACAATGCGTTCCCAACTCGACTAGCGCGACTCTCTCTCCAACCGCGGGCACGTCGAGCAAGCGCTCCGCATTCGCGTCGAGATACACATCGAGTAGTGCCACCGCTCGCTTGTCGTGAAGGATCAATTCTTCGATCGAGTGAACGCCATCGCCGACAATCTTCGGAAGCACTTTTTCAGTGATGGAAAAGATCCGACCGGTCGGCTCCGACGGCTTGCGAATGTAGAACAAGCCGAACTCAAGACCGGGTTCGAACTCTTGCAGAATGCTGTCGACTCGCAGCTCCTCGAGCGCCACGTGCAAGCTCTCCTCGTCGCGCAAAATGGCGACTCCGAAACCGCGCTGCCCGACATCGGGCTTGAGCACGAGCGGAAGCTTCAAGCCCTCCTCACGCAAGAATCCCTCGGCGATTCCCATCCTCTGAACAGCGCTCCAATCGGCCTGTAACAGCCGATATCGAGCGATTCGGTCAGATCCGCCCCCCAGCGAATCCAGTATGTCGCTCTTTGATTCTCCGATAAAACCGCCCGTGGGGATTCCGGGATTGGCGGCCGTAACCAGCGCAAGGCCCCGGTGTCTGATCGCCAGCCACGCGATCCAGAGAACGACGGGAATGTAGAAGACGAACGGCGGCCAAAACTCCCAACGCCGAAGCCGCAACCACTTCCCCGCCAGCATGCGGCGCCCGCGATAAGTAAAGGCGGGGACGACCAATCGCTGGAGGCCGAGTAAGGCGAAGACCAGCGCCAGAAGAACCGGCAATGCCCAGGCACCGAACGTCGCCGCGAGCGCGTGGGCTTCTGCGCCCGCCCAGCTCGCGATCGCGACGAAAAGCGGCGTCCACAAGAGTCCTGCGAGGATGAAGTAGAAAGAGAAGGTCGCGAAGTTCTGCCGCAGTACGCCTGCGGCGACGTAGGTCGGCAAGCGCAACCCGGGCACGAAGCGCGAGATAAACACCACGCGCCCACCGCGCTCTTCGAACCAGGCCGCTGCGCGCTGAACGGCCGCGGGCTTCACGAACCAAGACATCGGTGCGTGCGTGAGAGCGGGTCGACCGAAGATGCGACCGACAAAGTAGAGCAGCATGTCTCCCACCAGGATCCCGACAAAGCACGCCGTCGCGGCGCTGAAGAGATCGAGCCGGCCTTGGGCAACCAGCAAGCCCGCGCCGATGCAGGTCAGATCTTCCGAGATCAACGTGGCCAGCGCGATCAGCAAGAGGATCACCAACCAACTCGGGCCGGCGAAGGGCGGGATGCTCTTCGGGTCGAACTCTCGTCGACTGGCCTCGATACGCTGAGCTTTCGCGGTGGATCGCGTTCTGGCTTCGCCGCGATCCACTCGCCGTAAAAAGTCGCCGAGCTTTGCAGCGGCAGGATTGGGGTCGACGAAGACAAAGAAGTGACTCGCATCGAGAATGGCGAGCTCGCTCTGAGGGACGACCCGATGGTGCTCTCTCGCAACCTCTACCGGCACGAGGAAGTCCCGCTCGCCGTGCACGATCAGCATCGGGCTTTCGAATCCCTTCAGGTGCGATCTCAGAGGCCGCTGATCGGTGTCGTAGAAGTTACGCGCGTAGGGAACTCCGATGAACTCGCCGGTCCATAGTCCGAAGTGTGGGATGAGCCACGGCAGAACCCGTATCCCGAAGAGCTGAGCTCCGTGAATAAGATGATTGAGTTGATAGTCGCCGAAGAGCTCGAGCTCTTGCACTCCGATCGCGGATATCAGCGTGATGGATCGCACGCGATTGGGCGCGCTCGCCGCCAGTTCGAGCGCAACTCCGCCGCCCATGCTAAATCCGACGAGGTCGACTTCGGCGATCTCGAGGCGTGCGAGCAGACCATCCAGAGCGCGCGCGTGAAAGGCGACCGAATAGTCGTCGAGCGAGCGTGTCGAGCGGCCGAAGCCCGGTAAATCCGGAATGAGAGTTCGTCGATCGGCCAGTGCTTCGGACTCGGCGAAACGGTCGAAGTCGGAAGAACTTCCGGGGCTGCCGTGCAAGAGCACAACCACCGGGCCTGGTGCATCGGGATGGATGTCTCGATAAGCGAACTGAAGCTCTTGCGGGTGAAGCTCGTCACTTTGATTCACGGTGATCGCGACCATCGACTCGGCGCTGCTCCGCGGAGTCGGGCTCGCGCGCGCCCACCAAACGATGTGCGAGAGAGCGAGCAGTCCGAGATAGACCGCGAAGCCGAGGCGGAGCGGCCGACCGGCGCGGGGCGCGGTCACTGACTCGGACCTTGAGAGCGAGAGGGCCCGGGCGCGCGCAAGGCCAAGCTCTGCCCGGCTCCCCAATCGGTCTTGCACGGCGAGCCAGGCGCGTAATCAAAACGCGCTTCACGCTCGTTCACGACAACCCGGCACAGGCTTCGTGTCTTGGCGTCTTCGCGATGCATACAAGTCGACAGCTCACTGGGCCCGCCTTCGTGGTTGCGGTGATAGGCCTCCAACAACTCCGGTGTCAACTCGCCTTCGCGCGCGACCTGCTCTCGAAGAACTCGCCTCCGGTGCGCGCGTACTTTCTCCGCTTCAACCCCCGAAGAGACGAGCGGTTGTTCACGCTCAGGAGTGAGCCGCAAAGCCAACTCTAGTCCGTCCCAACGCCAGCACGCCAATCCCCCTCCCGCATCGATCGCAAGCATCTGAAAGGGCCGATACTCGCCGAGTTCAACACTTTTCAGCCGCGCCTCGAAATCACGGGCGCTGCCCGCGTGCGCCAACTGATCGACCAAGAGTCCGCGGCTTGTCCACTCTTCCCGCTCGGCTCCACGACTCTCGGCGTAGCCGTTCAGCAGGGTCACCGCAACGCCGAACTCGTTCACCGTGACCCAAGTCCCACCGCACTCACTATCCCGCGGAGAGATGTACCGAATGCCGTCACGCTCGAAGACCGCCGGCGCTTCTTCCGGTGCGCGCGTGCGTTGTTCGTCGCGATTACAGAAGAGGGCGTAGCCAGTGGTTCCGACTCGCACCCAACTTACTGTACACACGCACCCCGCTCCTTCATGTAGCGCAGAGTCGAAGTGGCAACGCCAAACTCATCTCCCGGCTCGCAGCCGTTCAATCTCGCGATGGTCCCGATCAGAGCGAAGTGATGCACGGTATGCGACAAGATGAATTGGAGTTCGCGCTCGAGCGAGGAGCGCGACCAAACGGGCTCTTCACCCTCGGGGAGGTCGACCTTGACCTCGATTACGCTCGGTACGGTCTGCAGATCAAAGCACTCCAGCTGACCGGCCAAATCCCGAAGACGCTCGATCCCCGCGCTGCGATTGCTCTCCACCTGCGGATCCCGCTCGCGCAAATCGTAGTCGATGCGACCGGCGTGAACTCCGGTGAGCATCAATCCGTAGTAATCCACGATATGCCGAACGTGGCCACCGATAGCGCTCGAGCAGACCGCTGACTCTTGCGCCGCATAGAGCTCGTCATCGATGCGCTCCAAGAGCTCGATGCCCTGAAGTAATGCGCCGATGTTATTGGTGATAAAAGTCATGAGAGGACCGTTGGATCGCCACGGCCCATTACGGGTCGAAAATGACCGAGGATTGCTTCGTGAGCGTGGCTCGCGAGCGCTTTCCGATTGCCCCCGGTGATTGGCTCGGCCCCGAAGGTGATTTCTGCGACGACCGAAGGCAAGGTCAAAAGCTGAATGAAGTGCGATAAGAACTCCATGTCGCCCCACCAACAAACGGAAACCTGAGCAGAGGGCGAGGGTGGCTCTGTTTCGTAGGTGACGCTCGCGTGATAAACCGGACATTCGGACTTCACGGCGACCTCGAAAATCGATGACTTAAAGGATTGAACGCTCTCTCCCGGGGTGCTGGTTCCTTCGGGAAAAACGATGACGCCCCAGCCCGTCTCCATCGAGTGGCGGACCGCCTTCACGACTCGAACCAGGTCGGATTTCCGTCCCCGATCGATGAAGAGCGTCCCCGTTACCCGCGCGAGATGTCCGAGCCCCGGCCAGCCGGCAACCTCGGACTTCGCCAAGAAGATGCCCTCCACCTGAGAGAGGTAGACCAGTACGTCGACGTAGGAGAGGTGATTGCTGACGAGGAAAAACGGAGGCCGCGGTGGAGTGCCTGTCGTCGAAACTCGGACCCTCATCACTGCGAGCATCGTTCGCGCCCACGCACGGACGACGAAGTGGTGGCTACGTTGCGCGAGTTCTGAGGAGAACAGCGCGGTGACCCGCGTGATCAACCACAATAAATACGCTCCTCCGATCACCGCGAAGACGACGAGCAGTCGAAGGATGGCATAGACCTTTTCCATATCGCGCTAGTCGCTTAATTGGTAAAGGTCTTGAGCACGGAGGGATCCATGGAGCCCGTATCGAGCATCGTAAGATAATCAATCGTCCCGAACTCGCGATCGATGGCTGGTGCGCTGCAGACCTTGACTCCGTAGCGAAGATAGAGCGCGAAGAGTGGTGGTATCTTCACACGGGTCGTTGAGGGCTGTGAGGCTTGGCACACATAGCCAGGTAGAGGCTGGATGTCGAGCGTCGGGTGCGTGTAGCGGTGAGCGTCTAAATATCGGTGCGTATCCAAGCCGAGCGCCGGATCCTGGCTGGTCAGCGAACTACAACCGAACAAATAGCGCCGACGGTTGTGATGCAAGTAGGTCATGATCCCGCGCCAGAGCAGATTGAGCACCGTCCGTGAACGATGCTTGATATCCGTGCAAGCCCGGCCGAGTTCAACCGTGCTGCGCTGCATCTCGCTACTCATCGCCGACAGATCGAATTCCGAAGCGGAGTAGAAGCCGAGCCCCGCCTCCGCCGACTCGAGGACCTGAAGTCGATAGGTTCCAACAACCGTGTTGTTCTTGGTGTCGATGACCATCAGGTGTTGGCACTGATCGTCGTACTCATCGCGATCGAGTCCGGTCGCCGCCGAGGACTCCAAGCCCTCGCCCAGCTCGACGTTGAACACGTCGTAGCGCAAACGGCAAACGGCGTCGATATCGCGTGACGTCGCTGCAAAGCGCATGAGGTATTGGCGAAACCGATACTCGTAATCCGGAGCGAGCTGAGCGAAGTCGATTCGGTCGGCCACGGCAACGGACGCAAAAGACTGCGGCTTCTCAACCGGTGCGGGAGCACCCGCAGAGCCGGCGGAATGGGCGACTGGCACGAGTTCCCCGCGCTCAACTGAACGATCAGCCATGAGCCTAGAAGTATAGACGCAAAGCCCCCTGCCTTTCACCCCGAGGCCCGCTCTCTTCATCTTCCCACCTCCGCGTGCCCTACCTCCAGCCGTCCCGATTCTGAGTAGGGTAAGGAGAGCATCCGGCCTCTCGAGCGATCGGAATCGAAAGCCAATAATACTCGGAGCGAGCCAAGCTCGGCCATGGTTCGTCCTCTATTCGGAACATGCGGTCTACAGGAAGCCGACCGAATTCTCGCCCGATCACTCGTCACAGACCGACCCAGCCTCTCGAAGAACTCCGACTATGAAGAACAAGGTTATCTGGATCCTTCGGCTCATCGCTGCGGCCATCCTCGCCCAGACACTCTTCTTCAAGTTCTCCGGAGCGCCCGAATCCGTGGCGATCTTCGAGACCTTGGGAGTCGAGCCCTATGGAAGAATCGCTTCTGGAATCTTCGAACTCATCGCCGTTGTCTTGCTCGTCATTCCGGGCCAAGAAGCACTCGGCGCGTTGCTCGGCTCCGGCATTATGGCCGGCGCGATCGGCTCGCATCTCGTCGTTCTCGGCATCGAAGTCGAGTCCGATGGCGGCCTGCTCTTCGCACTCGCGCTCGTCACTTTCGTTTGCTGCACCACGGTCCTCATTGTTCGGCGCGAACACCTGCCGATAATCGGCAAGCTTCTGTTCGCATCCGAGATCTAGCCCCGCGCATCTCGCTCTCGTCCACGAGCGCCTGCAAGCCGACGGAATCAGGTATCCGAGAGGCCATAAACACACAATTCACACGAAGGAGTTAACATTAGGGGAACCTGCACGATGCCCCGCACCTCGGAGTCTTTGACGGGATGGATTCTGAATATCAACAGGGAGACCCCCACCTGATTACGCAAGTCTTGGCTCGCGTGAATCAAAAGGAACCGCAGGCGGCGACGGAGCTCTTGCCGCTGGTCTACAAAGAGCTGAGGCGGCTGGCGCAGTCGCGCCTCGCCAACCTCGAAGCGGGGCAAACCCTTCAGGCCACCGCGCTCGTGCACGAAGCTTGGATCCGCGTGGTTGGAAGTGGGGATCCGGGCTGGGAGTGCCGAGCTCACTTCTTCGGCGCGGCCGCTCAGGCGATGCGCAATATCATGGTCGAGCAGAGCCGCAAGAAGGCGACCCTCAAGCATGGCAATAAACGAGTCGCATCCGACGAGGAAGCCGCTAGCGAGATCGGGATCGATGCGCCGGTCGACAGCGTGCTGATGCTGGACGACGCGCTCTCGAGGCTCGAGAAACGCGACAGCATCAAGGCTCGCCTAGTCGAACTTCGCTTCTTCACCGGCCTCACGATGCCGGAAGTCGCGGAAGTCCTGGGCCTACCGCTCACCCGTGTCGAACGGGAATGGCGCTTCACTAGGGCCTGGCTACAGCGCGAGATTGAGGGATTGCGGTTAACCTAGTCGGCCGTGGCAAGCCCAAAGGAGACTCGCGTTGTTTGAAGAGGAACAGGATCGAAAGCTCGAAGAACTGTTCCAGCTCGCCGCGGATTTAGACGCATCGGAACGCGAGTGTTTTTTTGATCGGCACTGCGGTGACGATCGTGAGTTGAGGGCCGCGTTGCTCGACCTCCTGCGCCAAGACGAGGAAGGCACCAAGGACTTTCTGGAGAGTCCAGTTCTCGCGAGCCGGCGCACGCAGTCTGGTGAGGACAGGGATCTGCCGAGTCCTGGCTCGAGCTTTATGCCGGAGCGGATCGGGCAATATCGAATCATCGAGAGAGTGGGCGAAGGCGGAATGGGCGCGGTCTATCTCGCCGAGCAAGAGCGTCCGGTTCGACGACGCGTCGCGCTAAAAATCGTGAAGCCCGGCATGGACACGGAGCGCGTGATCCAGAGGTTTGAGATGGAGCGCCAGTCGCTAGCGCTCATGGATCATCCCGGGATCGCCCGAATCTTCGACGGCGGCGCGACCGAAGCGGGCCGGCCCTACTTCGCAATGGAGTACGCCCCGGGTTTGCCGATCACGCAGTTCTGCGACTCGGAAAACCTGAGCATGCGAGAGCGGCTGTTGCTCTTCATACAGGTCTGCGAGGCGGTGCAACATGCACACCACAAAGGCATCATTCATCGCGACATCAAACCGACGAATGTGTTGGTCTCTCGCCGCGATGATCGACGGGTGGTTCCCAAAGTGATCGACTTCGGAATCGCTCGCGCAACGTCGGAATCCTCGGAGGAGCGCCGAGCAAGTACTCGAGCCACGGAAGTTGTCGGCACGTGTTACTACATGAGCCCGGAACAAGCCGACCCCGAAGGGGCCTTGGTCGACACGCGAACCGACATCTACGCCCTGGGCGTGATGCTCTACGAGATTCTGACCGGCGTCTTACCCTTCGACGCCGAGACCTTTCGCGGGAAGACGGCCGTCGAAGTTCAGACGATTTTGCGCGATGTCGATCCCGCTCATCCCAGCGCGCGCGTCACGCATCTCGGGGAGACGACAACCACGGTGGCGGAACGGCGCGGCGTCGCGCGGCACACATTGATCTCCCACCTCTCCGGCGACCTGGATTGGATCACCATGCGAGCGATGGATAAGAATCCGTCGCGGCGCTATTCATCGGCGGCCGGACTAGCGGCGGATCTCCGAAACCACCTGACCGACCAACCGGTAATGGCTGGTCCGCCTGCAGCTTCCTACAAAGTGCGGAAGTTCATTCGGCGAAATCGAATCAAGGTGGTCTCCGGGCTCATGATTTTGGTCGCGTTGATTGCGGGCATTATCGGAACGACTTGGGGCATGCTGGAGAGCTCGCGCACGCGCGATCTGGCGCTTCAGGCGAAAGCACAAGCGGAAGCTGCGGAGCAAGAGTCCGCTGTTCTACGTGGCGAAGCCGAGACTCAGCGACAAGCAGCGGAACTAAAGCGCGATGAGGCGCTCGCGTCGAAGGCAGCCGCCGAGCTCGCTGAAGCCGAGGCGGAACGCCTACGCGCCGAGGCCGAGGATCAACACGGCGAGGCGCAAGAAGCGCAACGCAGGGAAGCCAGCCTGCGCTCGCTTGCCGAGATCGAGACGACGCAGTCCAAAGCGATTACGGACTTCTTCGTCGAGACGCTCTCACTCATCGACTACGACGAGTCGCTCGACCCGGATCCCTCCCTCGAGACGATGCTGCTCTCCGCGAGCACACGGGTCGAGAAAGCCTTTCGCGGCTCGCCCGAGGGCGAAGCCATCGTTCGCCGCGTTTTGGGAGAAGCCCTCCACTCGCTCGGTTTCCTCGAGAAGGCGGAGAATCACCTGCGCCGTGCGGTCGACATCCAGCGCGGTCTCTCGGGCATCGCGAACTCCGAGACCTACGAGACGATGGCGCGGCTCTCTCGCGTCTATGGCGAATCGGATAGCCGCGACGCTTTTGACCTCTATCGCCGTTCAAGCGAGCTCGGCGCCGAACTCATTGGGCAGAGTCATGGCGGGCTGCAGCACGAGATCAAGCACCTGATTACCGACGTCTCCAACATTGACGTCGAAGCATCGATCGGACGCTTGGAGTTTGTCCTCGAGCGGCTGCCCGTCCACATGGGGCCACAGGACGAACACTGGCTCATCGTCGCCGACATCTTCGAGTTCCTCGGGCGAACACTTGGCTACCAGTGGGGCGCAATCGAGGGCGTTCGGTTTCTGGAAGAGGCGCTGGTTATTCGTCGCCGCGCCTTTCCCGCAACTCATCCGAAGATCGCGAGCGTGATCAACGCGATCGTCAGCGTCCTTAACTCCAACGAAGAATATCAGCGGGCCGAAGAGCTCGTCGGTGAGTCCTTACAAATCTACGAGGCGACGCTCCCCCCCGACCACTGGCTGTTGTCCGAGACGCGTTCGCTCTTAGGTGAATGCCTCAGTGGCCAAGGCTACATCGTCGCGGCTGAGGACTATCTGATCCAGAGCCACACGAGCATCATTCAGGAGCGCGGGAGCGTGAGTCGCGCCGGAATCGATTCGACCTTCCGACTCGTGAAGCACTTCGATCGCTCGAATCGCCCAGGCCTGGCCGATCAGTATCGCGAGGTCCTCGCCGATGCGCTGGCCTTCTCGCGAAACGCACCTTGGCACTGGGGCAAGCAAGCCGCGGCCTTTCGCGAGGAAAATCACGAGCTGGTCAGCGCGATCGAAGCGCTCAACATCGTCGTCCTCGAAGGCGCTCACACGCTCGCAACGGGCGAAGCCTACCAATGGGAGCTGGCCTCCGCACTCAACCTCGTACTCGAACGCCGCCGCGAGCTCCTCCGAAACGACGATCCGCTCGCCATCGTTGTCGCTCGCCTTCTGTCGGAGTACCTCAATATCGACCTCCGACAGACTTACGAGATCGACCGAATTGTCTGCGAAGAGATCTTGAGCGTTCTCAGTCCGCACCGCGATCGCTTGCCGCAACCGGTAGCTAGCGCGCTCAAGAAACTCGGACATAACGCGCTGCGGTTCAAACGCGATCCCGCGCGAGCGGAAGGTTTTTTCGGGCAAGCTTGGGAGCTCCAAAGATTGGCCTGGGGCTTCTCGGATCAAACGACGCTCTCGACACTCGACGACCTGGCGTGGTCGCTCATCGAGCAAGAGCGGTTCACCGATGCCGAGGCGCGACTGGCGCTCGCCTGGGAGGAGTGCATGGTGTCCTTCGGACCACGGCACGATTCGACGGACCAAGTCCTCGGTTATTTGGACGAGCTCTACCGGGCTTGGCGCAGGCCGACCATGCTCGAGACCTATCTCGAGAAGCACTTGCGCGAGGATGTGAGCGACGACAACGGCCCCACGCGACTCGACCAGTGGGCGCGCTATGCCATTCGCATTACCGGCTACAGTGACGGCCTCTACGAGCTTGCGAGGCGCGCGGCAGAGCGTGCGACCAAGCTCAATCCAAGACGAGCGCGCTACGCCTCCACTCTCGGCAAAGCTCTGTTCCGCCTCGGCCGACTTGAAGAGGCACGCGTGCAGCTCGATCACGCCATCCAACTGGCGGGTAGACGGCACCCCGACAACCTCGCCTTCCTCGCGATGATCCACCAGCAGCGGGGTGAGGTGGAACGGATGAACGAGCTCTGGCACGAGCTCATCAAAATCGAGTCCGCGATCGACCACCATCACCTGAGCCACGAGCAGGACATTGAGATCCATTTGTTCGTGGATGAGGCCCGAGCGGCGCTCGATAAGCCCTAGCCATCCGGGTTGAGCGAGCCGTTGCGATCATACGACTCTGGATGAGTCCTATGATCGCAAGCCACCGGAGACCAAGGACTTAGTGATCCAGCCATCGCCCAACCTTCGAACGCTTGGGGTTTCGTGCGGAAAAGCGAAGGGCCGGACGCGCCATTATCGGATGAAGGGGTGAAGGCGATCGTTCGGTCGTGCTCGTTTCCGCACTGGGTAATTGCACCTACCTCACCGCGGCTAATTTATTGGCCGTCGCAGTATCCAGCGCGAGCAGCACACAAGCCCGTCGATCTCCCCGGCACGTGACTTCCGAGTTCGTGTCCTCCTCACCACGCAAGGCCTGCTCCGAATTCCGAACCTCCTCTGGGACGCTCCCTCCGCGACCCAGGGTTGTACCCTCCCTTTTGTCGGGGCTCGGAGCAGGCTCTGCACCCCCTTCTCGCCGGGGTGCCTCGAGACTGAGCGGAAGAGCGAACCGCTACTCGCCGCCGATGTAGCCGAGATCTTCGAGGTTTTCGAGCGCGCCCTCATCGAGCCCCTCGAAGCCCTCGCCCTCCACGATCTGGCTTCGGCTTTTCATTCGCTCCCAGGCCGCCCGCGCAACTTCAGCCAGCTCTTCGCTCCGCTCGGGTTGACTCGTCGAGAGGTCGTTCTGCTCGCCGGGATCATTCTCGGTGTCGTAGAGCTCCACTCGATCGAGCCCCACGCTCCAAATCGCTTTCCACTTCCCCGCTCTCACCGCGACGTTTCGATCGCCGCGCTCTCGCTGCCACGGACCGAAACGCTTGCGTTCGTTGATGCGCATGGAGACCACTCGCGCCTCATCGCCCGCCGCAATTCCGCCGGCTAGAACCGAGCTCCAATCGCGGCCTTCGAGTTCGCCCTCGCGCACATCGGCTCCGACCACGCCGAGTACGGTCGGCAGCAGGTCGACCAAACTCGCCGGATCGTCGATTCGCGTTCCCGCGTATTCACCACCGGGAAATCGGACCATGAACGGAATGTGCACCAGCTCTTGATACAGAGACTGATCGTGCAGCCAACCATCATGCTCGCCCATCTCCTCGCCGTGATCCGCGACGACGATAAAGAGCGTCTGCTCCCAACGTCCCCGCGTGCGTAGCTCTTCGACGATCGACTCGATTCGCTCGTCGCTCTCCTTTACGGCACGAGCGTATATGCGATGAGCCTCTTCTTGGCGTTCCCCGAGCTCGGCGACGAGCCGGGCTTGCTCGGCATCGAAGTCGATCTCACTCTTTCGCTTTGAGTGCTGATAGTTGCGCCGAGTGAGAACGCGGTAGTCGCTCACTGTCTTGCCGTACCACTTCACGAACTCGTGCTCTTCGTCGCTCAAGAACATGCTCTTGTTCGAAGGCTTGTCTTGCGGGTCGTGCGGCTCGGCGTTGTGAACGTAGAGCAACAAGGGCCGCTCATCCGGACTTCCGTCGGGCTGCTTCAACATCGGAAGGATTTCGGCCCCACCGCTGTCGAAAGGACTACGAGCGCTGAACTCATAGCCGCGATCCAGATCACACATCGGGCCAGCGAAGGCGTTGCGATAAAAAGCGCGCGTGGCATAACCGCGCTCGCCAAGCCGTTCGGCGAGCGTCTTCATCTTGCCCGGCAGTCGACGAGTCTCCTGGACCACCCCATGTTCGACCACGTGTCGGCCCGTCACGAGTGATGCAATCGCCGGCAGAGTCCAGGGTGCCGCAGAACTCGCGTCCTCAAAGACGACACTCTCCTTGGCGAGCTCGGCGAGAAAGGGAGTCCCGCCACTCGGGTCCCAATCGACGAAATCCGCGCGCAGCGTATCGACCATCACAATGACGACATCCGGAAGTGGACCGGCATAGGTCGGCTCATTGTTTTCGGAGCTGCAGCTCGTAAAGGCTCCCGAGCAGATCAGGAGCGCGAGGCTAAGCCAAAGTCGCCGACACTCAAGGAAAGGAGACACGCGCCGTCCTCGCTCTCAGAAGTTGATTCGCCGCATGACAAAGCGCGGCAAGTTTTTGATAACCAGCATGACGTAGCGCCATATCCCCGGAGCGTAGACCAGCGGAGTCTTCTTATCGATCGCCTTCACAACGATCGCCGCGACCTCATCCGGCTCGCCCGCGAAGGGCGGAGGCTGAAGCCCAGCCGTCATGCCCGTCTTCACGAAGCCGGGCTTCACGCAAATCGTCACGAGCCCTTCACTCCTGAATTTGTGATCCAGCGCTTCGAGGTAGGCGGACAAGCCCGCTTTGCTCGCGCCATAGATTCCGATCGGCTTACGCCCGCGATCGCCAGCAACGGACGAGAAGACGCAGAGCGTTCCGCCGCCCTTCGCGAGCAATCGCTTGCGGGCCTCTTCGCAGAACGCAACCGTGTTGGCGAAGTTGAGCACGAGCAACTGGCGCGCGCGCTCGGTGTCCTCTTCGAGTTCCGCCTGGTCGCCATAGATCGCCGCCGTCAACACGACCAGGTCGAGTCCTCCGAGCGAATCGCTCGCAGCGTCTAGCGCAGAGCCAAATTTTTCGGGCTCGCCCAAATCGCACGGTCCGTGCTGCACCTCGAACCGGTTCTCGCCGCGAACGGCGAGGTCTTTGGCCGAGCGCTCTAGATCCTCCGCATCGCGTCCGAGCAGATAGACGTGGTCGCCGCGTTCCGCCAGCGCGCGCGCAAGCGAGCGCCCCATTCCCTTCGTACCGCCGAGAATCGCTACTTTCACTGAGTGTCTCCAAATAGTCGAACTGACTGAGCAGATCGGATCTTGTTCTCGGGGTCCCACTTCGCTCGAACTTCGAGCCACTTTTCGAGCCGCGGATCCATTGCTTTGAAGTCCGTCGAACTCGTGAACACATCCTTCGCGAGATACACGCGACCGCCCATTTCGATCACCCGTCGATTGAGGTCGTCGACCAACTTTTTAGTCCCGTCATCAATGGACAAGTCCACGGCGATCGAAATCCCGCGCATGGGGAACGACAACATGCCTTGATTCTCCGGACCGCAGTCCTTGATCACGCACAGAAACGACGACGCGCCTCCGAGTTCGATCAGATACTCCAAAAAACTGCGCGCGGCACCGCGACCAGCCGAGTCGGGCAATACACACTGGTACTGAGTGAACCCGCGCGGTCCATACATCTTGTTCCAGTGCAAGATCTTGTCGAGCGGGTAGAAGAACTGATCGGGGTGCTGAATGCTGGCCTTCTTCTCGGGAATGTGCGAGCGGAACAAGAGCTCGTTGAAGGCCGCCACGGTCAGCTTATTGAGGAGCCAACCCGGAAACTGAAAAGGGATCGTTACGCGCTTCTTCGGCCCCGGCGGTTTGCTCGGCGCATCGGATGCCTTCGCCCAGCGACCGCGATACAGAATGCCGCGCCCCAACTTGTCGCCTTTCGAGAGGCAATCGATCCAGCCCATCGTCATAGGCCATTCCGCCGCCGCTTCTTTCAGTCCATCGATGAAGCGATCGATATTCGACACGCGAAAGCTCTCGCCTTCAATCCACGGCGAGGAGACTCGAGTCATCCGGAACTCCACCTCGAGGATGTGTCCTGTCAGTCCCATACCGCCAACGGTTGCCCAGAAGAGCTCCGGCTCGAGATCGGGACCGCACTCGATCAACCGACCATCGGCGACGCGCATGAGGAGCTTGGTGACGTGCTCGCCGAAGCAACCCGCGACGTGATGGTTCTTGCCGTGGACGTCCGCCGCCACGGCGCCGCCCAAGGTGATGAATTGCGTGCCGGGTGTGACCGGAGTGAACCAAAGGCGCGGGAGGAAGAGGCGCTTCAGCTCGAATAGGGAGAGCCCCGCTTCGGCGCGGAGCAAGCCGGTCTCCTCGTCGAAGGACAGGATCCGGTCCGCGAGCGTGGTGGTCGCCACGCGCGGATCCGATGCGGGCGGACAGGCCGAATCCCCGTAGGCGCGACCGAGGCCGCGCGACAGCACAGCGCCCTCGCTCAGCTTCACGAGGTCTTCGGAGTACTCTTCTCGGCCGGGCAGGGCGACTCGCCCCCAACCGGAGACTGTCGGCGCAGGATCGTTAGGCATGATTCAAGGGAGCCCCGGAGGGCATTCGCGCGAAAGTGTATCCCCACTCTCACGCCCACGCCCCCGGTAACCCCAATTCTGGAGCCCTCGATTCATGGTCAGGTCGGAGTCTGCGAGCGAAGCCGAAGCTTGAGGCTGCTCTGGCCTCAGTTGACGGTGACTTCGTGCTTTCCGAGCACGCGGTCGAGATGGAGGACGGCCAAATCTGTCGGTACTCCAGAGCACTCGATCCTCGTCGAGAACTCACCCGGCTGGATCAGGATGCGGCGTGTGCGCCGCTCGCCGGCTTCCGTCCAAGCCAGATCCAGAGGCACCTCAAACTCCGTCTCCCCGCTCCCCAGATTAGAGGTCGTCAGCTCGATGGCGCCTTCAACGGCACGGACCGATCCCGTAACCGACGGATAGCCCTCGCCGTAGACCCAGCTGTCAAAAACCGATTTCCAGCCGCGCCCGGAGATCTCTTCGAGCACACGCCGAAAGTCGTCCGTGCTCGCGTTGCCAAATCGAAAACGCATGTTGAACTCGCGCACGGCCCGCCACCACGCATCGTCGTCGTTCAGGATGACGCGCATCGTGTTGAGCACCGCCGCACCCTTGGAATAGATCAATCCGGCGTATGCCTCGCGCGAGTTCACTCCCTCGCCCCGATAGAGTCTGGACCTCGGTCCCGAGCGGAGAGCGGAACGCTGCTGAGTCTTGAAGTACTCGTCCGCGCGCTCACGCCCCTCGGTTCGCTCGACGTAGACCCCTTCCGCGTAAGTGCCAAAACCCTCGTGAATCCAGAAGTGGCCCCAGTCCGTCGCGGACACGCCATTGCCCCACCACTCGTGCGCAACTTCGTGAATCAAGATGTAGTCGAAGAACACGTTGCGCCGGGCATAACTATCGGGCGCGTCATTCTCCTTGCACCATGCGGGATAGCTCGACCCGTAAGCGATCGCCGTCGAATGCTCCATGCCCCAAAAGTTCGTCTCGACCAGCCCGATCTTCGAGCCCTCAAAAGGGAACGGCCCAAACGCTTCGCAGTAGATGCGCATCATCTCCGGAACCTGTCGAAACTGAACGGCGGCCTTTTCCGCATTCTCGGGCAGGACGTAGTAGGCAAAGGGAACCGGCTGATCATGACCGGGCAGCTCGAGCTCCGACTCGACCACGACGTAAGGCGCCGCGTTCAGCGTGACGGAGTAGGTCTCGAGCGGATAGTCATGACGCCAGCGAAAGGTCCGCACGTCACCCCCGTCATCGATGCCTTCCAGTCGCCCATTCGAAACCGCGTAGAGCTCGCTGGGGACCGTGATCGCCATGGAGATCCGCTCCGGCTTGTCCTCCGGGTGATAGAACGAGGACTTGCACGGCCACCAGGAGTGAGCGCCGGGCCCCTGGCACGAGGTGTTGATCCAAGGGCGATCGTTCGTGGTCCGTGACCAGTGGAACCCCGAAAAGCTATCTCGCGCCTTCGGGTTTCCCGAGTAGGTGATCTCAATCGCTAGCTCGCTACCTTGGACGGCAGTCTCCGGGAGCGTGCACAAGATCGAGTCGTTCTCATGCGTGAACTCGAGCGTGTCCGCTCCGCTCATCACCGACTCCACGACCATTTCGCTAACCAAATCGACACGAAAGACGCTCAGCTCATCGGCGACAACCACGGCGCGAATCGTGTTCGAGCCCGAAATGGCTTCCTCTACCGGATCGACCTTCAACTCAAGCTCGTAGGCGAGCACGTCGTAGGCTTCGCGCAGATCCGGTTCGGCGACCGCCAGCTCGGTAGCCGTCGTCTGTAAAAGCGAAAGAAGCAGGAGAGGAGCAAGGGGCATCATGGCGGTGTTTCCGGATTCGGTATGGGGCCACGGATCTTAACGATTGAGGAGCAGGCCAGCTCACCACATCCGTTCGTTATCATGCCGCCTTACACCGATCCGACTCCTAACCACCACCCCATGCTCCGATGAATCGACTAGCACTTTCCGCCGCCCTGCTCGGCGCTGTCTCGCTCGGCTTCGCCAACGCCGCAACCCCCGTCGAGCCCAACGCGGCTCCCTTCCACTGCCAGGTTCCCTGCGGCATCTATGGCGACGAGATGCGCATCGCCATGATGCAAGAGGACATCGAAACGATTGCCAAAGGCATGTCGCAGATCCGCGAAATGGAAGCTGCCGACTCGTTCGCTCACAACCAAATGGTCCGGTGGGTCATGAACAAGGACACCCATGCCGGTGCGATCCAAGAGCAGGTCGCTTCTTATTGGCTCGCTCAGCGCATCAAAGCGCCCAAAGACCGCGGGGGCGCCGAGCGCTACGTCCGACAGCTCAAGGTCCTCCACGGAATCACGGTCGCCGCGATGAAGTGCAAGCAGACTACGGACGCCGCGCACGTCGAGAAACTGCGCGGACTGGTCAAGGAGCTGCGTAACGCTTACTTCAGTGAAGCCGACCTCAAGCACATGGGCGAGCACAAAGGCGGACACGACCGCGACGGCGGCGGCGATCACAAGCGCTAAGCGCGCGACACGGCTCTAGCAGTCATCTGCTAGCAGCGGATCAACCATCGACGGCTCCCGCTGTAACGGGGGCCGTTCTTATATCCCCGTTGAGGTCGTCCACCGTCACAAGACTTTGAGCGCCCACTCCGACCATGGCTCCCGTACCAGAGGGAGTGACGTTTCGCAGAGTGGCGTCGTAGCTCGCGCTCACGAAATCCGACAGACCGTTTCCATTCGTGAACCCCGAGCCGACTCCACCCGTCGTTCCGACCACGACGTTGCCTTCGACGGTGACGCCATTCGAGCCATCGTTGAACAGCATCGATGCCTGTAGCTCGCTGTAGACGACATTGTTCGCAAAAATCATCCCCGGCTTGCCGCCCCAGTCATCCATGCGCGCACCAAACTGATCGTTGATGATCGTGTTGTGCACCACGACCAGGTCCGTCACCGTGCCCTGGTGATCGTTGCTGAAGAAACCGTACTTGCCGTTCATCAACAGGTTGTTGCGGACGATCGCTTCGCCCTGAATCTGCATGACGTTGTCGCCGGAGTTCCAGCAGACGTTGCGCTCGACCAGGTTCTTAGCCATTCCGCCGGTGCCGTACAGAAGGATGCTCGGATAGGGCGTGTCGTGAACGATGTTCTCCGCCACCCAGTTGCCCCAGGAGCCCTGCTTGATCTCGATCCCGTCTCCCTGAGTGCCGGAAGTATCGTGGACGTGGTTCATCGCGAACACGCATGAGTTGGCGATCGAAGAGGCGAAGTTTCCGCCGATGTAGAAGCCCTCTCCCGTTCCGCCGGTGCCGTGGACGTGATTCTCGGTGAAGGTCAGGTTGTTCACGTTGACCGAGTTTGCCGCGATCGCATTGTCCTGACAGTCGTGGATGTGACACTTGTCGATCCAGATGTTGTCGCAGTCATACATCCGCAGCGCGATGCTCCCGCCGGTGATCTCGATGCCGCGCATGCAGACGTAGCTGCAGGGTCCGCCGCTCCCCATGTTGACCGTGTTCTGGCTCGCGTTATCGCGCGTGATAATCGGCGTCTGGCCATCGGCAGCCACAATCCAGATCGGATTCGCGGCGGTGCCCACTAGGCTGATATCGAAGAGCGAGTTGATCGTGTACGTGCCGCCGCCGACTTCGAGATAATCGCCCGGGCTGAGGCTCGCGATGAGGGCCTTCAGGTTCGAGCCGTTTTGCGCCGAGGTCTGGCCAGGTTCATAGAGGTACGAGAACGTGCTGAGCGGAGTCGCGTCATACCAAGTCGGGTAGTACTTCAGCGGGGCCGACGGAGCGACCATGACACTCTGCTCGATGGAGGGTAGGCCCTCGCCCTCCGCGCCGACACTCGTGACAACACAGAAGAGCGCCGCGTTATTCGCTGCACCCGAGATCTGATACGGCGACTCGGTAACCTCGACGTAGGACATCCCGGTCGGGTCGATGCCCGCCGTGTCGCTGGAGTACACGCGATACTGAGTTGCGTCCGCAACCGAGCTCCAGTTGACGAGCACGTTTCCATTCGCCGTCGTCAAGCTGAGCGAAGCCGGCGCCGCCGGTCCGGAAGCCGAAGGACTACCGGCACTCGGCGTTCCACCGCCTCCGCCACCGCCGCCACAGGCTGCAGCCACGATTGAAATACCAGCGCACAACGCGAGCCCACGAGAGGCGCGCAACACGACTCCAAGAGTCGATCCAATACTCATGATGTCCCTCACCCGAACCCGGCCAATCGCCGGGAAAAACGAAACGCCCGCTTCCCGCCGGGCTGCAGGCTGGATCGACCTCGGGAGAGCCCAGAGTTGACGAAGGCTCGGTAAAGTGCGCTAGGTCGCTATAAAATAGGGACTTACGATGAAGAATTGGCGCCGACGGCAACAGGTGCGGCCAGCTTCGGGAGCTCCTCAAGGGCTCTCAGGCTCGCCAGGACTCCACCGACGACGCGGGCGTAGGCGGCGAGATCTTCCGGGCTCAATCGAATTCCCACGCGGTCTTTCAACCACTTGCGGCACGGAAAATAGGAGCCGACTGTGAAATTCCAAGCCGCGCGGGAAATCGGTTCGAGCGCGAAATCCTCGCTCAACAGAACGCGCTCATCCGCGAATTTCGGGAAGCCGCGTGCAACGATCGGTTCTCCGCTGCCGCGAATATGAAGAGCGCTGGACGCAGACTTTTCGTCACGCGAACCGGGCAACAGGTGCGCATCAAGAAGCAACCGCCCCGCGCGCACCAACCGCTCGAACAACTCTTCACTCGTCGCTTGCGGAATACGCGGGAAGTCAACGGCAAGTGAGTCGCGATGGCGTTCCCTGTAATCGTCCGAGTGAAGAATCGCGTAGACGTAGTGAAACACGTCCTCCGGCGGCACTCCTCTATGGTTGGGCAAGAGCTTTTGAACGGCCTCGTCGTTGAGGTTCGAAACGAGCGGACTGAGCGAGTCGAGCGGATCCATCCTCCGATAGAGCGGAAACAAATGTGTTCGCTCGCGACTTCGGTTGGACACGTAGTTGTCGTCCATCAACTCGCGCGTCGCAAACACGTGCTGCCACGGCGGGGCGGCGAGTTGGCGGCAAACAGCGAGCGCCATATTGGATGGCTCTCCCAGGGAACTCATCACACGCCTGCGGTCGCACCAGACGAGTGAGGGGTGATAGAGAATGCGGCGAGTGTCAAAGGGGCGATAGGAATAGTCGCGGATGCAATCTTCGCGATGGGGATCCTTCAGAAAGCGCGCTCGCGCTCTCTCGAGCTTCCAACCCGCGTTGTCGCGCACACCCAACTCCGCGCGCAGTTCTTCCACCGACAGTCTCTCGTCGCAGATCAGTCGCGCTTTCTCGCGCAGAACCGAGTCTTCAAAGGCGACGACAAGTCGATCGTGGGCCGTCACGATTCCGCTAACCGAGCTCTGAAACAGCTGTTTCAGGCCAATCCAGCTGTCGTAGCTCGCGCTGTGACGCGTGTCCCTCGGCACGAAGTACCAACCGGGAGATTGCGGTTCGAGAGCCGTCTTCGAAACGGAGTGCGCGCAACCTCCGGCGAGCGCTAGCAGCTTCGAGTCTCGCGACCCGACCAGCTCACCGTGTGTGGCGCACAGTGATTCACGCTCTTGCCGGCACCGACTTCCCACCAACGTCGCAACGCCTTGCCCGATCCCGAACACGTTCTGGTCGCCAGCCTCGCGGAGCTCGGAAGTCACGCGAGTTCGCGCGCCGTGCAGGTTAACGACACCGAGACGGTCGAAGGTGTTCGCGAGTGATGCGCGCAAACCGCGCAAGCTCGGGCTATCCAGATAAGAGCTGTTGGTCACGAGCGCGACGACTCCCAGTCCCGCGCGTTCGACCTGCAATTCCGCCAAGCGAATAAACTTGACGTAGTCATCTTGCAAGTGCATCTCGAGCCGCAGCGCACCCTTCTCGACGAGTTTCTCGCCACTCTCGAATCGGTACGGTTCGATCAACGCACGGGATTGCGCGTCCAAACTTCCCGCGCGAACCGAATACGGCGGATTGCCGAGCGTGACCGTGATTGGAAATGGAAGCTCATCATGAATCGCGAGCGGATTCTCGGCGCGGACCTCCGGTGACGCGCCGCCAAACTCATGACTCAGATGCCAGCGCGCTAACGCGCGCGGTACCGGCATCAACTCATAGAGCACAAGAGCGCGCGCGAGATCGGGGCCCGCGCTCGAACTCCACCGCTCGAGCGCCTTCGCCTCGGTCACCCCTTCGCGTTCCCACTTGGCGAAGAGCGTCTTCCGCGCACGCCGAGCGATCGCGAGCGGGAAGACGCCGCTCCCCGTCGCCGGATCGAGAATGCGGACGAACCGAGCTTTTGCGGAGACGCCCGAAGGCACGCTGAATCCCAATCTTTCAGCGACCGCCCCCCACGACGAGTCATCAGCCAGTCCGTCGGGGAGCCCAAACTCCTCGCGCAATCGCCGATCAGCCTCTTCAACCAAAAAGTCTGCGAGCGCGTCCGGTGTCGTAAACACACCGCGCTTCGAGCGCTGACCCGATTTCGTGGCCGCCAACATCCACTCGTTCGCTGCGAGCTCCGGCAAGCCGCCGGCGCTGTGTTTAAGCGCGTCGCGTCGAAGCGCGGGAAGGTCGACATCGTTCGAGACTTCGACCAACGCTTCACAAATCGCGGCACAGTCATCGAATGAATCTCGATGCTCGAGCAGAGGCCACGCTTCGCGAATGCGATCATGAACCAACCTGGCGGGCTCTTCGTGCTTAAGCACTTGTAAGAATGCGCTCAGCCAGATGCCGGAAAGCACCTCCGAGTCCGAGTCAACTCGATGCTCGAGCTCTGAATCTGAGTTGTCATCACGATCTCGAGCGTGCATTCGGTAAGCCGAGCTCGCGAGAGCACGTGCGAACTGGGCGATTGTGCGCAAAGCTCGGCGTGCAGTGTTCACGCTTGTGAGCCTAAGAACTCTCGCCTACGAGCTACAAGCTCGGGTCCTTAACGATTTTCGATGCCCCTCTCGAGCATGTACTCCTCGCGCCACAACACGGCGCCCGCGCTATCGAAACGCTCACACTTCAGGATGTCTCCATCAAGAACCCATCGCGTCTTAGAACTCGAACCTGAGGAACCGGGCCCGGCCTTGCCAGTCCAATAAATCTGATTCTCCGTAGCTGTGCCTTCAAAGCGCTCGAACCGAGGGGTTCCCTCCACGATCTCATAGCACACCCAAGCCTGTCGAGTCGGATCGTTCGCAGCGACGGCAAAGAATTCGCTCTTCTCGCCGCCGGTCAGCTCAACCGTTCGCACGAAGGTAAGTGCGCTACCCTCCATTACGGAGACAATCTCGAGCTCGACGGCCGACGAATCTCCTGCGGCTAACGTGCGCGTCCCAATCCACCTGCCGAGTAAAAAATCGAGTTCGCGAAAAATCGGAAGGGCGGCGTTGTCGTTCGATCTCGATGGTCCGTTCAGAAGTGCATCCGCGCCCTTAGAACGACGCGTGAACTCGAAGAGCAGGTTCGTGTTCCACGTCCTTCCACTGTCCGCCGTGGCCGAGCCATCCCAACGCAAGTGATCTTTGCCCGCATCGGAAAATGTGAACTTCGATTGAGAGAGCAGGCCGCCGCCCGCACCGCCAAGCCCGGAAACGAACTCTCCGCGACCATGACGAAAACCGCCGCGCATCGAATAGAAGAACGGATTGTTGGTGTTCGGCCAGCAGAGGATCAAGGTCCAGGCTTCAATCGCCGGATCGTAGACACGCACACTGAAGCCGAGCTGATTGCCGCCTCCCATGGTTCCCTCGGCCCACTCGACGAGTGCTTGTCCGCCGGCCACCGGTTCGACCTTCATGGTCAGGCTTCCCGACGGCGCCCAACTGTTACTTGAGTTCGGCGCCCAAACCGCTGTGTCCCACTCGCCGATCCAAAAGTCGAACTGGTCGGGAGCTCCCTTTGGAATTGCCCGTAGATAACGAAACGTGTCGGCATGGACTCGTTGCTTGAACAGAGCATTGAAGCGCTCGTCGCCGCGCAGACTCGCGAGATCGGGATCCACTTCGAGCTGGGCCGCGCTGCCGAAACCAAAACCCACGGCCTTCTGGAGCCAATCGATCGCCGGGTCAACGTGTCCCAGGAGGGCGTGAGCGCAAGCGGCGTTGTAGGCCGCTGTCGCCTGATTCGGACCTGCGAAAGTCGCGGCTCTTTCGTGAGCAACGAGCGCTTCCTCGATTTTCCCGAGGGCGTGAAGTGAGTAACCGAGCCGGTACCACGCCAGCGCATCTTCATCGCCCGCCTCCACCCTGTTGGCGTAGGACTCTGCGGCGAGCTGGTACCGGCCAGAGCGAAACGCCTGATCGGCATCGTCCGTTGCTGGAGTTTGAGCTGGGGCCTGAGCGGCGATCTCCGAAGTAACTCCGGTACAGAAGAGAAGTACGGCGAAAAGCGCGAGTTGCTGCATAGGGATTCGTGCGGAAGGTGCTGGATGGAGCGGGCGAGCACTCGTCGTGCTCAGTCCCAGTAGCCGGCGCTCGCGCATTGGACACGCACCTTCACTTCGCTCTATCCGAATGACCGGGATACTTTCAGGCTCCTTACTCAGTCCACGGTCGAATGATCGTCCGCAATCACGGCTGGCGCAGCTGCACCCAGACAATCCGCTGTGTCATACTCCGCCAGTGGACGCACACCTTCAATTCGCCGCTGCCTTGTCGGAGGTCTTCCAGCGTCTCGACTGGATAGCGCTCGGCCAGCACTACTGCTTCGAGGGCGGCGAGGACTTCTTCGATGAGCCCGCGCGCGAATCACTCTTCGAGGCCCAGATCACCTTCGCCTCCGAGATCGTCGAGACACTAGAGAGCGGCGAGTTCGCGGGCGCCGGACGAAGCCTCTACGTCGGTGCTGCGCTCGCGGAGCTCGGCCCGATGCTGGGCGAGACCCTGCTCCTCGACCGCAAGATCGAAGCCTTCAGCCTCGACAACCCGGAGACTCGCGAGCTCAATCGATGCATGGGCGAAGTCGCGAGTGAGCTAGGACTCGAACTCCCGCTCATTCAAACGATCGACCTTCACGACGCGAACCTGGTCTCCTGCGATCACGTCTGGATGGTCAGTGTCCTCAACGACCCCGAGGCCTTCCCGGCTCTCCACGACAAACTGTACGAGCGCGAAGGCACGGACCTCGCCATGAACGCCGGCGATCTCGCGGCCGATGAAGAGCGCGCGATCCACCTGTGCGCACGAGTCCTCCAGAGCCTGGCGTCCCCCGGTCTCCTCACGACGAGCGATGAAGAGTTCCCCCTCGTCGATCACGTTGCAGGCGACCTCGAGCTCTCTCTCGAAGCGCTCACCGACTCTTTCCTCTCTCCCTTGGTCGAAGACCCCGTTCGGCTCTGGCGAGTTAAATAAAGCCGGGGCGCTCCGCGATCACCGCGAAGCGCCCCGTGCACTTTAAAGAGATCGGCTATTCGGTCGCCGGCTCGCTCCCCAAGTAGACCGCGTGCCTCCATTCGGAACCGCTGCACAACGAGCATGTTCGGGAGTCCACGCTCACCGGCGTTTCGCAGCTTGAGCACACGAACTTAAACGTGCTCTCTTCCAGCCACGTGGCGATCGCCTTGCCGTGAATGTTCTCGGCCCCCGGCTCCAGGTCGTCCGCACTCTCGAGACAAGCTGCCGCGTATTGATAGGCGTCCTGGGGATCCGCTCCCTTCAATCGCGCCCACATCGCGCGGTAGATCCAGGGCTTCATCGAGCTCGAAGCCTGGCCGTCCTCGACGATTTGGTTGAGCGTGGCGAGATCTGTCGCTCCGATCCCGTCGAGAATCTGAGCGGTCATCTCTTCGAATCGGAGGCGCTTATAAGCCGTCAGCAGACAGAGCTGAAGGTGCTTGCCCGCGCTGTCCACACCCATGGCTTGGAGCTCGGGCGGAAGCAGAGCTTGCCCCTTAATCGTGAGCGGCTGGCCGACCGCACTGGGGTACAGATCGATTCCGTAGGCCGAGTGATAGCTCGTCGCCACCAGGTGAGCAACCTCGGAACCCCGCGCTCGCGCGCCGCCGCCCAGACCGATCGAGTCCTCGACTTGAGGCTCTTTCAGAAACGCTCCCTTCGCGGAAGCCTCCATGTGAAGACGGGCCAGCAAGTACTGGGCGAAGAAACGCTGAAGGCGATAGTTCTTCGCGACGTCGGTCGTGCTCACCAGAACGCTGCGAGCCGAAGCTTCGGCGCGTTCCAAGCTCGCCGGCTGTCCCGACTCAATATCCTTCAGAGCGGAACTCAACGTCGCCTGGTTCGGCTTGTAGATATCCAGCGTCGAACACGACCCCGCCAGGAAGACGGCGAAGACAGAACATGCAATTCTCATATCAGCTCGTTTCATAACTCTGCTCATCACTGAGGCTTGACTCCGACATAAAAGGGATGGGTTTCGCTTTTGATGCTGATGTTGAAGGACAGGAGAGAGTGGTACAGATCCATTTGGCGAATCGACTTCGCCCGTGTATGCGTAATCGTGTGGTCCCGAAAGGTGAACTCGCGCTTCGAGGGAACCCGAAAGAACAAGAAGCCCGACTTGCCGTCGGCTTCCAGGTTTCCGGGCACAAAGCGATGCTCCAACGCCTGCGCGTAGGTTTTCTCACCGAAGCTCTTCATGTCTTCGATGTTGAGAGCGAGCAAGGCGGTTCCATCTTGGAGATAGAGGCGAGGCTCCCAACTACTGGAGAGGAATCGCACCAAGCCGAGCGCCGCCATTTCGGGATGGGGCTTGACCTTCAGGTGAATGGGGATCACACCTCTCTCCAGCAACTCCGCGCCAAAGAGCTTTCGATAGCCGGGATCGAATTGAGCCTCGACCGCGATGGAGTACTCCTCGGTTGCCGCTTCGAACTCGGTGAATTTCTGGGGCGGTCCTCCGAGGTTCGGGTTTGGATCGGGAATGCTGCTGCATCCGAACAGGCAAGCGGCTAGCGCGAGGACGAGAGAGTTCTGATTCATATCTTGAAGGGGACGGAGTCGGAGTGGGCTCTACCAGCCTACCGGCAGAACAGTTCGCGAGTGTAGCGATCCTCGCTATGTTCGAACACGATGCCGAGTTCGGGTGAGAACCACCTCTCGACTCGGTTCTTATCGACAAACACCAAGCACGGCAACCCGGGCGCAGGATAGCTGGACGAAAACTGCGCCAGCTCGTCCTCGCTGGGAAATTGAAGAAAATTCTGAGTCGTTACGTCGGCCGGCGCTTCCCACCAAGCCACCTTGGCATCGGGATTGAACAGCTCGACAAGTTGCACATTGCCCGGCCCGTAGAGGACACCTTTTTGAAACTCGAACTCGACGTTTTGCGAAGGCTTCGATTTCGGGTCATAGGTAAAGCGATCGACGGACCAGCGGACCTTGCCCGTTCCGGAAACGTCCTCCGGACGATCCTTGACTCGATCTTGTACCCAGAGAATCTTTCCACCGCGGTTTTCCTGGCGATACCACTGCGCGTACTTCCCCATCACATCGGGAAGCCCGCCTAACTCGATTTGAAGGGCAAGCACCGCACGCCAATCGGATTTTGGTGTCGAGCCACTCTGCGCAACTTCGTCGAGCCCCGGCCCGATCAGGCTCGCGTCGTTATCGACGTACCACTTCTTCGCGTAATAGAACCAGCGAATGACGTCGGCGTATTGATCGGGAACCTGACTCTGAGAGCTGACGATGTAAGCCCCCCACTCATCGAGGGTTGAAATCCCTTTTAGCGCTTCGAGATCGAGACTTCCGTCGCGTTCAGCAGTTTCGATCCACGCCACAAGCTTCCCGAAGAACACATCAAAGTCGTCCCAGCCGATCTCTTCGCCCGAAGCAATCACCGGTGAGGGATCCTGATCCGCTTTTCCGTCGGTGAGCAATTTAGCGTCGGCCGCCGACCGAGAGTTGTGCTCCTCAAACGTGAGGGCAATCTTCGCCTTAATCTTCTCGATTGCCTGCACCCAGCTCGCCAACCGTGCCGGATCGCTGACTTCCCCTTCGAGCTTGAAGGTCAACCAAACTTTAGCGGAGGTTTCAAACTGTCCCGTTTGACTCTCTGCAAGGCTTGCTCGACTTTCAGCCTGGCTAAGCAACTTGCGTCGAGGCTCCCCTCCCGCTTCAAGCTCGTCTAGGTACTCCCCCAAGAACTTGGCCGCATCGGCCAACACCTGCAGTTCGTCACCGCCGCTCAATCCATCGCGAACGTAAATATTCTCCGAGATGCGCCTGCTGAGGAACTCCGCACCAACCGTCCAGTGCCCATTATCGATGTATCCTAAGAACTGATCGAAGCCTTTGATGGCCTGCGGCTCAGCCCGTTGCTGCATATCATTGCTGTCAACCTGCTGTTCTAGCGCGCGATAGTCCTCTAACAGCTTCGCGTTCGAACTCGCCAAGAGAGCTCGCTCCGCCTTCGCCTCTGCGGCGTCGGCGATGGCCGCTTCAAGGTCTCGTTTCATCTGCTCGAATTCGCTCTCGGCAAGATTGTCGGTCTGCTCCTCGAAGCCTTGATTCGTAACTTGAGTCCTAAGGTTGCGAAGCTCTTCATTTAGGCCCGCCACAATCGCGTCATGAGCGATTTTCGTCTCCCCCACTTCGCCCCGGTACTTCGTTTCCGCCGCCAGCAACGCGTCGTTTTTAGTGTCTCCGGCAACCCGTAGGTCTTCGTTGAGCCGATCCAGCTCTTGCCCGTTCATGTAGATGATCCCGCCCTCGCCCGCAGCAGCAAGCAGCGACAAGACGAGCAATCCACTGACCCATCCCGGCGCTCCCGTCTCCACGCGATAGGCCTTGGAGCTCTCGATCGCGTCGATGAATTCGCCAGCACTCTGGTAGCGCTTATCGCGATCCTTCTCGAGCGCCTTGCGCAGGATCTTCTGCACCGCCGGCTTGAGGTGATCGAGGCCCTTGATCATCGGCGCGACTTGCGTCTCCACCAGTGACGTCGAGATCTCTTGCAGCGTCGCGCCTTCGAAGGGCCGCGCACCGGAGAGCATCTCGTAGAGCACGATGCCGACGGAGAACAAGTCCGAGCGTGCATCGAGGCGCTGGCCGGTCGCTTGCTCGGGCGACATGTACATCGGCGTGCCGGCAACCGTGCCTTCGCCCACTTCCGCGGCAAGAGCAGCGATACCGAAGTCGAGCAGACGAACGCCGACACCGTAGGGATTCTCGTCGGTCTTGGAGACCTGCGTCGCCAGCATCACGTTCGGCGGCTTGACGTCGCGGTGAACGAAGCCCTGCTCGTGACCACTCTGGAGGGCGAGCAGCATCTGGCGAATAATCTCGAGCGCGTGGCGCGTATTCAGCGACTTCTCGCGCTTCATCAGAGCGCGCAAGTCCTCGCCGCTGACGAGGTCCATCGTGAGGAACAGCCGCCCATCTTCCATCTGGCCGGTGTCGCGAACCTGATTGACCTGCTCGGAGACGAACTTTTGAGCGGCGCGAATCTCCTGGAAGAAGAGATCGCGGAAGCGCGCGTTGCGCGAGTAGCGCGGACGCAAGACTTTCAGCGCAACCTCGCGGCCTTCGATCTGACGGTCTCGCACCTTATAGACGCGACCCATCCCGCCCTCGCCGAGCAGAGCGACGACTTCAAATCGGTTGGCGAAGACGTGGGAAGCGCCGCCAGCCGTGGCTTCTGTCGTGGACGGTGGCGCCGTCGCTCTTACGGGAGGGGGCGCCGTCTCGCCGTCAGGCCCCATCGTCGCATCTTCCTCGGCATCGGTGACGACCGTCATGTCCTCTCCGACCTCCGAGACTACCGTCGCCTCGAACTCCTCACCCTCGCCAGGCGGGGTCTCGGGATCCTTGCGCCCCTGATCCCCGTCGTCATTATTCGGCAGATTGATGGTGGGCTCTTCGCTATCAGGGCTCATAAACGGGTCTCTCTTGTCAAGTCTCAGAGGTAGCTAGTAGTCCGCGGTGAAAGCGCTTTTCCGCATGAGCAGCGGCATTTCGGGCGGGTTGGTGCCCAGGAACGCAGTCGCAGCCATATTTCGACAGGCATTAGATTCAGCGAAGCTCTCGGGGGCCGAACTGGCCGGAAGGACGCCGTTCATGGGGTGAATGACTTTTGCCATGGGCTGCTAGTCCCGGTGGGAAGTTGCGGATTATACGGCCGCCCCCGGCGCCCCCCCAAGGGATAGTCTCTCCAGGCGCCAAACTCCGAACGGTTCCTTTTCAGCCGCCCACCTCGGGAGTTCGAAGGAGTCGAAAGCTAGAATTCTCTACGCCTAGACGGCCCGCTGGATCCTTTTCCTAGACCTCAACTCTCCTTCACCTTGTCCGATTCCGTTATCAAGCTTCGGCTCCTTCGCCCCGGCGAGCCCGACGAAAACATCACCGTGCAGGGCGAGTGCGTCATGATCGGTCGATCGCTCGAGTGCGATGTCCGCATCGACCAGCCCTATGTGAGCAAGCGCCACGTGCGCATCTTCAAGGGTTACGTCGTGATCGATCTCGACTCTCGGAACGGCACCTACATCGAAGGCGTCCGAATAACGGAACCCACTCTTCTGGACGGAACCCGAATCAGCCTGGGCGACCAGGATGCCATAGTCGAGATCTTGCGAGACGATGACGAGGCCATGTCGCCGAGCCTGAGCTTGGATGCGGTCGCTGAGATCGAACGCTTGCGCAAACGAAACCAGGAGCTGTCTCAACTCGTCATGCACCTGGAAGACGAGCTGGCCGACGCGCGTCGCAACGAGCCGAACCTCGACGAGACGGTCGAGATTCGAAAGACACTGCAGGACAAGGTTGCGGAGCTGGAGGCTTCGCGAATGCTGCGTGCCGCGAAGACCTCAACGAGCACATCGAAATTGAACCTGGATGATATGGAGAGCGAGAACCGCAAGCAGCTCGAGGCGTTGCGCCGCGTGAAGGCCGAGCTCGCGGAGGCACGCAAGCAACTCGACGACTTGCACCGCAAGCCGGAGTAAACTCGCGCGTGGAGGCCGGACGGGGCGAAGACGCGATTTAGTGCACATTCGGAGCTTTGGACTGATGACTCGCGAACGCGGATCCGCCCGCGGATTCGGCGAAGATTGCGCGTGCTGAGCGGGTGGAAAGGGCGCGCTCGGTGGCACCGCTGACTTTTGCCACGGACAGCTAGGAGTTCTGTTCGAGGATCAGTAGCATCTTCCGCCCTTATGCAGCGCGTATTGGCGATCTACTTCTCGCAAACCGGCCAGCTCGGTTGTGCGCTCGACTCCATGATCGGTGGGCTCGATCCCGAGCAATTCGAAGTCCACGTCGAATCGATTCAGCCCAAGACGGCCTACCCGTTCCCGTGGTCGCTCGGCGAGTTCGTCGGCGTCTTTCCCGAGAGCGTACTCGGCATCGCGCCAGAGATCGAGACGCCGAGCTTCGACCCGGACGGAGACTGGGACCTCGTCATCCTCGCCTACACCGTCTGGTATCTCGCTCCGTCCTTGCCGATCCAGGGCTTCCTCCAGTCCGAGAGCGCCCGTGTCCTCCGGGACAGGCCGGTCGTGAGCCTCGTCGCTTGCCGCAACATGTGGCACACCGCATCGGAGAAAATGAAGCGCGAATTGGATCGGCTGGAAGCCCAGCTCTCCGACAACGTCGTCGTCACCGACGAGGGCCCGACCTGGGCCACCTTCGTCAGCACCCCTCGCTGGATGTTCACCGGCAAGCGCGATCGCTTCCTGCGCGTTTTCCCCCCCGCTGGCGTGTCGGAAAGCACGATCGAGGGGCTCTCCCGGTTTGGTGAGGCGCTCTCCGCCCGCTCCGATGAGCTCACGAAACGCCCGGTTGGCCCCCTCCTCACAGGCCTGGGAGCGGTCGAGATCGAGGAGCGCTTCGTCGTTCCCGAGCTGATCGCCCTCGTCAGCTTCCCCTTCTGGGCGAAGTTAGCGGTCCTTTCCGGCCCCCCCGGCTCAATCCTCCGCGCCTTCACCCTGACTCTTTTCGCTGTCTACCTTATATTCGCGATCCTCATTTTGATCCCAGTCTCGATTATCCTGAGGCTGCTTCTCTATCCGTTCGTCGCCGGCCCCCTGCGCGCCTACATCGAACGCCTCCGATCCCCATCCGGGACAGCGGCCCCCGAGCCGGACCACCACTAAGTTTTCGATGTCCCAATTCCCGCCCGTTCATATCGTCGGCGTCGGCTCCACTCTGCCAGGCGAGCCCATCGACAATGAGCGCATGGAGTCCGTACTCGGGCTCATCAACGGCCGCCCATCGCGCGCCCGCCGAACGATTCTCCGCAGCAACGGAATCGACACGCGTCACTACGCGATCGATCCCGAGACGGGCGAACAAACGCACACGAACGCGCAGCTCACCGCCGACGCGATTCGAACGGTTGCGAAGAACTCCGGTCGCGACCTCGCCGACCTCGACTGCATCGCCTGCGGTACGTCTTCGCCGGATCAGCTCATGCCGAACCACGCGCTGATGGTGCACGGCGAACTCGCCATTCATCCCTGCGAAGCGCTCGCCACCTCGGGCGTCTGCCTCTCCGGACTGACTGCACTTAAGTTCGCGGCGATGAACGTCGCCTCCGGTCAAGCGGACGCCGCAGTTGCAACGGGCTCCGAGCTCTCCTCGACAGTCTTGCGCGCGGCGAACTTTCCGAATCGGGAACTCGCCCAAGGCCCGAGCGACGACGAGCTCGCCAAGACTCCGGTACTTCAATTCGGCCAAGACTTCTTGCGCTGGATGCTCTCCGACGGCGCCGGCGCGGTTTGGCTGGAACGCGAACCTTCCGAGACTGGATTGTCTCTGCGCATCGAGTGGATCGAGACCGTCTCCTATGCGAACGAGCTCGAGGCTTGCATGTACTGGGGCGCCGAGAAAAACGACGCGGGCACATTGATCGGTTGGCGTCAGGCCAAAGACCTCGACACGGCCGTCTTGAGCGGCATGTTGAACGTGACGCAGGATGCGCGCCTCTTGGGCGAAGAGATCTCGAAGCGCACGATCAGCGACGGTTTCGCGCACGCACGCGACCGCCACCCGATCGAAGCCTCTGAGATCGACTGGCTCTTGCCGCACTACTCGTCTGAGTTTTTCGCGAAGGAAGTCGCCCAGCGCTTTACCGAGATCGACTTCCACATTCCTCAAGAGAAGTGGTTCACCAATCTCAAGACGCGCGGGAATACCGGTTCGGCATCGATCTACATCATGCTGGACGAGCTGTACCACTCCGGTCGACTCAAGGCGGGTCAGAAGATTCTGTGCTTCGTCCCCGAGAGCGCGCGATTCTCTGTGGGTTACGCGCTCCTGACCGTGGTCGGCAAGTAGACCGTGCGCGAGGAAGACGTCCCGCAGGAGAAGTCCTTCTATCAGGGGCACCGGCGCGCGTGCTATGCGGTCGGCAAGGACGAGCACTACGTCCTCGCGAAGAGCGCGGGTTGGGAAGTCGAGCGGGTGGCTACCGAGCAAGCGCTGCTGGAGCTCGAAGAGCAAGTCGAGGAAGCGCGGCAGGCGGCCAAGCGCGGAACGCTCTCTCCGCTCGCCTATCACTTCGCGACGCGGCAGATGACTCCGAAGATGGCCGCGCAACATGTGGGGCTCTCGACCTGGCGCGTCAAGCGTCACATGAAGCCCAAGGTCTACGCGCAACTCTCGCCCGAGCTGAAGGCGCGCTACTCGCAGGTCTTGGACGTCGGGCAAGAAGAGCTCGATCGAATCCCCGACGCGCCGCGCCACGTCTTTCTCTCCGACAACGAGCAGGCGGGCGATGAGTGAGTTTCGCCACCTGCACGCGGCGCACTGCGAGAGCGGCGTGACGGCATCGCTTCTGCGACACCAGGGGCTTGAGCTCTCCGAACCGATGGTGTTCGGGCTCGGCAGCGGCATCTTCTTCTTCTTTCCGCCGCTCATCAAAGTGATGGGCATGCCGCTGATCAGCTTTCGCTCTTATCCCGGCAACATCTTCAAGCTCGCTTGCCGACGGCTCGGGGTGAAGTTCGAGCGCAAAACCTTTCGCTCCAGCACGCGCGGCAAAGCGGAGCTCGACGACCTACTCGCGCGCGAGATTCCCGTCGGAATCCAGACCAACATGTTCTGGCTCTCCTACTTTCCGAGTGAGTTCCGGTCGCAGTTCAATGGGCACAACCTGATCGCGCTTGAGCGCGGCGGAGACGATTTCCTGCTCTCCGATCCAATGCTCGAAGAGACCGTTCGACTGGACGCGGATGCGCTGGAACGCGCGCGCTTCGCGAAGGGAGTGCTGGCTCCTAAAGGCGCGCTCTACTACCCCACCGAAGTGCCGAGCGAGCCCGACCTGGTGGGCGCCGTAAAGAAGGGCGTGAACAGCGCTGCGCGCAGGATGCTGGATCCCGTTCCGGTCATCGGCGTGCGCGGGATTCGCCGAATGGCGCGCGCGGTTCGGTCATGGAAGTCGAAGGAGGCGCGCAAACAGAAGCTCATGCTCGGGCACATCATCCGCATGCAGGAGGAAGTCGGCTCGGGCGGCGCGGGATTCCGGTTTATGTACGCTGCGTTTTTGCAGGAAGCTGGCGAGCTGCTCGGACACAAGCCGTGGCTCGAGGCTTCCGAGCGCATGACGGAGGCGGGCGATTGCTGGCGCTCGAACTTCGCCGGAACTTGCGGCCGAATCATCAAGGGACGCGGAACTGGCGACCTCGACACTGTCGCCGACGCTTTGGTCGAATGCGCACGGTTGGAAGAAGAGCTGTATCGATTCCTGCTCGCCTACGCGCCCAGCAAGAGCGTACATTCGTTGGCAACCGGCACCGCGGCAGCGGCGCGCTGAACAAACCATGGCCGCGCTCAAAGCGACGGAGCTCTCCTATCGCTACCGCGGCTCGTCCCAGCCTGCGGTAGATGGTGTCGGATTCTCCGTCGAGGCGGGGCAATTCGCCGCGCTGCTCGGTCCGAACGGGGCGGGCAAGACGACGCTGGTTCATCTGATCATCGGACTCTTCGCCGCCGACTCCGGCGCGTGCGAGATCTTCGGCGAGCCGATTGCGAACCCAGAGGCGAAGCGAGCGATTGGCTTTTGCCCGCAAGAGCTCGCGCTCTACTCGACCTTGAACGCGACGGAGAACCTGAAGTTCTTCGGTCGATTGGCAGGGCTCGACGCCCGCGCACTAAAAGCGCGCACGGCGGCGGTCCTCGACGCAGTGCGACTCACCGAACACGCGAGCGTGCGCGTCGAACGATACTCGGGCGGAATGAAGCGTCGGCTCAATCTGGCGATCGCGATGCTGTCCGAGCCGAAGCTCTTAGTTCTCGATGAGCCGACGGTTGGCGTGGATGCGCAGTCGCGGCTTGCGATATTCGACGCGCTCAAGGCTCAGAACGAGTCGGGCACGACGGTTCTGTACACGACGCACTACATGGAAGAGGTCGAGCGCATGTGCCGCGAGGTCGTCGTGATTGATCACGGGCGCGTCCTCACGCAAGCGCCGACGAGCGAGCTCGCATCGCTCGGTGCACGCGAGTCGCTGATACTCGAACTCGAGCGTGATGCGGCCGCGATTCTCGAAGAGCTGAATGCAGCCGGACACGATGCCAAGCAGATCGGTGAGTCACAGGTCGAGCTCCGGGGTGTGGACTTGGCGCGCGAACTCGCAGCGTTGGACGCCCTGGCGAAGCGCGGGCTCGTTCGATCGATCAGCACGCGTCGCCCGACCCTCGAAGAGCAATTCCTGAAGCTCACCGGCGAGGAGCTGCGCGACTCATGAGTTTCTTCGGTCACCTTCGCACGCTCTGCGCCAAGGAAGCTCTGGTTCTCTTGCGCGATCGACAGGCCGTCCTGCTGCTCTTCGCGATGCCCGCGCTCTTCGTGCTGATCCTCTCGCTCGCGCTCGAAGACATCTACAACGAAAAGGTCGGAACCAGCCTGCCCGTCGCGTTCCAGATCGATGATGACGGCGAGTTTTCCGATCGGCTCGTCGCCACCCTGAAGAAGCGCGGCGAGTTCACGCTCGTCGAGACTTCGGAAGAGCTCTCCCCCGACGCGCTCCTCCAAGACGGTACCGCGCGCGCCTGGATTCGCATTCCCGCTGGCTTCTCGAAAGCCGCCGGCGACTATCTGTCCGCCTACGGTCGCGAGCCCTTCGGCGAGAATAAACTCGAGTGGCGCGCCTCGCCAGAGCTCGATGCGCCCTATCGCTGGTCGCTGCGTTCCGGCCTCTCGCTCGCCATGCTCGAGACGATTCTCGACTCCCTCGTCGATCCGCGCGGCGAGCACCCCGACATCGAGCGCGACGCGAACCTGTTCTTGCGCGAGAGCGGCGGCGGCTCCAACCCGCTCCCCACGCCGCTCCAACAGTCCGTCCCCGGCTGGTCGCTGTTCGCGATGTTCTTCATCGTCGTGCCGCTGTCCGCCAGCCTCTTCCGCGAGCGCACCGAGGGAACCCTGACCCGCATCCTCACCTACCCGATTCCGAGAAGCGCCGTTCTCCTGAGCAAAGTCGTGCCCTATCTCGTCGTCGGCGCGCTTCAGTTTCTGTGCATGCTCGCCGTCGGCGTGTTCCTCGTGCCACTCGTCTCCGACATGTCGCTCGAGCTCGGCGCCAATCCGAGCGTCCTCATCCCGATCACCTTAACTTCCGCGCTCGCCGCGACCTCTTACGCGCTGCTCGTCGCGTCGCTCGCGAAGACCGCCGAGCAAGCCGCAGCTTTCGGAGCGACCTCCATCATCATCCTCGCGATGCTCGGCGGCGTGATGATTCCGCACTTCGCGATGCCCGCTAGTCTTCAGCAAGTGGCGCTCCTCTCCCCGCTCTACTGGGGGCACCAAGCCTACCTCGACGCCTTCCTGCACGATGCCAGCTTCGGCGAGGTCGTGAAGCCCCTGTGCGTCTTGCTGGCCTTCGCCATCGTCTCGCTCGCGATCGCCTCTCGTCGACTACACCGTTAAGCGGCCCCTGGTGAAAGTCATTCACTCTAGAAGCGGCCGATTTCTGGCCAGGTCGGCACCCGAAAGCCTCACCGAAGCTAAGGCTTCGGTTTCGTTTCCGGGCACCAACCTGACCGTAAATTTGCTGCTTCTAGAGCAAAGCACGTTCACCACGAACCGCTAAGCAGCCCGCCATGTTCGAGCTGCTCCGCGCCTTTCCGAACTTCCGCCGACTCTGGTTAGCGCAAGTCGCGAGCCAAGGCGGAGACTGGCTCTCACGTGTCGCCGTCGTCACCTTGATCGACAAGCTCTCGGGTCCGAGCGCAGCCGTCGGCATCGGCGCGCTCTATGGAGTCGAGCTGGCGTTGCGTTGGCTTCCGAGCGCCGTCCTCGGCCCCATCGCGGGACCCGTCGCCGATCGCCTTCCCCGCAGACTCCTGATGATCGGCTCGGACCTAGCGCGAGCCACTCTGGTCCTCGTTCTTCTCGCGGTAAAAGACGCGGATGACCTGCCACTCCTGTACACCATCGTCGCTCTGCAAATGGGCGCGGGGATCTTCTTCGACTCGGCCAAGTCCGGCGTGCTCCCCAATACCGTCTCGAAAGAGTCGCTGCACACCGCCTACGCGCTCTCCGCAGCAACCTGGAGCTCGATGCTCGCCATCGGCTCTTTCCTCGGAGGCTTCTTGCTCGAGTGGACGAGCATGGAGACCGTCTTCATTCTCGATGCCTTCACTTATCTAGCCAGCGCAGTTCTCGTCTTCCGAATCGCGATTCCCGACCGAAGCGGGAGCGAGCCGACCAAGGCTCCTTTTCACTGGAGCGATATCCTGCTTCTCAAGGACTTGCGTCGCGGGCTCGCTCACGTGCGCGAGAGAGGCTTGTTAGCGCCCGTGCTAGCCAAGACTTTCTGGGGACCGGCCGGAGGCTTTCTAGTGCTGCTCTCCATCATGGCCAGCGAGCGGTTTGGTGAAACAACAGAAGGGGGCTCGACCGCTCTCGCCGTCGGCATTCTGTTTTCCGCGAGAGGAATCGGTACAGCGCTCGGTCCCATCTTCGGCAGAGCTTTTGTCGGAAGCAGCGACCAGATGCTTCGCAGGCAAATCGCCATGGGCTACGCGTTCGGCGCAACGGGATACGCCCTCTTCGCCTTCACCGACACGCTCCTCTTGGCCTACCCGTGCATCGTCCTCTCGCACATGGGCGGCAGCGGTCTTTGGGTCGCATCCACCACTCTGTGGCAAAAGCACGTCGATGACGCCTTTCGCGGGCGAGTGTTCGCGCTCGAGTTTCTCGGAATGACGGCCGCCTTCACCCTCGCCGGGCTGGCGACGGGCTTCTTCTACGACTGGAACCTGCGCATCGACGTCACGACTTGGGTGGTGTGCGCCGCCGTCGCCGTCATGGGCACGACGTGGACCTTCCTCGCGCGAAAGAAGTAACGACGCGCTAGGGAACTAGAGTCACGGTGATCACGTTGCTCGCAAAGTTGACATCTCCGAGGATCTCGGCTGCAACGAATGCGTGGTGAACGGTGACTCCGGCGAGCGACGGGTCGGTCGCCGGCAAGAGAGTGAGCGAGGCCGTCGACTTTCCGTTTTCGTCGAGGTTGGACTTGAACCCCCCGAAGGGGGCAATCTTCGGCGAGCTGAGCGTGAGTGCGAAGTACTCGTCGTAATTGATCGGAAAGAGAACATTGCCGAGTTGCAAGCCCGGGGAAGTGCCCGAGAAGCCGCCGAAGATGCGATAGAACATGAACTCGTGGGCAGCGCCCGCATCGAGAACCATCGATTGCGTTCCACCGGTTGAGAGGGAAATCGTCGCGACATCGGCGCTAAAGGGCTGGCACTCATCGGGCATGCCGTTGCCATCGAGGTCGAGCGAACTGCCGCTCATCAAATCAATCGTGTCGTCGATTCCGTTGCCGTTGCAGTCGCCGCAACTCGTCTCGAAGACGCGGAAGTCGTCGACCGCCGCTTCGACGACGGACGCCGGCCCGCTATCGGTCGCGAGGAATCGCACGCGCACGTTACTGGTCAACGTCACAAAGTCTTGGACCCGGAAAGCGTGTCGGCGCCAGCCGCCGCGAACATCGGGACCGGTCGGTCCCACCGTCTCCACGTTCACCCAGTTGGAACCGTTATTCGAGACCTCCACGACAAAGGCATCGTCGTCGGGGTTCGCGCCTCCCGCGTTATGGAACCAACGCCAGTAGCTGATGTGCGGGTCGGTCGTTCCACTGAGGTTGAGCGCGGGACTCAAGAGGGTCGTCGTTCCGCCGTCAACATCTCGAATGCCGTTGTCCAAGCCGGGTGTGGACTGCTCGGTAAACCAACAAGCCGTCATTCCGGCTCCCGGCGTGTGATCGATTTCGGATTGAGCTGCGGTGCCGTTCGGCGTCCCGCGCTCCCACATTCCATCGTTCGCAGTATCCCCAGCGACTCCACCCGTCCAACCGGCATCGAGCTCCATGTTGTAGTCGACGAGCGGAGTCTCGGAGTAGGCGGCGAGGGCGTAGTGATAGTCATCTTCCGTACTCGCGGGAGATCGCCAGAGAAGGTTATCCGTCGAGCGTGCGGTGAATCGATAGCGAAGAACTTCGCCGCAGCTCGACGCCGGAACGGTCGCGAGAAAATCGCCGGAGCCGATATCGACGAGGGGAGAACTCACTTCGACGCCCGAATCGACCACATGAAGCGTCAATGAACCGGGGAGCATGTCGCCGAGCGTCTCTTCGTCGATGTGCACGCGTATGGACTCGCCGTCGGGAGAAATCGGGTCGGGCAAACCGCTCGGAAAGCTGTAGGTCAGCTTCGGTTCGCCTAGCCTCCAGATGAAAAGCCCTTTGACTTCGTCGCTTCCAATAATGGTGCCGCTCGGAAAGAACGGGTAGTTGCTCCACAATCCCTCCGTCTTCGCGTCATCCGAACTCAGTTGCGTATCGAAATGCGCCACTTCGACCGGGCTGGTCGGATTCGTCGCATCGAAGACCCGCAGACCACTCATGAAGTTGGCCTCAAAGATCAGAGAGCCTTTTGTGTAGAGGTTGTGATCGGAGGCCGAGTTTCCGTTGGAGAAGAGTCCGATGTAGGTCGGGTTCGAGAGGTCGCTCACATCAAACATGTGCGTCCGCGTCGAGAACGCGAATGAGATCTCGTCAGCCTCATCTCCGTAATAGAAGATCGACTTATCCGCGGAGAGCCAGCCCTGGTGAGCGACCGCCTGATTCGGGTACTCGACGCTCCCGAGTATCTGGATGTTCTCTTTGCTCGTCAGGTCCACAATCGTCAGACCGCGAAAGCCCAACGCGTCGGAGGCGAGAAAGCCGATTTGCTTCCCGGCATAGACCCCACTGTCGTAGGTCACGACCTGCGCATCGTGTACGCCGCGAACCGTCCAAGAACCCACTAGGCTCGGGAACTCGGGGTTCGCGAGACTGTAGATGCGCAGACCGTTGAACCCGGCGCCATCGCAGCGATACAGGAATCCGCTCGTCGTATCGATGGCCAGGTTGTGCGTGCCCAAGGCTCCTCCCGACGTGATGTTCGCCGCGTTGCTCACGATCCCTTGGTCGATCCGGTTGAGCTTGAAGACCTTGATCCCCCCTCCGCCCTCACTCACGGAGTAGGCATAGGAACGATAGGTCTTGATGTCGTGCCAATTGTTGTTCGGTGCAGGAAGTGACGCGACGATGACCGGCTCGGAAGGATTCGTGATTTCCGCGAAGCCGATCGCGCCGGTCGTTCCGATAATCGCGTACTCACGCCCGCTCGGCGAGGTGTAACCCCAACAATCATCGGCGCCCTCGAAGTTCGCGAACTCGCCGTTGGGGATCCACCCCATCAGAGTGATTCCGTCCGACTCGAATTGATCGTGCGTGCCCAGTCCTTGCGCGGAGAGGACAGAGGAGAGCGCCAGAATGAGGGCTGTGGTAACGGTTCGCATGATCTCGAAGATGGGGTGAGGATCAGATCATCGCTCGTCCATGCTTGGGGGGATCAAGCGAAGACAATCAGCCAGCGATGAGGGGTTTACAGAGTAGCCCACGGGCGCAAATCTTGCTTGCGCCCCGGCGTGCGCGCTCGGAATCGGGGTGCTAAATTCGGCGCCTCTTGAATACAGAGACTCGAACACAGAATTCCCCGAGAGGCTCGCAGTTTCTCGCTGCTGAGGAAGGACCGGCGCTTGCCTCGCGCGAGGCGGGGATTCCGCATGTCTGGGTGCTCAACCTCGACGCCGAGCACGAGCTTGAGACGGTGGGGAGCTATGCGCCCAACCGGCGCCTCCGCTCGATCGTTGCGCGTCAGCAAGCGCGCTTGTTTTTCGAGCTGCTCGCACCGGGCGACTTCTTGCTGCGCGAGAAAACTTGCGATGGCAACTCGGTTGCCGAACTCGAACTGTTCCGCGCGCCAGAGACCGGCTTGGAGGCAGCGGATCATTCCTTGGAGCGTTATCGGATCGACCTGACCGTCGCCAATAACTTACCGGGCTTGGCTTGGTCTCCAACGCCACGCGCGGTCACTCAGCTACGCACCGTCGGCGCTCGACCGCGTTTCGTTTTGGATGTCGAGGTCCTTCGTACAGTCAACTCCCGCCCCTTTTCGGCGAAGCTGCACGACACTCTGCGGGGAGAGAGTTTCGCCAAGACGGTCGCACATGACTGGGAACAGACGCTCTCTCTGCTTTCGAGTGCGAGCCCGATGGGGTGGCTCGTGCGACGAACGTTTGGAGCGGCGGGACGCGGCCGCCGACGCATCCGCTCGGGTAAGCCCGACCAAGGCGAGCGCGATTGGATTATCGCAAGCCTGCGCCGCGGCCCGCTCGTCATCGAGCCCTGGGCCCGGATTACACGGGAGTTCACGCGCAGCGGATGGGTCGCTGCGGACGGTAAAATCATGATCTCCAGACCGTGCTTTCAGGAGACCACTCCCTCTGGCGCATGGAGTCAGACCGCGCATGCGGCGCCCGACGAGCTCACGCGCTCTCACGACAATCACCTACAAGAAGCGTTCGAAACGGCCGGGCACGCCCTCGCGAAGGCCGGCTACGTCGGTCCGTTCGGAATCGACGCCTACCTCCACCGCTCCTCCGACACGCGCCGCGAAGTCCTTAACCCACTCAGCGAAATCAACGCCCGGTTCACGATGGATTGGTCCTACGCACTTCGCGAATCGGCTCAACCAAATACGCAGAGCTCCTAAACAGACGCGGGAAGTTGGGATGCCGACCCGCTAGGCTGGGAGGCATGCGACCCATTACAGATGTCGCCGAGACACTCGGCGTTCCGACTGAATTCCTGCACCCCTACGGCTCCGACGCCGCGAAGATTGATCTCAAGTTGCTCGGCGAACCGCGTGTTCGACCGAATGCGCCACGGCTTATCCTCGTTTCGGCGATCACACCGACGCCGGCAGGTGAAGGCAAGACCACGACATCGATTGGCATTGCCGATGCGCTCTCCAAGATCGGTGAATCCGTCTGCCTTGCCCTTCGCGAGCCTTCACTCGGACCCTGCTTCGGAATCAAAGGTGGAGGCACGGGTGGTGGAAAGGCGCAAGTGGTCCCGTCCAATCGGATCAACCTGCACTTCACCGGCGACCTGCACGCGATTACCGCCGCTCACAATTTGCTCGCAGCCGTGATCGACAATCACCTGCACTTTGAGAACGAACTGGGGATTGAGTCTCGTCGCGTGCTCTGGCCACGCGTGATCGACATGAACGACCGCGCGCTTCGCGAAGCCATCATCGGGCTCGGAGGAAGAACGCACGGAATGCCGCGGCAGTCTGGGTTCGACATCACCGCAGCCTCCGAGCTGATGGCGATGCTCTGTTTAGCCACCAGTCCCGACGATCTGCGCGAGAGAATCGATCGAACCGTTGTCGCATTCAATCGATCAAAGGATGTCGTGACGGCAGGTCAGTTGGGCGTAACGGGCGCGATGCTTGCGCTCCTGCGCGAAGCGATGATGCCCAACTTGGTACAGACCATGGAGGGCACGCCCGCGATTCTTCACGGCGGTCCGTTCGCCAACATTGCGCATGGTTGCAACAGCGTCTTTGCTACCAAAACCGCACTTCACTTGGCCGACTGGGTCATCACCGAAGCCGGCTTCGGATTTGACCTCGGTGCCGAAAAATTCTTCGACATCAAAGCGCGAGGCGCAGGCCTCGACACGGCGGCCGTGGTTCTCGTCGCTTCTATCCGAGCGCTGAAGATGCATGGCGGGAATGCCGTCAACGAGCTCTCGAGTCCCGATCCCGGCGCCGTTGAGCGCGGGCTTCCCAACCTCGAAAAGCACATCGAGAACATCGGCCACTTCGGCGAGCGCCCGGTCCTCGCGATCAACCGATTCGGCACGGACACGGACGAAGAAGTGGCTGTCGTCGCGGATTTCTGTGAGCGAAACGGCATCCCCTTCGCCGCCGCGAACCACTTCGAGAAAGGCGGCGAAGGCGCTCTTGAGCTCGCCCGAGTCCTGATCGAACAAGCCGAACATCACAGCACCCCCTTTCACCCGCTCTACGAACTGTCGGACAGTATCCCCGACAAGATCCAAACCGTCTGCCGCACGATCTACGGCGCGCGCGACTTCGCCTTCACCCGCGCTGCAGAACGCGACCTCGTCGAAATCGAGCGCCTCGGCTACGCCAATCTCCCCATCTGCATCGCGAAGACTCAAAACTCGCTCTCAGACAACCCCAAACTCCGTGGCCGCCCCCGCGACTTCGAAGTCACCGTCCGCGCACTCCAGATCAATGCCGGCGCCGGGTTCATTGTCGTCTTGACCGGCGACGTCATGCGAATGCCCGGCCTCCCGCGCATTCCCCGCGCGAACCAAATCGATCTCGTCGATGGCGAGATCCTGGGAATGGGCTAATCCGTGAAGGTGTAATACCGAACTCGGTTCAGATCTAAACTTTTGGAGCCCCGAACCAATGGCGCAATGCCATTGGTTCGGGGCTCCCAAAGGTTAGATCGGTACCGAGGTCGGTATTACACCTTCACGGTTTAGCCCATTCCCAGGAGCTC
>JAJDEU010000041.1 GCA_029259635.1 Planctomycetota bacterium | reverse complement strand
ACTCCATAAGCGGCCGATTTTTGGCCAGGTCGGCACCCAAAAACCTCCCCGAATCTATGGATTCGGGTTCGTTTCCGGGCACCAACCCGACTAAAAATTTGCTGCTCATAGAGCAAAGCACTTTCACCACGGACTGCTAGTACTTAACTCGTGATTTCGAAGCTGCGCGGAGGGCGTAGGAGCTAGCCGATCTCTTCCCACTAAGGCGAATTTGCGGTACCTCCAATTGGTCAGCGCGGTACGCGGCGTTGCTAATTGAATGCTTTCGGGGACAGTCTAAAACGGAGGTGTCGGCGATTGGAGCCACAAGTCTCTAGAGGAGTCTCTGCTCGTCGGCGACCTAAACAACTCCTCGAAAGGAGTCTTACAATGAACTTCGCAGAACGTTCAAAGCTGTTTACTTTCACGCTCTTTGTCACCTTTGCCATGAGTTGCAGAGAAGGAAGCAACGACGATGGATCACCGGCAATTGCCGCAACGTCGACCAATCAGATGATGGCCGTCAGCCCTGTTACGGGCGAAGCGACGGCCCGCTCCGGTTTCGGCCTCGACATGATGGAAACCAGGGACATCGCATTCAACTCCAAGACGAACACGCTCTATGGGACGAATGTGTATACCAACCAACTGACGGCCATGGACATGGCCGCTGGAACTTGCATGGCCATGGGCACCCACAGCCTGAACCGCGTGGATGGCCTCGCCTATGACTCGGTCACAGACACGCTCTATGGAACCGACATCAACTCCGATCAGCTCTTGAGAGTCAATATGGACACAGGAGCCGTCACTGAGATCGGTCCAATGGGTTTTGAAAATGTCCGAAGCTTGGCCTTCGATCCCCACACCGAAACGCTGTATGGCTTCGACTCCATGCGCAACAAGCTTCTGAAGTTCGACACCGATACAGGACTCGGTCTCGACATTGGATTCGTGGGCTTCCTGTACCTCGATGGTCTGGCCTTCGATTCGAAGATGAACGTCCTCTATGGCGCAAGCAACGAGAATCTCTACAGGATTAACCTCACCACCCCGTCCTCCGAATATGTCGGTGCTCTGAGCTTCATACCCAAGAAGCCCAACACGGACTTCAAAGGACTGGCGTACGACCCGAACTCCGATTCGCTGTACGGCTCAGAAGCCAATCGCTCGGAGGTCGTGGAGATTGATCGCTACGATGCGACCGTCGAAGCGATGGCACCGATGCAGCTCAGAGAAGCCTGCGGGTTAGCCTATGACGCAGCGTCGAACACGCTGTATGCAACCGATACGGAGAACGACAACCTGTACTCCCTTGACCTCAGAACAGGCATGGGACAATTGATTGGCCCGCTGGGTCACAGCGACATCCAAGCCCTGGCTTTCGATGTCAACACATGCATCCTGTATGGAGCGAACACCGGTTTCGGCCATCTGTTCAGGATTGACGTTTCGACCGGAATGGCGACTGAAATCGGCAACACCGGTATCCCCAGCATCGAAGGCCTGGCCTTCGACCCCTGGACGAACACGCTCTATGCGGCGTCGGCTTCCGGTTGGGACTCTCTCAAATCTGGCGGCTGCCTGTACACGGTCGACACGTCGACGGCTAAAGCATCTGCCGTCGGATTAATCGGCCCGTACCGGATCACAGGACTCGGTTTCGACACCGGCTCTCTGATGCTGTATGGCCTCGATAGGAATCGTGATCAGCTGATCGCCATCGACACCGCCACCGGCGAAGGATCACTCCTTGGTCCGATTGGCTTCAGCCACGCTCGAGGACTGACTTTCAATGGACACGAAGACAAGCTCTTCGCGACACGGATTGAAGACAACTGGTTTAAAGCCCCCAGTGCCGAAATGGTCTACGAACGAGGACGTGGCGAGCTGCTGACCCTCGATCGTGCGACCGGCATTGGAACCGCTGTCGGATCCCTCGGATTTACCGGCGTCTTCGCGATGGCCATGGACTCGACCACGAATGTGGTCTACGGCATCAGCTCCGACACCGGAGAACTGTTCCGAGTCAACGCCGCGGATGGCTGTGGCACGTGCATCGGAAAGGTCCGCTCGGACGTTGTCCGCGGCTTGGCCTACAACCCGAGTGCAGGGGTGCTCTATGGATCCACCTTCTTTAGCGATCGGCTGATTAGCATCGACCCGCTAACTGGAGCTCACTCGGACATCGGTCCGATTGGATTCGAGAGAGTTCGAGGCTTGGCCTTCGACACCTCCACGGAAACTCTTTACGGGACGGATACCAAGACAGATCTCCTCATAGCCATCGACGTCCAGACAGGTGAAGGCACCGTCGTCGGCCCGCTTGGGTTCGACAACGTGAACGGCTTGGCCTACGACTCGACGGGCGACGTGCTCTATGGGGCGAACTTTGATACTGCGGAGCTCATTAAAATCGACAGGGCTACTGGCGTCGGCACCGTGGTCGGTTCCACGGACTACCAGGTCTACGGGCTTGGCGGGCGGTTCCAGTAGTTCGAGTAACTGCGGCGTCGCAGTTAGAAGCGGAGGCGGTCGCGCGTGAGTCACCGGACGCACGCGCGGCCCACCGACGCCTCTTCGACCCGAGCTAACGGTTAGAAGCATCGCTTTGGGCGTGTGAAAGGAGGCTCCTTCCCGCGCTCAAAGCGTGACACCTCTCGAAGAATCCGCGCAGCTAGGGAACCCATGGGCCATGCTCGGTGAAGCTCGCCCCGCTTACCGGCTTAGGCCAGCGACCCTACGATCCTCTTTAAGGGCTCTCTGCGAACATCCTCGCATTCGGACTCGAACTCGACCGCCGTATCGTAGGGGGTCGATGTACGAAGGCCTTCCCGCGAGGAATACGATGACCGCAACCGAACGAACTCACGCTATCTGCGAGGCTTGTGGACAGGGCTACTCGGTTCCCGATGAGGACCGGACCTACACCTGTAAGCTCTGCCAAGGATTGGTCCGCGTACCGGGACACGAAACCGGACAACACGGACACCTGGTGGGCGCGCTCGACTGTGCGAACTGTCACGCCATCAATCACGCGGGTACGCACGTCTGCGTGGAGTGCGGCGAGGACCTCGACGCCGAACCCGAATACTCGGATCCCCTTGAGGATTCGCGCGCTCGCCGCAAAGCGACTCACGAACTGCGGCATGGGTACAAATGGATCGGTGCCTTCCGCTGGATTTGCAGAGCGGGTGCACTGGGCTACGCGCTGGTGACCCTGACCGCCATCCTGGCCATGGCGAGATCGGAGATTCCCTACGAGCCCGGGCTTCTCGTCGTCGCTCTCAGCACTCTGCTCACCATCCTGATGTTGATGGGCGCGGTTCAGATCTTGTTCAAGCCGTTCGTCTGGACCCTAATCATCGCGCTCTCTGCGAGCGCCGCGTCTGTCGTCCACCTCATGGGTCCCAACCCGCTCGGACTCGCCTTCGGCTGGAGCCTCTTCTGGGCAGCGCTCTTCTGGATCGCCATCTCCCCCGCTCTGCGATTTCGAAAGCTCGTCGACGCGCACACCGACCTCTACATCCTGCAGCAATCCACGCAACGCACGAGGCGCAGGATCGAGAGCGGGGACTCCGGTCATAGGCACGAGCGCTTGCTGCGCGTCATGCGCAACGCGAGCCGTCGGGCTTGGCGCATCTCAGCCGCAATCGCCGTTGGAGCAACTCTGCTCAGCACCGCGGCGACCTTCATCGTCGTCTCGCAGGTTCGTCCCATTGACTTCGACGAGACTGTGGAGAGTTTCGAGGAAGCTTGGCCGCGGGCCAGTGATGTCACGCTGCGAGCCTACTTCGCCCCCGAGACCCGCGCCTGGCAGGGCGACCGCCTCTTCGGTTTCGCGGATGGCCACGGCTGGGGCCGGTCCTTTCCGCCGCTCGTGCGCGACGATCGAGTCGCAACGGAGAATGAAGTCGAGATGAAGTACGAGCTCGGGGACTTTCCGATCTCCATGAACTGGGTCCGGCGCGAGCGCAACTGGTTCCTCTTGAACATCCAGATGCCGATCCCTCCGTTCGACCCCGCCTTCCAACGTTTCCTGGGCGCTTGGAAACGCTCCGATACCAAGGCCATGTCGGACTTCTTCGCTCCTGATTTCCGCGAGCGCATGCAAGTCTCACTGAAAGCCTCGCTCACCAATCGAGGCTGGACGAACTTCCCCGAGATCAGCTCTTACGACCTCGACACTCCGGAACCGGAGAAGTGCGTGACCACTCTCCAAGTCGAGAGCGGCGCGGTGATCGCGACCTGGTGGATCTCGCCCCGCGGAGACTGGGCCCTTCAGACCATCGTCTTTCCCAAGCCGGTCAAGAAGCCGCGCAAGCGACCCCGCTGAGGCAGAGTGAGCGATCCTTGGCCTGGTGCGTTCACCAGACCAAGGATGTGTCGGTGCTCGTCCCTACATCAAGAGCAAGCTATTCGCGAACTCCGTCTCGTCGGGGCAAAACTCATAGATCCACTGCGCGGCGAACTCCAAGACCGCTCGGCGGTCCTGGAACTCCACGGTCGCGGTGTCCGAGCCACTGAGTCCCTTTTTATAAGCAGCGCTTAGAGCTGCCTCGGAGAAGGGCTTCGCGCCGTCGTTGCGCGCGCGTGTCAATTCGAGCTTTCGCGTCGAAGCGCTAACGCTCTCGGGAAGCGCCGCCGAACCGAAGTAGATCGGCGCATTCTCGAGATCGATTCGCTTGGGAACGATCACGATGACTCGACCCGAGTTCTCACCGCTGTTGATGCGCTCGACGGCATGGTCTCCGACATAGAGCACAGGGTCAGCGCTTTGGTGGCGCACGAGCATTTCCGGCTCCACCTCAAGTGCTAAGAGCCAGCCGCCGGTAACCATAGCGCGTTCGGAACTCCAGTCGTGGGCGAACGGAGTCCCGACCTCTATCGGGAGAGCGGCGAGAATGGAGTGAACCTTCTCCGAGCTCCCGCGAACAACGGAGACCTCGACCGCGCGTCGATCACTAAGAGCGGTGACCGCTGCGGCTGCGACAGCCATGACGGCAAGAGTTCCGAGGACGAAGCGCTTACTGCCGAAACGTGTTGAATTAACCATTGGTGAGCTCCAGATCATCAATACCCATGCGCCCCACGGCCGAACCAAAAGCAGGACCGAAGACAAAGCGAACGGCCTCGATGCGACTCAAGTCGATCACTGCGCCATCCGTTTCAAAATCGGCCACTGGAATGCGAATCGTCTCAAAGAAGTTGCTCCACCCTGTTCCGGTGCCGCATCCCGTGCGCTGGTAGGGCTCTTCAATTCCTCCACCGTACGCGCCAATATTAATAGAACTCTTATTGCCAAGCTCATCCCGCAACTCAACCTCGAAGGTCAAGTCACCGAGCACCGCCGTCGTGTTCGGGTGACGGGTAATTTGCGTTGCGCGGAAGGTTAGGTACTCCCAGTTCGAGATATCTCTCTTGCCGGTCCTGATCTCCCACTCCACGTTCTGGTCATTGGCGCTCCAGTCGACCGTTAATCCACGCCAGGATTCTCCGGTAATGGAATAAGTCATGCCGTTCATAGGCTCGACGGCGCTAAACGTGAAGTTCGTATCCGGATCATCGAGCACCCCTTCGGTAGCCGAGTCGATGGAGAAACTCACCGCTCCGCCATGGCTGCTGGTGATGATATCCCGGAAGAACTGGAAGTTATCGATCGCCTGGCGGGCGACGGTACGACGCTGGTACGTCTTGTTGATGACGATGCACGGTCCCGCGATGGGAACCGCCGGCTGGAACTCTTCGTCTTGTCGCCAAAGGAGCTCCTGCACTTCCGGAGCCCCGTAGAAGTAGGTGTGTGCAAGCGGAAGCAAGTAGGTCTTCATGATCCGATGCGTTTCGGTTCGGTTGATCTGGCATGGACCGGCCGCAACCAAGGAACCTCCACCGTTATGAAAAGCTCCGTGGCCCGCGCCATGGAGGTAAGTGGAGTAACGATCGCCGAGCGCGCGCTCATGGGTCAGGAAGGTGTAGACAATCGAACTGCTCGCGCATCCGCTGACATCGTTGTCCGACGCTCCAGTCCACAAGTGGAAAGGCACACCGTGTGGATTCGTGTCATCCTTACTGAGGAAGATCGTCGGAGCGATGCTTGAGAGGCCTTTGATATCGTCGATGTCGTAGTTCGTCGGAACATAGAATCCGTCGAACAGCTTGTCATAGGCGCGGACGATTCCCTCTGCACCACGACTGTGACCGATCCACATGATCTGGCTGACATCGACGTGTCCATCCAGGATGCCGCCATCGAGCGTGCCGAGGCTACCCAAGAAAGCATCTGTGTGAGTCAGGGTTGTCTGCGACGCGGTCTGGATTCCCGGGACCGTATCGTTCCGGTGGCTCATCACCACAAAACCCCAGCTGGCAAAGTGATGACCGAGATGGTCGTACCAGTTGAAGTTGTGACCATTGCCGTGGCTGATCACAATCAGGGGAAGCTTCCCCAAGCTGCTGATATTGTCCGGATAAAAGAGGTTCTCCCCTTCGAACCCCGCCTTGACGCCGGTCACCGTAACGTTGGTCTCAATGGTGCCCAGCGGCCCATCGCTGGAGGGATCGCGCACAACGTAAAAGCCGGGCTCTGCGCCGTACCCGTCGATCACGTCGCCATTCGTCAGACGACCATCGCCGTCGACATCGATGACAACGTCGTAACCGATGGCGAGTCGCAGACCCGCGTCGGCAGAGAGTGTGCCCGTGTCGATCGTGACGGCGTTGGAAGCCACCGTGGCTCCGGTAAAGCTCACGGTCTGTGACGATCCGCGAACATCGATCAGCTCCTCGTTCGGAGCCCACTCTGTCGCGGTCTGATCCGCAACGACGAAGAGCTCGTAGGTTCCGGGAGTGAGATGGTTCAATCGCGCGAGGTCAACTGACGCGTTGACGTCGGTGCCCTCATAGAAGCTTTGAACAAAACTGAAGCCGGGAAATTGAGGGAGCGGACGCCCCGCAATATCCGTCGTGATCAAGTTGTGGAAGCCTTTGTACGGAGTCGGGCGAAACGTATCCTCCGGAAGATGCGTTCCACTGAGAATCTGGGCGCTCCCGAGACTCCCGAAAATGGCGCAAAAGAAAGCCGCTGCTGCGATTCTTGGTGTGGTCATGTAGGTGTGGTGAACAGAGGGTGAAAGGGTCCCCAAAGTAGGCGACCCACCAATATCTGTCAATTCAACCGACGCCTGCGAGCTGTGGCTGCGTGTCTGCCTTCGAATACCAAACAAGCTCCCGGAGCAGTCTCGAAAACACGACGAAGAAAGAGCGGCTTTTGCACTCCACTTACTGCGTCAACTTCTTGGGCATGACTCCGTTGACGACCCATTGAAGTGACCGACCAGCAAGCTCGTGAACGCGACGTTCCACTATTGGCGAGGCCAAGAGTCGTACCGTTGCGAGGAGCGAAGTGGCCTGGTCGACATGTCCATCGAGCGCGTCGAACTCTTCCCAAGCTGCGACCGTTGTCTTGAGAACATGTGCGACAACAATCGGTCGAACGACGGGATCCGCTAGGCACAAATCTTCCATCGTTTCCCGCAACTCACGAAGGCTCGCTCCACTCTGTAGGTAGCCCGCGACTCTGTTCACGGCGACCGCAGATTGCCGACTCCAAATTGCAGCCAAGACTTCGTTGAGAGTTGCGCTCTCCGGCTCGATCACTTGCCGCTCCGCGACCTTCAGATCCATACCGCGACCCGAATGAATGAAGGCAACGGCTTGAAAGAGAAAGCGCAGTGCGTCCGGAGAATGAAAACGCTCGACGGCGTTTCGCACGGCACTCGCGAACGTAAACCGGTGCGTCGCCCAGAGCCAACTCTCAACAACGTCCGGGCTGCGATCCAACTCATCATCGAAGCGCAAGAATCGATGCGCAGCGGCGCCCACTAATGCGCGGGCGAGTTCGGTGGGCGCGGCGCCAGCACGTAGAGCACCGAGCACAACGTCGAAGGCCTCTCCGGAGCTACCGTCGAGAACCGCGTCGCGAACAGCCCCAGCATCGACGGGCGTCCGCCCATCCGCCCCACTCCAGAGCTCCGGCAACTCGGCTTCGATCGACTTCAATCGGTCCGAGTAAGCCTTCATGTAGGGCAGCGTGTCTTCGCGAGTCGAGAGCACGAAGCCATAGAGTTGGCCGGCCAGGATCTCTTCCGCGCGTTCATCGCCAGCGCGCTCCATCAACTCTTGGCTCTTGATCAGATAAATCAGCGGATGGCCGAAGTTCAAGAAGTGATCGGAGAGAGCCGCGAAGAGCCACGCCTCGATCTCTTGGCGTGACACACCAGCTCGAAAGGCACCGCGCAATAATCCCTCCGCGCGCGCGCCATCTTCACCTTCCACCGCGCGTCGCAGCTCGTCTCCGACCTGATCGACCGGATACTCGATCGGATCCGAAAGCTCGCGCGTTGGCATGCGCTGGTTGGTCTCTCCGCAAATATCGAGCGCCGGAGCCAGAGCGTAGAGCGCATCGGTTCCGGGATACCGATCAATCAAGCGCAAACCATCCGCCGCGACAGCCAGAGTGTGCGTCGATCCATACTCGGCGTGATTCGCGTCGTAGGCCACGACGTCGGCCGCCAGCCGCTCCGCCGAGTAGCCCGTCTGCAACAGCCGCGCTACGTCGCGAAAGACGCGTCCATTGTCGAAGCGAAACATGCCCTCTTCGATGCTCGCCATGAGCTTGTCCCGAAGCTCTTCCGGATCGGGATCGGCAAGGTCCACTTCGATCCCGCCATTTCGAATCCGCACGGGATAAGAGCGCACGCCCTCCCCGCCGAGCACGCAACTCCCGTCGGTCACCTTGAACTTCCAGTTATGCCAGGCGCAGGTCAGCTCGCAGCCTTTCAGATCACCCGAAGCGAGCGGATAGCCCTCATGCGGGCACCGATTATCGAGCGCGAAGATTTCCGACTGCTCGCCCCGCCCCACAACCAACTGATGGTCATCGAGCTTCACCGTCAGGAGCTCTGCTCCATTCAAGTTCGACTCGCGCGCGACTTCTCTCCAGTTCGATGGACTCGACATACTGCTCTCCGGTCAGATCGGGGATGCACCAGCGCGCCCCCGACTTACGAAAGTATCTCCTTTCGTAAATATCGCAAGCCTTTTGTTGCCTTATCCCGACACCCGAGCCAAGCTTCTGTTGTGGCTTCCCCTAACTCCTCTCGCGACCGAATTCTCTTCTCGATCAAAACCCGGGGCGCGCAGACGGCGCAGAACCTCGCCGATCGTCTCGACCTAACGGCCGTCGCTATTCGACAACACCTCGAGCTACTCCTCGCCGAGGACCTAGTCGAGTTCACGGAGCAGCGCCAATCGGTCGGTCGCCCGTCGAAGGTCTGGGAGCTCACCGAAGCCGGCCACGCGCGCTATCCCGATGGTCACGCCGAGCTCACCGTCGACCTCTTGAAGTCGATGCAAACCGCGTTCGGATCCGACGCTCTCGACCGCCTCGTCGACGCGCGGACCAAAGATCTCGTGAAGCGCTACCGCAAGCAGATGTCCGGTCTTACCGACCTGTCGAAGCGCATCGCCGCGCTCGTCAAGCTTCGCAGCGAGGAGGGCTATATGGCCACATGGTCGCGCGGAACAGCCGGCAGCTTCACGCTCATCGAAAACCACTGTCCGATCTGTGCAGCCGCCGAGTTCTGTCAGGGCTTGTGTTCGGGCGAGCTGCAGCTCTTTCAGAGCCTCCTCGGTCCCGGCACCCGTATCGAGCGCGAAGAGCACATCCTCGAAGGCGCTCGCCGATGCGCCTACCGAATCACGCCGAAGCCCAAACGCAAAGCGAAGAAGTCCTAGCGCAGCACTCAGTCGCGACGCACAAAGACCTCGCCGCCCTTCATCACGAATCGAACGTCCTCCAGCAGACCGACATCCTCGAGGGGATTCCCCGGAACAGCGATGAGGTCCGCGAGCTTGCCCGCTTCGATCGCGCCGCGATCGTCGACACCGATCAGATCGCACGCGCTAAGAGTAGCCGCCTGAATCGTCGCGAGCGGCGTCATTCCGCGCTCGACCATCGCCGCGAACTCCCTCGCATTCAGTCCATGCGGATAGACCGCCGCGTCGGTGCCGAACGCGATCTTCACACCCGCGGCAACCGCCCGGCGCACCGAGTCCTTCGCCTTGGGCAGGATGAACTCCGCCTTGGCGCGAATCATGTCCGGCAGCTGCCCCATATCGATCGAGTCCGCCAGATAGGTCGTCGGCACTAAGTAGGTCCCGTTCGCGATCATCACCTCGATCGCCTCCTCGGTGAGAACCGAGCCGTGCTCGATCGAAGCGACGCCGGCCTTCGACGCCGCAATAATGCCGTCGGTTCCGTGTGCGTGCGCGGCGACTCGGATCCCGTGGCGCGCCGCTTCCTCGACCATCGCCTTCAGCTCTTCAAAGGAATACTGCTGAGCGCCGACCGGCCCCTCGTGCGACAACACCCCCGCCGTCGCCGTGGTCTTGATCACCTTCGCGCCATGCTTGATCTGATAGCGCACCGCCGCGACCACTTCATCAGCACCGTCGGCGATACCTTCCTCGACGCCGCGCTCGCGGACGCCGGGGCGATAGCCCGTCGAATCACCGTGTCCGCCCGTGATACTGATCGTGTGTCCCGCGGGGAACATGCGCGGACCGGGTACAAAGCCGCGGTCGATCGCTCGCATGAGCGCGACATCCGCGAAGCCGGTCGAGCCGACATCGCGAACCGTCGTGAAGCCGGCCTCCAACGTCAACTTCGCGTTGCGCGCACCGCGCAGTGCAGCGTCCGGCGCTCCCTCTCTCACGTCGCGCGTCTCCCACTCCCCTTCGATGTCGAAATTGAGATGCGTGTGACAGTCGATCAAACCGGGCAAGAGCGTCACGTCGCCGAGATTTACGACTCGAGTCTCCTCCGCGACCTCGAACGAGCCGAAAGGCCGCAAAGTCTCGATGCGGTTGATCTCCTCGCCGACGATGTAGACCACGACATTCTCGACGATGTCGCCCGAGCGAACGTCGAGCATGCGCTCGGCGAAGACCGCCGTATCCCCCTGTGCGCTTGTGGGCAGCGCGAGAGCGAGAGCAGCGGCGATGACGGTGACGGAAGTCAGAGCGGAACGAATGGATCGTGTCATGGGGTGGATTGGCTGGATGGGAATCGGAAGAGCTGAAGATCCTACCTGGATCCCACGAAAAAGCCCTGCGCCCGCCGAAGCGAGCACAGGGCTATGCGTTCTGAAGATCCGCTAGAGTGAGATCAGTTCGATATCGAAGATCAGAGTCGCTTTGGCCGGAATCACCGGGGGGCGTCCGCCGACTCCGTAAGCGAGGTCATAGGGAATCACGAGCTTGCGAACGCCGCCGACCTTCATGGTCTGCACGCCCTCGGTCCAACCTTTAATCACGCCGTTGAGCGGGAAGGAGATCGGCTCGCCGCGATCGACCGAGCTGTCGAACTGGGTGCCGTCCACGAGCCAACCCGAGTAGTGCACGGTGACACTCGCGGAAGCGCTCGCGGGCATGGCGCCGTCTCCGACTTTGATGTCGAAGTACTTGAGGCCAGATTCGGTTTCGATCCACTCGCCCTCAACGGGGCGGCCGGGAAAGCGTGAGACAGATTCGTTAGAGGTCACTTGGCCAGTTCCTGCGTCAATGACAACAGCCGCTTGGCTGCTCTCGGTAAATAGATTGATGGTGTAGCTCTTGCCGTCATCGGAAAGAGAGATGGTGTCGGCGCGGCCGCCGGTGGTTTCTTCCGCTTTCGCGAGAGCGTCTGCGAGAGAAGTGCTGCATGCGTTCAGCTGCGCGTATCGAACGCCCGGCTTGGCGGGGAGCTTGGAGTAGTCCTTGCCAACGAATGGGTTGCGAGCCGTGTAGGTCGCGGCGCCCATAAGGAGCAGTGACAGCGGAAGGAGTGCGGTAGTTAGCTTCATGAAAGTGGTGGTTGGATTTCGTGCTGTGCCACGGGCTCAGGGGTGGGCCGAGCGCAGTCACGGTCGAATAAAAGTTTGAGGTCCGCTGATCCAGAACGACCTCAAAGAATCTGCCCCAAAGAACGTGGCGCGGACATTTCTATCCGCGCCGCGTTGTACCTGACTGGGAAACGAGTGGCGCGGGCTAGGCGCCCATCGCGTAGAACTTCTTGAGGTCGTCGAGCGATTTCGTGACGACGCCGCCCGCGTGTCCGGCCTGACCAAAGGCAACCATACGCGCCTTGCAGACTTCGGCCATCGCAACACGGGCGGGCTTCAAGTAGTAGCGCGGATCAAACTCGGCCGGGTCCTCGATGAACGCCTTCCGAATAGCACCGGTAATCGCGAGGCGGTTGTCGGTATCGACGTTGATCTTGCGGACGCCGTGCTTGATGCCCTCTTGAATGTCTTCGACCGGAACGCCGTAAGTCTCGGGCATCTTCCCGCCGTACTCGTTGATGATGGCGAGCAACTCTTCGGGTACCGAGGAGCTGCCGTGCATGACGATGTGACAGTTCGGCATCATCTTGTGAATCTCGCGAATCACGTCCATGCGCAGGACCTGGCCCGTGGGCTTCTTGGTGAACTTATAAGCGCCGTGGCTCGTTCCGATGGCAACGGCCAGAGCGTCACAACCCGTCTCCTCGACGAATCGTCCCGCCTCTTCCGGGTCGGTCAAGTGCGCCATGGCCTCTTCGCCAGACAACCCGGCGCCATGTCCATCTTCGATGCCGCCCAGGCAACCGAGCTCGGCTTCAACGGTCACGCCTTTCGCGTGCGCCGCTTTGACGACCTCTTTGGTGACGCTGACGTTGTAATCCCACGAAGCCGGCGTCTTGCCGTCCTCTTCGAGAGAGCCGTCCATCATCACCGAGGTGAAACCCATCTCGATGGCGCTCATGCAAGTCGCGACACTGTTGCCGTGGTCCTGGTGCATCGCGATCGGCAAATTCGGGTTGAGTTCGGCGGCGGCGATCATCAAGTGACGCAGGTAGTTGTCGTCCGAATAGGAACGAGCACCGCGGGAAGCCTGAACGATCACCGGCGACTCGGTCTCCTTCGCCGCCATCATGATCGCTTGGATCTGCTCCATGTTATTGACGTTAAAGGCTGCCACGCCGTAGCCGTTTTCGGCGGCGTGGTCGAGCAGAATGCGCATCGGGACGAGAGCCATAATGAATCGGGGTCGCTGGTTTATTTGAAGAGAGAGAGTCGCCCCGCCGGAGGCGCTGAAAGTGAGCGAGCCTCAGTACGATCGGGGTCGAGCATCCTAACTTCCACGGCCGGATTGGGGAGCCGGAGCTCCCGACAATCGGGCGCGGAAAACCCGAGTACGCGCTATTCGTCGCTCGAATCAGCCAGAAGGGCCGATTCCACGGATTCGATCGACAGGCCACCGGCGATCAGGGCCAGCTTGGCCTTCTTCGAGAGTGCCTTGACGCGGTACTCCAGCCGCAAGGCGTCGCCCCGGAGGCCCGCGGGAGCCCGGAAGACGAGCTCCAGTGGGCCGCGCCCGCGCAGGAACTTCGCGCCCTGGCCGACCTCGTGTTGGTGAAAGCGCCGCTCCACATCGGTGGTGATTCCCGTGTAGAGCGAGCCGTCCGAAGTACGGACGAGATAGAGGTGCCAGTGTTCCATCGAGCGGATCGGGCGGGAGGGCGAGCGCTCGCCGCACGGATCGGGCTGCAGCTTAGTTGCTGAGGCGCTCGATATCACGCAACGGACTCGGCACCGGAGCGTGGGGCTTCGGAGCCGCTCTGCCAAACTTGAGGACAGTCGCTAGGGGCAGCACTCCGATAATGAGGAGCTGGATGAAGTATCCCCAACCTTCCTCGTTGATGAAGTTCAGATCCCGCGGCCGGTCGCTGACCGCGAACGAGAGCACGTAGCTCGCGATCAGGCCAAAAAAGACGCTGCTAAACATGAGCACCAGTCCGCGGATCCACGGCTGCCGTCGGACCAGCAGCAAGATCAATAACGTGACAAGAACCGAAATCCCCCACCACGGCAGGAGATCGGGATGCTCGATCACTTCCGGCATGCTGTCACTTCGGACCCGGCCGAGGGCGCGCTTGCCCTGCAGGATGGCGTTCTTTGCTTGCACGATCCTTATCGTAAGGCCTCCTCGAAAAACCGGCAGAGGATAAAGGCCCTATTGCGTCGCCCTTCGCGGCGGACCAGAGCCCGTACGATGCAGTGCACGCGGTCATTAGCTCCGCCTGCCCTTTTTAGCGGCAAGAAGTAGCGCCCACGCGAGCGGCCGAGCGACGATCAGGTTCGTCCCACTCCCCGTTCAATCAGCTAGTCGCGAGGCGACGCAACACGTACTGCAAGATGCCGCCGTTTCGGTAGTACTCGGCTTCCTCCGGAGTGTCGATGCGCACGGGCGCGTCGAACTCGGTCGGCTTGCCGTCGCGCATCGCGACGACGCGGACGGTCTTGCCGCTCTGAAACTCGCCCTCGAACAACTGCGGCAAGCCCTCGATGTCGATCATCTCCGTGCCGTCGAGCCCCAGGCTCTCCGCATTCTTGCCCTTCGGAAATTCGAGCGGGAGGATGCCCATGCCCACGAGGTTCGAGCGGTGGATGCGCTCGTAACTCTCCGCGATCACAAAACGAACGCCCTGCAGCATCGGTCCTTTACCGGCCCAGTCGCGCGACGAACCCGTGCCGTACTCCTTACCGGCCAGCACACACAGCGGCGTGCCCTCTTCGCGATAGCGCTCGGCAGCATCCCAAATGTCGAGCTGCTCCCCCGACCCGTGATGCAGAGTGACGCCACCTTCTACTCCGGGAACCAGCCCGTTTCGAATACGGATGTTCGCGAAAGTTCCGCGCATCATCACTTGGTGATTGCCGCGCCGCGAGCCGTAGCTGTTGAAGTCTTTCTGGTTGACGCCGTTCTCCTGGAGGTAGCGCCCAGCCGGACTGTCTGCCTTGATCGCGCCCGCCGGCGAGATGTGGTCGGTCGTGATGCTGTCCTTGAAGAGCGCGAGCACGCGAGCACCGGAGATCGACTTGACCTCGTCGACGTCGAGCGTCATGCCCTCGAAGTACGGCGGCTCTTGAACGTAGGTCGAGCTCGCTTCCCAGGCGTAGGTATCGCCGGAGGGTGCGTCCACACCCTGCCAAGCAGCGTCGCCCGCGAACACGTCCTTGTACTCCGCGTCGAACAGGTCCACCGTCACCGTCTTGCCGACGACTTCGGCGATCTCCGCGCTCGAAGGCCAGACGTCCTTCAGGAAGACCGGTCCGTCTTTGCCTTCGCCCAGCGCTTCGGTGTAGGGATCGAAGTCGACACGCCCCGCGAGCGCGTACGCGACCACCAGAGGCGGCGAAGCCAAGTAGCTCGCCTGTACTTGCGCATGCACGCGGCCTTCGAAGTTTCGGTTGCCGGAGATCACCGATGCCGCGGCGAGTTCGCCCGTCGTGACTGCGCTCGAGACTTCTTCGATCAAGGGCCCACTGTTGCCGATGCAAGTCGTGCAGCCGTAGCCGACGACGTTGAAGCGTTGATTCTCGAGAGCGTCGAGCAAGCCCGCCTTTTCGAGGTAGCCCGTCACGACTTTTGAACCCGGTGCCAAGCTGGTCTTCACCCAAGGCTTGGTCCGAAGACCCAGCTGGAGAGCTTTCTTCGCGACCAACCCCGCCGCCAACATGACCGACGGGTTCGAGGTGTTCGTGCAGCTCGTAATTGCGGCGATAACCACCGCTCCGTCGCCGATGGTGTGCTTGGCGCCATCGAGCTCGATCTCGACCTCGCGCTTGCTGGCAACCGCCGTTCCGCCGCCGCCATTTTCGCCGCCCGAGCGACGTCCTTCGAAGACGCCCATCGCGGTTTCGAAGGCGGGCTTCATATTCTTCAGCGCGACGCGGTCTTGCGGGCGGCTCGGACCGGCCAAGCTCGCTTCCGCCGACGAGATGTCGAAGTCGATGACCGCGGTGTACTCCGCGTCCCGCGTGCCGTCTTCGTAGAACAGTCCTTGTGCGCGCATGTAGGCTTCGAGCAACGCGACGTTCTCGTCAGAGCGTCCGCTCAAGCGCATGTAGTTCATCGTCTCGGCGTCCATCGGGAAGATGCCGCAGGTCGCGCCATACTCCGGAGCCATGTTCGCCAGCGTCGCGCGATCCGCGAGTGGCAAGTGCCGCAGGCCCGGGCCGAAGAACTCGACGAACTTGCCGACCACGCCGTGCTCGCGAAGTCGCTCGACGATCATCAGAACCAAGTCGGTCGCCGTGATCCCCTCGGGCAACTCGCCCGTGAGCTTCACGCCGACCACATCGGGAATCAACATCGACACCGGCTGTCCGAGCATCGCCGCTTCCGCCTCGATGCCACCCACGCCCCAACCCAAAACGCCGAGCCCGTTGATCATCGTCGTGTGCGAGTCCGTGCCGACGAGCGTGTCGGGATAGACCCACTCCTCCCCGTCGATCTCCTTCGTCATGACGCCGCGAGCCAAGTACTCCAGGTTGACCTGGTGAACGATGCCCGTGCCGGGCGGCACCACGCGGAATCCGTCGAACGCGCTCTGGCCCCACTTCAAGAAGAGATAGCGCTCGCGATTGCGCTCGTACTCGATGCGAGCATTCTCCGTCGCCGATTCCGGACCACCGAACTTGTCGACTTGAACGGAGTGATCGATCACGAGCTCGACCGGTTGCAGCGGATTGATCTTCTTCGGGTCGCCCCCGAGTCGAACCATCGCGTCGCGCATCGCCGCCAAGTCCACGACCGCCGGCACCCCGGTGAAGTCCTGCAGGAGCACGCGCGCCGGCATGTAAGCGATTTCCGGACGCCCGCCGTCCACCGGTTGCCACTTCGCCAGTGCTTCGATATCCGCCGCCGATACCGATCCGCCGTCCTCTCGCCGGAGCAGATTCTCGAGCAGAATCCGGAGCGAATAGGGCAGTCGGTCTAAGTCGAACCCTTTGCTCTCCAAGGCTTTAAGGCCAGCAAAAGTGTAGGTTCGCCCTCCGGATTCGAGGGTCGTCTTGGCATCAAAGGAGTTCTTCATAGCGGCGCGTGTGGGTCAGATTTCAAAGGCGGGGAACCATAATACGAGATCCCCCCGCCCCAGCGCTCCTATATCCAGACCAGAAATATCCCCGCCAGTATTCCCGCCAGTTTCGAGCGAGCAGCGATTCCCCAGCGAGATCGCCCCGGCACCGCCCGCTCGGGAGGCCGAACTCCCGCCCCACCCTCTTCACCCCCGCGCAGGTCGTCCCTATACTCTCCGCCACTCAAGTGGGGACGTAGCTCAGTCTGGTAGAGCGTCGCGTTCGCAATGCGAAGGTCGAGGGTTCGAGCCCCTTCGTCTCCACCACCCTCCATTCTGCGCCCAGAGCGAGAGACCGAATGGAAAACAGCGTGACAGCGATCGGGCCCCTAGCGCAGGTCCCAACCCTCGCGTGACACGTGCGGTCTCCAGCGGCCCTTGAGAATCCAGCGCACGGAAGCAGGGCAGCACTACTGAATGCTGGAGCCGAATCCGTTCACGATCGGGCTGAAGTTAGCCTTGGCGTAGTGCGATCGCGTCCCCTCGAATGGAAGATGAAACGTCGGATTCGAACAGCGTCTACTCGCCGTCCCAGTAGCCAACGCGCGTATCCTCGACGTAGAAGCCCGCGAAGGGAGCTTCGAGCGGAGTCATGCCGGGCTTGCGACCCGCCACCACACCGAACTTTCCCGAGTCGGGGTACTGGAAGACGTCGGTGTCGAGCGTCGTGCTGAGCGCGAGGTAACGGAGAGTTTCGTCGCCCGTGTTGACGAGTTGATGCGCAGAACTTGCATCACCGGGCGGGCAAGCAATGAAGTCGCCTTCCGTTATCGGGTGCTCTTCCGCTCCGAAACGAAGAGTTCCCCGCCCCTTCAGGATGAAGAACATCTCTTCATTCGTGTGGTGATTGTGGAACGGGAAGGCGCGCTTGCCCGGTTCGACTTCGGTGATGTTGTAGGAGAGCTTTTGGGCGCCGATCGACGTACCGACCGGGGCCACTCGCGCGGAGAACTGGTCGCCGTGCTCCAGGTCACGGGTGAACTCGATGTCCGCGATATTCTTGATGGGTGATGACATGGCGTCAGGATACGCGGTCGCACCCAGATTTGCTTGATGGCGAGCGTTGAGTCCGATCTCTCAAGGAGAAGGAACCCTAGGCAAACGACGACGGCCAAAACGCTCCACGAAGGGCTGCGGGATAAACTCCCTTCGCGCCAGTAATCGGCAAGCGGGTGCCGCGCTCTCTACTGCACGCCCGCATACCCGAGGGCATCGAGGAGCTCGCGAGTCTCCTCCGAAACATTCCCAGCGATCATGCCTCCGGTCTGAACGAGATCAGCGACCTGGCGAATCTGATCCACCCACTCGGCTCGCTCGACTTGATCGGGCTTGTAGAGATTGCGGCGCTCGTCGGGGTCGTTCGTCAAGTCGTAGAACTCGTAGGTCTCCGCGTCGTAGTCGTAGATGAGCTTGTACTCGTCGTCGCGCAAGCAAATCAGATTGCGGTGCGCCTCGGGTTTATGAGTCTCGGCGATGAGCAAGGGCTCGCGGCCGGGCGCGAGGATCGAGGTTCCCCTGGAACCGGGCATGCTGGGAATCTGAGCGAGTTCCAAGATCGTCGGAACGATGTCCTGATGTGGAACCATTTGTGCGCGCACGGTGCTCAGTCTCGCCATGCGAGCGTCACCCCGGAGAGGCTTGATGACGAGCGGAACGTGAAGCATCTCGTCGTAGAGATTCTGAACGTGTCCAATAGCGCCATGCTCGCCAAACCCCTCGCCGTGGTCGGAGGTAAAGACGAGCAGAGTGTTGTCGTAGAGCTTTCTGTCTTTCAGCTCTTGAACCAGATTCCCAATGCTCTCGTCCATCCAGCGAACTTCGCTGTTGTAGCGCTTCTCGATGAAGTTCTCGTCTTCCAAGGCCTCTGCGATCCAAAGCCTCAGGCGACTTTTGACTTTGTTCTTGGCTGTGTAGCTCAAGAGCACCCGTTTGCCCGGCGTCCGAACGGCCCCCACTTCCCACGTCGGTCCCATGAACTTGCCGTTCTTCGTCCACTCCAAGGAATTGATCCGGAAGGGCGTCTCCGCGCGAATCTCAAGCTCGTGCTCGCCGCTCTCCAGCTCGATTTCCCTATCCCATTTGCTCATGTCGGAGGTGGGGAGAGTTGCGACCAGTTTGCCGTCGACGAAGACCTCGGCTTCGCTTCCATGGTCCTCATGGAGGTTGTACGGGGCATGCGGATCGGAGAAGTGCGCGAACAGGAAGAACGGTCGATCCTGATCCAGTTCATCGAGAGTTGTTCGGATACGAGCGAGAGCGTCGGGCGCTTGCTCCATGTGCCAGTAGTCTTGGTCGAAGTGGTCGAAGCCGCGATCGAGAGCTGGCTTGTCTCGTTTATCCAGTGTGCCCAAGCTAACCACGGCGTGGGTCTGGTATCCGAATCGCCCCAGCCATTCTGCGAGCAGCGGAAGATCTTCTCGGACGCTCTGCCAGTTGTTGAGAACGCCGGTCTCGAACGGAGGCCGCGACGAGAAGAGCGAGGTATGAGACGGCAGGGTCATGGGCGCGTGGCTGAACGCGGCGGGAAAGATCACACCGTTCTCGGCGAGAGAGTCAAAACCGGGCGTGTTACCGAAGCCGGCTTCTTGCAACACCGCGTCTCCGCGCAGGGTGTCGACCACTAAGAGCACGATGTTGGGTGTTCGCAAATCGGAATTGGGTTGCTCGGCCTGAACCGTGCATCCCGTAACGAGTGTGAGTGAGCTGAGACAGATCGCGATTATGCTGAAGTTCTTCAAGTTGAATTCGGAAGCGTGTCTGCGAGATTTGGGTTGGGCTGGCGCGCTCTTGTCGCCTGCTCGATAGCCAATTTTATCTCGCAACTCGCGCCATTATCCGGCGCGGCGCGCCCATCACAGAAGCTTGATACTTCGCGGACGACTGCGGATTTGTTGCGCTGCAACGCAGTCGTTCTCGATCGCGCTCTAAGCTCTCTACGCGATTATTCCGCGGCCAATGTCGCCCATTGAAATGCGATTCGTTGCCTAAACCTCCCGCTTCCCAGCACGAAATTGATCCGTTCTTAACGTTCGCGGCACCCCTTCCAAATGCCCTCCTACGGCGTCAGGTCTACGCGGCAATTCGGGGCGAGCCATTCGCCGCTTGCGACGGTCGCGCTCACGAGTGCGACCGGTGTCCTACGCCCAGCGCTTGTGTTCGTCGGGCCGGAGCAAGAGCGGCAGCCAGCTCAAGACGAGACGCACGAGGAAGTAGCCGACGGAGATTCCGAGCAACGCGAAGAGGTAGGGAAACTCGTCCAACCAGAGCGGCGGACGCTGGTCCATGTAGCGCGTTACGCCGACCGCCAGGCCGCGAACGAGCAAAAGCAAGACGAGACCGACCAAGCTCAGATTCAAGCGTCTTGCGATATAGCGGACTTTCGCGCTGTCGATGAGGCCTTCGGAGACTTCGCGTTTGGGGAAGATGCGCGCTAAGAGATAAGCGAAGACCGCGAAGAGGATGTAGGAATCGATTGCGAGTTCAGAGCCCATCGCGTGCGCCATGACGACGTGCGTTCCGTGAATCAGCGCATTGAGCGGCGGGACGGAGATCAAGAGGGCGAGGGTGAGCAAGCACAAGTTCCAACACTTGGAGAGCTCGATGAAGTGGACGGTCGTTTTGAAGTCCAGGCTCGAACGCGACTTCCGGCTCAGTAGCTTGGTGATCTCATGGAAGACCATGACGAGCAGAATGATCTCGAGCATGCTGACGCCGAACGCGATCCATTTGACCAGGTGCGACTGAGGCAAATGGTAGGTGTGGTGCGCGTAGTTCGTGAAAGAGTTCAGCAAGCCGACGCCAAAGAGAGCGAATGAGGTCTTTGAGTGTGCGGGGCTCTCGTCGTTCGCCATGCGCGAACCGACATAAATGAGCGACCCGTAGACCATCTGATTGAAGGCCGCGACCAGAGTGCCGCAGGACTTCCACTGAACCTGCATGTCCGCGATCGGGTTCCGCTCCAGACCGGGGAGCAGATAGGCGTGCCCTTCGATGAAGGTGTAGATGAAGTACAGGATCCCGACGCTCCACATGTAGACGTAGACCGGGCGACCGAAGATGCCCTTGCCGACGCGCCGGAAGTACGTGATCGCGAAGAGGACCCAACCGATCAAGATCAAGAGCGAGATGGGAGGCACGAAGCCCAGGTACTCGCGCCCGGTCGTGATTCCAAATGGCAGTGTGAGCAACACGCCTAGACCGGCCAGTCCCCAACAGACGAGCTGCAGCTTGATGCGCTTCTTTTCGGCGGGCGTCGGGCCCTCCCTCTCGAAGAGGAAGAACATCACGCAGGCCACGACCGCCATGAAGATCCAGGAGGACGCGAAGGTCGTATGCAACGGCCGTAGCTCGACCAGGCTGAGGCCAAAGGTCTGCGCAATTTCGGCGAAGAACGGAATGTAGTAGAGCGCTCCCAGAGCCCCCACCGAGATCGAGATCAAGAGGCATCCGAACGCACACGCGATCATGACCAGGGTGATTCGTTCACCGCTTTTTAGTGTGTCGCCTCTCATCGATATTCGAACCAGGGCAGCTGCAGGAGATCAAAGTCTTCGCTCGTAGCCATGCCGCGAAAGCGCGCGCGCAGCTCCTCGCCGTGTTCGTTCATCCACACCAGACAATCCCAGACCGCCTGCGAGTCTTCTGCCGACATAGACAAGCGCGGCATGGCTGTCCCCTCGATCCCGTCGAGCAGAACCGTTTGCACGCGCTCTCGACTGAGAGTGGTCGTCATCGCCGTGAGATCCATCGCGCGATGCAGGCTCTGTTCGTTGGGAAGGTGGCAGCCAATGCAGCCCTGCGATTGCACGAGCTCGGCACCGCGCAACAACCCGGGCGCCGAGCCCTCTTCGAGCGCCAGAACCTGGCTCAACAACTCGGTCGGCGTGACCACGTCGCCCAGTTTGGGTTGACTGATGCCCGTTTGGTCGAGCTCCCGCAGAAAGACCCCAATTCGGTGTTGATCGTCCGGGTCGAGCTCGAAGGCCGGCATTTGCCCGAGACCTTCCGTCAAAATTGCGGACAAGCGCTCGGGGCTTAAGTTGTCGATGCTGTTCGTCAGGTCGGGCCCCAAAAAACCGCCAAAGCCGTAGAGCTGGTGACAACTCTGACAGTTGTTCTTTCGCCAGACCGCCTGCCCTTCGAGCGCGACCGATGACAGCAAATAATCGTCACCTTCCGAGTCCGCGTAGACCAACCACGTTTGAGCCACAAACGCGCAGCAGAGCATGAACAACAGAACTTGGCGCGCGCGGATGCTCACGGGCAAATTCTCCCGACCCTGCCAAACGACGCAATTAGCTCAAGAGCGTACGTCCGCGAAGCGGGGATACCAAACCAGGTTTATCCCTAAACAGTAGACCAGCATGCAACCGCCTGAGAGCGAGAAGGTGTAATACCGAACCCGGTTCAGATCTAAACTTTTGGGGCAGCACGACGGTGTCGTGCTGCCCCACAAGTTTAGAGCTGAACCGGGGTCGGGATTACACCATCTCGCGCGCAGGCGGGTGCATTCGGGTCTTCATGTTAGGGATAAACCAG
>JAJDEU010000005.1 GCA_029259635.1 Planctomycetota bacterium | reverse complement strand
TAGTTCGGCACCTCTCTTGAGTGCCCTGCGAACGCTCCTTCTCGATGTATCCTTTCGAACGCCGTAGCGGTTATTGGTCGCCTCGATGGCCTGCAGGCGCTTTTTGGTCATCTTGCCCCGGGGACGAATCGGAGCGGACTCTGCCCAGACGATGAATCGTGAATCGGATTCAATGAGAACGGGAACACTGAGTGGACGTGTGTTGCGTTGGCCCTCATAAGTCTCGAGCTCGTCGAAGTGAAAGCTCGACACAGTCTGTAACTCACCCCGCAGATTCAGGTTTAAGCGTCGCAGATGGCGCCCGATCTTTCGAAGTTTCAGTTCGGTGCAACGCGGAGAGAGATGGATCTCTCTAGCGCATTGGCGAATGCCTACTCCGGACGCGACCTTCGAGAAGAGCAGTGCGTTGAGGTGGGGTTTGTGGTCTCGGAAATCAGAACGAAAGGTCTGGCGAGAAAAGGACCGCTTGCAGAATCTACATCGGAACCGTTGAACGGGATAAGACCGACATTTGGGTTTGTAGGTGCCGTGCCGGTAGTAGAACTTCGACTTGGGCTTCGAGTGACGGGAGCATTTGCGATAAGGACAGCGAGCGGGTTTAAACATGTCGAATTCACCTCCATGGAGGGCTTCGAGGCCCTCGCTATGGAGATGGACCGACGGAAGTCGTTTTGGTTTCACAAGCTCCGCTGAAAATTTGAGGGCGGATTCACCACTCAAGCCAGTCAGTTCAATTCCGCCCCCGCTCTCGACCATGAACACGAAAAAGCGGCGACTCCGAAGAGCCGCCGCTTTGAAGGTTTGAAGCTGAAGAGTCGCCTAATACATCGTCAGGTAGCGATCCACTTCCCAGGAGTGGACTTGGCTGATGTACTCCGACCACTCGGCACGCTTGGCCGTCAGGAAGTGAGTGAAGATGTGCTCGCCAAGAGCTTCTTTAAGAACCGAGTCTTTCTCGAGTTGATCGAGGGCTTCGCCGAGGTCGGCGGGCAAGCTCTTGATCTTGAGGCGACCGCGTTCGCGTGCGCTCATCTCGTAGACGTTGGCCGTGACCGGCGGCGGCGGTTCCATAGCGTTCTTCACGCCGTCGAGCCCAGCTGCGAGCATGACCGTGAAGGCCAGGTAGGGATTGCAAGCCGGATCGGGACTGCGGAGTTCACAGCGCGTCGCGATTCCGCGGCGATCCGGGATTCGAATCAGCGGCGAGCGATTGCGCATCGACCAGGCTAGGTGCGTCGGGGCTTCATAGCCGGGAACCAGTCGCTTGTAGGAGTTCACGATCGGGTTCGTAATGGCACAGAACCCGCGAGCGTGAGACAGGAGGCCACCGATGTAGTGCTGCATCGTCTTGGAGATGCCGTCGTAGTCCGAGCCCTCCTCGTAGAACGCACTCTTACTGCCCTTGAAGAGCGACTGGTGACAGTGCATGCCCGAGCCATTGCGCTCGAAGATCGGCTTCGGCATGAAGGTCGCGTGCAGCCCCATCTCGAGGGCCGTGCGACGAACGACGTAGCGGAAGGTCGAGAGGTTGTCGGCGACGTCGACGGCGGGGCCGTACTTGAAGTCGATCTCGTGCTGGCCTTCGGCGACCTCGTGGTGCGCCGCCTCGATCTCAAAGCCCATCGCTTCGAGCGCCAAGACGATCTCGCGACGACAACCTTCTCCGAGGTCGGTCGGTGCTAGATCGAAGTAGCCCGCCGAGTCGTGCGTTTCGGTGGTCGCTTCGCCATTCGGTCCCCTGAGGAACAGAAAGAACTCCGCCTCCGGTCCGACCATCATGCTGTAGCCGAGCTTCTCCGCCTCATCGCACTGACGCTTCAGCGCCTGGCGCGGGCAACCGTCGAAGGGAGATCCGTCGGGATTGAAGACGTCGCAGATCAGTCGAGCGACACGGCCGTGATCGCGTCCGCGCAGACCGACCGAGGGGAATGGATCCAGTTTGTAAGTCGCGTAGTCGGGCTTCAGAACCATGTCCGACTCTTCGATTCGGCAAAAGCCTTCGATCGAGGAACCGTCGAACAGGATCTCGCCGTCGAGAGCTTTCTCGAACTGACTCGCGGGGACTTCGACGTTCTTATTCACGCCGGTGATGTCGGTGAATTGCAGGCGTAAGAAGCGCACGCCGTGCTTATTCATGTGAGCGAGAATGTCTTTGCGGTCCATTCCGGCGTGAATCTCGTGCCAAGGTTCCAAAGTGACGTCCATTTCAGTTCTCCAGGATCGAAGACGGGCGAGTAGACCGTGAGGGCCTGGCGATGCACCCGAGGGGGAATCGCCACACACGGCAGAGGGAAGTCTGCCTCACGGAGAGCGCATGTCAACCTGTTCGCGCACAAAGTGCAGTTTCAGTCCGACAATCATGCAATTTTGTCACCATGAGTCGCCCTCCATGAGGGACTTTTTGCGTTTTGTGCAATTCACGATATTCACCAGGGCCCACTTTCCGATAAAAGTCCCTCCCGATGTCTTGATTTGACGGTCGCAGGATGGTCCGACAAGATCGCGCTCTGGCCTCCGGCCCCGCGCAAATCATCGGCGACCCAAGCCTTTTCGCGGCCTCTCAAAACCATCCCCCGCCCCCCGACACTTCCAAGTGAAACCACACAACGAAGGTCAGGCCGACCGAGCTCTCGCTCGAAGGGTCCTGGCGGGGGCACCCGAGGCCGTCGAGGAATGGATCGAGCGCATGCGCTGCGTTCCGCGTTTTCTCGGCGCACGCAACGCCCGCGCCGGACGCCCTCTCGGACCGGAAGAGCTCGCCGACTTGGCGCAAGAGGTCTTTGCCACCGTCTGGCGCAAGCTCGGCGACTATCGCGGCGACGCCCCTCTCGAAGCCTGGGTCTATCCCTTCTGCGTGTTGTCGTTCATGAATCATGCTCGCAAACACACCAACCGACCGCTCGCCGTGGATGACGTCGTGCTAGAAGCCAACACACCCGAGTACTTGCCGCGCACGGAGCTCGCCTCCGCCGCTGCAGCCGAGATTCACTCCGCTCTCGAACATCTCGAGGAAGCCGAACGTCGAATCATCGAGCTGAAACATTTCGACGATCTGACGTTCGAAGAGATCGCCACGCGCCTCGGGCTCTCCGCCAATACCGCCAAGACTCGCTATTACCGCGGGCTCACCAAGTTGCAGTCCATCCTTGGACCCGAGTTTACGGAGGGAGAGAGCTCATGACGACCCACGATGACCTCTTGGAAAAGCTGGCGACCGGTGAGCTCTCGCCGAGCGAGGAACCGGCGCTCTCTCTGCTGGCCGAATCCGAAAGCCTGCGAGCGCGTTGGAGTGCGCTCGAGAAACTTCAGTCCGCGCTCGGTGCCACCGCCTCAGAGCAGCGCACTCTTATCGAGCGAGATTCCGCGCCGACCGACGCTGCCTTCGAAGAGGCGGTGCTCGCGCGTGCTCGGGCAGTCTTCCGCACCGGCTCCACTCCCGTCCCGGCGATTCGTCCCGTTCCCGCTCTTCGAATCGCCGTCGCCGCCGCGTTGCTGCTCGGCTTCGGGCTCTGGCTCTCGAGCTTGCCCGCCCGTCTGCCGAGCGCCGAGCTCTCGCGGCCTTTCACTCTCGGTGCGCCGCTCGTACTGATTTCCCCAGTCGGAGCCGTCGAGCGCTACGATGAGTTTCGATGGCAATACACTCTGAAACCCGGACTTCACTTCGAGGTCAGCATCTGGGACGAAGAGACCGGTCGCGAGTTGTGGACCAGCCCGCGCCTCCACACGCCCAACTTTTCGCCGCCCAGCGAGCTCGAGCTTCCCGCGCGATTGCGTTGGGAGGTTTGGGTGCTCGACGATCAGGGCGGCCACGTGGCGATGGGAGCTTCCGAAGCATTCTTGTCGCGCTGATCTTCGCGGCGCTCGCTGCCTTTGCCGATCCGCCTCACGCGCTCGCCCAGTCGAGCGACTTAGAGGCGGAGGCCAAGCGGTTCTGGCAGATCGCGTGGACCACCGACGCCGACCTGGACAGTCGCCAGCTCGCCGTCGAGGAGATCGTCGCGATGAACACGGGTTTGTCGGAAGCCCTGGTGCGCGGAGAGCTCGACACGCCGGGCTTGCGCGCGATCATTGCGACCGCTTTCTATCTCAACGGCTTGCCGCCGGATCAGACGCGCGAGATCGAGGAGCGCATCGCCGTCTTGAAGGGCGCCACCGATGCGGCGCGTCAGCTCGGAATGGTGGAGACCGAGGTCAACGCGCTCTGGCGGCGCGCGCGGTTGATGTTATCGCTTGGCGATGTCGACGGGACGGAAAAGCTCCTTCGAACCGGGCACGCAAAGCTCGCCGAAGCTCCGGCGATGCGGCCTTGGATTCTGGTGGATCTCGGAACCTGCGCTCGACTTGCCGGACGTTGGGACGAAGCCCTTGAGTGGTTGCGCCTGGCGGAAGCGGCGCTCGACACCGAGCGGTTTGAAGCCCACGGCCTCGCGCGAGCTTCGGTGTGTGGCGAATATTTCGAGATCTACTTGGCCTTCGGCACGACGCGTCAAGCGCGAGTCTGGTTGGAGCGCGAAAGCGAAGCCCTGCTCTCCACGGGGACGCGACCGGAAGCTGAGTACTCCTATTCGATTCACCTGATCGACCTCGCGCTCGCGTCGGAGGATTGGTCGAGAGCGGTGACCGAGCTCGACCGTTGCCTGGGCTCGCCGGCTATGTTGCGCGTCTCGCCGGATGCGGAAGCCAAGCTGCTCCTCCGTCGCGCCCTGGTCTGGAACCAAGCGGGAATTACTGAGGCCGCGCGCACGGCGGAGACTTTTCTCGACGCGCTGGAGAACCCCGCTCTGCGCGGGAAAGAGCGCTTGCTCTCGCTGCTGTTCTACGCCTACCTCGAGCTCGGCCTCGGCCACCTCGACGAAGCCGAAGCACTGCTCGATCGCGCGCGCGAGCCGCTCCTCGAGATGGACGTCGAGCTGGTCGACGCCGCCTATCAACACGCCTTCTTTCGCTCGATCGAGTCGCGTCTCGCACTCAGGCGAGGCGAACCGACCGAGGTACTCGAAGCCCTGCTCGAGAACGCGCGCTCCTCCTTCGGCGACCTTTTGTCCGAGTGGTCCAAGACGCCGCTCTTGCCCGGCGGCATCGGCTTCCTCTCCCACGGTCGTCGGCGCGGAATTCTCAGCCAGTTGATTCAACTCGAGCTGCGCGTGCACGGTCCCGAGCAGGGCGCCGAGCGCGCCTTCTCCGCGCTCCTTCGCACCCACGAGCTCGGCTCACACGCGCGCCGCACGAACGCCGCTCCTGCAAACCTCGCCGCCATCCGCGCCGAGCTCCTCACGCCGGGCGAATCGCTCTTGGTGTACTTCCCAGCGCCGGACCTCTCGCACCTATTCGTTCTCGACGCAGACGAACTGACGCACTACGCGCTCCCAAAGTCGGTCGACCTTCGCGAAGCTCAAACGCGACTCTTGCGCGCGCTCTCCGCCCCGCCGAAGCACGAAGCCGATGGCTCGATCAACGCCGGGGATCAACGGCGTTGGATCGCCGCCGCAAAAAACTTCGCCGATTTGGTCCTGCCCGCGGAGCTCGTCAATGACTGGAAGCGCGACCAGCCACTCACGGTGATCGGATTCGATCTGCGCGCCTGGTTCCCCTTCGAGTGCCTGCCTCTGCCGTCCGGCGAGCTCCTCGGCGAAGCTTTTATCGTCGCGCACTTGCCCTCGTTGCCATTCGGGTTGGAGCTCAGTCGGCGCGCTAGCGAGCAGACCGAGGAACGCGAGCTCGACCTGTGTCTGGTCGCCGCGCCCGAGCACTCCGCTCTAGCTCAAAAGCACTGGCCGAGCTTGGTTCCTCTGCCGAACGATCGAGAGCTGTTTGCCGAGCTCTCGAATCCCTACGAAAACAAGCGGAGCCGCGTGCTCTCTGGAAAGCGCGCGACGACTTCCGAACTCGCGAGCTTGCCGCGCACGGCCGTACTTCAGTTCTTCTGCCACGGCGTCTACGACCCGTTGAGGTTAATGCCGGCCGGTCTCGTCTTAGCGACGACACAGAGCGGCTCGGACGGAGTGCTCTGGGTCGAGGAGGCCGAGCAATACTCACGAGCCGAGCTCGTCATCCTCACCGCCTGCGGAGCGGCGCGCGGTCCGCAGTTGCGCGGAGACGAGTTCACCAATCATCTCGGTGGCGCTTTCCTGCGAGCGGGCGCGAGCTCCGTCTTGCAGGCTCACACCGACCTGCACACCGAGAGCACGCTCCGCTTCTCCGAGTTCTTGCACGATCAGCTCGCCCAGCCCGGCGCGACTCCGGCCGAAGCCGCTCGCAGTGCGCGCACAGGGCTGCGCGAGTTGCCGCGCTATGCTCACCCCTACTACTGGTCCCCGCTGCAGAGCGTCGGCCTAGGTCACCGAGTGCTCTTCAGCGGCGAACGCGACCGGTAATCTGATCTCTAACTGAACCTACAGAACCTGGCCGCCGCCAGGTGCCAGGGGCATAGCTCCGGGCGCGAAGGGGTCGAGATTCGGCCGCGGCGCGATTCCACCGACGAACACCGGTCCAGTCTTAGGCGTCGTCACTCCGCCGCCGCGAATACTGCTCGCCGCAAGCAGAGCCTCGAAGACCGACTTAGAAGAGGAGTAGGTCGCCGTCACGACCGGATAGGCGCTCAGCACCTCGATCTCGGGACCGGGCTCTAACTCGACGAGTCGCAGCTGCATGTGATAGAGATCCTGAAAGGGCAGCCTCGGCTCGTTCATAACGAAGGAGGCCGTCAGTGGCCACTCGCCGAGCGTGTAGGCCTTGTAGGTGACGACGTCGTTGCCCGTGAAACCGCCGTAGGAATCCGAGTGCCAGACCGCGAGCTCGACGTGCGTTGCTGCGGGCGCGATCACATCCGGCTCGGACATCGAGAAATCAAGTCGCACCGCATCCGGGCCAGCCGAGTTGAGCGACGAGGTCTCGAATCTCATCCACTGATCACGGTGATCGATGAGGTCGTTGCGCAAGAACACAAGGTCCCCATCATCCGAGACGGGGAACAAGAGGTCCGTGTCGCCGTCGTTATCGAAGTCGCCGAATGCCGGAGCTGCCCGATTGCGGGAGAAAGTGTTGAAGTTCGAAAAACCCGGGGCGAGATTTGAAATCGCCAAGCCGCGTCCGAGATCCTCTTTCGGAAAACTCGCACCGCCGGAACCACCGCCGTGGGACCCCGTCGAGCCGCCGCCGACTAAGGTGGGCGCGGAGCTCGCGCCAACGAGCAGTCCTCCGGTCGCGCCGTTTCCAGCCGCACCGCTTCCGCCGATCGGTTTTCCAGCGGGATAGGAGATGCGACTCACGTGAAGCGCAGGCAAGGCGGTCATAATCACAAACTCAGCGGCGTCGAAGGAAGCCGACATGGGATCCCCGACCTCGGCCTGGCTGCGAAGGATCACCTGGTGCTTGGAGGTTTGGTGAGAGAGAAAGAGCTCATCCGAACCGTCGCCGTCCATTTCATGGGCCACCATGTCGGCGACCAGTAGAGCGCCGAGATCGACGATCGGTTCGACGATGCCGTTCGCGAAGAGCTGCAAGCTCATCGTTCCGCCCTGCGTGTCTCTCGTCACCCACGCGACGCGGGCGTGGGGCTCCAGCGCACGCCGAACCACGGCGATGGCGACCGAGCTCTCGTCGCTCACGGTCAGCTGCGCATACAGGTTGTCGCGCACGTCGTAGACGCTTGCCTCGGACTGCGTCATCACGACGAACTCCTCCTCGACGTCGCCCGCCCAGTTGAGAACTTCGAGGCGCTCGATCGGAGCGCTGTGAGTCAAGATCGGAGTGGAGTGACTCGACGCAGGTAAGTAGCCGATCACTTGCGTCGGATTCGCCGCAACACCGATGTAGATTGGCGGTCCGAGCTGCGGGCGGGCGAGCAGGCGGACCGAACTCGCGAAAAGCCAGTCGTTGCCCTCGACCAAATCTTCGACGAAGGTGCCGATGTACTTGTCGAAGTAGATCCGCGTTAAGCCCGCGCTTCCGACCGTGATCAAGGCGTCTTGGCCGAGCGGCCCAGCGCCGGGCGCGAGATCGAAGTCCGCGATCGAGCCGAGCGTCGTGAGCCGGATTCCTCCGCGGGACTCGCCCGGTGCGACGACGACGAAGAGCTGCTGGTCGATGAGCACGACAGCGTCCAAGCGCTTGTCGTCGTTCCAGTCCCCCGCGATCGTCCGAGTAGCCGAGCCCTCCGGGAAGATGGCCATGGGCAACTTCAGCCACTCTCGCTCGCCGGAAAACTGCTGGTCAACGCTCGGGTTGGGGCTGTCGATTTCCGAGAGCCCGAGGTCGACAGTCGCGGGCGGGAGGCTCGCTTGCACAACGAATAGAAATAAGCCAACAGTCATTAAGAGACTCCTTATCAGGGAATAGGCTCGTGTCGCTCTCGCCGCAATGGTTTTGGATTTCTCAAAGAAATTGGCCAAGAAATTGACACGTGTCTTGAGACCATCTTTGCTGCGACCTGCGATGATTCGAGCATAACCGCGCTGAGCGTTTTCAGGGGACTCGAATTCCGAAGGCCCAGGCGCTCGAACGGTTCCCATTGAGCGCCATCACCCGTGATCCCCCAGCCTTCTTGCACCGATAAGATGAACGCCTCCCGATGAAGGGCAATGTGCTCATGGTGCAGGGCTGCGCCTCATCGGTGGGCAAGAGCTTGATCGTGGCCGGACTGTGTCGCGTTTTTCGCCGCCGCGGTTTATCGGTGGCACCTTTCAAAGCGCAGAACTTAGCGCTCAACTCCTATGTGACCGCGGACGGCCATGAGATCGGGCGCGCGCAGGCGGTGCAGGCCGAAGCCGCCGGAATCGAAGCGACGGTCGAGATGAATCCGCTGCTCTTGAAGCCCGAGAGCGACGCGGGCTTTCAGGCCGTTGTGATGGGCAAGCCCGTCTCGAAAGCAGAAGCGCGCGAGCTCTTCGAGGATCGCTCTAGGCTCTCCGCTCTCGTGCTGGACTCGCTCGAGAGACTGCGCGCTAAGCATGACTTGGTGTTGATCGAGGGCGCTGGAAGCCCAGCGGAGATTAATTTGAGAGAACGCGATGTTGCCAACATGCACATCGCGCGCAAGGCGAACGCTCCGGTGCTCTTAGTCGGTGATATCGATCGCGGCGGTGTCTTTGCGCATCTCGTCGGGACACTCGCGCTGCTCGCGCCGGAAGACCGCGCTCGAGTGATCGGAATGATCATCAACAAGTTTCGCGGCGATCCGCGACTCTTGACGTCGGGGGTGAAAGAGCTCGAACGAATTACGGAGCTCGCCGTGCTCGGAGTTCTCCCCCACATTCCGAATCTGAAGATCGCCGAGGAAGACTCGGCGCCTCTCGACGAAGCCAAGCGAAGCTCGCGCGCGTCGGTCGGCCAGCTCGACATCGCCATCGTCCGGTTCCCCTACCTCTCGAACTTCGACGACTTTCTCCCGCTCGAACGCGAACCCGGCGTTGTCGTTCGCTACGTCGAATTGGACTCGGAGCTCAACTCTCCCGATTTAGTCATTCTTCCGGGAACGAAGAACACGCGCGGCGACCTCAGGTGGCTGCGTGAATCGGGCTTGGCGGATCGAGTCTTGGAACGGGCGAAGGAGGGGCGATCCACTCTCGGCATCTGCGGCGGCTATCAAATGCTCGGGCACTCCATCGAGGACCTTCTGGGAGTCGAAGGCCGCGCGGGTACTGAAGCCGGCTTGGGCTTGCTGCCAGTGAAGACGTGTTTTCGGGAGACGAAAGTCAGCCGGCGGGTGAGCTTGCGGATCGCGCCAAGCTCAAACTCCCCCTTCACCGCGGGGCTACCGGCCTCAGTCTCCATTTCGGGCTATGAGTTGCACATGGGCGAACTTCAGCTTGAGCCCGAGGCGAACGCGCTCTTCGTCCATGAGTCGGACAAGAATCCCGAAGGCGTTCAGCGCGGCTCGGTCGTAGGCACGCTGGTCCACGGCCTATTTGAGAATGAGGAGCTTCGAACAGGCCTGCTGAATCGTCTGCGCGGGTTGGCCACACCAAGACCACTCGCGTCTTCTGAACCGCGCGGTCTTCACTCCGAGCTCGATCGAGTTGCGGACGCGCTCGAAGCCAACTTAGACATGGCTAGGATCCAATCTCTGGTTGGGAGCTAGCCGAGAGCCCATCCCGACGAGCCGGCCCGCGCTCCGTTGAGGACTAGCTGTCCGTGGTGAGAGAGCTTTGTTCCATAGGCCGCGGGATCTTGGTCAGGCTGGTGCCCGGGAATGCAGCCGAATCTCTAGATTCGGCGAGGCTTTCGGGTGCCGGCATGGCCAGAAGGACGCCGCTTATGGGACGAATGACTTTTGCCACGGGCTGCTAGGTTGGGTTCGGCACCGATTGCGTTCGCATAAAAAAACGCGCTCGCTCGAAACCTCGAGCGAGCGCGCGTTCAGTGGAAGTCAGAGGGAGCCAGCGCTCAGAGTTTCACCTTCTCCGCGTGTTTCTCGCAGGCCTCGCGTTTGCGTCTGCAGTTATCGCAGACTTGCTTCATTCCCGGCCAGCCCTTCTCCACGATCGATTCGGCCTCAGCTCGCGCGATCTTGCCGATCTGAGTGTCGGGATACTTCTTATAGATCGACTTGAGCTTCCCGATGATCTGGACGTACTCCCAATCATCAGCGAGTTCCTGAAGCCCAACGAACATCTCGCCGCCCTTCATTTCCTTATCGAAGTCCACCGTGGCCTCCAACTTCGTTACGAAGGCTTCCAGATCGGCGGACACGGCGAACCCGACCTTGGACTCTCGGTAGGGCTCGACGGCCGAGTGGGCGTAGTAGATCCAGCCCTCTTCGGCACGCTTCTTCGCGTTGGTAAGCGTCTCGGCAGCCAGCGAATCGAGCCATTTTTGGAGCCTTCGCCCCCAGCTCAAATCCGTGCCTTCCAGTTTTCCCGACTCAATCCGCTCGGCAACGTAATCGTAGGCCTTGCCGATATTGCCCTTCTCAAGCTCGGAGATGAACTTCTTGAAGGCCTTTGGAATCACGCTCCCCTTGGTGGCATCTCTGAGGGCATCTTTGAGCGAGCTCGAGTAAGTGCCAGCACTCCCGGTGTAGGTGATGATCCCCTCGGGGTTGATGACCGCAGCCGTGGGGAAGTACTGGACCTGGAGTGCATCCTCCAAGGTGCTGTCCTCCAGAATCACGATGGGATATTTCGGTCGGTGCGCGGCAACCCACTTGTCCACCAGTTCGACACTTTCATCGGTCACGCCGATGATCACAAGTCCCTTGGATTCCTCTTTCTCAGCCTTCGAGCTGAGTCCGGGAACCTGAGACTTGCAGGGGCCTCACCAGGTTCGGAAGACTTCGACGAGAACAGCCTTCCCGTGTAAGTCTTCATTCGTGAGCGGCGGCGTGTTGTACCACTTGACCGCTTTGATCTCGGGCAGCGGCGCTCCGACCTGCGCCGCAGCGGGACACAACGAACTCGCAGCGAGCACTACGAGAGCAGCAATTGTTTTTCGCATGGGGACCTTCGACTTTTATTAGGGGCGCTTCGCAAGAAAGCGCACGACTCGACCCTAATAGAAGCGCGCTAAAAGGTCACTCCCCGCCCAGTGCCTTCTTGAACAAGTTGCCGAGATTCGTCCCGATTTGCTGTTTACCGTCGCGTAAGACGCTATCGATCTCCGCTGCGCCGGCCGCTTCTTCCGAGCCGAGCTTGGCTCCGCGCGAATCCAGTGTTGAGAGCGAGATGCGTCGTTCCATCGGATCGATGCTCGCGATTCGGACGGTGAGCTTCTCTCCAGGAGTGCCGCCGGCTTGTTTTCTTCCGCCGCGCTGACCGCCACCGTCGCCCATCTGCGAGACGTGCAGGAGTCCTTCCAAACCGGGCTCCAGCTCGAGAAAGGCTCCGAAGTCGAGCACCTTGACGATCGTCGCTTCGACGATTTGATCATCGCGATAACGATGAACGGCGTCGTCCCACGGATCGGGCTCGAGCTGTTTCATTCCCAAGCCAATTCGGCGACCACCCTCTTTGATGTCGAGGATCATGACCTTCACTTCTTGGCCGGGGCTCAAGACCTCGCTGACATCCTCGACGCGCTTGCGCGAGATGTTCGAGACGTGCAGCAGGCCTTCGACACCGCCGCCGATATCGACAAAAGCGCCGAAGCCTTCGACGCGCGTGATCTTGCCGTGAACCGTAGCGCCCGGGACGAGCGAGTCCACCGCGCTCGAACGAGCCACTTCGACTTCCGCGCGCTCGACATTGCGCCGCGACAAGAGGAGCTGTTTCTTCTCGCGATCGATCTCGAGCACTTCGCAGACCAGGTGCTGCCCGATGAATTGGGAGAGGTCTTCGATGCGGCCGATGGCGACGTGCGATGCGGGCATGAACCCGCGCAGCCCGCCGACGCGCAACTCGAGTCCGCCCGTGTTTTGACCGGTGACCTTGGCCTTCACGTTGGATCCGACTTCGAGCTCGTCGAGGGCGGCCATGACCAGCGCGTCTTTGCGCGACAGAAGCCAGAGCCCGTCCTCTTGTCCCGCCAACGAGAAGTCGTAGACCTCGCCCACCACCGGCGCGGGATCAAACTCGTCGATCGAGATGACGCCCTGCATGCGCGGTCCCAAGTCGACGATCACGTCGCTCTTGTCCACCCCCGCAATGGTGCCCTTCTGCAGGTTCTTCTCACCCTTTCCGCCCGATTTGCCCTTCGAACCCGAGGCGGGGAGGTCAGGCAGTCCAACGTCTTGAAGGTTGAGACCTTCCAATGCGGCTTCAATTTCGCCGTCCAGAGATCGCTCGTCACTCATTCTTGATCGAGGCGGGCTCTTCCCGCTCCTCATCCGTTTCCTAGTTACACGAGCCGCTCACTGCGACTCTCGGCGAACTAGTCTAAGGACTTCGTTCACGGAATGGGCGACTGCTGAGCCGATTCGGCGTGGTCTAGCGCGCGCTTCATCCAGAGCATCATCCAAATCGAGCCCAAGCCCGTGCCCAGACTGGAGCCCGCAAATGCTCCAATCAGCGCCGAGGTGCCGAATTCCGGCCCGAAGTGCACTCCGATCCAGGTCAGCGGCACGACCAAGACGAGCACACGGGTCGCGCTGACCACGATGCCGGGGCGCGGCTTCCCCATGCCTTCGAAGGCCGAGCGCACGACGAAGAAGGGTGCGAAAGCGAAGGTCGCAATCGGGAGCCAGAACATTCCCGAACGGGCCAGGTCGCTCGCCTCCGCCGTCTCGGTAAAGAAGTCGGCGATGCCGTCGCCGAAGAAGAGCATCAGGGGCGTGACGATAAGGAGCACGTAGCCGAGGCCGAACAGGCCGGCGACGGCGAGCTGTTTGCGAATGCTCTTGAGGTCGCGCTCGCCCCACAGGCGCGCGACGAGCGGCAACATCGCGACCCCGACCGCGATGAGCGGCATCGCGAGGAAGCGACCGCCGCGGTCATAGAGCGACCAGGCCGCGAGAGCGAGCGTCGAGGAGTGCGCGTCCTCGCTCGGCGCGCTCTTGACGATCCAGTTGACGGCGAGCGACTCGAGGGCCATCAAGACGAAGCTCACGGCGGAGGGTATGGCGATGAAGAGGATCTGCCGCACGGCGTTTCCCGTGAAGGCCGGGCGCGATTCGGTCTGTGCGAGGTGGCGCTCTTGCTCGAGTCGGCGGCGTTCGTGCAGGGCTGCGCGGTGTTGGGCGTAGACCAGAGAGAACAGTCGACTTAAGACGGTCGAGAGCGCAATTCCGAAGATGCCCCAACCGAAAGTGAAGACGAACAGGGTGTTCAAGAGCACGTTGGTGAAGCCCGAGATGATCCCGGCCCACATGGTGCTCTTCATGTCGTGATGCGCCTTGACCAGTGAGTCGGGCAGAATCGACCAGAAGGCGGTGAGCGCTTGGCCCGCGATCAGAACCGTGGCGTAGATTTGAAGCTGTCGGCCGAGCGACTCTTCGAAGCCGAGCTGGGGCGCCGTGAACCAGACCACGACGGCAACGGCGAGAAAGCAAGCGACGAGGGCGAAGACGATGCGCGTCGTCGCGCGCTTGAGAGCCTCGATGCGATCGCTCTCCCCCGCTCCGATCGCCGCCGAGAGTTGCGCGGTCAATCCGTTCGAAGTGCCGACCCAGCAGGCGGTCATCAGGAACTCGAGGGGAACCGTGAAGCCGATCGCCGCGACCGACGCGTCGCCGACACCTTCCAGCTGAACCGCGAAAGCGCTGTCGACGAGCGAGTAGATCGAACGCAGGCCGAACGAGATGACGATCGGCAGCGCGAGCCGGAGAATGCCCGGTCGATTCGCGCGCTCCGTGTCCGTTCCCGGTTTGTTCTCGTTGGTGGTCATTCCGATGGGAGGGGCGATCTTCCGCGAGCGCCAACATTAAAAGAAGAGCCCCGCGATCTTCGTCAGACCACGGGGCAGTTTTCGAGTCGCCGTCGGAACAGGTCCCACAGCCGTGGGGCTCGTTCAGTCGAGCGGCCTCTGAATAGAGTCACTTAACATTAGTGAATCACCTCCTTGCAGCTGGGTTACCCCGGTCTTGCGAACCGTGACGTTGGTTCGCCGCCGGGCTGCCCCCTCGGCGTCCCAAGGGGCTCAGAGGGAAGTGAGCGTCACTCCCCGTGCGCGCTATTCTGGGAAACCGAGCGCACCGATCCAAGGATTAGGTTTAGCGCAATCGGAGGTTCTCGCTTGTGGTGTTCCCGCTGGACGGGAAAATGGCGCACTCGTCCGTCAGCCTCACCTTATCCCGCGCTCATGAAAACCACTCTCGTCGCCACGCTCGCTCTCGCCTCCTTCATCGCACCCCAAGAAACGGCGAAGCCAGCGCCGGAGATCGAGGGTTACCGTCAGACCGTTCGGGACATCTTGTCCGAGGCGCTCGTCAACGGAGAGAGCTACCAGAAGCTCTCCGAGCTGGTCGAAGTGGCGCCGCATCGGTTGTCGGGATCGCCCGGCGCGGCGGCCGCGGTCGAGTGGGCGCGCCAGGCGATGCTCGAAGACGGACTCGAGAACGTTCGACTCGAGCCCTGCATGGTGACGCACTGGGAGCGCGGTGAGACGGAACGACTTCGCGTCGTCGCGCCGCCGGAGCTCGCGGGGCTCGAACTTCCGATCCTCGCGCTCGGCGGAAGCATCGCGACGCCCGAGCACGGCCTGATCGCCGAGGTGGTCGAGGTGCAGAACTTCGATGAGCTCAAGGAACTCGGCGACGCGGCGAATGGCAAAATCGTGTTCTTCAACCGTCCGATGGATGCGACTCTGCTGAGCACCTTTCCGGCCTACGGCGGCGCGGTCGGTCAGCGAGTCAACGGCGCGCGCGAAGCCTCGCGTGCCGGCGGAGTCGCCGCGCTCGTTCGCTCGATGACGACTCGACTCGATGACTTTCCGCACACCGGCGGCATGCGTTATGCCGAGGGCATTGCGAAAATTCCGACGGCCGCCGTCAGTACAAAAGGCGCCGAGCTGATCTCCGATCTTTTGGAGAAGGGTGAGACGGTCAAGCTGCACCTCGAGCTCGACTGCAAGAGCTTCGAGCCCGCGCCTTCCTTCAACGTCGTGGGCGAATGGGTCGGTCGCGAAAAGCCCGAAGAGATCGTCGTGCTGGGCGGTCACCTCGACAGTTGGGATGTCGGACAGGGCGCTCACGATGACGGCGGACCGTGCTGTCAGACGATCGAAGCCGTGCGCATTCTGAAGACGCTTGGACTGCGACCGCGGCGGACGCTGCGTGTCGTGCTCTTCATGAACGAGGAGAATGGACTCGGCGGCGCGAAGGCCTATTACAACGACCACAAAGACGAGATGGACAAGCACGTCTTCGCGGTCGAGTCGGACTCCGGCGCCTTCACGCCGCGCGGCTTTACGAGTAACGCCGGGCCGGAAGCGATGGCGATCCTGCGGGACATCGCGATGCTGTTCGAGGGAACGGGCGGCGAGCGCGTACTCGAGGGCGGAGGCGGAGCGGACGTCAGCCCGATGAAGCAGAGCGGCGTCGTCGTCGGCAGCTATCTGCCCGACTCCCAGCGCTACTTCGACCTGCATCACTCCGAGCGCGACACGATCGACCAAATCAGCCCCCGCGAGATCGAGCTCGGCGCCGGCCTGATCGCCGCGCTCGTCTACGTCATCGCCGATCTGGAAGAGACCCTGCCTAGAAACGCCCCACCGGAATAAGCCACCGGCGCCGAGCGTCCTTCCCGCTCGCACGCTCTCGACTCCCAGCATCATCTCGCCATGCGCCCCCTTCCCCTCATCTTGCTCGCGGCTCTCCTCCTCGCGGGCGGACTCGGCTGGCTCTTGTTTTCGTCCGACGGCAACCAAGCCGTTCCCATCGCGGAACTGCCGGAGAAAGCGAAAGAGCAAGTTCCGAATCTGCCGATCGAACCGATGACCACACCGACGGTGAGTACGCGCAGCACGGTCGAGCCTTCGGAGGAGGCCAAGGCGAAAGCGCTCCTCGACATTCGGTCGGAGCCGCCGGAGGAAGAGCTCGGTCCGGTCGGCGCGGTGACAATCCTCGTCGTCGACCAAGAGGGCGAGCCGATGACGGGAGTATTCATAGAACTTGTGCCCCTCGAAAACGAAACGCAATTCGTTGCCAAGGGTGGGTCGAATCGAGCCACCGAGGTCGATGGACGAGCTCGCTTTGAGGAACTGCCCGTTGGACAGCACCGCTTCGGCATCATTTTCAATCCATTCTTCGCTATGCCGCCCACACGCGGATCCGATTTGGGTGGGAACCTAGGAGCGCCCCGGCAGGTCATTGGTATTGGCAAGAGCAATCCGCTCTTGGAACTCGGCCTTTTGCGAAAGCTCATCGCCCTCAATCCACTGATGAATGAGGATGGGTTCATCACGACCTTCGTCCGTGAGGGCGGAGAAGCCAACGTTCGAATCGTCATTCCCAAGCTGCACGCTCTTGCTGGAGTCGTCCGTGATGCGAACGGACCATTGCCGGACGCAACTGTGCGGCTGTATCTCAACACGGAGAACGCGATCAACGCCGAAGGCGGTCGGACCGATTCCTCGCTCGTTTCGGAGTACCCCTACGAGACGCTCACCCGCACAGATGCGGAGGGAAAGTTTCGAATCGGGAACCTGACGCAGGGCGAATACGCCATCTCCGTCGAACGTCCCGACGGCGGCATGCGCCAACACTGGGATATCGAGCTACCCGATCGCAGTGCGAGTGTCGAACTCGTCCTCGATGACCTCGCGGTTCACGGCCTCGTCACAACACCGGAGGGCGTTCCGATCGCCGGCGCTCGACTTGTCGTCGAGCGCGTTCGCCTCGACGACAAGAGGAACCCTCAACCCAGCGAAATCTTCCGCGCAAACGGATCGTTGTACGAGGCGGGAATGACAGCGTCCGTAGAGAGCGCAGCCGACGGGAGCTACCGAATCGAGGGAGTCGACGGAACCCGACCGCTCGTCGTCACGGCTCGAACGCCCTGGAAGACGACCACGCGTTCGCGAATCTTCGGATTCGAGGATGGCGAGGAGCAGCGCGAAATCAACATCGCGATGACAACGACGGGAGTCGTAATCGCAAGGCTCGTCGCAAGCAAGAGCTACCCAAATTTCGCCGTCGCAGTGACGCCCGTCGATCAAGAAAACCCGCGCACGATCCTTTCGCCCGACACCAGCCGCCAAACCACTCTCCACGGACTTGCGCCAGGCCGCTATCTCTTCGAGCTTCAATTCGACAAAAAGAGCTCGAGATTGAGTCCTTTCATGCCCGAGCCGATCGAGGGCGAAGTCATAGCCGAAGAAGCCCTCACCATCGAGTTCACCGGGCAGTAATTCAAACCACCTCTCGGACCAGCCTCTAAAAGACCAAGTCCGTCTGCACCACCGGACCGACCAGGCTGCTGATCGCCGCTTTGGTCATGGGCACCGCACGGAAGGTGCGCGAGAGAAGAGTCTTAGCGTCGAGATCGCGAAACGGGACGAATGTGACCGAGTCGAGCGTCCCCACCCGCGTTCTCGACTCCTACTCTTCTTCCGCCATGCGCCCGCTTCCCCTCGTCTTGCTCGCAGCTCTCTTCCTCGCGGGCGGACTCGGTTGGCTCGTGATTTCGTCCGACGGGAATAAGGCGGGCCCGGTCGGCGCGGCAACCGTTCTCGTCCTCAATCAAAAGGGTGAGCCGGTGCCCGGGGTCTACGTCGCCGAGTCGCTGACCGATGGCGCGCCTGAGTTCGTCGAGTTACGGGCGAAATATCGCTTCACCGACGAGGAAGGGCGTGCGCGATTCACCGATTTGCCTGTCGGCAAACATGTCTTCGGTATCGACCTCGATCGGTTCATCGATTGGCAGCCCCCCTCCAATTCAGAGAGCAAAACTATCGTTCGAGCGAATCGCATCATCGACAACTTCAATTTTCTCAAGCTTGCGCTGAAGCGGAAGTTGATCGAGCTCAACTCGACGATGGAACAGAATGGGTTCGTCACCCAGCAAGTTTTGGAATATGGCGACATCGAAGTCAGGCTCGTTGTTCCGTCCCTCAATTCTCTTGAAGGGACGGTCAGCGATACCGACGGACCAATCTCCGGGGCGATCGTACGTCTCTATCTTGAGTCAGAGCACGCGATCGACGCGGAAGGCGGTCGAGGGATTCAAGTCACGGTCCCAGGGTGGCCCTTCGAGCCCACAACGGAAACCTATCCCGATGGATTGTTCGGGCTCTACAACCTGACAGGCGGCTCCTACTCCATCTCCGTCGAGCGACCGACCGGCGGCATGCGACACCACTTTGATATCGAGCTGCCCGATCGCGACGCCGGCATTGAGATCGTCCTTCAAGCTTTCTCCGTCCGCGGCTACGTTAGGACTCCGGAAGGCGTTCCGCTCGCCGGAGTTCAATTAGTCGTCGAGCGCGTTCGCCTCGACGATCAGGGTCGACCTCAACCCAGCGAGTCCGTGCGCGCGGATCGATCTCTGTACGAGGCGGGAACAACGAGAGTCGTCGAGAGCGCTTCGGACGGAAGCTTTCTCATTGAAGATGTGGACGGCAACAGTCCGCTCGTCGTCACGGCGCGATCGCCCTGGAAGACGACGACGCGCTCACATGTTTTCCGTTTTGATGAAGGCGATGAGTTGCGCGAAATCAACATCGCCATGAAGGCGACGGGCGCCGTCATTGCCCGGCTCGACTCGCCCGCAATCAACGGGCTCGCCTACTCGGTCATGGCCACTCCCCTCGACTACGAGGGCCCGCGCATCTCGGTTCTCAACCCCGGCAACGACGACCAGGTCGTCCTGCATGGACTCGCGCCCGGCCGTTACCGGTTTGAGATCGAGTCTCCCTCAGTGAGTTCTAGAGCAGCCGTCTATCTCCCCGATCCGATCGAGGGCGCTGTGGTCGAAGGCGAAACGCTCGTGCTCGAATTTACCGGTCCGTAGGACGGCTCTGTACTCCGCGCTTTTCCTAAAAGACCAAGTCCGTCTGCACCACGGGACCGACCAGACCGCTGATCGCCGCTTTGGTCATGGGCACCGCGCGGAAGGTCTGGTTCTCGAAGAGCGAGGTCTGGTCGGAATCGTGTTGCTTGCCGGGCTCGGCTTGTCCGAAGGGGAACACCGCGATGCCAGCATCGACGTCACCGCCGACGGCACGCAGTGTGTAGCTCTGGGAACCCTGCGAGAGCAGCGTGTCGCCGTCGACGCAGAGCAGCGGACCGACCGACACCACGTCGAGCGGATCCAGCGCCGGTTGCCCGAGCAACTGCCATGCGGGCGTTTTCAGGGTCTGAACAACCGAGTCATACCCGGCTAACCAATTGATCTCAGCTCCGAATTGATTGTCAGTGCTCTGCCACGCGGTCGCCAAGCGACCGTCGATGTAAGCGATCTCGAATGCCGCGAGGGTCACCGTTCCGGTGAGTGCGAGCTCGGCGCGTTTCTGCTTGAGGAAAGCGATTGTTCCCGCCGTGCCGCCTCCGTAGTTCGTGACGATTTGTTCCGACTGGCTACTGCGCACCACCAGATCGAGGTTGTTCACCAGCGCGACTCCGCGGTGCACATTGTTCTTATCCCCGGGTTCGCCCGCCAACGTCGTCGCATTCAACCAAGCCTCGGCCTCGACCAGCGCCGCTTCCGCGTCAGCCGAATACACCGTCCCGAGATCGCGCTTGGCCAGAGCCGCGAGCGCAATGAAATCCCGCTCCGGCGCGTTCACGATGTCGAAATGTGGATCGAAAACCTGATCGCGTGTCGGCACCGCCGGTAATTCCTCCAGCAACTCGCGCAATCGATACGACCTGGCGGTTTCGCCGGTCGATCCCGTTCCGGCCTTGATCGGAATCGGATACCACGAGCCCACCGGCATGTGATTGGCCGTCATCAGAAACCCAGCGGCGGGATCGAGCACGGCAGGCTTGAGCGGATGCGGCACCAGATCGACCCAATCGCCGCTCGACAGATTGCCGGCCTGCGCCAACCGACCGGTGAGCGGTGCGAAGGGTTGCGTGGGAGAGCGCACCGGCATCGAGCCGTTCGTTCGATATCCGATTCGACCAGCGCTATCCCCGAAGACCATGTTCGCCGATGGAGCTCGGAAAAACTCGAGGGCCGCGTCGAACTCGTCGACATCTGCCGCTCGGTACATGCGCAAGAATCCGAGCGACGAGTCGTCCCCGAACTCAACCGTGTCCACCCGGCGAACGGCGTACTCCTCGCCGGGGTGTGCGTCCGTGACCACCGGCGTCACTACGGGCCCAAAGACGGTCTCGCGATAGGTCTCGACCTCGGCCGTCTCTCCCAGAATCTGAATCACTTCGATCTGCTGAAACTCGTAGGGGCGATACACGCCGTCGAGCTCGTACTTACCCTGCTCGTTAATGGGGTCCACCGTCAATCGAAACAGGTCCTCTTGGTCGACGCCCAGCGCGGACGCCCCCCACACCATGGAGCCCGACTGCCCCATCAGCACATTCACACTGCCGGGAAGCGTGACGCCGTGGACCTCGAAGGTCTCGCCCTTCATGTGCAGTTCGTATTGCGCGGACGGTCGGCCGAGCGGCAGTCGCGGGTCCGTCACGAGCACGCTCTTGCCATCCGCACTTCGCGCGCCCGAAAACACCCACGCTTGACTGAATTTTGGCGTGTCGGTCTGGATGTTGAGTGCACGGCCATCCGGCGCCAGCGCAAGACTGGTCGCGTAATCGACCATCGCTTGCTGGGTCGCGAGCGGGACATCCGACTGCGTCACGACGGCCGCAGAATCGTCGAGCACGGCGGGCATCGTGAACTCCATCAGCGCGGCATCGAAATCCCCACCCAAGCCCGCGAGGACGGCCTCGAAGCTGTGGAGCCGCATGGCCTCGGTCAGAGCGCTCGGGCCAAAGTTGGTGACGGTGTAGGACCAACTCGCGATGGTGTCGGTGACCGTCCAAGGATCCACCGAGACTCCGGCTGTTATGAAGGCCGCTTGAAAGAACGGGTGCAGCGTCGTCACGTCGCCATTGAGCACGGAGTTCACGCCCTCGACAAAAGCGTTCAAGAGCGAGCGCAGCTCGGGATCGAGATTGGCCTCCGTAGCCGCAGCTTGGCGTCGAAATCCGTAGAGTCGCGCGCGGCGATCGGAATCGAGCAGCTTGTCGTTCTTTCCGCGGCCGAATAACTGAGCCAGCTGACCATCGAAAGAGAGTCGCAGCGCAATCATCTGGGAGAGTCGATCTTCCGCCATCGCCACGCCCGCGCCGAAGTACGCGCCGTGATCCGAAGTCGCAAAAATGTGCGGGATCCCAAAGCCGTCGCGAACCAGCTCCACCGTCTCCGTCGTCACCGTCGCCAACATCGCCGCCGTATTTCCAAGCGCGATGGGGTCGGGCTGCGTCGCGCTGAGAATCCCGGCATCGAAAACGAGCGTCTTCCCGCCAAGCGCGCTATCGAGCAACGCCGTGATGACGATCTCCGCGTTCGATCCGCTATCGAGCAGAGGCAAGCTCCACCTCATGGTCGCCGGATCAAAGCTACCGACTGACCCGGTGCTGCCCGCAAAGGTCAGGTTCGGCGGCAGCGTCAGCTGAACGAGAATGTTACTGGCTTGAGCACCGCCAATCGCGTTCAGCACTCGCAGAGTAATCGCGATCGGTTGAAAGCGACTCGGCGTCGTGTCGTCGACTTCGATCGCCAGGCTGAGGTTGGCGTTCGGATCCACCGTCACGTTGACGCTGGCCGTATCTTGAAATGGGTTGGGGTCCACTTGATCCGATGCGGAGACCGCGGCGTTCTGGGAAAAGCTCCGTCCACCGCTGCCGACCTTCGGCATTGCGCGGATCAAGAGAGTCGAGCTCGACCCCGGCGAGACGAGGCCGACGCTCCACTCGCCGCTGGTCTCGTCATAGGTTCCGTGATCCGCCACAGCGCTCACGAAGACGAGGTCGGGATCGAGTGAACTCTGGACGCGAACGCCAGTCGCATCGACGCCCATCGCTGAGTTCGACATGGTCACCGACAGCCGAATGAGCTGCTGCTCCACTGGAGTCGAGTCGTCGAGCGCCATCGCGAGCGCGAGATCGATCTGTCCGGCGCCCACCGCGGTACTCCCCGTGGAGGAGGCTTTCGAACCGCTGCTGCCGCAGGCTTGTAAGCCGAGCGCCGTGAGGAGCAGCAGGGCGAGCAAGGCGGCGGTCCGGCCGGCGAGCCGCTCGAGACGGGGCGGATTCATGAAGGCTGGGCGAGACACTGGAGAGGGACGCTGATGAATGGACGGAAGAGAGGCTGAAGTCCGGAGCCGAGCGAGGGGGATTGCTCGGGCGGAGGCCGTTCGAGGCGGCGGGGCTAAAAAGCGAGATCCAGGGACCCGCAGGGTGGTTTTTCGCTCGTTCGCGGGGGGCAAGAACGGAGCGTCACCCACGGGAATCGCTCCACTCTAGGCTATCCCGAAACCTCCGGTAACGCGCCTTTCGAGAGGCCGAGATCGCCAAGTCGCCAGAATTAGAATGCGCGCCCGTCCCGTCGGGCGGATGAGAGGCGCGATTGCGCGGGCCACGCGCCCCTGCCAGCGGGTTGTTTGACCCCGCCGATTCGCCAGTATGGCGCCCATGGGTCCCCCCTCTCACCTGCCGCACGCCATCTTCGTCATCGTCTACTTGGTTGTGCTGATGGGCGTCGGCGCGCTCAAGGCCCGGTCGGTCAAGAACCAAGAAGACTTCAGCCTCGCCGGCCGCGGCCTCTCGACCTTCGTCCTGATCGGCACCCTGCTCGCCACCTGGATCGGCACCGGCAGTATTTTTGGCGACGCGGAGAAGACCTTCGGCGTCGGGATGGCGGCCTTTCTCATTCCGATCTCCGGCGCCGCCGGAATCATCGCGCTCTATTTCCTGGCGCCGCGCATCCGTCGCTTCGGTCAGTTCACCATCCAAGACATTTTGGAAGCGCGCTTCGGCGTCGCCGCGCGCGTGATGGGCACGATCACGCTGGTACTCGCCTACGTGATCATCGTCTCTTACCAGTACCGAGCGGGCGCCGCCGTGCTGGGCTACATCTGGCCCGAGATGTCAGCGACCTACGCGACCTGTTTGGTCGCGCTGTTCGTGATCGCCTACACCGCGCTGGCCGGCATGTACTCGGTCGCCTACACCGACGTGGCGAACGGCATCCTGATGGCGGTCGGAATCTTGATCGCGCTGCCGCTCTTGTTCGACAAGGCCGGAGGAATCGAAGGCGTGCAGGCCGCGTTGACGACCCAAGAGCTCGACACCTTCGGAACCTTCTCCCTCGTCGAGATCCTCTCCATTCTGTTGCCGGCTTTTCTGATGTTGATCAGCGACGCCAACATGTATCAGCGCTTCTTCTCAGCGAAGTCCCCTGCGGCCGCGAAGAAGTCGGCGGGCTGGATGCTTCTCGGTGTACTCGTGATGGAGTGCGCGATCATCGCGGTCGCCCTACTCGGCAAAGCGCTGGTCCAGGGAGACCAGCTCACGCCGCCCGATGAACCCGGTCATATTGTCGTGCACCTGGCGTTCAACGTGCTGCCCCCCTTCCTGGGCGCAATGATGGTCGGCACGATCGTCGCCATCGTCGTCTCGACAGCCGACTCCTACCTGCTCTCCCCGTCCACCTCGCTCGTACGCGACGTCTACCAGCGCTTTATTCGTCCCAACGCCGACGAGCGGAGCATCGTAAAGACGAGTCGACTCATCGTTCTGCTACTCGGGTTGATCGCGCTCGGTCTCTCCTTTCAGTCCAAAGAGTTCTTCGACATCGCCTTGTTTGCCTACACGATCTACGGTGCGGGAATTACGCCCGCACTGTTCGCCGCGTTCTTTTGGAAGCGCGCGACCGGAGCCGGAGCCCTCGCTTCGATGGTCACCGGCGTACTCACGGCGATCACCTGGTTCGTGTTGATCGAGCAAGAGACCTTGACCACCTGGGCTGCGGACGCGGGCCACTCGGGTCTCGCGGAGACCTGTCTCAAAATCAATAACCTCGGAGTCGACGCCGTGATTCCCGCGGTCATCGTCAGTGTCGTCGTTCTCGTCACCGTTAGCTTGGCCGGCTCGCCGCCCTCCCGTGAACAAGTCGAAGCTTTTTAGTCGTTCGCGACAAAGCTCCCCTCACCGACCAGCCCTCGTTCAGCCAGCGTGACCTCCGAAGAATATCCAGATGTCCACAGCGCGAGTGATCGCGACTCGCAGCCCGCGCGCGGATTCGCCGCGTGGTTCGGCGGAGCGCCGGACGCGGACAGTCCGCGAAGGCTCTGGCTGACGCTGCTTGTCTTCGCGCTCGCCTTCGGCCTGCGTTACGCGCATCTCGCTGAGCTGCAGGGAACCGCCTGGGCCGACGAGCGCTTGCTGATCAACGATAGTCAGTACTACGACCTGCGCGCGAGCGAGATCGCGAGCGGCGAGCTCATCGGCGAGTACCCCGGTTTTCTCAGCCCGGTCTATTGCTACGCGCTCGGCGCGGTCTACGCCGTCACGGGTTCCGAGCTCTTCGCCGCGAAGCTCGTCCAGATCCTCTTCGCCGCGCTCGCGGTCGCGTTGGTCCACCGCATCTCGCGACGCCTTTTTTCGGAAGCGGCCAGTGTCGTCGCCGCGGTACTACTGGCAACGCACGGTCCGTTGATCTACTACTCGACACTGCTCTTGCCGACGACCTTGGTCTTCGGTCTGCACGCCCTGCTTTTGTGGGTTTTATTGCGCGGCGCACTGACTCCGAAACGAGCTCTCGTCGCGGGCGCCATCATCGGTCTGTGTATCGGAGCGAAGGCCAACGCGCTCTTGCTCTTGCCGGTACTCGGCGCTTGGCTCTACTTCGGCGAGCGCAAGCCTCGACCTCACGCTTGGATTCGGACGCTCGTATTTCTCGCTCTCGGTTCGTTCATCACGATTGCGCCGATTACCTGGCGCAACTGGGAGACTTCCGGCGAGTTCGTGCTGGTGACAACGACCGGCGGTCGCAATCTCCTCAAGGGCAATGGTGAGGCGGCGAACGGCAGCCACGTTCCACTCAACCAAGAGACCGTCTTCATCCGTCACTACATCGACGGCGTCGTGGATATCGAGCGCGCGGTAGCGGAAGACAAGGAGCTGCGCTCGCTCGCCTTGCACGCGATGATCGAGAATCCGGCCCGAGCGCTCAAACTCTTCATCACGAAGTTCCACCTGCTCTTCAATCAAATCCAGCTCGGCATCCGCGACGACTTCAACTTCGCCCAGACGCAGACCCGGTTGATCGCGGGCCCGTTGCCGAGCTTTACATGGATCGTCGCGCTGGGGCTCGTCGGCCTGGTTCTGTACTTGCGCGAGAGCCGGGGAACCCGACTCCTCGGTTGGATCCTTCTCACGCAGATCGCTTCCTTCGTCTTGATCTTCGTCCTCGCACGCTATCGCATGGTCGCGCTGCTCACCCTCGCGCCCTTCGCTGGCCAAGCCGTCGCGGGCTTCATCGCCGACCTGGCGACTCAAAAAATTCCGCGAGCGGCGATTGCCATTGCCCTCCTGTTCCCCGCGCTCTGGTTTATTCGCTTGCCCGTCCCCGGCTTCGAAGAGCCGAACCCGCCCGGCGAGCTTCACAACTTCGTCGCCGACTGGCACTACGATCGCGGCGAATACAAGCGCGCCTTCACCAGCTACAACAAAGCCTCCAAGTCGAGCTGGCAGATCTCCAACCTGACCGACCACTGGAGCGTTCGCGCGCGCATCGCCGACTGCTACAACCGAACCGCTCGGCCTCAAAAAGCGAAGATCGTGCGAGAGCTTCTGCTCGCGGAGATCGAACAACACTTCCCGCTCCAAGAGCACGAGCTCAAAGTCGAGCTCCGCAAAAAGCTCGGGCTGAACAAGAAGTAGCCGTGGAACCCTCCTCCGGCATTCGGATCCCCGCCGATCAACTCACCGAAGAGGCGCTTCGGAACGTCATTGAAGAGTTCGTCACGCGCGACGGAACGGAGTTCACCGACGCCGACGCGAAGATCGCGCAAGTCACCGCGCTCCTGCGCCGAGGAGAGGTCGAGCTCTGGTTCGACGAGACGACGCGAAGCTGCAGTATTCGGCCGACCTAACGCCCGTCTTCGGGGAGCATCGTGAAGAAGGCCTTCTCCTCGTCGGAGTAGGTCTCCCACTGCAGGTACGCCTTCTCTTTATGCTGCTTCGCACTGGTCAAGCTACTCTGCTCCCAAGCCTTCGCATTGTCATTGAAGGTACCGATGTGCTTCGCATCCATCGGGTTCTCTTCTCCGGCGCGAACCGGGCGGAACGTGTAAACCGCCGGGCCATAGGTGCCCCATTGATTCTGATCGAGCGCCACGAAGTACGTCTTGTTCTCGACAACCGTCGTCCGCAGGATTTGAGTCTTGCCCGCAAGCGCGATAATGAAGTCGTGCTCGCCGGGCTCGACATTCCACGCAGCCTTCATCGTTCCGTGCAGCAAGCCCACCAGCTTCGGCTCGTCGCCCGTAATCTCCCACAGGTTGAGAGCACTGAACTCCGCAACCCGTGCGTTGTCGCGCTCGAAGATAAAGAGCGCGTGACCCGGCTCCGGAATCGCGACACCTTCGTCGCGAACACGCATGTAGCCATTGGAGGTCTTGAAGGATGTACAAGCGCTCACCTGAAAGGCGATCAGAAGCAGCAACAACTTCGAAGCAAAGATTTTCATGCGGTCGTATCCATCTCGCCGATTTAGGTTTTCGTCCAAAGCGAGCGCTCGTGGTAGCGCTCGCTCCGGGCTCACTATATCGAGATAGAAGGTTTTTCAAACACAAGATCGGAGTCTCGGCGAGCGGGTTGATGGACAGTTCACCGGCTCACCTACTCACTCGGCTCTCCGTCCGGTGAGTCGACCGCCGCCCGACCTGCGAGTGGATTGTCTTCGGCCTGAACAGCATCCGGAACGAGACGCTCAAAGCGGCGATCCTCGACACCTTTGCGTTTCGCGACGATGCGCCAGTCGAAGGTCGCGTGGCTCTTGCCACCATCCAGCTCGTGCACGATGAAGTAGGTGTCGCCCTTTTCGATCCACACGCCGCGAGCGGGAGCCGTCAAGCTGACAAAAACCTCCGAGGGATGCGAGCTGTTGATCACAGTCGTCTCGAGGTAGAGCGGATCCAGGTCGATTCGCGCTGAACCACCGGACAGTTGCCCCCTGCCGAAGTCTTCAAACCACACCTCTGGCGACTCCATCACGTAGAGAAGGCGCTCGCCCTGATCCTCCGTCTCGACCACACAGCTCTTGAGTCCCGATTGCCGATCGTAGAGGATCGTCGACACACCCGCCGAGTTGTAGAGCTTCATGGAGTTGTTGCTCAGGCCGAACATGATCGAGCCGTCTCCCTCGTAGAACCTCATGACCGGTGTCACCAGCCCCGTGAAGCTGACCTCGGTATCAATGTCTACAGCTTGAAGCCCCGCCGAGTTACGCATCACGAACTCGGCGCCCGGGCTGGATGCCCCGCGAGCATTCATTCGAATGCCTTCGATGTTGTTCCCACCAAGGCGGTCGTAGAGACTTATTCCGCCACTGTCCACCGAGTTGTCCCCGCGCAGCGCAATGGTCTCCTCCGACGTGTCGTTGCGCAGGGAAATCACGGCGGCGTCCGAAGTCGACTCGTTCGCGTCGACAAACAGGGTCACACTTCCATCCGTTGCGTACATCGTCAAATCTCCGCCGCCGTCCGAGGCTCCACCGTCCAAGAGGATCTTCGTCACACCGGAAGAGTTGGCGAGACGTTGTGTGCCTGAGCCGCTGGTGTCCGTGTCCAGAGTGAAGGTCGAGTTACCCGCGCCATTCCTCCCGACCATGACTCCACCGGCACTCGACCCGCCGGTGATGTCAAAAGTGTCGATGAGTGTGGTGCTCTTGACCCGGATCGCCCCCAACGTCTCCACATCACCGTCGAAGTCTCCCGCCAGCGCCACACCGGAGCTCGTCGCCCGGACGGTACCGGTCACATCGACATCGCCGATAAACTTTCCCGCCGCCCCGACACCGCCGGTGTCCGCCTTCACGCTTCCATCGATCTCAACATCGCCGAGAAGATCGGCTGCGAGCAAAGTGCCCGAAGCGCGCAGGCCGATACCCGCCAAACCCAGCTCGCCGTAGTCGAGAGTCCAGGCCGTCGAGTGCTCGCCGCGCACACCGACTCCATTGGAGTGACCGCGCACACCGTAATTATCCACGGTCGACGATCCCGTCGAGATCCCAGCTACTCCGATCTCGCGACCGGGCCAGTCCACACTCGCGATTCCGTCAAAATCCGTCGTGCCCTGAACGCCGAGGTAGCCGTTCGTCGGGCCGAGGTGGCCGATCGCGGTCACGGCGGACTGCGAATCGCTGCCTTGGAACTGCGACTGGCCGTCTACCTCGAGACGCACGGTTGGCGTTGTCGTTCCGAGTCCCACGTTGCCGGCGCTGTCTACAAACCAGTCGCTCGAGATGGGATAGAGCATCCCAAGCATCGGCAAAGTCGAAGCTTTGAGGCATGTGCCTACTCCCGCTTGATCGCGGATGGTCGGAGCGCAAGCCAAGTGAGGATGAGTCAGAGCGCGGTTCACCTCCACGGGTAGGTGAGAACCCGCTGATAGCTGCTGGCCGGGCGTCACTAGGTTGTGAGAGCCGAGTCCGTTATCGGGCTTCGCCCCGTCCGTTCGTGTCGGGACAATGCGACCCCGGTCATCCGAAGACCTCCCGTCGGCGGCATCGGGCAAGCGCGGTTCGGCAGCTGTTGCGTCTGGGTTCGGGGATTCGGCGAGCGTGGCTGTCGCCGCTCCCATAAGAACCTCCGTTGCCCTTGTTGCGGCGATCACTCCGCTCGGAAGGTTCAGCTCGACTCTCTCGAAGGCGAGCCCGCCGAGATTGCAGAGAACCATCGGCGAGCCATCCAGCGTCCCGAGCGCCAGGTCGACTCGCGAGTCCCTGTCCACGTCGACCAACTCCAGGCTCACGACTGTTTTCCCAAAGGAGAGGCCGGATCCCGCGGTCGCCTCGGCGAAGCTCCCGTCGGCGCCTCGACGAAACAGGTTCAGGCCACAGCAGTACGGAACCAAGAGGAGCTCTGGCCTTCCGTCGCCATCGAGGTCGCGAAAGTGCGCAAGGCGAGATTGATTGCCGGAGAGCCCCAGCTCGAGCGTCGCGTCCTGAAACTCCCCCGGTGTGCGCGGTCCCAAGTTTCGAAGCGCCACATCGGTTCGGCCGGGCGCGATCGAATAGAGGTCCGTGTCGCCGTCGCCGTCGAGGTCGATCCAGAGCTGCATACCGGCGTTCGGCTCAGTATCTCGGACCGGTGACGGAGCGGGAGTCTGAGAGTGCGCGGCGGCGGAGAGGACGAGGAGGGCGGAGAGTAGCTGGGTGAGTTTCATTGTGGGGTTCCTTGTTCGTGTCACGGAGACAGCGCGAGAGCCCCCTAAGACCCCGCCAGTTAATCCTGAAAAAGCAGGCAGAGCGCTCTTCCGATACGATGGAGTCCGCTCAGCCCCTGAACTGCCCTTGCCGAACGACCCGCCCAATGCCGACGCGACTCGGCTCCTGAATCGACTGAGCGATGGAGATGCGAGCGCTGAGAACGAGCTCTTCGAGCTGATCTACAGCGAGCTGCATCAGCTCGCACAAGCGCACATGCAGAAGGAGCCGGCAGCGCACACGCTGCAGCCGACGGCGCTGGTCCACGAGGCCTATGTCCGACTCGTTCGCGCCGACGACCTCTCCTTCCAGAGCCGCGGACACTTCTATTCGTTGGCCTCAAAGGTGATGCGGTCCTGCCTGGTGGACCACGCCCGGCGCAAGAAGAGCGAGAAACGTGGCGGGGATCGAGTGCGCGTCGCGCTGGACGGTGTGCTCTCCCCCACTGGAGAAGCCCACGAACTGGAGCTCATCGCCGTGAACGAAGCCGTCGAACAACTCACCTCGCTCAAGCCCGAGCTCGGCCGCATCGCCGAGCTTCGGTTCTTTGGCGGGCTCTCCATCCCACAGGTCGCCGAGACTCTCGAGGTTCCCAAGCGCACGGTCGAGCGTCGTTGGAAACTGGCGAGCGCGTGGCTCTTTGACGCGTTGAAAGACCTCGACGAGGACGGTTGATGGTCCGGCGTCCCACCCAGCCGCCGGAGCGCGAGCTCCGCGCTCTCGAGCTCGCGGACGAACTCTTTGCGCTCCCGCCGGAGACGCGCAGCGCGCGACTCAACGAGAGCTGTGCCGATGACCCCGAGTTGCGAAGTCGCGTCGAGGCCTTGCTCGCGGCGGAACGCGAGGGCAGCTTTCCGCTTCCGGTCGACTTCCCCACCGCGGAAGGCTTGCACAAGAGGAGAACGATCGAGGCCGGTGCCGTTGTCGGTGCCTATCGAATTCAAGAACTCATCGCCAGCGGCGGAATGGGCGACGTCTACAAGGCCGAACAAGAACAGCCGCGCCGATTCGTTGCGCTCAAGACTCTGCGCTTCGAGCTAACCTCCGCGGACTCGCAAAAACGTTTTCGGAACGAGGCCGACGTCTTGGCGGCGCTCTCGCATCCCGGCATCGCTCGAGTCTTCGAAGCCGGCGTTCACACCGAGAGCACCTCTCTCGGTGAACAGAGAACGCCCTACTTCGCCATGGAGTTCGTCGAGGACGCGCGCTCTCTAACCGAGTTCGTTCGCGAAGAGCGGCTCATTCGTCGTGAGCTGCTCGCCCTCTTCATTCAGCTGTCGGAGGCCGTCGAGCACGCCCACGCGCGCGGCATCATTCACCGCGACCTGAAGCCCGCCAACGTGCTCGTCGACCGCGAGCGCCAGATCAAGATCATCGACTTTGGAATCGCGCGGGTGATGAACGAAGAGCTCGAGATCTCCGGGGTCGAGACGCGCCCTGGAGGAATGATCGGAACTCTGCGATGCATGAGTCCGGAGCAAGTGGATGGACGTCAGTCCGACATCTGTCCCGCGTCCGATGTCTACGCCCTCGGAGTCATGCTCTACGAGTTGCTGTGTGAGAAGCATCCACTCGAGGTCAAGGGAGAGACGACCCAAGCCTGGACGCGCGCGATTCTCGAGGGCCCGCCGATTCCGCCGCGACGCCGCTCTCCCGATCTGAAGCCGGAACTCGAGACGGTCTTGTTGACCGCGCTCGAGAAGGATCCGGACCGGCGCTACTCCTCTGCCGGAGCTCTCGCTGCCGACCTTGCGCGCATCCTTGCGAACGAGCCTATCGTGGCGCGACGGCCTTCAGTCGCTCGCAGGTTGGCGCTCTTCGGTTCGCGGCATCGAACACTCGCGATCGCCAGCGCTGCGGTCGTCGCGATCGCCGCGTTCGCCTTCCTCATCAATCAATCCAGCGCAGACCGAGCCGCCGCGAGCGAAGCTGTGGCCGAGCGCCGGACGGAAGATGTTCGCGAGGTTACACGGGAACTGCTCGTCGGGGTTCACGACGCACTCGACGGTTTGCCCGGAGCGACGGCGGCGCGCGCGAGTGTTGTTCGATCCACGCTCGCGACGCTCGATCGGCTGAGCGAAGATGCGGGCGACGATCCGCCTTTCCGATTAGAGCTCGCCGAAGGCTACGCACGACTCGGACGCATTCAGGCTTATCCCTCGAATGCCAATCTCGGCGAGACGGAGGCGGGGTTGGCCGCGTATCGAAAGTCACTGGAACTTCTCAGCGGCCTCGCTGTCGATGACGAGCAGCGCGTTCGACGCGCAGAGCTTCTCCGCGAGACCGCCGCCGTTCTCCGACAGATGGGTCGCATGAGCGACGCGCTGGTCGAACAAGAGCGCGCGCTCGAGCTGGCACGGGTCCTCCCCGATCACCCGCAGTTGCTCGTCGCAACTCTCGCGCAGACCGGAGACTCTGTCCTCGAGTTGGGGCGCGCCGAAGAGGCGAAGGAGCTGTACGAAGAGGCGCTGCCCATCGCGGAGGAGCACGCTCTCCATCGCGACATCCAGGTGCTCTGCAACAAGCTCGGAGATTTCGCTTTGGCGATTCACGACCGAAAGGGTGCCGAGCAGCTCTTCACGCGGGCGCTCCAGATCGCAGAGAAGATTGCGGAAGCGCGTCCCGGGGACGTGCGCTTCTCGCGCGACCTGGGCTCTTCGCTCGGAAGACTTGGAAACCTGGCGCTGGCCTCGCGTGATCCCCAGAGAGCACTCGAGTTGTTCGAGCGAGGCCTGGACGAAGCGCACGGACGCGTCACCGCCGACGAGGACGACGCTCAAGCGCGACTCGACTTGGCGCTGTGCTTCACGTGGGTCGGCGCTGCGCACGCAGCCCTCGGCCGTGGCGCCGACGCGCTCGCCGCACGGGAGGAAGCCTGCCGTCGCTACGCGGAAATCACATCGACAGCTGGCTCCAGTACAGAGTCGAGTTTTCATCACGGCGTCGCGTTGATCTCGCTGGCGGAGACCCATCGAGCACTGCGCCAACCGGCACAAGCGCTCGAAGCCGTTTCGAAAGCGTCGTCCGTGCTGGCCGAAGTCTTGACCGCGGATAGCGCGGCAGCGGAACCGCGCCGACGTCTCTTGATCGCGCTCGATCTCGAAGCCAGCCTGCTCCGTGATGCTGGAGATTTAGAGCCCGCTCTCGTGGCAACCGAGCGATATCACGCCGAAGCCTTGTCCGCACTCAAGCTCGATCCCAAGAGCGTGGGCTTCTTGCAGCAACGCATGATCGCCGAGGATCGACTCGGCATGATTCACCAAGCGCTCGGCCGTGACAAAAGCCTCTCGACAGAGAATCGAATCGGACACACGCATCGGGCCATCACCTGGTACGAGGCCACGCTTCTCAGTTCGGACGAATTGCGCGAACGCGGCCTGGTCGGGCCGGACGACGAGGCGACGAGACGCGCCATCATGAACGAGTTCGGCGTCTTGGCGGCGGAGCTAGAAACACTCAGCGATCCATAACAGGCGTCAGCTCGAAACGGCGGTCGAGCTCGGACATCGCTTCGCCACCAGCGCATCGAGGGCGAAACGACCACCCGCTATGCCTACGACGGCCCGCGCCTGCTCGAGGAGAACGAGCTGTGGCAGCCCCCGACCCGGAGCCAAGAAACCAGCCTCAATGGCATCAGAGCGAGGGTGTGGCAGCCGTTTCCGACAAAACCATTGAGGATTGCTGATCCTTCGTGTCGATGGTAGACTTCAATTATGAGCCCCAAGAACGACCGCCGCGCAGTAACCCTCAGCATCTCCATGACTCCCGAGTTGTCCTCCGAGGTCTCCTCTCGTGTCGAAAGTGGCCTCTATACCTCGGCAAGCGAACTCCTCCGCGAAGCGTTGCGGCTCTTGATTCAGACCGAGCGCAACCGAGCGGGCACCTCTCAATCACAAACGAACGATGACTCGCTTTCTAGTGCACGTTTTGAAGAAGCAAGTGAGCTGATGGACCTCGGTCTCGAGATGCAAGCTGAGAAACTTCGTCTCGAATCCCCCGAGCTATCTTCTGCCGATGTCCTTGCTCGACTGGAGGAGCTCGCTGACACACAAGAAGCAGGCTCTGGACTACGAGTTGCCACGGACCGCCTTGAAGAACTGAAACTCAAGTGAACCAGGCCGAGCGCGCGCTGCATTTACTCGAGACACTGACGGCCCTCAACCATCCGTCCGCACTGGTCGGCGGTCTCGCGGTATCGGCAAGGACCCGACCGCGGTTCACCAGGGACATTGACTTTGCCGTTGCGGTTGCTTCGGACAAAGAAGCGGAAGCGCTGGTACTCGCCATGCAAAGGCAAGGCTTTTGTCTTCAACAGGTCATAGAACAAGAGGCGAAGAAGGTTCTCTCCACGGTTCGATTCAGACACCCGGGCGACCGAGAAAATGAACCCACGATCGACTTGCTATTCGGTTCGACTGGCATTGAGCGCGAAATTGTTCGAAAGGCCACCCCCATCAAGATTGCGAAAGGCATTTCAGTTCCCGTCGCGTCCATCGCCTACCTCATTGCGATGAAGGTGCTATCCGAAAGTGCGGTGCGAGACCAAGACCGAAGCGATCTTCGTGTGCTTCTCGCCGCCGCTTCGACACCTGAGCTCGACGAAGCGAAGAAGGCTGTTGGTCTCATTGAGGAGCGCGGTTTCAATCGCGAAAGAGACCTGCGAGGTGCCCTTGCTGCGTTTATCCAGGAGATGCGCCCTTAGAACTCCCTAGGACTAGCAGTCCGTGGCAAAAGTCATTCGCTTCCTGGACGCGAATCCATCGCTGTTGCATCACGAGATCACGGTAACGCACACGCCTAGCGCACGTTCGTCGTCAACTCAAAGCGGCGGTCGAGCTCCGACAGCGCGCCGCTCTCGCGCATGGCGTAAAGAGCCACGTTGATTCGTTCCAACCATTCGGCGCCGGTGGGTTTAACTGCGACGACATAGCGCTCTTCGGCGAGCGGTTCGTCGAGGACCGCGAGTTCGTTCGGGTATTCGCGCGCGAAATCGAGGGCGTCGGGGCCGTCCATGATCAAGGCATCGACCTCGCCGGCAAGTAGCCGCTCGATACTGGTCGCGCCCTTTTCGGAAGGCGCGGCAGGGATAGCGCGTGGGAGCTGGTCGCGCAGAGCTAGCTCGGAAGTCGTGCCGATGCCCGCGCTGACTCGGAGTCCATCGAGAGCGGCGAGGCTGGTCGGTTCGTTAGCGCCGCGCCGCACGAGCACGCGCAGGTTGGTGACGAAGTAGGCATTGGAGAGCAGGACACGCTCAGCTCGTTCGGGGGTTGCGCCCATCGTGGCGATGACCGCATCGGCTTCACCCTGCTCCAAAGCATCGAGCAGAACGGCGAACTCCATCCGGTGCCACTCGAGCTTCGCGTTCATGATCTCCGCCAGTTGTTGCGCCATCTCGACGTCGCGTCCCCGAGCGACACCCGCTTCGTCGAGCCACGCGAAGGGCGGGTTCGCTAAATCGGAGGCCACTCGCCAGGTGAGCCTGGGTTGGCCGTGACCCGACTGACAGGAGACCAGAGCGAGTGCGGATGCCGCCAAAGTCACGATGAAACCGAGAGTGCGCATGGCCCCAGTCTAGGACGTGTTCGCCCGGCGGCTCCAAGAGCTAGCTCGAACAATTTCGGAGACAGAGTCGGCGTGCCGTTCGAGCGCTCGTGATTCGTTGTATACCATGGCCTAAGCGAGTGAACCGAGGAGTCCTCCCCCATGCCCGTCGTTGATGCACCAGCCCTGATCGAAAACCGTGTTCGCGCCATTCGTGACTTTCACGAGCGCGTCGGCAATCCGCGCGCCGAACTCGACGTCAGTGGCGGTATCGACTCGGGCGTTCTCTTGGGCCTACTGTCCAAGGCGATCGGTCCAGAAAACGTGACCGCCGTCTACAGCAGTATTCACTCGGGCGACGAGTTCCGGGACCGCGCGCGCGAAGTGTCCGCCGTTTTCGGTGTCTCGCTCGTCGAGTTAGACCTGACCGAGCTCTTCGACGACCTCACCGAGCAGATGAAAGTCGCGCTCCGTAACGCCGGCTACGACCTGGACGAGATCGAGCGCCGCATCTTGGACGACCGCTCGGTGCTCGGTTCCCTGCGCTCCTGCATTCGCGCCCCAATCGGTCGCGGGCTCAATCGCATGACCGGAGGAGGCATCCGCCACGGAACCGGCAACGAATGCGAGGACCGCTTCCTGCGCTTCTACCAGAAGGGCGGCGACGGCGAGGTCGATACGAATCCGCTCGCCATGCTTGGGAAGGGTGAGGTGTTCCAGCTCGCCCGCGAACTCGGCGTCCCGCGTTCCCTCATCGACGCGATCCCTTCCCCCGACCTGCACGGCATCGGCGACGTGCACAATGATGAAGACGAACTGCACGAGTTGAGCGGAGTGCACTGGACCTACAGTCGCATCGACTTCGAGACAGGCGAGTACTCGCGCGTCGGGTCTATCGAGCGCATGGCTCGGTTCTTGGACTCCGGTTCGGAAGCCGCGCTCTTCGCGAAACGCGCGCCGGATGATCGCGAGCTGGCTGCGATGACCGATCTCGCGGCTCCGTACTTTCCGCTCCATTCCTCTGACGAAATCGACGGGCTCCTTCAGTCCTGTCGCAAGTTGGAGGCGGCATCGCGTCACAAGGCGAATCCCAACATCCCGACGCTCGGCGAGCGGTCGGAGCTCGTGAGCACAGACCTACTCACCAACGAGCTACGGACGCTCTAGCCCGGGCTAGCTGGCTGCGGTGAAAGTGCTTTGTTCGATACGCAGCATATTTTTGGTCGGGTTGGCGCGAACGGTGAGAGGGCGTCGGGTCACGGCGGATGGAGCTCCATGCTCAGAGGTTGGAAGGGCGTCTTACGGCCACCGAGTCCGAACGGGTGGAAGCTCTTGAGGCGAGAGACTTTGTGTTTGGTACACAGCGCTTAGTAGTAGATGCGCCTGGCTCGCGGGTTGGCCTGACTTAGGGCGTTCATAATCTGCCGACACCCGGACGTTCGAGTCGGCGGGACGGGATACCGAGGAGGAGCGATCCAGGGCGGCAACGCTTTTTAGGATCAGTCGTCGGTTCCTCTCGGCGAAACTGGCAGTGCCAATAGAAGGCAGTATCCAACAGTTTGCGTTGATTTCTGCAGTTTTATGAGTCCCCTGGCGATCGGCCGGCATGGTTAAGGCTAAAGCCTGATCCTCGATGAGAACGCAATCGCTACAGACGGAAGCCCTGCTGAAACATGCCAGCTGGATGCGCTATTTGGCGATCTCGTTGGTGGGCGACGCGGAGCGAGCCGAGGATCTGGCGCAAGAGACATGGGTCAAGGCTCTTGAGCACCCACCCGCGGTGGACGCTCCTTTGCGCGGCTGGCTGGCGACCGTGATGCAGAACCAGTTTCGGCAGGAGCGACGCAGCCGGATGCGCAGCTCCGAAAGCGAGGCTGCCGTGTACGCGCGCGAGGAGGTGACTGGGGAGTGCGGACCGGAGCTTCTGGCCCGCGTGAAAATGCAACGCGAGTTAGTCGAGATTGTGCTCATGCTCGAAGAGCCCTATCGCAAGGTCGTGCTCTTGCGCTACTTCGAAGAACTCACGCCGAAGAGAATCGCAGAAAAGGAAGGTCTTCCGATCTCAACCGTGAAGACCCAGCTTGCGCGCGGAATCGAGCTCTTGCGCAAATGTCTTGATCGTCAACATGGCGGTGACGGAAAGGGCTGGGTGATGGCGTTGCTTCCGATTCTTGAGCAGCCCGCCGGGATCGCACCCGCATTCACTTTCCCCCTGGTTCCACTTGGAGCGTTCCTCATGAATCTAAAAGTCGTCATCGTCGTTCTCGTACTGACTGTTCTCGGTACCGGCTACATGATCTCGCTCCCCGACTCGGTGATCGTGCAGGCTGAACAGCCGAAGGAGATTGCGGGTGCAACTTCCGATTCGCGGGACAATCCCGAGGTCCTGGCGAGTGCGGCAGCCTCGCCCAGCCTCCAGCGTTCCACTCGCCAGGCCGTTGACGTGCAAGCTCCGCAGCCGCCTGTTCCCGAGGTTGATGCTCCAGCTGACACTGCCGAAGCTCTCGTTCACGGACGGGTCGTGAATGTCAGCGGTCAACCAGTGGAGGGCCTCGCGATCGTGGCGCGGTCGTCGACGAGCGCGAGGGGGCAGAACCTTGACGATGAGCCCATACTCGCGACGTCGACTGCCGATGGAACTTTCTCTGCCCCTCGCAAGGGAGTCGAACAGCTCTTCGTGCAAGACGCGCACTTCACGACCGTGCTGGCCGGTGTTCCGGTCACGGGTGACGCGGGCAGAGAGACGATCGTGGTGGTTGCGCCGCGCATCGAAGTCGCAGGTCAGGTGATCGATGAGTACGGCAACCTCGTTGCCGGCGCTCGGGTCGAATTGGAAGTACCGGAGGGACTGCGTGGAGCACTTGGGTTGGTGCTCGACTTTTCGCAGGGCCTCGAATTCGTCGCGGAGACTGATGAGGAGGGACGGTTCGAGATCTCGAACGCTCCCGGTCTTGTCGGTGGCTCGTTGCGTGCGACGGCAGAGGGTTTTTTGTCGCTTAAACAGGATGCACCGGAGACTTCGGAAAGCAACTATCTGCTCGTGATACGGCGACCCGAGCTCTCGGGGGCGCTACTCACCGGGATAGTCGTCGACGAGCTGGGAACCCCCGTCCCGAATGCCGCCGTTTCCATGGGCGTTGACACGACTCGGACGGATGCCGAAGGCGGCTTCACGTTCGACCTGGCCAACCCCCAGTCCTTCAACAACAGGTTCGCCCGGTTCATCGGCGACTTCAGCGCGAACGAGCTGATCGCAATCAAACCCGGATACTTACCGGGTCGATTGGCCGCTCGCGGTACGCAGTCCGACGGCACACCTATCTGGCCCGAGTTTGTGATGTTGCGGCTCGGGGGTGAACCCCTAGCCATTCACGGACGCATTGTGGACGAGACCGGAACAGCGCTCGCCAACATGCAAGTGTGGGTTGCCGACCCGACCTTCTTCGGGGGAATCACCCCTGGGGGCGACGGCTTTCCGGACTTGCATCATGTCGAGAACATGGTCATGAGTCGCGAAGCGGGTTGGTCCTTTATTGAGTCCGGGGTAGACGGCAGCTTTGAGATCTCGGGACTCCTGGATCGCGACTACACAGTCGAAGCGATGGATCCCCGTAGCCTGGCGCGTTCGCGAGAGCGAAATGTACCGGCCGGAACTTCCGGTCTCGAGCTTGTTATCTCACGCGGTGACTGTTGGGAGCTCGTTCGCGGGCGTGTGGTTGATAGCCGAGGGAACCCGCTAGCGCAGGCGAGGGTACAAGTCACGTGCGACGCGTTCCGAACCAGTGTAATGGGGCGCGTGCTTAGCACTCAGCACGCTTCGGGCTCGGTTACGACGGCAGATGATGAAGGGGGCTTCGAGCTTCAAGTCGTTCCGAAGGAGGATGCTTACTTTCGAGTGGATCATCCCGATGTTATCCCGATCGAGCTAGGTCGAAGTGAACAGGCACTTCGAGAAATCGTCGGAGAGGACTTCGACGCCTTCACTCTCGTCGTTCCGCGTCGTTGCCACTTCCAGGTCAAGCTAGATTCCGCGAGTGAAGCCGACGAGTTCGAGATGCAGGACGCCGAGGGGAACGTGCTAAGCATCTCCGAATTCCACGGCAGCGGTCGCCGTGAGAGACTTCGCTCTCCGATCGTTGGCGGGCAGACCAACGTTCTGGCTGTTGCCGACACCGCTGCATTCTTGGTGCTCTACTTGAATGGATCTGAAGTTCGACGCGCTCATATCGACCTTCTGCCCGGTGAGCAGACAACCCTGCAACCGTGAACCGCTCCCACAACGTCGCGTGGCTTCTGTCCTTTCGGGCGGATCCAATCTCGCCCTCCTCCCCCACAGTCCACCATGAACGTTAGATCTACTCTCTGGTCGCTTCCTGTCCTCTTGCTCATCGTCGTGACCGCGTCGTCCGCGCGGGACCTGAAGTCGGACCTGCAAGCGGCCGCTGCTCTACGCGATCAGGCTGACTTTGCCGGCGCCGCGCACGCTTACGAGTCGGTCGCTGCTGCACACCCGAATCATCCTGTTGCGCACTTCCAGTTAGCGTACTGCGTGCATGCAGGCGGCGAGTTCGAGCGTGCGATCGAGTTGCATCGTGCGGCTGCGCGCTTCCCTCAGATGCGCGTCGCTGCGCTATACAATCTGGCCTGCGCGCTGGCCATGACCGGTCGTGGTGATGAGGCCTGCGACGCGTTGCTCGAAGCCGTGAATGCGGGATTTGCTGCAGCAGATCTGGCGCGCGCAGACCCTGAACTTGCGCACATACGCGAGTTGCCGCGCTTCGAGGAGGTGCTCTCCTATATCGCGACGCCTGCGCAGGCCGCACTCGCGTTCTGGGTCGGCGAGTGGGACGTCTACCAGGTCGGGGCAGGTGTCCTCAACGGTCACAGCGTCCTAGAGAGTCGGCTGGACGGCGTCGTCATTCTGGAGCAATGGACGCCCGCTGAGGGAACGAGCGGCAGTCGCGGCGAGAGTTGGAATTGGTTCGATGCGTCGCGTGGAGTCTGGCGTCAGGACTGGATCGACGTCGGCGGCAGCTCGTTGGAGTTTGTCGGGCAGAGGCAGGGTGCGGGGATCCTGTTCGAGGGCGATGCACCCGGCGGGGTCGGCAGAGTTCTCAAGCATCGCATGTTCATCCGCCCGGTACCCGGTCCACTCGAACGCCCGGACGAGCGACGCGTGCGGCAAACCGGAGCGGACTCGACCGACGGCGGCATGACGTGGAAGACGACCTTCGACCTTGAATACGTGCCGAAGGGGCTGCCGTTCCGCGGCCCGGGTTAGCTCGGGTTATTCACGAGCCAGGACGTGTAGCCGCGTATCTCTATTTCAATTGCCGGGATTGCGGCGTGCCCGCCCCGGCAGCATCGAAACTCTCACGCCCACGGGGCAACCGATCCACAAATGGAGCCCGAATATGAATCATCACACCACTTGTTCTTTTGCCCTCGTTCTAGCCTTCCTTCTCGCTCCGAGTCTTTCCGCCCAGGGGGCGGTTTGGGTGGTCGACGACGACGGCGGAGCGACTGTCGACTTCAGCTCACTACAGGCAGCCATTGACACAGCCGCCGATGGGGACACCCTGCTTCTGCGCGCGGGCAACTACACGGCCCCGCCCGCCTTCCCGCCGGTACCGCTGAGTATCACGGACAAGTCGCTGACGCTCATCGCGGACGGCGGTGTGCCGGTGATCGCGTCAAATCTCGTGATTGACAGTCTCGGCTCCTCCCGAACCGTGGTAGTGCGCGGCTTCGAGCTCTTCGACGCGGGCTTGCAGGTTCTGAACTGCGCCGGCGTAGTCTGTATCGAGGACACGAATATCAGGGGAACGGCCTTCACGAGCACGCCGGTTCCGATTTCGATTAACAACAGCGCCGCGGTGCACCTGAACCGCGTGACGGCGGAGGGGATCAGCCAGATCCCGGCCTCCTCGGTCGCGATCCAAGCGTCGGCCTCGAACGTGCACGCTTACGACTGCACCTTCACGGGCGGCGGCGGCTACGGGATGACCTCGACCGGCGCCGACGCTGTCCGGCTCGCGGGCGGCTTCCTGTTCGCCTCGGGCAGCACGCTGCAAGGGGGGAGCTCGGGTTGCGGAGGGAGCGGGATCGTCCTGAGCGGCGCCACGCCCACCGTCCAAATACTCGACTGCACCCTGCTCCCCGGCACGCCCGCAACCTGCGCGTCGGGAGTCTTGGGCCAGCCCGCCGTGGTGAATGCGGGCAGTCTCGCCACACTGCCGACCAGCGCGCGCTCCTTTTCGATCGACTCCCCTGGCCGCGTCGGCGAGATCGTCTCGCTCAAAATCTCCGGCGAGCCCTTCGACCGCGTGATCCTTGTCTACTCGCTCGATCCGGGAAGCCTCTACCTCCCGGAGCTCTCGGGTGTGCTCCAGCTCGACGGCTCGGGACTCTTCACACAGAACCTCGGGCGCCTCTCCGCCGCCGGCCAGCGCCAGATCTCGGTCACGATCCAGCCCGTTGGACTCCCCGTCGTCACGCTCTCGATGCAGATGGTGCTCGTCACGACGTCGGGCGAGCTCGTCCTCTCCGGCGCCTCCGAGATGGTCCTACTCGACTCATGAACCGAGGACTAGCTGCGCTTGGGATCGAGCGCGCTCCAACGAACTCAATCCTCCCGAATCGAATCCGGCTCGACCAGGCGATAGCTAGCACTGCGCCCCCCGGGATTCTGACCGTCGTCGAATCAAAGGCCGTAGTGGCCGCGGCCTCCAACGCGAACGCGGCGAGAGTGTGATCGCCGCCAAGGTCAAGCCTTTCACCACGGACTGCTAGCTCGGATGATTCAGGTCAATCGTCGGTGCGTTCGATTTTGCCGTAACAAAGACTCTTGTAGGCACGCAACAGGACGTTGGTGGTCGGTACGGGAAGATCGAGCGGGATACGCAGGATGGGGTCGGACTGCGCGAACGGTGGCTGGGTCTTGCCGCGGAAGAGGTCCGGCCACAGGCGAACGGGTGCGCCGACGAAGAGTTGCTCGGGCTCGCCGAACTCGGTCCAGAACTCGTGCAGCTTCTCGTTGATTTCCTCGACGAGCTGGCGCGCGTTTTGGAGCCGAAGACGCGAGCCGTAGCGGGACTTGCCCTTTGACTTTAGGTAGGCGGGTTGCGCTCGGCCCTTTCCGCGAACGACGTAGCGCTTCATGGACTTGGTTGCGACGGCCTTGCCGCCGATGAAGTAGCCGAGGGAGGCGGCGCCGGCCTGCATCAGGATCACGGCGTGCGGGCCGGGTTCGGGAGGCAAGGTGGCGAGGTAGCGCTCGAGGGTGATCGCTGAACTCGAGCGGCGCGCAGCGAATTCGGCGGTGGTTTCGGCCGCAGGAGCGTCGGACGCGGGGGAACGAATCGGAAAGACGAGCGGCGGCGTGATCTTCAGGCCGGGGGCTTCGAAGCTGCGTTCGCGCGCGTCGACGACGAGCTCGCGGCCAGCGGCGAGCGCTCGGCAGCGCTCGGCGCACTCCGACCAATGAAAGCTCGAGACTTCGATTTCGCCGCTCATTTGGAGAAGCAGCATATCGGCTCCGCTCGAACTCAGCCGCCCAAAGTCACGCGCGGTAGGCGGCGCGGGTTTTGGCCGTACAATCTCGGGCATGTCCCCCGCCGCCTCCGAGCACCATGTAGCCGCGTTCTACCGCTTTGCGCCCTTCCCCGACTTCGCGGAGTGGCGAGCGCCCGCGCGAGAAGTGGCCGAGGCGGGCGGTCTGCGGGGAACGCTGCTGCTCGCGCCGGAGGGACTCAATGGGACGCTCGCGGGCACGCGCTCGGGGTTGGACGCCATGCTCGACTTCCTCGGTGAGGACGAGCGCTTTCGCGAACTCGAGATTAAGTGGTCGCTCGCCGAGTGCCCACCCTTTGCACGACTGAAGGTTCGGCTGAAGGAAGAGATCGTGCGCATGGGCGTGCCCGCGGTCGACCCGACCAAGATCGTCGGTACCTATGTCGCCCCGGAAGACTGGAACGCGCTGATCGAGGATCCGGACGTGATCGTCGTGGACACGCGCAACGATTATGAAGTGGCCATCGGTTCGTTCCGGGGTGCGCGCAATCCGGGGCTGGCGAGCTTTCGCGAGTTCCCGAAGTGGCTGGAGAGCGAGCTCGTCGCGCGGGACCAACCGAAAGTCGCGATGTTCTGCACGGGTGGCATTCGCTGTGAAAAATCCACCGCCTTCCTAAAGCAAGTCGGCGTCGAAGAAGTCTTTCACCTGAAGGGTGGCATCCTCAAGTACCTCGAGGCCGTGCCGGAAAAGGACAGCTTGTGGGAAGGCGAGTGCTACGTCTTCGACGAGCGCGTGTCGGTCAAGCATGGGCTCGAGCAAGGCAGCTACGAGTTGTGTTGGGCCTGCGGTGATCCGATCGACGCGGCGGATCGCGCGAGCGCGCAATATGAATTTGGGATCAGCTGTCCGCACTGCTTCGCGCACACGACGCCACAGCAGAAAGAGCGTTTTGGGCAGCGCGTCATGCAGACCGAACTGGCCGAGTCGCGCGGCGAGTCACACCTCGGCCCTCAACGGACGGAATCGAAGGAGAGCGCGAAATCCCGATGACGAATCCGCTTCCGATTCTGTACAGCTTTCGACGGTGTCCCTACGCGATGCGCGCGCGGCTTGCGTTGGCGGTCAGCGAGCAGGCGACGGAACATCGCGAGGTTGACCTTCGCGATCGACCGGCCGAGCTCTACGCGGCTTCGGCGAAGGGCACGGTGCCGGTTCTCATTCTGCCCGACGGTCGCGTGATCGATGAGAGCCTCGAGATCATGCTCTGGACTCTCGAGCGGAACGACCCGCTCGAGTGGTTGCCGAGTTCGCCGGATCGGCGCGCGGAGATGATGGCTCTCATTGGAGAGAACGACGGCGACTTCAAACGCAACCTCGATCTGTACAAGTATGCGAGTCGCACACCGGGCACGGACCCGCTTGAGCATCGCGACCTCGCCACCGGTTTCCTCATGAAGCTCGACGGGCGGCTCGGCGATTCGAGCTTCCTCTTCGGTCGAACCGTCAGCCTCGCGGACATGGCCATCGCACCATTCGTGCGCCAGTTCGCCTCCGCCGATCGCGAGTGGTTCGACGGCGAGTCCTGGACGGCCCTCCGCCGCTGGCTCGAGGAGTTCATTGCATCGCCGCTCTTCGCCAGCATCATGCACAAGCATCCGCTCTGGCAGGCCTGAACCTTGAACCGCGAACGACCTCGACTTCGAGCGCTCGACGTGTGTGATTGCCGAGCCGTTTCGTTAGTTTTTCACGGGTGATGACCGACGCGAAACCGAGCTCGAGGCAGGATCGACTGGCCTTCCTGTTTCTGTGGCTGCCCTACGCCGCGCTGGTCCGGCACTTCTGGTTCGTCGCCGACGACGCCTACATCAGCTTTCGATACTCGCGCAACTGGGGCAGCGGTCTCGGCCTCCGCTACAACCTGGGCGACCACACGCCGGCCGAGGGTTACAGCAACTTCTTGATGGTCGCGGCGGGCGCCGTGCTCGAAAAGCTCGGGCTCGACATGCAGTTCTGGCTGCCGATGCTCTGCGCACTCGCCGGCAGCCTGCTCCTCTGGCTCGTCTTTCGCGTCTTGCGCATCCGGCTGGAGCTGAGCCTCCCGAGCGCTTTCCTCGCCACGGCGATGCTGGCGTGGTCCGCACCTTTTACGATCTGGTCCAGCACCGGGCTCGAGACGATGCCCTACGCGCTCTTCTTCTTCGCGACCTGCGAGCGCCTGTTCCTCCGCCGCGGCGCCGCCGCCGGAATCACCGCCGGACTTTTGGCACTCGCCCTCGCGCTGACCCGCGTCGAAGGCATCGGCTGGGCGATCCTCATCTTTCCCGCACTCACGATCCTCTCGCGCAAACTCGCCGGCGAAGCCGCAGGCCGTGCGCTCCTTCGCTACTACGCCGTGCTCCTCATCGGCTACTGCGTCTACTACCTCTGGCGCTGGAACCTGTTCGAGCTCGCCTGGCCCACCACCGTCTACGCGAAGGTCGGCTTCACGATCGAACGCGCACTGCGCGGCGTCGACTATCTGCTCGTGCAGGTCATGACCACGCTGTGCTTCTTGGCGTACGTGCCGGCTCTCTTCGCGACCCTGAAGAGCGAGCGCCGCTCCCTCGGCCTTCCGATTGCCGCGCTCCCCTTCGGCATTCTCATCTACATCGTGCTCGTCGGCGGCGATTGGATGACTTTCGCGCGCTTCCTCCTGCCCGCGATGCCCTTCATCGCGCTCGGCTTCGGGTGGTTCCTCGAAGATGCTGCTCGCAAGTGGAACGCGATCGCGAGCGCGCTCGTCGGCGCGACCTTCGTGACGCTCGGCATCCTCCCGGGTTTCGATGTACACCTCGTTCCCGAAGCAACGCGCGCACAGTTTCACTATCGACTCAATACGCCGGACTATCGCAGCGAGCACGCGCAGTGGGAGTTCATGCGCTGGAACGGAATTCGATGGACAGCGAAGGGGCGCGCGCTTGCAGCTCTTGACACGTTCGACGGTGCGCGACCGACGATCGTCATGGGAGCGATCGGCGCGGCGAGCTACGTGTCTGATTGTTTTTGCCTCGATCGCCACGGCTTCGTGACTCCAGAGGTTGCGCTCTCGCACGCCGATCCCGACACCGAGCTCCGCTCCCCCGGCCACGACAAGGTCGTGAAGGAGGGGTGGTTTGTGGAAGAGGGCTACGACCCCGATTATTTGCGCGCCAAGATCGAGGATGCGTTGACGCGCGACGAGCTCTTGCAGCGCCTTCGATCATCGGCCAATCGCCTGCGAAAGGCGGGGCACGACGATCGCTACGTCGTCGACTTCCACCAACTCGGGCTCCAAAAAGGTGCGAAGGGCGAGCCAACCTGGTATCTCTTGCTGTGGCGGAAGATCGAGCCGGGAGTCTCTCAAAAAGAGGCCTGGCGCCGTTACGATGCGAAGGTCGAGCGCTTCCAAGCCTCGGGTGAAGTCCACCGGCTCGACGTCGAACCGCCCATCGATCGAGTCCCCGGCCTCCCCGATTGGTTCTAGCACCGAGCCCGCCCCCCCATCTTGGAACCCGAGACGAATAGCGAGTCGAACGAGCGAGGGGCTGGCGCCGAGCACGCCGCAACCGGCATCCGCCGCTCCGTCCTCATCGGCCTCGGCATCTTTGTCCTGGCGCTGGTCCTGCGTCTCGTTCACCTGCACGAGTTGGTCGACACGGAGTTTTTCGACGAGCGCCCGTTCGTGACCGACGCGCGCTACTACGACATGCGCGCGGGAGAGATTGCTCAAGGCGATCTGTACGGCGACGCGCCGGCCTACCTCAGCCCGGCTTACTGCAACGCTCTGGGCTTGCTCTACACCTTGCCGGGCCTCGGACTCGCCTCGGCCAAGCTTGCGCAAGCCTTGCTCGGCGCGCTCTCCGCACTTTTGATCTTCATGATTGGCCGCCGGCTGTTCGGCGACTGGGCCGGCACCATCAGCGGCGTGCTGGCCTCCACTTACGGCCTGTTCATCTACTACAGCGGCGTGCTCTTGCCGGCCACGCTGCTGCTCTTCCTCCACCTCGTCCTGATCTGGCTCCTGATCGCCAAGCCGATGAGCGCTCTCCGAGCACTCGCCGCCGGAGTCCTGATCGGCCTGCTCATCGGCACGAAAGCCAACGCCCTCTTCCTGCTTCCGGTCGTCGCCGGCTGGCTCTACTTTCAGCATCCCCTGCCGAGCTCTCGTTCCCGTCTGAGCTGGGCCGGCCTGCTCGTCCTGGGAGCCGCACTCAGCCTGGCCCCGGTCACCTACGGGAACTATCAAACCAGCGGCGAGTTTGTGCTCGTGTCCACGACCGGCGGACGAAACCTGCTCAAGGGCAACGGTCCGACGGCCAACGGAACTCACGCGAAGCTCGATCACCGAAAACAAGTCAGCACGCTCGGAGTCTATCTGGCGGGCAAGGCCGACCCCGTCGCCGCCGTTCAGGAAGACAATCGGCTTCGCGGGCAAGCGATCGACTACATGCTCGACAACCCCGGTCCAACGGCGGAGATCTGGATTCGGAAGTTCTTGCTCTTCTTCAATCAAGCCGAGCTCGGCATACGCGACAGCTATCCGTTCGCCCGCACGCAAACCAGCCTGCTCGGAAAATCGCTCCCGAACTTCGCGCTCGTGATCCCGTTCGGAATCGCCGGGTTGCTTCTTTTGGCGACAAGGAATCGAGTCAGCGCACTCCTCGCCTTGGTCACGGGCGCGCAGGTCGCTTCCTTCGTGATCGTCTTCGTTCTCGCGCGCTATCGCGTCGTCGCCGTCGCGCTCCTGATCATCTTCGCGGGCGGTTTTGTGGTGGAGCTTTTGCGCTGCATCCCGAAGAAGGACCTTAAAAAGCTGTTCTTGTCCGCGGTCGCTCTCGCGCTGTCGTTCGCACTCGTTCAGCTTCCGATCCGGGGAATTCCTAAAGAGCCGACCACCGGTGAACAGCTTGAGTATTTGGGCGAGCGCGCCGCGCATCGCGGCGAATACGAAACCGCGATTGAGTTCTATCGAGAAGCCGTGGAGGCGAACTTTTCTCAGGATCAGCGAGAGGGACGCTGGCGTGTCAGTGAGCGCATCGGCAACTGCATGGTCTTGCTCGGTCGAATCCAAGATGCGCGCGATCACTGGGGCAGGCTCTACTACGAGATCGCAGAAAAGCCTTCGCGGAAACAGAGTGACCTACTCCGAGGCATTCAATCGAAGCTCGCCGACATTCAACATTTGGAGTGAAGGCTCGCGCTACTCGTCGCCCGAGTAGCCGAGGTCGTTGAGCATCTCGCGGTGCTCTTCGCTGCTCTCACGAATCGGCTCGAGCGTGGCTGGCGTGAGAGCGCCCGTCCAGCGATCGAGTTCGCTAACAAGCTCGTCGCGGAGCTCGGGATGATCGCCGATGACATTTCGCTCTTCATCTCCATCGCGATAGAGCTCCAGGCGTCCCGCGCTGCCGCGAATCAGCTTGTCCGAACCGACCGTCAAGGCGCGCAGGCTCTGCTTCCACGGCTCTTCATCCCAGTCGGGATAGCTGCGGCGCAGAGGACGAAAGGGCTTGGTGAAGGGTGCCGGAAACTCGGCCATGCGCGGACGCAGCGACGCCGTATCGGGAGCGCTTAAGCCCACCAAACTGCGAGCGCCGGAAACCCGAGAGTGCTTGAACTCAATTCCGGACAGCTCGACGAGTGTTGGAAAGAGGTCGTAGTTCGAGACCGGATTCTGATCGCGACCCGGCTCAAAAGCTTTCGGATAGTGAATCACGAGAGGAACGGAGAGCAGCGAGTCGAACACCGAGAACTGATGGTCGAGCATGTGGTGGTCGCCCAGGTGCTCGCCATGGTCCGAGGTCAGAACGACAATCGTGTTCTCCAGCTGTCCGGCTTTGCGCAGAGCGGTGAGCAAGTCGTCGAAGAGCTCATCGAGCTCGAGGAGCGAGGCGTCATAGACCGACTCCATCGTCTCGAGGTCGCGCGGTTCAATCTCGGAGAGCCCAAAACTGAACGCCCACATCGGAACCCAGGAGACGTCCACCTTGTACGAGCGGTCGATCTCGCTCGCCGTCATAAAGGCTTCGCGGAATCGTCGCGCCGGAATGAGCGGGCGATGCGCTTCCATGTAGTTGATGAACGCGAAAAAGGGCTTGTCCGCCGGAGTCGCCTCGAGCCACTGCATGAGTGCGGGCTGCGCCAATCCCCCCGCCGCCTTCAGAGTCCAGCCATCGACCTCGCCCTTGCCGAGTCTCTTGCCCAGCTCGTTCGAACTATCGCCCGCGACTTTTTGCGTGACGATCGCGCGCGCTTCGGCGCGAACCGACGAATCCCACGGGTGCTTGACGACTTCAAAACCCTGCGTGAAGTTTTCCTCGCGCGAGATGTGCGGATTCGCCGACCAGGCGAAGGTGCGGTAGTTCACTTCGGAGAGCAGTTCGGCAAGCGTGAGCGAGCTCTCGTTGAGCCACTGATGCGCATTGCTCGCGCCGCTCTCCGTCGGCAGCAGGCCCGTGAACATGGCGGCGTGAGAAGAGACCGTAATCGGAGCGGTCGACAGGCAGTTCTCGAAGACGCGCGCGTTCTCCGCCCATCGGTCGAGCTTCGGCGTGGTGTTGCGGCCGTAACCGTAGAGGCTCAAGTGATCGGCGCGGACCGTGTCCCAGACGACAAAGAGGATGTTCGGGCGATCGGGTTCGGAGCTCGTCGCCGTCGAGGGCTCGCCACCGCCGCACGCCGAGAGAAACGTCGCGCCGAGGAGCGCGAACGCCACGCTGCGCCTACTTCGCGGGAATCGGAATCGGCAGCTCATCGCACTCTTCGCAACGTTGGGCGGTCTCGAAGTACAACGTTCTGTGGACCGGGCAGGTCCAAGCCCAGCGCGCATCGGAAACCTCCGACTCCATATATCCCAGGGCACCGAGAGCGTCCGAAGTCTCCGACGAGTCGTCCGATTCCCCATCCGCCGGGAACGGTGCGGTCACCCAGGGTTGTTCGCGCGCCAAGAGTATCAAGAGGCGCTGCTCGATAGCCGGCTTCTTCCCGAACAGATTTTTTTGCTCGTTCTCGTCCGCTGGAAAGGCAAACAGCTCACTCTTGCTCGGCATGTGCGGACGATAGATCAGCTTCCAGCGCCCGTCGTTGACCGTGTAGAGGAACGCGGCTTCGGGGTGGTTTTTAAGCAGGTGCGCGTTGAGGTCGTAGCCGTTGATCTGATCGTAGAACGCGACGCGCGCTTCGTCCGGCTGTGCACGAATCAGCGAGCTCAGACTGCGACCGTCGAACTTTGTCGTCGCCGGAATATTGAGGTACTCGAGCAGCGTCGGAGAAATATCCACCGTGCGAACCAGCTCGTTCACGACACGGTTTTTGGGGACCTCGAGGTCGGCGGGAAAACGGAAGATCAGAGGTACGTGAACTTGCTCTCGATAGAGCATGCGGTGCCCGCCCCAGCCGTGGAGCTCGAGTCCGTCGCTCAAGCCCTCGCCATGATCCGCGGTCAGAGCGACCACCGTGTTCTCATAGCGCCCGGTCGCCTTCAGGTGTTCCAACAGTCGCCCAAACTCACGGTCCATATACGTGACTTCAGCGGCGTACAGCTCATCGTTTTGACGTGACTTCTTCTTGGACGAGACTCCCTGCTCCTCAAGGAATTCATCCGTCGGCACCTGCATGTCATCATGCGGATCCCAGTAGTGCACCCACATGAAGAAGGGCTCGGCCAGTCGATCTGCGACTTCGATCGCGAGGTCCGTGGTCTCGTCAGAGCGCCTCTGGTAGCGGGCAACGTTCCAAGCGGTGCCACGATCTCCATCGCGCACCTTCAACGTCGCGTCGAAGCCGTGAAACTCATCGAAGGCTCGATCGAATCCGAATTTTCTTGAGACGGGAAAAGCGCTATGCACCGCGGCGGTTGAGTAGCCCGCCTGCTTCAGTGCCTCCGGCAGATACCACTCTTTGCCGTTCAAGCGCGCGGCGCTCTCCGCGGAGATGACTCGCAACCCGTGATTGTGCTGGTACTTGCCCGTCAACATCGTCGCATGAGAGACGGGGGTCACAGCGGAGGAGGTGTTGGCCTGGGCGAACCGCACGCCATCCTCCGCCAAGGCGTCGATCGCTGGTGTGGAGGACTGTTTCGAGCCGTAGCAGGACAGAAAGTCCGCGCGCGTGGTATCGAGGCTTACGAACAGAACGTTCGGGCGAGGCGACTCGGCCGTTTCCGAGCAGGCGGTACCGAGCGCGAGAACCGACAGGACACCCAGCGCCACTCCGAAGACTTGTCTAGTGAAACCCATTATTCGGTCTTATCGGCGAGACCGCGCGCCCAGTGTACGGGGAAGTCGGAGGGCAATCGAACCACTTCGAACAGACTTGCGATCAGGGATTCGTCATCTCCGGAGCGATTGGGATTGAGATACTCCCAAACCATCGCTTTATCCGGAGTGACTTCGAAGGCGCGGCCGTTATCGGTCTCGGTGATCAGAGTGTTTCCATTCGAGAGGCGCTGGCTAGAGCCGCAGCGATCCGAATGAAAGTAGTTGGTCTCGTCGCCTTCGTAGGTCCAAGTCGTCTTGTACTCGACGGGATCAAACTCGATAATCCGCGTGCGACCAAACTCTTCGTCTCCGCCCAGGTTGTCGAAGAGCATCATGGCGCCGCTCTCGAGCATCGTCGGTTGGTGTTGTTCCTTCCAACCCTCCGAGAGCGCCCAGACGACCCGCTTCTTTTGCAGGTCGAGAATCGCGATAGTGTCCAGCCAGAGGATGCTCACCAAGACGTTGCCCCGTGCGAACGCCGGATCCCGATCCGCCAAGGAGCCGTCGAGCACTTCGATCGTGTTGGTGTGAAAGAAATCGCCGCGCGCTTCGACCCGCTCCATGATGTGAGCGAACTCAGAATTCTCAAAGCACTCGAGAATCGAAACCTTCTGCTGGCGCTTGCCCTGCTCGTTGAGAACGACAACGAAATCCTCCAACACGGGCGCGTCGGGGTTGATGCGCGGAATCAGCTTGCCTTTGCGAGTGAGCACGTAAATTCGCCCGTCTTCTTGAACCTCTAGATCGTGGTGAGCGAGGCCGGTGTACGTCCACAACACATTCGAGTCGCGGTCGAGCTTGATCAGGGCATGGCCTTCGAAGATCGCGAGCAGGTCTCCGTTCGGAAAGACGTGGGCTCGACGCCAGAAGTCGCGAAACCGCTTGCGGCTTCCGACCTGGCGTTTGAAGTCGGGCAAGACTTCGCTGAACGGTCCGCTCCAGCGGTGAAGCTCTTTGCCCTTCATGTCGACGAGAATCGCTTCGGGCCCGTGACCGGAGACCACCAGGTTGTAGCCGGTTCCGGCTGCGCTCTTGTGAACCGTAACTCCGCGTTCGACGGGAGCCGGTGCGGAGCCGGACGAGTAGCCAATGCCTTCGAGCATCTCGATCTGCTCTTCCACCGTGCGCGCTTTCCGCCACCTTCCGAGCGGCGAGTCTTCCGGCGTCGGAAACTCGTGTCCTTCGGGGACCTCCTTATTCCGATTCTTACCGGACCGGGATTGTCCTGCCTTGTGAGCCTCCGAGAACTCGCTCGCCTCGCCGCTCCCCTCGCCCGAGCAGCCGCTCAGAGAAAGAGTCAGGCAGCTCGCGGCGATCCAGGACAGGCACAGCCAGTGCAGCGGGCCGTTCTCTACTCTCTCAGTCATTGGCCTGAGGATACGCGCCGCCCCGGCCAATGATGAAGATGGACCCCGAGATTCTTCGTCGATCGGCACCCAAACCAATCGCCCCCCGACCTCCGGCGATTCGTCACCAGCCGGTCGATTCCAAGGCGACCGAGGACGCGAAACGCGAGAGCGCGGTCCGCGCCGCCTGTTCGTCTTCGCTGCATTCCGGTCGCCCAGTCTCCGTGCCTTCGAATCGAATCGAGAGCACCTTCAGTTTGCCCGCTCGGCGATCGGCCTTGAGGTCGAACCGTGCGATGAGCCGCTCGCCCGCCAAAACGGGCAGACAGAAGTAACCATAGGTTCGGATCGGCGCGGGCTTGTAGATCTCGAGCACCTGGTCAAAGTCGAACAGCCGTCGGACTCGGTCGCGATCCCACAGGAGCGGGTCGAAGGGTGAGAGGCAGACGCCGCGATCGGCGCGCGGGCGAACGCGGTTCAAGCGATCCGCCAGCTCGAGATCCATGGGCCGAATCCAGCCGTTCACCGCACGCTCTCCCGTGACATCAATCCGACACGCGACGATCGAGCCGTTCGTCACCAGCCGCTTGAGCGCGCTCTCCAACTCGCGCCGACAGTTGCGAAGCCGCCACGTCGCCGCCAGCGTCCCGGTGGTCGCGAAGCCGTGTCCGTCGAGCGCTTTCAACAAGAGCACCTCGAAAGACTGCGCCTTGGTCAGCTTCCGCGAACGCACCTCATCCGGCACGACGCGTTCGACGAGATCAAAGCTGCGTTGAAAGTTCTTTCGCTCGCGAATCCCAAGCTCGCCGCTCGACCACAGAGCCTGCGCGACGCGCTTCGCCACTTTCAGATCCCACCAGCCCTGGCTCCCCGCTCCCTCCAAATCGATCGAGCGCAAGGCGCCCTCCGCACGAAGGCGCTTGCGCAACGCGCGCACGACCTTTGGATGCTCGCCGATCACATCCCCCCACCAAGGATGCTCTTTGAACTCGCGCCGACGAAACGCAAAGGCCGGATACAACGTAAGCGGAATCCACGAGGCCTCGTGACCCCAGTACTCGAACAAAGGCTCGCCCGGCGCGAGCATCTGCTCCGCAAGCCGAGTATCAAAGCCCTCGAGCCGCGACGCCAACACGATCCCGTGACTGCGCGCCCCCGCGATCGAAACGGTGTCGAGCTGCAGGTATCCAAACCGCTCGATCACGCCCAAGGCCGCCGCTCGCGCTCGCTTTCCCGCGCCGCGTCCCCCCGTCGGAAAGTCCGTCCACGCCGGCTTCAACAACCCGGCGCGCGCCAACGCCAGCCGCCGCGCTTCCTTCAATGACAAGCTCTCCACGGCGAGCAGCATGTCATCGACGGCGCCATTTCGAAACTCCGAGCACTCGATCTCCCGATCGTGTTTGTTGCCACGACGTCGCGGAGTCGCAGGCTCGCGCTCAGTTCCGATTCGGTTTCGGCGCTTCTGATACTTCGAACGCCAAGAACTTCTCGACGGCGCTACAAAATCCCTCGGGGCTATCCTCGAAGACGAAATGTCCCGAACGCCGATCCCCCGGATCCCGCTCCACGATCACAAACCGAGCCCCCTCGATCGGCTCATAAGACCGTGCGCCCGGAAGCGACATCCGATCGTCCTCGCCAACGATGATCAGAGTCTTCGCTTTTAAACGCCTCAATGCCGGCCGGAAATCCTGAGCCGTGCCGCAACTGAAGTACATCGCAAAAGCGGTCCAGCCTCCTATCCGAGTTCCCGGTGACATGCTCGACGGATCGTAGCCCATCGCCCTGAGGATGAACTCGCCAACGCGCTCTTGGAGTTCGATCAGTTCCGAACTCGACTTCGAAAACAGACTGCCGAAGTCCAGATACTCGATCATCAACGCGTCGAACTCGGGCCGATCCTCCGCCCCAAGTTCTGCCCGGACCAATTCAAATAGGTTCCGTTCCTCGTTGGGCGGAGTGAGCATTCCCGCGGGCGCGACCAAAATCAAACGGTCGACACGCTCCGGGAATTCAGCGGCATAGAGCGTCGCGATCAGTCCACCGAAGGAGTGTCCGATGAGCGTGATTTTATCGCGGCCCAGAATCCGCCGAATGCGCTCGATGTCCGCAATCTGCGCTCCGAGTCCGAGCGTCTGCTCCAGCTCCGTCATGTTCTCGTAGTAGTTGCCGACCGAGAATCGATCGAATGGACGCGTGGACTCTCCCGAGCCGCGTTGGTGCGGGTAGTAGAACCGGAACCGATCTTCGAGACGCTCAAGTCCGCTCCAAGCTTCCCGATAGGGAATCCCCGGTCCCCCGTGAACAACGACGACCGGTGTCCCTTCGCCATGCACGTCATACGCGAGTCGAATGTCAGGCTCGACTTGCCAGTGCGACGCTTCCACCTGTTCCGGTGGCGCCAACGCCCCCCGAAGATTCTTGCCCTTTGCTACATCTCCGACCGCATACAGCGGCTGGCTCAAAAGCCAACTCCAACACCAGCCTCCGATCAGCACAAGCAAAACCAAACTGACCACACCAATCAGCCCACGCTTTATATTCCGTTTCGAGCTCATTCCTATTCACCTCCGTTGAGTTCCGCTCAACATGCGGCCTCCCCTAAGGGGAGGGTCAACGCGGAAAAGGAATTTCTTCGACGGGCGCGATCAACGCGAGCTCTGAACTGGCTTCCTAAACGTAGACGATCGTCTACTCAAAGAACTGAGCTCCGAGATCGCGCGCACCGTGAATCACGCGCAGAACTTCGATGCCGCGTTCCGCCGGGCGATAGAAGATAAGGTGCTTCTCGTAACCTTTGATAGGAAACGAGCGCAGACCCGCGAGCGTGATACGTTCGAAGTTTCTCGATCGACCCAACCTCGGGCTCGCTAAGAGTCTCTTCATCGTCGCTTGCGCCGCATCGAGGAAGCCGAGCGCCGCAGACGGATCGTCCATCCCGATATGAGCCGCCAACTCCACAAGATCCGTACGGGCCTTGGGGTGTGAATAGATCGTGCGCTTCACGCGCTCCGATTACTTGGAGCCGCCGCTCTCTTCCAGTCGAATCGCAACGGACTCGCGAATCGCCGCCCAGTCTTTCTCGGTCCACTCCGACGCCGGGCCGGATGCCAACCCTTCGAGGAGCATCCCTTCAAGTCGCGCTTGAGCGGAGTGTTGTTCGCGGTCCTTCCGAATGAGCTCGCGAACATATTCACTTGCGGAGGTGTAGGCGGAGTTCGCAACTCGATCCTCTACGAAACTGCGCAGAGTCTTCGGGAGCGAAACGTTCATGGAGGTGCCCGAGCGGTCGTTGGTATCCATAGATTTCGAAGGTAGCCGAATGGCAAGCTTTGTCAATCATTGCCATCGACACCCCCGGGAATCCCACTTGAGCGCACTTGAAGGGTAGTCGAGAGCCCTGCTCCCGTGAGCTCTTCCGGCGGGTTCCGCCGACAACAAGCGTCGCAATCTCCAGAACGGTGATCGAACATTCTCACTGCGTCGCTTTCACACCCACTTTCCCCGGATCCCGCAACGGTACTCTTGGCGCCTCGAAATCCTCACCCAACTTGAGTTCTCCGCTCTGCACTGAAATTGAAACACAAACGAAGCTGCAAGGGTCAACTCGCAACAAATCGATAAAAGGCGTGAATACCGACGACGTGCGCACAATTGTCGCCTCAATCTAGCATGTTCGCTTAGCCATCGACCTCGCCGAACATAGCTACCGGAATATAGCCTTCTCACTGGCCACGACGTTGTGGAAGTGGCTTTGGTGTAATCAGTCGGGCCTGTTTCTCAATTGCCAATAGACTCAGGTATGAAGTATAGGAACGGTTCTGAAAATTCTGATGCGCAAAGGCGGCATTGCATCAACTAAGCACAGGATGTAGAGATCTTCGAATGACCATGCACGGATTTGGATTAGGTGGATATCGAAGTTTCGGTGAGGAGCCCGCGTTTTTCGGCCCCCTTCAGAAACTCAATCTGATAATTGGAAGGAACAATTCCGGCAAATCCAATGCGATCAGATTTCTACATGAGCACTACGCAAACTGCGTGACCGGTGCGCGTGCTGGGAGATCTCCACGTCAGGCAGGATTAGCGGAAATCGACAAACACGTCTCGACTTCTCGATCGCCCCTCCGAGTCGCATTCCCCTTGCCAGAAGAAGAACTCGACTCACACATCCGCTCAACACTGAAAGTAAACAACAAAGAAAAGGCCGCAAAACACGCTCGCAAGATTCTTACGTGCGAGCAATTCCTTCGCGATGACAAACTCTCGTGGTTTATTTATAGACACAACAACGACACTCAACTCTGGACCGCCGAGTACGACAACGCAGCGATCAAACCGATACTTCAAAACAACGAATGGCGAGACCTGTGGATCGGATTGAAAAACTCTACTGGTGGAAACTTGGCGACATGGCGAGCGCAGTCACTAGAAGCGCTAATGTTCGTGCCACCCGTTCCTCACAATATCGCCCTTATCCCCGCAATCAGGAAGATTGAAGATGGAACCGCTTCCGAGAACGACTTCGGCGGCACAGGAGTCATCACGAAGCTTGCGCAACTACAAAACCCATCTCACTCCGAGCAGGAACTAAAATCTCGTTTCGAAGCAATAAATAACTTCTTGCGAGACGTCCTTGGACGACAAGAAGCCACACTCGAAATCCCGTACGATCGAGATGTCATCCTCGTTCATATGGATAACAAGACCTTACCCATTTCATCCCTCGGAACAGGCGTTCATGAAGTCGTAATCCTCGCTGCAGCCGCAACAATCCTGCAAGACTCAATCTTATGCGTAGAAGAACCTGAACTTCACCTTCACCCCTCACTTCAAAGAAAGCTCTTAAATTACCTTCACCGTTCCACTTCCAATCAATACATATTCACCACGCATTCAGCGCATCTGCTGAACTCCCAAGATTCAAATGTATTCCACGTCAAAAACGACGGAACCAGGTCAACGGTATCGAGCACACTTTCCTCGATTACGAAATCGCGAGTCTGCGCCGACCTCGGATTTAACGCATCCGATATCCTTCAGTCCAATTGCATAATTTGGGTTGAAGGCCCTTCGGATCGAATCTACCTCCTGCACTGGATTAATTCCATTTCCCCAGATTTGCTGGAAGGCGAACAATTTTCGATCATGTTCTACGGAGGCAAGCTCGCCAGCCATCTAAAGGCGCACGACCCTGAAGAGATGAGCGACGAAGAGATTAAGGACTTTATCTCACTAAGAAGGCTAAACCGAAATGCCATATTGTTAATGGACAGCGACAGATCGCAGGAGGGGATGCGAATCAACCCCACGAAGCAACGACTCAAGAGCGAGTTCGACGAGGGGCCTGGATTCTGCTGGATCACGAATGGCCGAGAAGTTGAAAACTATCTTAACGAAGAAAAACTAATTGAAAGCATTGCCGCCATTCATCCTAAGTCGTTTCATTCAGAGCTGGTCCGACAAAACGGAGCCACCCGGTTAGTTAGAATTGGTAGCCGAGCCGACCCGGCAGGCATCCCTAACAACCGATGAAGAACAAGCGCAGAACGCACAGTCCCGAGTTCAAAGCCCGTGTCGCTCTTGAA
>JAJDEU010000040.1 GCA_029259635.1 Planctomycetota bacterium | reverse complement strand
GATTCAGGGCGCGATGGTTTAAGCCACCTCTTCCAGGAACTGAACATGGTCGTCTCCACCGGCTAGCGCCGGGTAGGGAGACGGGCGATCAGAGGGCTGCTCTACAAATGGGAACTGGTAAGTGTTTTCGTGAGGAGCACATACCACAGGAACAAACCCATGAGGATCCCGAGAGGACCGAACCACACCATCCGGTCCATGAACTCTTGGAAGAATGAAATATCGGGAGTGTTCCAAGCCTTGAACCTGCTGGGGACCCAAGACATGGGCAAGGCGTAGAAGAGCGTTCCAGTGACAAGTGCGTACAGGATCGGGGAACCTGCAATTGCGCGAGTAGGGTCCGCCTTCCAGCTTTCATTTTTTTCCGGTGAAGCCACGCCCAATTCTAAACACAGTTAATGAACTTCACCCAACAAGTGACGAGTTCGAATTGAGTGCGGTCCTTCACGCGGAGGCGGAACCGGGAATCGACGGGGCAAGCGAGCGGGTGCGTGCCCGTTCCGGCAAACTCAGGGGATCGTCACCAAGAAATCATGCGAGCCGAAACGTTTAGCACGGCGCTAGACGCGCTAACTGAAGCGTGGGAACAAAGGGCTCACTCATCTCCCAAATAGCCCACGTCGCGCAGTTGTTGCAGAGTCGCCTCCCCCGCCTCAATCGAGGGAACGCTTCGCTGTGCATCCACCTCGCGATGAAAGCGCTCTAGCTTCGTTCTGAGTGCCTCCGCAAGTTCGACCTGGGACAGGCTCAAGTCGTTTTTTTCGCCGGGGTCCTGATCCGTTTCAAAAAGTTGCACCTGGCCAGCTACCGAAGCGGGCTCTCCCCAATTTGCTCCTTTGGGTGCCCAGTGCAAAACGAAGGAACTAGAACGAATCCCCAGAATGGGAGTGCGCTCATGACCACGCCACCAACCCGTGGCCGTCGAGTAGAAGACGTCGAGCGGGGCACCGGAATCGGAGTGCACCAAATCGATGGGGTCCGTTAAACCCGGAATCGATGTTCCACCGAAGCGCGCGAGTGTTGGTGCGATATGTCTATTTGAGATGGGCCGGGAAGAGCGAACTCCCGGTTGAATGCCGGGGCCCGCCAATACAAGCGGCACGCGCGTCAACTCGGGATGCAAACTCTGCCCATGCATCAACATTCCGTGCTCGAACAATTCCTCACCGTGATCCGACGTGAAGACAACAATCGTTTTTTCCGTCAATTGCAGGCTGTCGAGTTGATCCATAATTCGACCAAGCCAATAGTCACCGCTCCAAACGCACGCATCATAGAGATCGCTGATCCAAGCCTGCTCCTGCTCAGAAACGCAAGCATTCGTATCGAGTGTGCCGTCGGCGCTGCGACACTCATCGCTGAATAATCGCCGTGCGAACCCATTGATCGCCGTCGGAGAAAAATCTTCGGGAACCTCCGAAGCGAGTAACGCACGTCCCTCCGTCAAAGGCGCTTGCGGCGCGTGGGGGTCGATCAACTGTAAGTACAGGAAGAAGCGCGTCTCCTCCATGGCCTTGATCCAACTCAGAACCGTCGGCATAACCTCATGACTCGCCTGACTCTTCCCTTCCGCGTACCGGTAGAGCTCGAAACCTTGGTCAAAGTTTCGATCCGCGCCCAAGAGGTAGTTGGCTGACAGACCAACGGTCGAGTAGCCCGAGTCCTGAAGTACCTCGGCGATGGTCGTCACACTCTGCGCAAGGAAGGCCGAGTTCTCGTCCACAAGACCGTGAGCTCCTGGATGTAAGCCCGTCAGAATGGAAGCGGTAGACGGCCAAGTCCAATTCGAAGTGGCGTAGGCGTCGTCATAACAAAAGCCCCTCGCGGCCAATCGATCGAGATTGGGCGATGTGGGACGGTCGTATCCGTAGGTCGAAAGTCGATCGGCGCGAAGAGTGTCCATCACGATCAGAACGATGTTCGGCTTTTCGGCAGAGGACGTTGTTCGAGCTTGCTCGTATTCACGAACGATTTCGATACCGCCGAATCCGACACGAAGCGGAAACTCGAAGTTTGCCTGATCGCCATTCGCGTCCTGCAACTCGGTTGCGAAATGGACACGCTCAGAATCGCGGAGCGATCCACAATCAACCTGGATCCACTCTGTGCCGGGTTTTCGTCCGACCTGTTCGACAGCAATCCGACGACGTATGGGTTCGCGATCACCCACTTGCACTCGAAACTCAATTCGGTAACCGGCCAGCGTATCTGAATGTTCAAGCAGAACGCTCCGATCTATCCCCATCTTCAATCGAAGCAAACCGCTAGCGCCGAATTCATTCTCGCTGAACTCAACCTTACACGGCGGCGGCAAAACTAAACTGAACAGGTCCGCGCCATTAACGCGAAGGTCCCTAGAAGGCGTAATCAACCCGAGCGTCGGCGGACCATCCTCGCGAGCGGCAGCTACAAACCATTCGGGCTCGTAGAGCAAGACTTCGCGCTCTACACGAACGATCTTCATAGTAGAGCCTGATCTCGAAGCCAACCGTCCTTTCGGGCTGTCCGTTCCACACGCCGTCGCGCAGACCCCGGCGTAGACGATTCCTAGGAATCGTAGGTTGAAGCAACGGAGAAGATTGGAGAGTAGATGGCGCTGGTTCATGGCGAGGAGATTCGGGGCCCAACCTACACGAGACGCGGGAATTCCAGCCCAGCAACCGGTCGCTCCCTCATTCGCTGCCGCTCGGGAGCGACAATTGTCATTAACCGCTGCAGGAGGTCAATCACTCCACACCGTTCAGGCGAACCTGCCTACCTGACCCGACCGAAAACCTCGCTCACCGGATGACATCCGGATCGACCACCGTCTTAGCAATCCTCGCCAGACGCGCAAATTGAATTCAATGTCCACGAGAGCGGCGCGACGATCCACCAGCGCGTCAGCATCCCTGCAAACACGGGCTGTCCAAGAGCGTCGGTTCGACTGAGATTACCGTCCGTCGGGAACAGGTGAGATTTCGGGAGCCACCAGGGGGCGAAGTTTACGTTCTAGTACCCCGCTCGCGCACAGCTGGCCGAACGTCTCGGCTGAGAGGAGCTCGAACTGATCCGTTTTATCCGGCGACAAACTGAACGCTCGCCCTTCAATGTAGATCGCGTAGATGTCTTGCGCCGCCAGCTCGTCCTTTTGGTATTGCGGAAGGTTCTCGTCGAGTTCCGGACAGAAGAGAAAGAAGTCACTGAAGTTGTGGTGACCGGGCTTGTAGGTTTGCGAGAACTCAGAGGTAAGCAAGATCGGGTGACTCGTCAAGCCTGTGATCTCCGTTTCGACGAAGTGATCTAGATTGACAGTAAACCCGGCTTGGAATCCCGGAGTCGGTCCAATGCCAACGTAGTTGGTGGTGACTTCAACCCCCTGTCCGTTCGTGAATCCGAAACCTGCCAATCCACTCGCGACTGCTAGTGATTCTAAACTCGCACGATTAGCTAGTCCGGTAACCGGGACAGCGCTCGCTTGAACAGCGGGCTGCGCACTGAGACCCAAAGGCGATGGCGTCCCAACCGAGCAAAGGCGAAGAGTGGTCGTGCCGGAACTCGCCAGTGCCGGCGGCCCCCCCACCACAAAGTTATCCATCACTTCTTGGCCGTAGTCGGCGGACAAATTGCGTCCGAAACTGCCGAAGTCGCGTTGCGTGAGAATCGGGCACCTGGCCGGCGCCACCAAAGTGGGAACTGCTGGCGTTTCGAGGGTCATCCGGCGCGGCAAGCTGTCGCCTTGAATGAAGTCCCAACTATCCGTCGCCAGCCCCGAGAGCGGATCGTAGCTGTGCGCAAAACCGGCGAGCTGGTCAAACTGGCCGGTCGACTGCAGAACGTTATAACCGTCGGTATAACGCATCCAATAGTCCGTGTAGAGCGAACCGGCGGCGAGATTGCCCTCGGTCAACCAAGTGTTTTGAGTCTCGATCCAGAGGCGAGTCTTGAGCCTCTGATAACTGAATAGGCTTCCACCAAACTCGGCTTGAAAGGTGCAGAGCTCAGTGGGCAGGTTTAGCAAGAACGGCGTTACGGATGGCGTGCTGCTGGCTTGAGGAATCTCGCGAAACTGCTTCACCACCAAGCCACCGGCGGGCAACGCAGCACCACCGGAATTCAGTTTCTTGAACTCGAAGTCGAGAACGAAACTCGTCTTGCCCGTTCGCAACTCATACTCGTCGGCAACGTCTACGAAAAGCTCCGCGAAAGCCTCGTAGTCCGTCGTAAAGTCCATCGCGCTGGCGCCGAGAGGAAGCAACGACGAGCCCTGCAACATTGTTGCTTGCGGACCAAATAAGAACAATTGCACCTGCACCAATTCGGGCAAGGCATCTCCGTCGGGATTGGTCACCGAAGCGGCACCCGGCTGAGTTGCGAACAGAACTCGCTCACTGAATCCACCTCGAGTAAGCGTCGCCACACCATTGGCCACTTCGAACTCGTCGGGATAAGAGTGATGCACGAGCACCCCCATACCGACTTGCTCTTCATCGACGCTGTGCCTCAATCGTTCGAGGAAAGCGTTGTCGTTGTAGAAGCTCGCGAAGACTTTGCGGATCGCTCGAAAGACCCCTTTTTCATTAATTGAATCGGGATCGCATGAACTTGGGCCAACCGTATCTCCATCCAAATCGTCGGCTAGACAACCGCTCTTCGAATCATAGAGACCAGCTCCAGAAAACTGATCCGTATCCTCTACGTTCGTCGAGCTTCTGAAGCGTAACTTTGCGTTGCTATCGAAACCGAAGGTCGGATCGGTGAGCAGTGCTAAGACTGCCGACTGTTCGGCCAAAGAGAACAGAGTGTCGTCTTCGATTCGATCGCGAATCATGCTCAGTGCACCCAAGGTCGCACCGATATCGGTTGGGGGCCAACTGAATCCCCCCAGGGCGAGATCGATCTCCGCTCGCAAAGTCATTCCACCGGGCATGACCTGGTCGAGATAATCCGTCCACAGATCGAGAGTCAGCGCGACCGCCACCGGCGAGTTCGCAGGAATGACATCTCGAAGCAAAGAGTAATTCGCAGCCTTGCCACCGACATGAGCCACGCTGCTCAAATCAAGACCGTCTACCGCAACGCCATAGGTTCCGAGCTGCGTCAACGGAGGCAGCACGAGTGGAGTTGGATCGTGAAGGGCCGCCAAGGCATCGATCGTCGCCGAATCCAATTGCGCTTCGAGGTCCACTAATAAAATGCCGGCGGGGTTGCCGTCGGAATTGACGGGCGAGTAGGCACGCGCGAAAATCCTTTGGCCGACCAGCGCCAATGCTGCGTCCTGGTCATTGACTTCCGACAGAAACGCGAAGGGAATGTCGAAGGATTGAGCAAGGATCGCGACATGCGAATTGGGCGTTGAAGGAGCGGTGCTAAAAATTCCGGCCAACGGCGGCAGCTCGGCCGGAATCCCATCCGTCAACAAGATATCCATGGGACCGATCAAGCCCGTGGCGTAAGCCGTTTCGATATTGGCGGCCGCCACATTCACCAATCGCCCCACTGCCCAGCCCTCTGAGTAAATGGAATCGCCCTCAATCCATCGCTCGGATCCGGAGATTTCGATTCCGTTTGCCGCGAAAAAAGCCTGATCCGATTGAGCCGCTTGCGATTGCTCAAAAGTCGGAAAGTAGAAGCCCTGCGCCGAACCGAATGCGGGCTGAACGGAAGCGACCAAGCCGTTGAATATGTCAACGACCAATTGAGAATCGAGCGGGTCCAGCGAGACCAGTTGCATGCCGAACTCGGGAGGTATGCCGATCAAGAAGCCGTCTGGATTCTTATCCGGTGGCAGAAGCACAGCACCGAGTACCGCTTCACGATTCGTACCTAACAAAGTTATCGCGTCGAACTGTGCATTCGAAAAACCCAAAAACGGGTCGAGCTCGTTCACAGCGAAGTCGTAGTGAAAGGGGTACAACTTGCCGTCTTGGAAGTAGATCACTCCCGGGTCATCGACAAAGCTCACGAACTTCACCCAGCGCGCCAATCCCGGCGACAGGTTGACCCCTTCGAACACATCCTTTGGAAAGGCAATCTGGTTTTTCCAGGCCGGTGAAGGAGTAATCGGAACGTCCGTGCTCTGCGAAAGCACCGCAGCAAGCAAGAGGGTAGTAATCATATCGACCATGGGCGTGGCGTTATCTAGGCAAGTGAAACGTCCGATCGAACGTCCTTAACGACCTTCGATCTGGCGAAGCGCACTTCTCGGTTCGCCAATTAGTGTGGAGAGCGGAACTCACTACACTAGGAGTTCCAGCGCCCCCCCATTTGTCTCAATCAAACCGGTGTACCATTCGAACATTAGTCGAACGTACGGCTTAGCGACTGGGACGGCCCTTACCTCTTGGGTTTGTCCCCTACCAAATGTTCACTACGAATCCGCCCCTTAAGACCGTGCGATTTCGAAACACAAGCGTGCGAATCGGCTAGCCGGGCAACCTAAACTTTTCATAAGGATCCCGGGCGCGACTACGATCAATCGAGAACAGTCGGCCGAGTAACCAGCGCTGACCCGACCGAAAACCTCGCGTACCGTGCCGCACGGAAGAAGCGAAGACCACCCGCGTCCGTGTGGTTCGGGAGTCAGTCCGAGCCCGCGCTAGGACCGGCGCGCTCTTCGGACTCTGACGAAGATTCTCTTTCGCGCTTTCTCCGCGGCCGATCCCGGATCCACTCCCTGCCCGCGGCTTCGGCTTCGCGGATATCTTTTTCCGTGAGTGGGCGCCATTGCTTTTTGGGCAAGAGTTCAATTCCACTGCTGACGAGTTGCCTGCCGATCGGGCGAAAGGAATCCACGTATTTGGGCGGTGGCTTTCGATCGTGCGCCATTTGGCGAAACTCGGGGTTCTCGAAGGACTTGCGCAATCTCGGGTTGCGGGCAATCACCCAATCGTTGAGGCCGAGCGCGTCGAGGATGTCGGCCTTGGGAAAGACCCAACCGACTACGCCCACGGAACGGGCTTTGATAACGACACGCTTTCCCGGTTCGAAGCCCTTGTCCTCATCGCGCGCCGGCAAAACTTTGAAGAGGTGCAGATGAAAACTCTTGTGCTCCTGGTGTCGCATACCCACCGAGCGCTCGATCATCCACTCTTGCCACGAGTCCCAGACTGCAACCAGAGATCGCAGAGGCGGTGGGAAGTTGTGAGCAATCGGCTGAATCAAGCGATAAGACTTGCCGCGCTTCGTGACGTCTTGCGTCTCCGCCCAATGCACCCACGCCACCGGATAGGAGGCGAGGATGAATGCGATGAAGATCGGAAAGGCGACTCGAGGGCGCCAATCGAGTGCACTCAACATCCAAACGGTGGACACGAAGCCCAGCAGGATGAGTTGACTGTAGACGCGGTACTCGAAGTGGTCGCCGCCAATAAAGAACGTGTAGTACCCAACGTGAGCGCTGACGGTGCCCACGGTGATCGCGACGTGCACGTATTCGCGCCACTGGGCCAGCTTCGACGCGAGCATGCGACCGACGATCACGCGCGCTGCAAACAAGGCCAGAATCAGCCAAACCCAAAGCCCGTATTCGAACAGAAAGGATGCCGCGTATCGAATGCCGCTCTCGGGCCACGGAGTCACGTGCTTGGCGTAATAAGTGTTGGGCAACCACTCGCCGTAAGTCAGTTTGCGCCAGCCGACATGCAGTGGAATGGCAAGTAGCGGAAGAGCGGACAGAGCCACGCGCTCCCAGCGCTCTCGTTGCGCGCCGCGCTGGATCAAGTCGGCGCCAAGCAGCGCGACCGTCGCGAGCACGATCAACAAACCGTCGGGCCGCGTCAGAGCCACCAACGCCGCGCAGGCCGACACTCGATAGCCCCACGACCGGGAGCGCGCCGCGCACGGCGTCAGCGCCTCATAAATCCACCAGGTGAGGAAGAAGTTGAACATCGAGGTCTCGAGCCCCGAGCTCAGCCACGTCAAAAAAGTTCGGTTGGTCGCCGTCCCCAGCATCACCAGACATAGCAGCGCAAAGCGATGTCGTTCAAGCGCGCTCGAAAGTCGCAGTCGCACGACGAATCGATAGCCGACAAAGAGCGTCGCATACCCAAACAAGAGCGACATGAAGTTGGCCGTCTCGGGTGGAGCGAGACCCGTGACTTTCCACGCCGCCGTGACGAGCACGACCCACAGAAAACTCGTATAGCCCTCGACCGGCAGGTAGGGCGGCGGATTCCAAACAAAGCCGTGGCCGTCCATCGCGCACGAGGCATAGCGAAAGGCGATGAACGCGTCGTCCGTCAGAAACCAAAGCAGCCGCCACCCGAAGAACACAGTCGCGGCCGTAACGGCGAGCAGCACGGAGAGGCGAAGGGATCGCAATGGAAGAGGTGCTCGCACACCCGCAAGATTACCCCCACGGGTCAGACCCAGCCAGCGGCGTCCCCCGCGAACACGGGCGGGTGGCGGATAGACGCCAGCAGGGGCCGACGAAGAATGCGCCACACCTGCCGGATGCAGTTGGTCTCACTCTCGACGCTTTCTACAACGAACACGAGTGACCGCGGGCGAAGAGTTGCCATTCTTGTCCTTGCAAGATACGCCGGTAAGTCAGTCGAGCGTCGCCAAGTAGGAATTCAGCAGCTCGGCGTTGCTTCGAGTGAGAAACCGACCGATCGTTTGCCAGCGCTCGACCGTGAAGAGCGGACCTCGCACCACGACGCGCAGTTCGTCGAAGTAGCGGTCGAGATCAGCGTCTTCTAGACCCTCGGCGTTGCCCCGCAATGTCGCCAAGTATCCGGGAGGAAGCTCGCGTCGAAAGTGCCCGGGCTGCCAGCGCCCGCCGCGCTTTCGAGTGATCTCTGGGATGCGAGCCAGCAGCGGATCGGACAGCGCGTGGAAGTCCACCACGTAGACTTCTGGGCCGGCGAAATAGCCGAAGAATCCGATGGTCTTGCGCGTCATCACCTTTTGTCCTGCGCGACGCGCCTCCTGTCCCTGAAGGGCCCAGGTGTTGGCCGGCACGTCACTCGTTCGCCGAGAGGAGAGGAGCCCGGTCGCTCGATAGTAGTAGAGCCGCTCCGCAATGATTCCGGCTCCGTCACCCGTCTCGACCACGCTCACGTCCTGCCCGTAGTCCGGAGTGGAGAGCACGGTCGCTCTCGGTGTAGCGAATCCCAACGCGACCACTGCGAGCAGAGCCGCGCCCCCCACCCACCGAGGTGCTCTGCGCAGGCCGACCGCGATCAGGATCACGGCTGCCAGTAACGGAGCGGCGAGCATGCGTCCCGACATGAAGTCGCCGCCGATTCGAACCACGTACATGAGGTAGAGCGCGATACCGAGACTCACCGGAAGGGCGCGGCGTCCGAGGGAACGCACACGTGGCAGGAGGGGCAGCGCTGTCCCGAAGGCAATCGCGACGAGCGTTCCCGGATCGCCACTGAACGAATTGCCGAGATAGCGCAGCCCTCCCGCTGCGAGCTCTCCCGCGGGAATCCCCGTACCGAGTTTCGCGTACGCGGTGTTCGGGAACGGGAACCCGTAGTAAACGATCGAGAAGATCTCCCAGGCGAGGAACGGTGCGAAGCCCAGGACCAGCGCGCCCAGACCGCGCAGCGACCGCTCCTGCCACCAACGCGCGAGGAGCGCCGGGGCGAAGAGCAACGCCGCGTCCATCCGGTTGGTCACCGCAAGTCCCGCGAGGAATGCAAGCAACAACAGCCCGCCCTCGCGGGAACCGAGGAAACGCACGAGGAACGCGGCCAGCAATAAGTGCGTCAGCGGGTTCTCGAGGCCCGAAGTCGAGTAGTCCACGAACCCGCGCGAGAACAGAAGTACGGCCAGCGCAACGCACGCGGCAAGCGCGTCACGTCGGCGTTCGGAATCGACGGGACCTCGAGCGACGATCACCGCGGTCGCCGTGGAGAGAACGATGCCGAGGACGTGAACGGTGAGGAAGAGCTCCCCCGTCACCATTCTCAACGCGCTGACGAGAAGCATCCAAAGCGGATGCGTGTAGGCCTGAACGCGCTCGCCCGCGTTCCAGGTCGCGCCCAGTCCGTTCACCAGATTGTCGACCGTACGGAAAGTGATGTACGCGTCGTCGCAGATCCAGGAAGTGCGAACGAGCACCACGGCGAACGCAATCACGAGCAGTGCGGGCAGCCACACCGAGGGCTCTGTGAATCCCCAAAACAGTCGCGCTCTCATTCGTTGCCGACCGGAAGCGGTGAATGGCGTTGACTGTTGCTGGAAGTCCATCATCCCGCACCGGTCAGATACGCTTGACCGACGGCGCGCGCATTCTACTCCGAAAGCCAGGATCCGGTCGCGCCAATAGCCGCGCCGTAGAGATCCCCCTCCAAGCGAGATGCTCCGAGACGAACCCGCTTGTTGCGCTGGCGTTCGCTTCATTCGCCCAAACTTCAATGAGCAATGCGAGCCTTTTGAAGTTTCAGCTACAACGCAATAACTCGAGCTGGCCGGTCGAGCTCTCGATGGAACGGCACGTCGCGTACTACCTATAAGGTACCGAACCGCCGGTTGCCGCTCAGCGCCAGGGGGTCCGTTCCGTCACGTCCATCTCGATTTGGGCATAGCCGGACAGGACACCGGAGCGCCCGGGCACTCTGGTCTCGACGGTACGCCCAGACCCTCTATTCCCGAGCTAGAGCTTTCGCTTCCCAAGCTGAATGTCGAGGGTTCGAGTCCCTTCGCCCGCTCCATAAAAGTCGCGCGATGGGCGAGAACTCGCACGGTGCGCGGTTCCCCGGGTTCGTACGCGGTGAGAGGAATGAGCCATTTGAATGCCACTCGACGGCGAAGTAGCGATGTGCTTGAGAATCAAACTCTTCGTGTAGAATGGCCTTAGCTGCTTCGTGCAGACTCTTGATGAACATTGGCGCGCTGGAAATTTGCTATGTGCACTCGTCGAAACGCCTTTCGTGAAAATTCGGCCGCCGTATTTTTCATTCTCGCACTGACCAACTTACTCAATGCTCAAAACATTCCGGAGGACATATCTGCAGAGGAATGGAATACGGTTCGCGCCGTTTACGAGAGCAACCGGCACGCGATCATCGAGACGGACACTGGCTACAAAGCACGCAATCCGGGCCAGGCGTGGCAACTAGATTTCGACGGTCGAGGCTTTCTCGTCGAACCGGACTCCGGCGATTGGAGCTGGGGACTCGAACTAGCCCGCCTCGGTTTTGCCGACAGCCAGATGGTTCTCGGTAACGCACGCGCTGCGAACACAAGAGCGGAAGGCGGGCGTGTCACCTACGAATGGAGCAGAGCGATCGATGAGTGGTACATCAACGATGCGCGCGGCTTCGAGCACGGATTCACCATTCACGAACGGCCAGCGATTGCCAAAGACAAACCGGGTACGGAGTTCCAAGCTGGCCCACTTACGCTTTCACTTAGAGTTCGTGGAACTCTCTCTCCGGTCGTGCAATCAGATCGCCGTGGCGTGAACTTTGTCGATTCAAGCGGAGTCACGGCTCTGTCTTACTTTGGTCTGACCGTGTTTGACGCGAAGGGCAGCGATATTCCGGCGTGGTTCGAAACTGATTCCGATGAGCTAAACCTGCTCGTCGATGACCGAGGGGCGGAATACCCGTTGGTAATCGATCCCATTGCTCACGACGCCTATATCAAAGCCTCTAACGCGAGTGCTGGCGCACGGTTTGGATTTTCAACGACTCTCTCAGGCCATACGCTTGTGGTTGGCGCGTTCCGAGAAAGCGGATCCTCGATGGGAACCGGTGGAACTGGGTCGGGAAAACTAACTAGCTCAGGAGCTGTATACGTTTTCGTTCGGACCGGATCCACGTGGAGTGAGCAGGCGATTCTCAGGGCTTCGAATGCCGGAGAGAATGACATGTTTGGCGTTTCCGTGGCTATCAGCGGAGACACGCTGGTCGTTGGGGCTGATGGAGAAGACAGTCATTCGAGCGGAGTCAATGGAGACGAAAACAGTAACGATGCGAAAGACTCTGGTGCCGCGTATGTCTTTGTCCGGAACGGTACGAGTTGGAGTCAGCAAGCCTACCTGAAGGCTTCGAATACCGGCTCCTTCGACTTTTTCGGGGAGAAAGTGGCGATCGATAACGAAACCATCGTTGTCTCGGCTACCAATGAAAGAAGCAACGCAACCGGAGTAGACGGAGATCAGTTGAATAACGAATCTTCAGGTGCGGGCGCGGCCTATGTGTTCGTGCGAAACGGGCTGCAATGGAGCCAACAAGCCTACTTAAAGGCTTCCAATACTGAAGCTCAGTCACCGGCGTTTGGAGACTCTTTTGGATGGGCGCTGGCAATCTCAAACGATACGATTCTCGTTGGCGCGCCCTTTGAAAACAGCGACGCGACCGGGGTCAATGGGGATCAGTTCAACAATAACGAAGCGAGCGCTGGCGCAGTTTATGTCTTCGTTCGAAGCGGAACGACCTGGCAACAGCAGGCCTACCTAAAAGCCTCTGATACGACCACTCTGGACGTAGTAGATACTGGCGATGCCTTTGGTATCTCTGTGGCGATTTCGGGAGATTCTGCGGTTGTGGGTGCACGTGGAGAGGATGGTAGCGCGACCGGAGTCAATGGCGATGACAGCGACAACACCTTAAGCGCATCGGGTGCGGCCTATGTTTTTGTTCGCAATCATTCAACCTGGAGCCAACAGGCTTACCTAAAGGCTTCGAATCCTGACTCCAGTGATCAGTTTGGAATTTCGGTTGGGATTTCCGACGACACCATTGTTGTCTGCGCTTACCAAGAAGACAGCGCTGCTACGGGTGTCAATGGGGATCAATCGGACAACTCCTCTACTTGGACCGGCGCGGCTTACGTATTCGTCCGAAGCGGTTTGAGTTGGAGTCAGCGCGCGTACCTGAAACCGAGCAACACACAACCGGTGATGCAATTCGGCAATTCCGCATCGGTATCCGGGTCTACGATCTGCATTGGTGCTTCGAACGAGTATGGGGGCTCATCAGGAATCAATGGCGATCCATCGGCCCCGTTCGTTTCCGGCACGGGAGCCGTTTACGCGTATCAGATTCCTCCGGCATTCGCGGCGAACCAATTCAGCATCTCCTTGTCCTCAGGCGGACAACAAGACTTAACTCTCGAGGCAGGACTATCGCGAGCGGGCTGGTTCTACTCGGTATTCGGATCCCTATCGGGAAGTTCGCCCGGAATCAATTTGGGATCCGGCATTAACCTGCCCCTCAACTTCGATCGGTATTTCCTTCTCACCTTGAACAAGCCGGACTTCAGTGCCTTCGGGAACTTCAACGGACAGTTAGATAGCCAAGGCATCGGTATGGCTACGTTCAGTCTCCCTCCCAGCACGAGCTCGAGCCTTGCTGGTGTCACGCTGCGTCACGCGTATGTAGCCGCAGAATTCTTTGGCCTTGCGAATTTCGCTAGCAACGCCGTTCCACTGACCCTCGTTCCCTAGCGCCTCCCTTCCGAAAACTTCGCGCACGGGTTCCAAGCAGAACTCAACTTTCTTTCTTGCCAACGGAAACACTGACGCAAGCCGCGATTGCGAACGACCGCGAAGCGAAGACACGAAACTCCCCCATTGCGCCAAGTATGTAGTCGGCTTTGGTCAAGCAGCCGAGCGCGCGTGACGAGAATACAAGCCGCCGAGCACCGGCGCTTTGACAACATCGGCATTCGGTTCGGTACCTGGAGGCGAATGCCCCGTGTTCGTTGAATGTTGTCCGAAGATGTAACGCTTGCCTTACTCCCCCGAGCCGCGAAAACACACCGTTGGCAACTAGAATCAGCGAGTCGCCGCGGGACATGACGTGTCACGCCAATCTACGTGCAGTAGCGACATCCCTTGAATCATGTCGAACTGTCATCCAATGAATATCCGAATCCAGATTGCCCTAGTCCTGCTGTTGACTCCGCTCACGACGTCGGCGGTTCAACAGGACCTCGACAAGATGGCGCCCAACGCGATCTCCGAGGAAACGCAGAAGCTCATCTCCGCGCGTTGTGTGAAGTACCTCTCGGACTTGCGAGAAGAACGCAACTTTCCCGGCTGCTCGGCGGCACTCGTGTTACCTGACGGCAGCGTGCTCAGCTTTCCGATAGGGCTCGCCGATGTCGAAGCCGAGCGCCCAATGTCGGCCGACGATCGTCTGCTCTCCGGCAGCATCGGCAAGACCTACGTCACTGCCGCTGCGCACAAATTGATGCTCGCAAAGAAGCTCTCCTGGGATCAATGCGCTATCGAATTCTTCGAGGACGAAGATTGGTTCCTGAGAGTTCCGAATGCCAAAACGATGACGCTGAAACATCTGCTGAGGCATCAGAGCGGGATCGCCCGGCACGTCTTCAAGCCGGAGTTCTTCCGCGATTGCTATGCGGAGCCGGACCGAGTGTGGAAGCCTATGGAGCTCCTGTCCTATATCTTCGACGACGAGCCACTATTCGAAGCGGGCGCGGCATGGGCCTACGCCGATACGAACTACATCGTGTTGGGGATGATCATCGAAAAGGTGACCGGTCAACGGTTTTACGATTACGTCAAAGATGAGTTCCTGAAGCCTCTCGAACTCCGCGATACCGTGGCCTCGAACACGCGGCGCATTCCCGGTCTCACGCAAGGCTATGTCGTAGCGTTCAAGGAGCCGGGAGTGCCCGATCGCGTGCTCGCTGACGGTGCCTTCTTCTACAACCCCCAGTTCGAATGGTGCGGCGGAGGTTACGCCAGCAGCGCGTCTGACCTCGCGCGCTGGGCACACGCACTTTACGGCGGAACAGCACTTGAGGGCGATTACCTGACGTCCATGCTTGATGCCGTTCCCGCGCGACTTGGGCCGAACAAAAGGTATGGTCTAGGTGTAATCATCACGCCGACCTCTCTGGGTAACGCTGTTGGGCACGACGGAATCATGACGGGCTTCGGCGCGACGGTCAGCCACTATCCCGACCACGGAGTGTCGGCCGCGCTCATGCTGAACACCGACGACCCGCGTGTGATGGGCGTACCGCTCGACCGGGTTACGTTGCAGCTGGCGATGTTCGCCGTTGAGGAGCTGGAGAACTAAGTCGCGCAGAGCCGAACGAAAAATCGCCGTCTAGGCACTATCCGGCCGCTTTTTCGTCCAAAAGCCCTCTGGTCCACATTTTCTTTAAAGGGTCTTCCGCGTGGCGTCGCTTCGCTTGTGTCAGCGCACTCACGGTAGTGCGCAAATGGAACCATCAACACAGGCCCACGCCTACCGCGGAGATTTCTGATGAAGCTCACCACGTCCCGTTCGGCAACTCTTCTTATTCGCCACGCCATGATCGCGCTCTCATTCCTAGCGAGCGCGGAAATCGCAAGCGCGCAGACGACCTGGTACGTCGACGATGACGGCTCCGGCGATCCCTTCCCCGGAATCTCGGATCCCTCCAACAACTTCTTTTCCGATCCCTTGGAGGATGGTTCAGCTCAGAATCCGTTCGACGACATTTGGAAAGCCGTCGCGGTCGCCACGAACGGCGACACTGTTCTGGTGTTGCCGTCCAACTTCACCGGCAGCTACTTTTTGTCTCAGTCGCTCGACCTGCAGAACAAGGCCATCACCATTCGCGGTCAAGGGGGACCAATAGCCACTGTTCTGGACGGCGCGGGCATTCCGGGTGAGGCCGGCATCATCGCCGACAGCGGTGAGACTGCCGCCACCGTGTTCGAGGGCTTTCAACTCCGAAACTTTCACCGCGGCACAACCATCGGCAATCAGGGCGCGGGGATAACCATCCTGAACAGCAGTCCGACCATTCGCGATTGCTGGTTCGAGAGCAACAGCGCTTACCGCGGTGCGGCCATGTGGATCTTTAATTCGACATCCATCATCGAAGATTGTCGCTTTGTGGGCAACGCCTCCACCCATCAAGGCGGCGCAGTCTTCACCGATAGCTCGGCGCCGACCTTCTCCCGCTGCTACTTCGAGGGCAATACGGCAAACTACGGAGGAGCCTTCACAAACTTCTCGAGCAGTGCAAAGATCGTCAATGTCGCGGACTGCGTTTTCTACGGCAACTCAGCGCTGTTTGGATACGGCGGTGCTCTGTCCAGCCATTTCGCCGGCGGCATCTTGATCCAGCGATCGCGCTTCATCTCCAATGCCGCCCCTACTTACGGAGGAGCCATCTTCATTGACGATTTTGGGAATGTTCGCGACTGCACGTTCAACTCCAACAGCTCTACCGGAAATCATGGAGCCATGACCACAGGATCCACCGGCTTCGCAACGGTGTATGGCTCCACATTTCACCGAAACGAAGGAGGAGCTTGCGTCAGGTTGGCGGGTGGCAATTTAATACTCCGCAACAGTATTTCCTGGAACAACACTCCTTTCGAAATCAGTGCCAGCATCAACGTGAATAGCTGCGACGTGCTCGGTGGCTATCCCGGCATCGGAAACATCGACCTTGATCCGCTGTTCCTCGATCCCTTCGGGCCGGACTCGATCCTCGGAACACTCGACGATGACCTCTCTCTCTTCAAAGGATCTCCGTGCATCGACTCCGGAGATACGACGCTGCTCGCGAACGGCTATCCGATGGACCTTGTCGGAAATCCGCGAGCCGTCGATCGTCCCGGAACGCTCGACACCGGCACCGCACTGGTCGGGCACACCACCGACATGGGAGCCTATGAGTTTCAAGCAAGCGGCCCCGCTTCACACGGCGACCCGTTTCGCGGCAAACCCCTGACGAAGGTCATTTTCTAGAGGTGGCATACGGAGTCAGGCACCACTCCAAACCTCAACCGTCATCCCGTACCACACAAACTCCGGACGTCGTCGCTTAACTCAAAAGCGATTGGGTTTCGGTTTACCTGGCACCGGATGACGGCTGAGGTTTGGAGTGGTGTCTGACTCCGTACGCATTACGGGGTAAGCTTTGCCCATGGATTCGGATTCAGTCACGGAGCTCTTGAGGCGCATCGAAGATGGTGAGCAGGCGGCCAAGGAGCAATTGGTCAACGAGATGTATTCCGAACTTCACGGACTGGCTTGTCACTACCTCGCGAATGAGCGGGCCGGGCACACCTTGCAGCCCACGGCTCTGGTAAACGAGATCTACATCAAGGTTTTCCGGGGCATGCCTGAGGTCAAGCTCAATGACAAACAGCACATCTTGCGGACCGCCGCCAAGGCCATGCGCCAGCTCTTGATCGATCATTCCCGAGGACGCAAGAGCCTCAAGCGCGGGGGCGACTCCCGCCGTGAGAATCTCGATCACATCGTGGACCACTACGAGGAACAGGGCATCGAGATCACGGCGCTGGACACGGCCCTCCAACACCTGGGCGAGATGGATCCAGAGCTCGCCCAAGTGGTAGAGCTCAAGTTCTTTGGCGGGCGCTCGAACAGGGAAACCGCAGAAGTGCTCGGCGTTTCGGAACGCACGGTCGAGCGCTCTTGGAGCACCGGTCGCGCCTGGTTGAAGCAGCGCATGGAATCGAACTGAAGAGCGGCGTGCCTCCGGTTTAGATTCATTCTCGGATCAGCGCTCCTCGGCCCGACCTTCCGCAATGGCTTTACGGGTGGCCTCGAGTCCGCCCATTCCATACTCGAGGGAAGGCGAACCTTCTCCCAACGCCTCCGGAGCGTTCTTCGCGAACTCCTCCCATAAGGGGAGCGACTCCGCGAATTGGCCCGTCTTGAAGCGCACATCGGCGGCACTCAGAATCAATTGAATTGTCCTTGGGTGCATGTCGCCGAGCACGCGCCGCGTGCCTTCTAACGACGGATCGATCAAGTCTCGCGCTTCCGCATAACGATTCGCTTTCAGCAACATGAAGCCCAAGTTCGCCATGGAACTCAAGGTGTCCAGCGAGCTGTCCCCGTGCAGCTCACGGCGCAACTCCAAGTTGATCTTCAAGAGCTCCTCGGCCTCATCGATACGCCCCTCAGATTGAAGCATCATCGCAAGGTTGTTGCGCGTACTTAAAGTGCGCTCATCCGCGACCCCAACGACCTGCTCCAGACCTTTCAACCCGCGTCCCAACTCCTCCTCGGCCATCTGCATGTCATAGGCGTAGTAAGCAGCTGTCCCCAAACCCAAACGCGCATTCAAAGTCAGAGAGTGAAGCTCTCCGAAGTGTTCGGTGCACTCATCGACGGCCCTTTGGAAGACGACCAATGCTTCCTCGATCTCGCCGCAAGAAATCAGAACGTGCCCGAGAATGGTTCCGTAATGCTGCGTTTGGAATCGCCCCGGTCCCAAGCTCGCCCGCGTGGTGTCCACCACGTTTTGAATGATGGCCAATCCTTCCTCGGCGCGCCCCAAGGTCATCAAGATGCCCGAGCGCTCATTGGCGGCAGCCAAGGTATCGGGGTGATCAACTCCTAACAGATCGCGGTGGTTCTCATAGGATTTCTGTGCAAGAGCCTGTGCCTCCTCCATCTCGCCCATCTTGAAGAGGAATAATGCCAAGCGCATTCCCGAGGTCGCAACGGTCGAATTGTCATCACCAAGCGCTAGCTGTCCAATCTCGTGAGCGGCTCGCAAGTGAACGGCCGCTTCCTCATCCAAGTTGGCCTCGCTCAGCACGTAACCTAGTATCGAGCGAGCGACCAAAGTGCTCTCGTGCTCTGCCCCCAGCGAACGACCCAAACCTTCATAAGCCTCGCGTGCCATGCCGACAGCTTCGAGCGGTTCCCCGTCCAGCGCGACGACGTTCTGCGCGATAATCGCTTGAGCGCTGAACACCTCTTCTCCGTCTTCCTCGCCCATAGCACGGCGTAGCGCAAAGCTCTCTTCCAAGTGTTCGCGGGCCAGGATGAATTCCCCCAAGCTGGAGTAAATACGTCCGACCATGTCGAGCAGCGGTGCCCGAACCTCCGGCTGATCAGCAAAGGTCTCCGCACTCAGGTCGAACACGCGCCCCAACACGTCTACCACCCGGGTCTCCGGGCCATCGCTATAAGGAGAGGCGGCGTAGAGGGCGTGGCCCATGAACTGATTGATGGATTCCGACTTGATCCGCTCTCTGTCGGCGATCGCGTAGATCGATGAAACCCAAGCCAGAGCGCCCAACAGAACGAAGAGAAGTGTGGCCGCCGACGAGACGGCAAGTCGATGACGACCGACAAACTTCCTGACGTGATACCCAGCGCTGACGGGGCCCGCGAGCACGGGCTCTCCCTTGAGGAAGCGCTTCAACTCCGCCGCCAAATCGATAGCACTGGCGTAGCGCCGGTTCGGATCCGCGTCGAGCGCGCGACGCAAGATCCAATCGAGCTCCTGAGGCAGGTCGGAGCGCGGCAACACTTGAAGGTTACCGGCCAGTGTCGCGATGGCTTCCGTGATCGGTAATCCGGCCACGTCAAAGGGTGGCTTGCCGGTCAGTAGGCGGTAGAGCACAACGCCCAAGGCGTAGACCTCGGAACGCGTACTGCCCTCCGCGCCCTGCAACTGCTCGGGACTCATGTAACACATGGTCCCGATCAGATCGCCCGTGCGCGTCAAGGCCGACTGCAACACCTCCGCGCCCCCCGTCGCGCGGGCGATGCCGAAGTCGATCAACTTTACCCGCCCGCCCTTGTCCACCAACAGATTCGACGGCTTCAAATCCCGGTGCAACACACCGCGACCGTGTGCGTAATCCACCGCATCACACACTTGCAGGAAGAGCTTGATGCGCTGTGTCTGATCGAGGTTTTGTTCGTCCGCGTAGTGCAGGAGATCACGAGCTTCCTCCACGTACTCCATGGCGATCCACGGCTGGAGCGCTTCACCACTCTCGGCCATTCCTGAAGCATGGATCTGAGCGATACCCGGATGCGAAAGATGCGCGAGCAACTCGGCCTCGTAGTGAAAGCGCCGGTGAGCTGATTCGCTGGCGAGCGAATGAGAGAGCAAAGTCTTCAAAGCCACGCGGCGCTTAAGCGGTTCTTGAATGGCCTCGTAGACGGCGCCCATCCCTCCCTGAGCAAGGGCTCGCACGATGCAAAAATCTCCGATCCTCTCGCCCTCCGCGAGAGCCATCGCCACGGGCGGGTGCGCCGATTCCACCACGGGTGGCTGCATCCAATCCTCCGAAGACTCGTGCGCCACGAGCATGCGATTCACGAGTTGGTGCAACGCTCGGTCATCAGCCGCTTCCTTGGCAACAAAGGGGAGACGGTCATCCAGTGGAATCTCGATCGCAGATTCAAAGACCCTGCGAGCTCGCGTCCATGTCTCAGGCTTCATGGGAGTTTTCCGTTCCACTTGCCGGTAGTTGCGGTGAAGAGGAGTGAAGTCTTTGATCGACGAAGGCTACTTGAACTTCAAGCATGAACAGGCGCGAACCGAATCCGATTCTTGGAGAGAGCGGAAATCGCTCGATCGGCAAAGCAGTGCGTGCAGGACTACCCCACCGCGAAAATGCGGCGGGGCCAAAGATACGGGATCAGTTGTTGGCGAAGTAGGAGCCAGCTCTCCAATCATTGATCCCCAGCACACTTCGTGAGAACCCACCGCTGACCGATGAGTTTTCTCCGGAGGCTTCGTTGACGTTCCCGCCGCTGATTGAGGAGTAAGCGCCGGAAGCTATGTTTTCTCTCCCGCCGTTGATCGATGCGGAGGACCCGGTAGCTGCGTTGTCGAACCCGCCGCTGATCGAAGAGATAAAGCCGGAGGCTGTGTTGGATAGCCCGCCGCTGACTGAAGAATACGCGCCGGTTGCTCTGTTGCCATACCCACCGCTGATCGAAGAGAAGTAGTCGGAGGCGACGTTGAAAAACCCGCCGCTGACGGAAGAGCGAGGGCCAGAGGCATCGCCCTGTTCCCCGCCGCTGACCGAGGAGTATCGGCCGGAAGCTCTGTTGTCTTTCCCGCCGCTAACCGAAGAGTTGGAGCCGCCGGCATAGTTGCCGTTCCCGCCACTGACCGAAGACTGGTAGCCAATGGCGATGTTGTCTCTCCCGCCGCTGATCGATGAAGCGGTGCCGGAAGCATCGTTGAATCGCCCACCGCTAACCGAACTCTCGTTGCCGGAGGCGGTGTTGGATCGCCCGCCGCTGACTGAAGAGTAATTGTCCGAGGCCGTATTGAAATGCCCGCCGGTGATCGAAGAGACAATGCCGGAGGTTTCATTCCTCCCCCCACCGCCGATCGAAGAGTAAGCACCGATGGCTTCGTTGTTATACCCGCCACTCACCGAAGCGAGCGCGCCGGAGGTGGTGTTGTCGTGGCCGCCGCTGACCGAGGAACGATCGCCGGAAGCGGTGTTGTCCTGACCGCCACTGACGGTGGAGTCGTCACCCAAGGTCATGTTGCCTTGTCCGCCACCGATTGAGGAGTAACTGCCGGAGGCCGCATTGGATCGCCCGCCGCTGACCGAAGAGGCGAGGTTGGAAGCGGTATTGTCCTGTCCGCCGCTGATCGATGAGCTGTACGCGGAGGATGTGTTGAATCGCCCGCCGCTGACGGACGAGAGAGTGCCGGAGGCGATGTTGTAGACGCCGCCGCCGACTGAGGAGGTGTATCCCGAAGCTGAGTTGTTTCGCCCGCCGCCAACCGACGAGTGCTTGCCGAGGGCAACGTTGAATCGCCCACCGCCGACCGAGGAGTATCCGGAGGAGGCCGTATTGAATCGCCCGCCGGTGACCGAAGAGTTGATTCCGGAAGCTGAGTTCTCTCTTCCGCCGCTGACCGAAGAGTAAATGCCGGAGGCTGTGTTTTCTCGCCCGCCGCTGACCGAAGAGTGGTCGTTGGAAGCCATGTTGTTGCGTCCTCCACTGACCGACGAAGCGTACGCGGAGGCTGTGTTACGTGCTCCGCCGCTTGCCGATGAGTAGGAGTCTGAGGCTGCGTTGTATCGTCCGCCACTGATCGAGGAGCCAATCCCCGAGGCGGTGTTGTTTCGTCCACCGCTGACCGAGGAGTTGCCGCCGAAGGCCGTATTATCTCGCCCGCCACTGACCGAGGAGGCGGTGCTGGAGGCGACGTTGATTCGTCCTCCGCTAACCGTGGAGTTCTTGCCGGAGGCTGTATTGGAGAGCCCACCGCCGACCCAGGAGTTGCTGCCGGAGGCCGTGTTGGATGACCCGCCACTTACCGAGGCCCACTCGGAGGAAACGGTGTTCCGTTCTCCGACGATGTGGCCGCCAGCGGCCGTAAAGTTGTTCTGGTTCCCGCCGACGATGTTGTGCGAGCCGGTGCGATTGTCGCCCGCCGGGTTGCCGAGCTCGTTGTAGCCCACGATCAGGTTGCCCAGGCTGTTGAGGCTGTTGGTGATGCCTGCGCCGTTGACGATCTGCACGTTCGCGCCCGTGAAGCGGATGGTCTTCGCGGTTCCGCCCAGTCCGTCGGGCAGGCTTTCGATGCTGAGGTGACTGAAGATCTCCGCTTGCTGGGCGGTCAGCCCTAACTGGATCTTGGGGAGGCCGCGCGCTGATTCGATCGGCACGTGAAGGATGGTCGGCGTAATCGCTGCCGATGCGGGCGTTGGCGAATCGGAGTCGGGGGTTCCGGGTTGAGGCACGCGGGGGCCGGTCGGGTCGATAGCGATGGTGCGGCCGCCTTTTAAAACGGCGACTACATCGGAGCGAGGGAGGTCGCGCGCGGATTCCCGACTACCGAACCCCGACGTCGGGAGTTCCGGTTCACCGGTAACGGGCGATACAGCGGCAGAAGCGGGAAGGAAGGGAGTGCGTGCATCGCGCTCGAACCCGCCGGGCACACCCCAAAACAGGACGTCGCCGGTTTGATTGAAGAGGAACAAGTCCGCGCGGCCATCGGCATCGAGGTCGCGCAGCATCGCGCTCTGTCCCACGCCCTCATCCTGAAGTCCAAGTTCGAGAGTCGAGTCCGTTAAGAGCCCAGCACCATCTCCGACAAGGACCAGGTTCGCGTGCGGAGTGACAAGGTAGAGGTCGACGAACCCGTCGTCGTTCAGGTCGCCCGCAACAACGTCCGTGACGATTGCACTCGGGAGCTCTTGGTGTAGCTGATCGAATTGCCGATCACCCACGCCCAGCGAGACGACCAATGTTCCGTCCGCCTTACCCTCGAAGAGATCCAGCTCGCCGTCGCCATTCAAGTCGACCATGCGAATCGTCGCAGGTGCGGAAGACTGGGCGGAGGCTAGCGACAAGGAAATTGCGCAGCAAAACGAGAGAGCGCGGGAGAGAGAGTTCTTCATTGAGGTGATTGGGTAGAGAATTGCGAGGCGCCGGGGGTACAGATCGATTCGCTCCGAAAGCCGTGGTGTGGAGGAGGGCTGATTGGGGGCGACCTGCCACAACCGGGCCCCTCCCACTCACTCCGGAAGCGACAGGCCCAGCACGTACCCGACAACAAAGTCAGAATAATTCGCCTAGGTCGCCGCGTCGCTCCCTCCCTCCCACCCCGAGCCGTCGCCGCTAGCCATCAAGCTCACGTTCCTTGCACGGCACTCAAGCCCTCTCTGATCAAGTAGCGGCGCGTGAAGTACTGCGATGTAGCCCGTCTAGAACTGGTGCTCCGACTGGATTGCCAACCGAATCAACTTCGCGAAGCTCCGGCTCATTCCCATTGCGCACCTGGTGTGTTCGCGACTTGTTGTAGTCATCAACAGGCTCGCGAAGAACTCGACAGAGGCGCGCGTGAGTAGATAGACAGCTACTGGCGAAGAGCGACGTTCTTGAGTGATCATTGTGTGCGGACTTTTAGTAGCAGCCGGAACGACGAGGCGAGGATCGCAGGGTTGAGCATGCTGAAAGCAGGAGATCGGCCCTGGTAGACGTACAACAGCTCGCCTGTTAGGGTGATTCAAACCTCATTCAAACGGGCTCTGGGTGAGGCGCACAGCGTTTTCGGTAGGCACACGCGGGTGCCTTTGATGGAGAGCCTTTTGAGAGACGAACTATGGATCGTCGATCGCGCCGTCGAAGTCGAGCAGCACTACTTGCCATGATTAACTACGCCAGATCGAGCTCCAAAAATCTTCGCCGCGTATGGCTAGCCCTTGGCTTCTTGGCTTTCTGCGCGCTGCCCTTCTCCGCCGGAGAGTTGGACCTTCACGATCCCGTTCGACAGATCAATATTTCCCTCGCGGATGAAACATCCGAACGCGTGCTTTTGGAAATTGGCTTAGAGCTGCAGGCAATCGATCACCAAACCAAAACGGTTCGTGCGATCGCAAATACTTACGAGCTCGGGCAGCTCGACCAACGCGGCTTTAAGTACACCGTCGAAATCGAGGATTTACAGGTGTGGTATGCCGCACGAATCGCCAATGATTCGAACAAGTCGCAGGAAGCACCCGCGCTCGGGCAATGGCTTTCGCCGCCCTTCGGTCAGGGTTCGATGGGCAACTACTACACCCTCTCCGAGACGATATCGGTCATCCACCAAATCCGGAACGCCTACCCGTCGATCGTGGCGAGTCCCCGTCCAATCGGCTCTTCGCTTGAAGGGCGTCGAATCTGGGCGCTTTCGATTTCTGACAATCCGGGAGTGAGCGAAGGAGAGCCTGAAGTTCGCATGGACGCGATTCACCACGCGCGCGAGCCCATGAGCATGCACACCATGATTTGGTACATGCTCCACCTGGTGGAAAACTATGGAACCGATCCAATCGCGACCTACTTGGTGGACCATCGCGAGCAGTGGTTCATTCCTGTCGTGAATCCTGACGGTTACGCCTACAACCAGACGATTGCGCCGAACGGCGGTGGCATGTGGCGCAAGAACCGCCGCAATAACGCGGGTGGATCGAAGGGCGTGGACCTCAATCGCAATTACGATGCAGAGTGGGGCTACGACAACGCAGGCTCGAGCCCCAGTGGTTCGTCCAATACCTACCGCGGCACCGCTCCGGGCAGCGAACCGGAAGTCGCGGCGATGATTGTGCTCCTCACGAAAACACTTACCAGTTCCCATTTGTAGAGCAGCCCTCTGATCGCCCGTCTCCCTACCCGGCGCTAGCCGGTGGAGACGACCATGTTCAGTTCCTGGAAGAGGTGGCTTAAACCATCGCGCCCTGAATC
>JAJDEU010000039.1 GCA_029259635.1 Planctomycetota bacterium | reverse complement strand
GAGACGGCCCCAAAAGTTTAGAGATGAACCGGGTTCGGTATTCCACCTTCCCGGCTAGCGACTCCAGTTCAGGATCGCCTCGTCGAGGAAGGTTCGGAGTTCTGCGATCGGCACTGTCGTCTGCTCCATCGAGTCTCGCTCGCGGACGGTGACGACATCGCTATTCAGCGTCTCGCCGTCAATCGTGATGCAGAACGGCGTTCCGATTTCGTCTTGGCGACGATAGCGGCGACCGATGGCGGCCTTCTCGTCGTAGAAGGTGGAGAAGCGCGCGCGGCGAAGAATCGTCTCAACCTCGTGCGCCTTCTCCGGCATGCCGTCCTTCTTGACGAGCGGGAAGACGGCGCAGGTAATCGGCGCGATCTCCGGGTGAAAGCGCAGAACCACGCGCGTGTCTTTCTCAAGTTGCTCTTCCTCGTAGGCGTCGATCAAGAAGGTCAGCGCCATGCGATCGATGCCGCCGGCGGGCTCGATCACATAGGGCGTGTACTTCTCTTTCGTCTGCGGATCGAAGTAGAGCAGGTCGGTTCCGGTCGCCTCGGAGTGGCGCTTGAGATCGAAGTCCGTGCGGCAGGCGATGCCCTCGAGCTCGCCCCATCCGAAGGGATAGAGATACTCGACGTCGGCGCACGCCGTGCTGTAGTGAGCGAGCTCGTCCGCGTCGTGCTCGCGCAGCCGCAGGTTCTCGGGACGAATGCCGAGCTCCGAGTACCAACTGAATCGCGCGTCGCGCCAGTAGCTGTACCACTTGTCGTTTTCCTCCGGCGGCACGAAGAACTCCATCTCCGCCTGCTCGAATTCGCGCGTGCGAAACACGAAGTTGCCGGGCGTGATCTCGTTGCGGAAGGACTTGCCAATCTGAGCAATCCCAAAGGGCGGCTTGATGCGCGCCGACTCCAGCACGTTCTTGAAGTTCAGAAAAATCCCCTGCGCCGTCTCCGGCCGCAGGTAGGCCGTTGCACCACTCTCCTCCACCGGCCCGATGTGAGTCTTGAACATCAGGTTGAACGAGCGCGGCTCCGTCAGTTCGCCAGCACACTCGCCCGGTCGCTTCGACGGCTTCTCGGGGCACTTGGCATCCTCGAGCTTGTCTGCGCGGAAGCGCCCCTTGCACTTCTTGCAGTCCACCATCGGGTCGGTGAAGCCCCCGACGTGCCCGGAGACCTCCCAGACCTTCGGGTTCTGAATGATCGCCGAGTCGAGCCCGACCACATCGGCCCGCGCCGTGACCACGCGGCTCCACCAGGCCTCCTTGACGTTCCGCTTCAGCTCCACGCCCAGCGGCCCGTAGTCGTAGGTGTTCCCGATACCGCCGTAGATCTCGGACGCCTGAAAGACGAATCCCCTCCGCTTGCAGAGAGAAACGATCGTGCTCATCAGGGAATTGTCGGTCTTAGCCATCGGGTCCTCGTCGGTGTCCTCGTCGGTTTTGGGGCGGGGAGTCTATCGGGCGGACTATCAGCGCCGCACGCTTTCTGCCCACTTTCCCGTCGAGCTCCCCCGACTGACTTCGCGGGAAAAGCGCCAATCCGTCATGCCGCAAGGCCCGCGAGCTATAGTATTCGGCGCCCATGTCCCCCACGACGACTATCGCCGGCACCGGTCTCGATTCCCCCTGCGTCTCCTGGCGAGCTCCCCTCGTTTCCGCCACCCAACGCGAGCCCCTGCGCGGCCAGCTCGCCGAGATCGCCGCCAAGGTCGAAGCGGACGAGCGCATCGACGCCGCCGAGGCGCTATTGCTCCACGAGCACGCCGATATCGCGCTGCTCGGTCGCTTGGCCGACCTCGTGCGCTGGCGCAAGCACCCCGAGCCGATCGTCACCTATATCGTCGATCGCAACATCAACCCGACCAACGTCTGCATCACCGACTGCGGCTTTTGCGCTTTCTATCGCAGGCCGAAGGCAGACGGCGCCTACGTGCTCGACCGCGATGTGATCATCGCAAAAGTGCGCGAGACGGCGGAGCTCGGCGGGCGGCAGATTCTGATGCAGGGCGGCCACCACCCCTACCTCAAATCGGACTGGTGGTGCGACCTGATCGCGGACCTCCGGGAGCGCTTTCCCGAGGTCAACGCGCACGCCCTCTCCGCGCCCGAGATCGACCACCTCGCGAAGATCGACAAGCGCCCGATCGAAGCCGTCATCGCCGACCTGAAAGCCGCGGGACTCGGAAGCGTTCCCGGCGCGGGCGCAGAGATGCTCGTCGAGCGCGTCCGCAAGATTATCGCGCCGAAGAAGACCACCACGGATCAGTGGCTCAACGTTCATCGCAAGATCCACGAAGCGGGCCTGCGCTCCTCGGCAACGATGATGTTCGGCAACGTCGAGACGGCCGAAGAGCGCATCGAACACCTCGTTCGCCTGCGCGACTTGCAAGACGAGACCGGCGGCTTCACGGCTTTCGCCTGTTGGAATACGCAGCCGGACGGCGTTCCGGAGGCGCACCTCTATCCGCCGAAAGTCTCGAGTGGCGTCTACCTGCGCGTCCAAGCACTCAGCCGCATCTTCCTCGACAACTTCAAAAACATTCAGACGAGCTACGTCACGCAGGGCATGAAGATGGCGCAAGTCACTCTGCGCTTCGGCTGCAACGACTTTGGCGGAACCATGCTGGAGGAGAATGTGGTCAGCGCGGCGGGCTGCTTCCACCTCGAGTCGATCCAGACGATCGAGCGCCAGATCGAAGGTGCCGGGCTTGTGCCGCGCCAACGCAACAGCTGGTACGGCATCGTCGATGAACGGCATTCCGAGCCGTGCTTTCCGACAAACGCCGCCGAGGCGATAGTGGATCTCGCGCGAGAGGGGCAGACGTCGTGAGCTTCGAGGAACTCTGGAACCGCGCGAAGAAGGCCGGACTCGGCGAGATTGCGGAAAAGGTCTTCGCGAAGGAGCGCCTCAGTCTGGCGGAAGGAATCGAGCTCTATCAAACGCCCGAGCTCCTCGTGCTCGGCGAGCTGGCGAACTTCGTACGCGAGCGCTGGCACAGCGACCGCGCCTTCTTCAACGTCAATCAACACGTCAACTACACGAACCTGTGCAACAAGTTCTGCAAGTTCTGTTCGTTTGATCGGCTGCCCGGTCAGGCGGGCGCGTACCAGATGACGCCGGACCAAGTCGCGGAGAAGATTCGCGAACACCTGCACGAGCCGGTTACCGAAGTGCACATGGTCGGCGGCGTCTGGCCCAAGATCCCCTACGAGTACTACCTCGACATTCTGCGCGCCGTGAAGCTCGCGCGACCGGAGATTCACATCAAGGCCTTTACGATGGTCGAGCTGGATCAGATCGCCAAGGTCGCGAAGAAGCCCATGCCGGAGGTACTCGACGAGCTGCGCGAAGCGGGGCTCGGTTCATGCCCCGGGGGCGGAGCTGAGGTTTTCGCCGACCGCATTCACCGCGAGGGTTATCGCCAAAAGATTTCTGGCGACGAGTGGCTCGCGCTCGCGCGTACCGTACACGAAGCCGGGCTGCGCTCGAACTGCACCATGCTGCACGGCCACATCGAGACGGCGGAAGAGCGCGTCGATCACCACGACAAACTGCGCCGCCTCCAAGATCAGACCGGCGGATTCCAGACCTACATCCCGCTCAGCTTCCACGCCGACAACAACGAGTGGTCGCACTTGTCGAAGGGACCGACGGCGCTCGAAGAGCTGCGCGAGATCGCTGTCTCGCGGCTCTTGCTCGACAACATCCCGCACATCAAGGCCTATTGGATCTTGATGGAGCTGGGCATCGCGCAGACCTGCCTCAGCTTTGGCGCCGATGATGTCGACGGCACGGTCGTCGAAGAAAAGATCTATCACGACGCGGGTGCGACGACGCCGCAGGAGACCGCCCGCGAAGACCTGATTCAGGCGATCCGCGACGCGGGCCGCATCCCGGTCGAGCGCGACACGCTGTACAACGTGGTTTGGTCGGATGTACCGGACCTGATTCCGACCGGCCGACCGATTTCGGAGATCGCCTCCCACTCGGTCGAGGTTTAGTCCGTAGTCATTGGATGGCCCGGACCGTTGCGCTAGCTTGCGATTCGATGCCCGCTTGTCAGACCCCGATCGCCGTCATGCCCCATCTCCGCTCGAATCGCCGCCCCACCTTCGCAGCAGCTATCGCCTGCGCGCTTCTCGCCGCAGCTTGCTCGAATGGCGAGCCGCAGAAAGCCGCTCCGAATGTATTGATGGTCGTGATCGATACGCTGCGTGCCGACCACTTGCCCTTCTACGGCTACAGCGAACAGACAGCGCCCTTCCTCGATCGCATCGCCAAGCAGGGCGTCGTCTTCGAACGCGCTTGGGCCACGTCGTCCTGGACCGCGCCCGCAACGGCGTCGATCTTCACCGGGCTCTACCCCAATCAACATGGCGTAACACAGGGCATGGTGCTCGTGAACAACGTTCGCGCCACTGGGGATCCGACGATCACGCTCAATCGAATTCCGGACGCCATCGAGACCGTTCCGGAGCTGATGAAGTCCCGCGGCTACCGCACTTATGGGATCGCCGACAATCCAAACATCTGTGAGGAAGAGGGATTCGAGAGCGGCTTCGATCGCTTCCAGAATTTCCCCAACCTCGACGCAACGGCGATCAACCAAACCCTGCGCGGCTGGTCGGAAGAGATTCGCTCGGCGCCCTCGTGGTTCGTGTACCTGCACTACATGGATCCGCACTACCCCTATCAGAAGCGCGAGCGCTGGTACAAAGATCCCGCGCAAGGAGAACTCGCCGGCACCTTCAAGACGGAGCGAGAGCTCGAGATCGCCGACCTGCTCGCCACTTACGACAGCGAAATCAACTACGTTGACCATCACATTCGCAAAGCCTTCCGGCTGCTCGATGTGAATGAAGAGACGATCGTGTTTTTCATCGCCGATCATGGCGAAGAGCTCAAGCAGCGCAGCGATATCTCGCAGCATGACTTTAAGCTCTACTCCGAGCTCACTCGGGTTCCATTCTTCATTATTCATCCCGGAGTGACGCGGGCGCGCAACCGAGTCTCCCATGCGGTCAGCGCCATCGACGTCTTGCCCACACTGCGCGAGATGATCGGTGCGCCGCCATCCGAGATCGACGCGGGCGAAAGCCTGGTGCCCTACTACACGCGTGACGAGTTGCCCGCAGATGTACGCCCGGTGTTCTCCATGCGAGAGCGCATGGAGGTCCTCGGCGGCCAAAAGATTTGGGCGGTCATTCGCGGCGACAAGAAGCTGATCCTGACCGAGAACAAGACGGGACTGGAGACCGAGCTCTACGATCTAGAAGCCGATTGGCTGGAGCTCGAAAACATCGCCGAGAGCGACCCGACGGTGGTGACCGAGCTCAGCGCTGGCTTGAAAGAGATGCGCGAGCGCGCGCTGCGCTTCGATCCCGAGGAGATCCAACTGGAGCTCAGCGAAGATGAGGAGCAAACCCTGCGCGACATTGGCTACGTCGAAGACGCCGATTAGTCGCACGCCCGAGACTTGCTCGCTCTCCCGGACTCTTCGCTAGCTCGTCAGTCCGCTTCGCCAATACGCGGAATCAATGGAGTTTCGCAGAGCTCGCACCGGGCGCCCCGAACGCCACGGGGATTGACCTCGGCGTGCGCGGTATCCGGACAGAGCCAATCCCAGCTCTTGCTGTTCGGAATGAAGTGCGTCATCCCAACGAATTCCTCGTCGGACTCGCCTGCGTCCGACTCGCCTTCGTCGGGCTCGTCCCCGCCGGTGTAGCCGAGGTTGTCCATCGCAGCAGCGGCAGTATCACGACCCTCGACCTCGATGCGGGCGAATGGCTCCGTCACCCACGGATCTTCAAAGGCCAGCTGCTTCATCAGACGTAAGACCACGTCCGGGTGCTCGTCGAAGACGTTGACGAGTTCGAGCTCGTCGTTCTCCAGATCGTAGAGCTCGTTGTACGCCGGGTGAAGCGGCCGATAGGTCAGCTTCCAACGCGCGTCCATCGCAACGTAGAGGAACATGTCGAAGGGGCGAAGCCGAACCATGCCCGCGTTTTCGTCCAGGCCGTTGATCTGGTCCGCGAAGCCGTATCGCCCTTCTTCGGGGACGCCATTCATCAGGTTGCGCAAGCTCGCTCCGGTCGTTCCGTCCGGAATCCCAAGACCCAAGTAGTCGAGGATCGTCGGCGCGATGTCCATCGAGCGAACGAGTTCGGAAACCACGGGCTGTTGCACCTCGCCGGGGAAAACCATAACGAGCGGCACGCGCACCTGCTCTTGATACAGAATGCGGTGGCCACCCCATTCGTGGTCACCCAGCCCCTGTCCGTGATCCGAGACAATGGCAACCAATGTGGATTCTGTGCGACCGGATTGCTCGAGAGCTTCCGACACGCGGCCAATCTGCGAATCGACGTAGCGCACCTCCACTCCGTAGAGCCGCTTCGGAAACCGTTCCGTTCCCGATGTGTCCGGCTCAAAGTCGGGGGGCAGCAAATCCGCATCGTGCGGATCCCAGTAGTGCACCCACAGAAAGAACGGATCCTCGACTTGGTCGAGAAACTCGAGGACTCGATCGGTTGTTTCGTCCGAGCGCCGCTGAAAGTCCTTCATGTTCCAACGCTTGACGCCGTCCTCCGCCCCGACGATCGTCGTCTCGAAGTCGTCGAAAAGCCGAAAGCCACGATCCAAGCGAAAGTAGGAGGAGACGGGAAAGGCGCTCTGAATCGACGCGGTCTCGTAGCCTTCGCGCTGCAAGATTTCCGCGAGGGTCGGAACACCATCGGGCAGAACGAATCCACCGTCACCGGCGAATACGCGCAGGCCGTGAGCGCGGTTGCTGCGGCCGGTAAGAATCGTCGCGTGGGAGACTGGCGTCACCGAGGCCGAGCTGATCGCGAGATCAAAACGCGTTCCCCGAGCGGCGAGAGAATCGATTGCCGGCGTTGCTTCCTCTGCTCCATAGCAACCCAAGTAGTCGGCGCGAGTCGTGTCCAGCGTAATCAGAAGAACGCTCGGCATGGGCTCCGCGTCCTTACACGCGCTATTGAGGATGACGAGGGAAAGCGCGAGAAGGCCGAGTGAAGGTATGGGATTTCGCATGAACGCTGGAATTGTAGCAGGCGGGTACGGATGAGACGGCAAAGGGTTGACGCGAATGGCCGCCCGCCAGAAGGAATCGGTAATCCGGCCGTGTTGAAGTCGCGGCGTGAGCCCACGCGGATCCGACCGGCGGGCTGCGAATCACTCAAGTCGAGCTCGATTAATCCGAACGAGCGTCGGGTGTGTAGCGCACCAACCGAAGTACGACGCCCTCCAGTTCGGAGCACGGATAAAACTTCAACTCGAACAGGTCGCTCAAGAGTGGTTGATCCGCGAGCTCGGGCGGGATCCCCTGGTTTCGATCGGAGTCGGGGACCAGGTCGGTGTAGGTGAAGTAGTCGGGAGACCGGCTGAGGAAGAAGGAGTCCGGGACCTGTTTGTCGTGCCCGGGCGAGTGTCCGGCCGGTTGCCCTTCTCCCGCTCCGACCTCCAGGTCGACCAGACCGTAGGAATCCAGAAGGAAGAGTTCGGAGTAGTAGCCGACCGCTCCGATGGCTCCGCGCACAAAGGTCTCGCCGGGTTGGGTGTGTTCGGCGAGCGAGCGACCGAGATAGGCCCAGTGTTCCGCCCGGTCGCTCATGCCCTTCCAGACAGAGGCTTCGGATTGATAGTCGGCGTTGTTCCAACGGAAGTGAATGCGCTCCTGAACACTTTCCGGAATCGGAACGCGATCGGAGAGAGCGGCGACGTTGGAGACCAGGATGATGCCGACAAAGAGACTTGGGATCGGAAAGCGAGAAGCACTTCCGGTGCGGGCGAGAGCGAGTCCCAGCAGCAGAGTGAGAAAGGGAATGACGGGAACAAAAAATCGGGCAAAGGCCATGAAGTCGCCGCCCGCCAAGATGCTGAGCAGAACGGCGACGAGCAGCGGTGCTCCGAGAAGTGCCACCGTCGCGCGCTCTTGATCACTCTTCGATGTGAAGAGTCGCGCCAGTCCGTGCCAACTTCCGACGGAGGTCAGAACCAGTAGCCCCGGGATGCCCACCATCATCGCAAGCACGTAGCGAAAGCCGCGATCGAAGACGACCAGACTCGGTTCGACTTTGACTCGTGCCGTGTGCGGGCTCCAGAAACCGAAGTAGAACTGCCGGAAGACCATAATCGCGAGAACGGCAGCGCCAGCGGAAAAGAGCACGGTGATTAGACGCTTCTTCGAACATGCGGCGGGCCAGATCCAGCTCGAGCTCCAACCGATCACGAGGAACGCCGCGATATAGAGCGCGCCGTCGACGCGCAATCCCACCGCGCAAATGGCCCAAAAGCCGAGCGTGCGGGAGGAGCCAATCCCCAAGAGGCCGCGACCGGTTTGATAGAGCGCGAGAGCAAAGGCCATCGTCTCGAGTCCGCCCGTCGCCCAAACGACCATCGGCGGCATCGACAAAAAGACGACCATGACGGCGAAGACTCGCGCGCCATTGAGCGCAGCGATCGTGACGAGGTCGATCGAGAGCTGTTTGGCAAGCCAAGCGAACGCCGCAATCGAGAAGATAGGCGCCACGAGCGGGGAAGCGATTCCGAGGAACTCGAACGGCGCGAGCAAGAGCACCCACAGAAGATTGCTGAAGCCCTCAATGGGCGGCGACTCGCCGAGATTGAACACCAGGCCGTGGCCTTCCGCGAGGTGGCGGGCATAGCGGAACGAGATGTAGGCGTCATCGCAGAGCCAGAACCCGAGGGTTCCGATGACGGCGGCTGCGATGGCATATAGATAGGCGCGCGAATCGGACCCGGCGGGAGAAATTCGGAACTCCGCGCTCTCGGTGGCGCCGCTGGAAGCCTGCAACATAGGGGTGGTCATCAAGGCGAGCGACGTGGTGTCGCCCTAGAGGTCCACTCACTCCGAGCGGCGCGGCGATTGTACGACCTCCTCCCTGCGCAATCATGCTCGGAGCGAGGTCCGGCCAGGCTGAAGACGCGCCAACCCGCTTGCCCGCTCTCAGCTCTCCCCACTCGCCGGCCCGAATCGGAACCAGCCCGTTGGACCCGCGCGGCACGCTGGTTGCCCCACCACGCTTCTACCCGCGAGTCCGACGGCGCACCGCCCCGAGCACCGCCCAAGCCTCGCACCCCCCTCCGCCAAACCGGACGCATTGTCCTTCTTGGTGGACACGCCCGGAGGTCCCCATGAACCCGAAAGCCCCTCACACGCTGTTTTCCTCCCCGACATCTCCAGCCCTCTGCGCTGTCCTCCTGCTGTCGATCGGTAGCCTCGGCTGCGGTCATGGCTATCGCAGTTCGACGACCTTTGCGGTCAACGAGACCTTCGTTCAGATCTCGAACGATCAAGAGCTCGAGCCCAACGACGAGTCCGCATCGCCGCACTTTCTCGGCGTCCTCCGCCACGGAGAGATGATGACCGTCAGCGGCCACGCCGAGGAAGGCGACCCCGCCGTCGATCCTTTCGCGGACGAGTTCGACGGGTTCTCGATCTCGCTGGCCCAGCCCTCCGAGATCGAATTCGAACTCACCTTCGACGACTCGGCGGGCGAGCTCGATACCTGGATCTACGATCCGGCCATCGACGACATCGCGATCTTCTTCGAGAGCGACTTCAGCCCCGAGAGCGGCTTCTTCAACGTCAGTGCCCCCGTCCTGGATTTTCACATCGTCGTCCGCGCGCTGTTCGGACAAGCGAACTACACCCTCGACATCAAGGCCCGTCCGATTACGAGCTTCGCGTCCACAAGCGGTGCGGCACTTCCAGCGAGCGCGAACGAGCCCGGCGTTCAGATTTCTCCGGGCGACCTGCAGCGCGCTCCCTCGGAAATCCGCCCCGACTCGCCGGAACGCGAGCTCGCGCGCGAGCGCTACGTCGGGCGAAAGCTCTCCGACGCCACTCCGGATCTGATCGACGCTCCGATTCAAAGTGGTCTCTTAATCATGATCCGGCCGAATGGCCCGGTCGTCACCGCACCGATCTTCGCCGTCGCTCCGGCCGTCTTTGGAGTCCAGCTCGAGTAGCCCGATTCATCGCATGCCCGTTGTCGGCGTCGCGCAGAAGTGCGGCGCCGATTCGCGTTCGGGCTCGATTCGCTAGACGTCCGCGATTCCACGCGCCCAACCCCACCACTCCCCGTTCGGAAGCGCGGCGCGAAAAGTCATCCGCTCCCGCAGAGTCGGATGTTCGACTTCGAGCGCGGCGGCATGCAGCGCAACGCTCTTGTCCGGCAAGGGCTCCGTCGCCCCGTACTTCAGATCGCCGAGCAGCGGCGCCCCGAGACTCGCGACCGCCACTCGCAGTTGATGCGAACGCCCCGTCTCCGGTTTGAGTTCGACCAGAGTCTGTCCCGCCGCACGCCCGAGCACACGCCAGCTCGTCACCGCGAGCTTGGCGCCCGCCCGCTCTCCGTCGCAGACCTTCACGCGATTCTTATCGCGATCCTTCAAGAGCCAGTGCTCCACCCGCCCGCTCTCCGCCGGCAGGTCTCCTTGGCACAGCCCGAGGTAGCTCTTCTGAACCGTCCGTTCTCGAAATTGATCGGTGAGCCGGCGCGCCGCTTTGCTCGTCCGCGCGAACAGAACGACTCCGCTCACGGGCCGATCGAGTCGGTGCACGACTCCCAAGAATGCGCGGCCCGGTTTGTCGAACTCGACCTCGATCCAGCTCCTCGCCAAATCGAACAGCGAGTCGTCACCGCTCTCGTCGGGAACAATCGGAAGTCCGGCGAGCTTCTCTACTGCGAGCAAATGATTGTCGCTGTGGAGAATGACGAGGCTCATGCGTCTCGCCACCAACGCGCGCAAAATCCGCAGGGCAAGAGCCGCTCCCCTTGGGCCTCGCGAAGCGCGAGCTCTCCGGCCTCGACTTGCCCACCTCGAAACTCGCTGAGCAAGTTGTGAAAGGCGAGCGGCGAGTAGCCAATCGCGTAGGTCGAGAGCACGAGGAAAGCGCGCTCATCCAAAAGCTCTGCGACGACCTCGAGGAGCGGCGCGAAGCTCTCCTCGAACTGCCACTTTTCGCCCTTCGGTCCGCGCCCGTAGTGCGGAGGATCCAGCAAGATGCCCGCGTACTTCTTTCCTCGCCGAGCTTCACGCGTCGCAAAGAGCAACGCGTCCTCGTGAACCATCCGGAGCGCTCGCTCGCCGAGCCCCGACGCCTCTGCATTCTCGCGTGTCCAGTTCAACGAAGCTCGCGACGCGTCAACATGGGTCACATCGAATCCCGCTTGCGCGGCAATCACGCTGGCCGCGCCTGTGTAGCCAAAGAGATTGAGCAGCTTTTCGCCCGGAGCTAAACCCCGGCTGCGCTCCTCGACAAAGGCCCAGTTCGCCGCCTGCTCGGGAAAGATCCCGACGTGCTTGAAGGGCGTCGGGCGGATCGAGAAGCGCGCGTCTCCGTACGGAATGGTCCAGCTGGGTTCCTTGCCGCGCGCCGCCTGCGGCGCATCGCGATGCGTCTCCCACCGTCCACCGCGATCCGACTCGCGGATAAAACGAAGGTGAGCCCGTGACCACTCTTTCGGTGCGAGCTTCGGCCGCCAAAGCGCTTGCGGATCGGGACGGCGCAGAACGACCTCTCCGAATCGTTCGAGCTTCTCGCCGTCCCCGGAATCGAGCAGCGCGTAGCCCGGAAAGTCGGGCATTTCGAAAATGAAGGGAGGCATGAGAGCGCGGGTAGCGTGCTCGGCACCCATCGCGCGATCAAGCTCGAAAGCGAGTCAATCCGATCTCGGCGCGACAAACTCGAAGCGAGGTGGGAGTTTAGCCGGGGACTGATAGACTCCCCCCGTGGCGGATACGAAGTGAAGGACACGAAGAACGCACGACAAAAGAAGCTGCGCGTCGGCAGCGTGCCCTTTCTCGTCGCCCGGCCGCTCGACTCGCGTCTCGAGCACGAAGACGGCATAGAGCTGGTGCGCGAAGTCCCCGCGGAGCTCGTTCGCCGGCTGCGCGCGAAGGAACTCGATGTTGCTCTCGTCAGCAGTATCGAGCTCTTTCGACAGCCCGGCTATCGCTACCTCGATGGCGTCGCCGTCGCGGGCCACGACACGGTCTCCAGCGTGCAGCTCTTTTTGCGAAAACCACTCGAGAGCCTCGAGACCGTTGCTCTCGATCCGGCCAGCCGAACCGCAGCCACTCTGGTCCAGGTCACCCTCGCCGAGCGCGACCTCCATCCGAGCTTTCTCGAGGTCCCCGCCGGTACCGATCCGCGCGCCGTTTCCGCCGACGCTTGGCTGCGCATCGGTGATCTCGCCTTCCGCGAGTACCTCGAGCCCAACGCTCGGCCGGTCTTCAATCCCTCCGCCGCCTGGCACGAGGCGACCGGCCTCCCCTTCATCTTCGCGACTTGGATCGTCCGGCCCGGGGTCGACCTAACGCCCTGGCTGCCCGCCTTCGCGCGGGCTCGGGCTCGCGGCCGTGCGGCGACGGGAGAGCTGGCTCGAGCGGCCGCGGTCGAGTGGTCGCTGCCGGTTCGCGAACTCGAGAGCTACTTGGTTCGCGAGTGTCTGTACGAACCCGGCCAAGCTATGCGGCCGAGCCTCTTCGCCTTCCGCGATCGAGCAGCCGCCATCGGACTGTGCCAAGCGGAACTCAATCCCGATGCGATTCGTTTCGAGGACGCTCTAATTCCCTAGGATTCAACGGTCCGAAGCGAAGCTCAGTAGTAAGGTTGTCGCCGAAGCCGCGCTCCGCAGTTGATCTCAAGCGCTAGCGCCCATAAACCTGGTGCTCAACTTCGGCTCGCATCGCTGAGACGAGCCGAGACGCGCACCATCAGCAGCCAAAGAATCGGGTAATTCCGTGACCAACAACTCCCCCACCTTGTTCGACCTCGAAGAGCCCGTGGCAAAGAAGAAGAAAACCACCAAGAAGACGGCTGCCAAGAGCACTTCCAAGGGGAAGACCTCCAAAGCGAAAGCTCCGAAGAAGGAGACAGCCGCGGCGGCGAAGAGCGGCGGTCGCAAGCGCAGCAACGCCGAGGAGATGGCCACGCGTCAGCGCGACATCTCGGTCTCGGAGTTCTTCACGAAGAACCGTCACCTGCTGGGCTTTGACTCGCCGCTCAAGGCGCTTTTGACCGCGGTGAAGGAGGCTGTCGACAACTCGCTCGATGCCTGTGAAGAAGCCGGAATCCTGCCCGAGATTGCTGTCGAGATCACGCAAACCGGGGAAAACCGCTTCCGCATGGCTGTCGAAGACAACGGTCCCGGCATCATCGAGGCTCAGATCGGCAAGGTCTTCGGAAAGCTCCTGTACGGGTCGAAGTTCCACAAGCTCTCACAGACGCGCGGTCAGCAGGGCATCGGCATCTCGGCGGCGGGGATGTACGGCCAGCTGACGACGGGAAAGCCCGTTCGGATTCTCTCGCGGACGAGCAAGCGCAAGGACGCTCACGAGTATCTCCTGACGATCGATACGGCTCGAAACAAGCCCGACATTCACGAGGCCAAAGCCTCTGACTGGGACAAGTCGCACGGCACGCGCGTCGAGATCGAGATGGAGGCGCGCTATCAGAAGGGCGTGCGCTCGGTCGACATGTACCTCAAGCAGACCGCGATCGCCAATCCGCACCTCACGCTGCACTACACCGATCCCGCCGAAGAGAAGGTCACCTACGAGCGCAACTCGAAGGAGCTCCCGCCGGAGACGATCGAGATCAAGCCGCACCCGCACGGTGTCGAGCTGGGCGTCATGATCGCGATGCTGAAGGAGACCAAGTGTCGGGCGCTGTCGAGCTTCCTCAAGGAGGAGTTCAGTCGCGTCGGGACCAAGGTGGTGAAAGACGTCATCAAATTGGCCGGCAAGGGGCTGACCGAAAAATCCTATCCGTCTCGTATCGCGCGCGAGGAGGCATCCGCTCTCCACGCCGCCATTCAGAAGACGAAGATCTCTTCGCCGTCGACCAGCTGCATCGCTCCGATCGGTCCCGAGCTGATCATCAACGGCCTCAAGAAAGAGGTCGAGGCGGACTTCTATCACGCCGTGACCCGGCCTCCGACGGTCTATCGCGGCAACCCCTTTCAGATCGAGGTCGGTATCGCCTACGGCAAGCCGGGCGGAACGGGACTCGAAGTCACCGACGAGGGGCGCATTCGCAAGAAGAAGAAGTCGGCAGCGGAGGCGACCGAGGATTTGGTCGGATCGGCCGATGAACCGGTCCGCGTGATGCGACTGGCCAACCGCGTTCCGCTGCTCTACCAGCAGTCGGCTTGCGCGATGACCAAGGGCGTCGTTCAGACCAACTGGCGCCAGTACGGATTGCAGCATCCGCGCGGTGCGATTCCCTTGGGTCCCATGGCGCTCATGATTCACATCGCCAGCGTCTGGGTTCCGTTCACGTCGGAATCGAAAGAAGCGTTGGCGAGCTATCCCGAGATTCTGAAGGAGATCCGGCTGGCGCTGCAGGACTGCGGGCGCAAGCTGGGCACGCACATTCGCAAGGGTAAGCAGCTCAAGCGCGAGTTCGAGAAGCGCTCGTACATCGAGAAGTACATCCCCCACATCGGGATTGCGCTTCAGGAGATTCTGGACCTCTCGGAGCCTCAGCGCGACAAGACCGTCGAGACATTGGAAGACGTGCTGCATAAGAGCCGCAAGTTCTAGAAGGCGTTTCCGAATAACGCAGCTATGAGTACCCAATCCCAACCTAGCGCCGGCTCCACCGGCAACGTCATCGCGGCGGTCTGCAGCTTTTTCATTCCCGGCCTCGGTCATCTCGTCCAGGGACGAATCCTTGGCGCGATTTTCTTTTTCGTCGCCTGCGCGGTTATGTACTGGCTGGTCGTCACGATTCCGCTGGCCGTAATCCTGCACATCTGGGCGATCATCAGCACCGCAATCTTCAAACCCGAATCCTGATTCCGCGACCCCGTCCATGGCCAAGAAGAAGAAAAAAACGACTCGCAAAGCCGCGACCACCATGGTTCCGGCAAAGGCGAAGACGACAACGGTGAAGCGCGCGGCGGCGGACATCGGTCCGCTCGATACGAAGACACTAAAGCTCATCGAGCGAACCGCGGAGCGGGTCAAGTCGTCGATTGAGAAGCGCGTACTTCCGGAATTGAAGTTCCCGGTTCGCGCCCTCTCGAACGTCAAGTATCAGAAGAAGGTCGGTTACTTCGAGCTGGGCAGCGGTCGAAAGTCGCGCGCGCTCAGTGTGAATACGGTTAAGAACTTCGCGCAGACTCTGCGGTTGATGTCGATCTCGAAGGACATGGTCGAGAACAACGACTTCGCGACCAAACGAGAGGCCTATTACGTCAGCAAGAACTGGGGCGAGTGCAAGTTCAGCGAGCAGTCTGAATCGGATGCCGTGATGGACGACATCGAGGCGCTCGCCAGCCTCGACGGGCTCTCGCGAGAACAGCTGCGCTACTTCCCCGAAGAGCATGGCGGTTCGGTCGCCGGTGAACTGACCGTGATCGATCGCGACACCGAGACCGGCCTGCCGATTCGCATCGACTGCACGGGCTTCGGAACCGGCTCCTACTCCATCCCCCACTCGGTCGAACACCTCAAGTTCGAGACGAAGGCCGAGTTCGTCATCGTCATCGAGACCGGCGGTATGTTTCAGCGCCTGAACAACCACAAGTTCTGGAAGAGCGGCAACTGCATCCTGATCGAAATGGGCGGCGTGCCGACGCGCGCGACACGACGCTTCGTGCGCCTCTTGGCCGACTCGAAGAAGATTCCTGTCTACTGTTTTGTCGATTGCGATCCCTACGGCATCGCGAACATCTATCGGACTCTCAAAGTCGGTTCGGGTAACGCGGCACACATCAACCGCTTCTTCTGCGTGCCGCAAGCTCAGTTCCTGGGCGTGACGCCGCAGGATATCATCGACTTCAAGCTCGAAGACGCGACGCACCCGCTGCAACCGGTCGACATCAAGCGCGCCAAGGATGCGCTCAAGAACGATCCCTTCTTTCAGGCGCACAAGCCCTGGATCAAGGCCATCAACCAGATGCTCAAAATGGGGCAACGTGCCGAGCAGCAAGCGCTCGCCAAGTGGGGCCTCAACTTCGTGATCGAAGAGTATCTGCCGCGCAAGCTGGCCAATAAGAAGAGCTTCCTGCCCTAGTATCCCGCAGCGAGATTCTCGCCCGGGCGACCCGGGCATTCTTTTCGCCAGCTGTCCCGCCAACTCGGCAGTTGTGCGAGGCGAAAGCTATCCGCGCGAAGAGCGAGGCGCCTCTGGATTCCCCCCAGATTCGCCCCCTGGAAAGCCGATAGAGGCCCGTTATCACTCGGCTTGCCTCCCCTCTCTAATGGCAGATTATGCGCTCCATAGCCCTCGCCTTCCTGCTCCTGTTTCCCTCGTCCCTCAGCGCCCAAGCTTCCGACTCCATCGAGAGCAAGCTGGGTTTTCGACTCACCTCTCCCGGCCCGGAGTGGACTCTGCTCGACGAGGACAGCGTCCACGAAATTCAACCGCGTGCCGTAGCCGGACTCGTCCTCGAAGAGTCGCTCTACAACGTTGTCGTCGTTGAGAATCTGCCCGCCGACTCGCTGAAAAAACTCGCGCGATACTGGGCGGACAACTCTGGACTCGAGAATGCGACGGTCAACCTCTTCGAAGAGTTCAGGTTCAATGACCTCTCCGCTATCCGGTGGATGGTGAGCGGATCTTCGGGCGAAGTCGAGTGGTCCCAGCACTTCGTCATCTTCGTCTACCAAAAGTCGCTCTTCCGCCTCGTTTCGTGGGCGGAGTCCGATGCGGTTGAGGCCGACGGGAGCTCTTTTCTTCCGTTCATGAACGCCTTCTCGCTCGAAGAGGTGGACCACTCCGCAGAATCCAAGAGCACTCCAACGCTTGAAGCGTCCGGCATTGGCTGGCTCGTATCCGACGGCATTTGGAAGAGCCCTGCGTTCGGAATCGAGCTGAGGCCAAGCGCCACGTGGCGTGTGATGTACGGCGATGAACTCCGCGGCATGGACTTGAACGTCGCCGCAGGCATGGTCGACGACGACTCCAAGGCCAAGCTCACCCTCAAGTTCGACCGGCTCGACCGCGAAGTCCGTGGGCAGTTCGCCACCGACCTCTTCAAGCAAGCCGCGCGGGCTGGACGGGAACGCCGGGAGGCTATCTTGTTCGAGTTGTTCGGAGAGGAGATCGAACTGCGTGTCTACGATCCGTCCTCTGGAGGTGACGGAGCCTCCATCGGAACTCGCGTACTTGTCGGGTTTGAACCGTTTGAGGAACACTGCGTCACCGTGCAGGTCGAGTATCCGGTCGCGCGCGAGACAAGCGCTCTTGAAAACCTGCGCGACGCGTTTGCCGCCATGCGCACTCTTGAGCGACAGGAACGCCTAGAAATCGACGCGCGCGCCCGATCCGAATTCGAAGAGGTCAACCAAGTTGGTGACGGCTACTCGCTGCGCGGCGGCGTCTATCGCGACTTCCGTTTTGGGCTGAGCTGGAAGAGACCTTCTCTTGAGTGGGACATCGAAACCGGCGAGCGTGCGATCGAACGCATGCAGGACGCCGCGCTCTATTTCAGTAACCCCTACTGGGGCATTTCAGGGACGGTCGTTCCCGTTCCCGTGCAGACCATTCAAACCGAGAGCTGGCACGCAAAAGTACAGGACGAGCTCTTTCCCGATTCGAGCTTCCGCGGCATCGGCGACGTTCAGAGCATTCAGCTCGGCGAAGTCGTCGCCGAGCTATCGCTGATCCGACCGATCATGAAGCTTGCTCCTACCGAGTACCGATTGATCACGGCGGTCAACGATAGCTGGGCGTTCAAAATCCACCTCTGGGGATCACCGAACTCATTGAGCTTGGCCTCCGAAGAGGTCGACGCCGCGCTTCGAGGTCTCGCGATTACGAGCACTCCCATGCCCGCCAAGAACGCCAGCAGCGGCGCGATGTACGACGATCGCCTGGGCTTTCAGTTGCTCTCTCCCGGCGAAGATTGGGAACTGAGCGACGATGGCAAGGACGCCTTTTGGCCGGCGGGTGATCTGGCGGAATGGGTCCGCGGAGAGGACGAGTGCGTCGGTGTCATCGCCATCTGCGGTCTTACCGACGAGGAAGACACCAACCTGCTCGGCTCGCTCGTCCGCAACGGCTTCCCCGCGTCCTTCAGCGAGTGGCTCCGAAAAGAGCCCGAGGTCCGCGAGATGTACTTCTGCGGACAGTCGGTACGCGAGCTGTCCTGGAACCGACTGGGACGCTCGGCGACCTGTTGGACAATCAGCCGCGAACAAACCCTCTATATCGTCTACGCAACCGATGAAGATGGCGAGTTCGACAGTGAGCGCGTCTGCGACCTCTTCTCGCTGTTGCCCTAGCAGTCCGTGGTGAAAGTGCTTTGCTCTATAAGCAGCAAATTTTTGATCGGGTTGGTATCCGGAAACGAACCCGAATCCATAGATTCGGGGAGGATTTCGGGTGCCCACCTGGCCAAAAATCGGCCGCTTATAGAGTGAATGACTTTTGCCACGGGCTGCTAGCAGCCTTAGCCCGCGAGAAATCCTTCTCCAATGGATGCGCGGCCTCTGACGCATCATTAGCTAGACTGGGGATTCACCCTCTCCATGATCGCGGTCCCCCCGCGTGATTCGGACCCTCCCCGTCTCCTATGAAGTGGTCTCTCTGGATCGTGCTCGCCGCAGGGCTTGCTGCGTGTATTTGGTTCTTCAGCTCCGGCTCTGGCGATGATGAAGCCGTCATCCAAGGGCAAGCCGTTCGTCGCGGTCCGCTTCGCATCGCGATTGTCGAGCGCGGAAACCTCCAGGCCGCCGATGCGGTTGTGCTCAAGAACGAGGTCGAAGGACGCACGACGATCCTGTTCCTGATCGAGGAAGGCACGATCGTGGAAGCGGGCGAATTGGTGTGCGAGCTCGACACCAGTGAGCTGGAGGAGCGCCGCGTCTCGCAGGAGATCACCGTTCAGAACCGCGAGGCGTCACACGTCAAAGCGAAGCAGAACTACGCGATCCAGGAGAGCGAGAACGTCAGCAATATTCAGCGCAGCGAGCGGGAGCTCCGCTTCGCGAAGCTCGACCTCAAGAAGTACATCGAGGGCGACTACCCACAGCAGCTCCAGGAGAAGGACGAGGCGATCATTCTCTCGCGCGAAGAGCTCCAGCGCGCGACCCAGGACTTGGAGTGGTCCGAGCGCTTGGCCGAGAAGGGCTTTTTGGAGAACACGCAGCTCGAGGCCGATCGCCTCGGCAAGCGCCGCAACGAGATTCAGCTCAACCAGAACACGCGTGCGATCGAGTTGCTCAAGGACTACGAGCATCCGCGGCGTTTGGACGAGCTCGAGGCCAACGTCGCCGAAGCCGGTCGCGAGCTCGATCGCATCAACCTGCAGGCGAAAGCGCGCATCGTCGACTACGACGCGGAGGTTCGCACGACCGAGGCACAGCTCAATCTCGAGCGCGAGAAGTTGGCGCGAATCGACAAGCAGATCGAGAACGCGAAGCTCTATGCGCCGAGTGCGGGCATGATCGTCTACTGGCAAGAGGAGAGTCGCTGGGGCGGCGGTGAGCCGCTGCAAGAGGGTTCGGAAGTTCGAGAGCGCCAGGAGCTCATCACGATTCCTTCGGCCGGCAGCATGATCGCGCAGGCCAGCTTGCATGAGTCGGTCATCGAGCAGGTCGAGATCGGCATGCCCTGCCTGATCACCGTGGACGCCGTGCCCGACGACGAGTTGCGCGGGCAAATTCGCTTCAAGGCCGTCTTGCCCGATCAGGTCAGTCGCTGGGTCAATCCCGATCTGCGCGTCTACCGCTCCGAGGTGAAGCTGATCGACGCCAACGACCGGCTCCGTCCCGGCATGTCGTGCAGTATCGAGATCATCGTCGACGAAATCGAAGATGCGCTCTACATCCCCCTTCAGTCGGTCTTCCTCGACGCGGGTGAGACCGTTTGTTTCGTCAGCAAGGGAACGGGCCATGAGATGCGCTCGATCGAAGTCGGGAAGAACGACGGCAAGTGGGTTGCGATCGACTCCGGGTTAGAGGAAGGCGAGGTCGTTCTGCTCAGCCAGCCCGCCGGCTCCTCGTTGCGCACAAGCTCGGGCAATGAAGGCGGCGAGCAATCTGCGGACTGGGGAACTCGCGGGACCGAACCCACCGCAGAACGGGGCGCGGGCAAGCCGAAAGAGATGGGCAAAGCGGCCGGAGGCGAGTGGAAAGGCAAGGCCGGCGGCGGCATGCGAGGGAAGAGCTCGGGCAAGAAACCTGGAGGCGGAAGCGGCCGCCCCAGCCAATGAGCTCACAAGAGCACATTCAAAACGTCGTCGAGCTCATGAACGTACGCCGCACCTATCGGATGGGTGAGGAGCTCGTTCAGGCACTCGACGGTGTCTCGTTCGCGATCGGACGCGGCGAGTACTGGTCGGTCATGGGCGCATCCGGTAGCGGAAAGTCGACCTTACTCAATGTGATTGGCTGCCTCGACCGACCGACCGAAGGCGACTACTTGCTCGCCGGCACGAAGACGAGCTCGCTCGACGATGATGAGCTGTCGGATCTGCGCTCGCAAAAACTCGGCTTCATCTTTCAGTCCTATAACCTCATTCCGCAGCTCGATGTGCTCGAGAACATTTTGGTCCCGCTCTACTACCAGGACGAGCCGCCGGCTGACGGTGAAGAGCGCGCGCGGGCACTGGCCGAACGCATGGGACTCGGCGATCGGATCGGGCACCGCCCCACCGAACTCTCCGGCGGTCAGCAGCAGCGCGTCGCGATCGCGCGCTCGCTCGTGAACAACCCCGAACTGATCATGGCCGACGAGGCGACCGGTAACCTCGACAGCCAAACCGCAAACGAGATTCTCGACCTCTTCGACGAGCTCTCCGCGGAGGGCAAGACGATCGTGTTCGTGACGCATGAGGCTCACGTGGCGGAACGCGCGAGTCACATTCTGCGCATGAAGGATGGCCAGATCGAAGAGCTCATTGTGCAGCGGGAAATTGTGCAGCGGGAGATCGTGCGCTCATGAAGAGACAGACCTACGCGCGCATGCTGCGCTCGGGCTTTCGCAGCTTGATGCTGCACCGCTTGCGCAGTCTGTTGACGACCCTCGGCGTCCTGTTCGGAACCAGCAGCGTGATCGCGATGCTCGCCATCGGCGAGGGCGCCAGCTTCGAAGCGCAGGAGCAGATCAAGCTGCTCGGCAGTCAAAACGTAATCCTGCGCAGTGTAAAACCCGCCGACGAGCCAACCAGCGGCGGCCAGACTTCCCGCGTCGTCAGGTACGGCTTACTCGACGCCGATTACGAGCGCGTGCGCGACACTTTTCCCGCCGTCGTGCACGTCGTTCCGGTTCGCAAGATCGAGGCGGAGGTGCGCGTACTCACGCGCTCGCTCAACCCCCAGATCCTCGCAACTCAGCCGAGCTATCTCGCAGCCACCGGCCGGCTCATGTGGGAAGGGCGTTTCCTCACCGCCGAAGATGGTCGCAGCCTGAGCAATGTCTGCGTGCTCGGCACCGATGTCGCGCACTACCTCTTCCCGCTCAGGTCCCCCATTGGTGAGCGCATCAAAATCGGGCCTGAGTATTTCATCGTGGTGGGAACGCTCGCCCCGCGCCTGCGCGCTGCGGACGACCAGCCGGAGGTCGGTGAATTCACCGGGGAGGTTCTGATTCCCTTCGAGACGGCCACTAATTGGTTCGGCCGGATTCAGGTCAAGCTGCGCTCGGGCAGCCGCGAGATGGAAGAGGTCGATCTACACGAGATCATTATCGGCGTCGCTTCCGGTGACGCGGTCAGCCTGATCGCTGATGCGTCGCGCGAGATGCTCAGTCGCGGCCATCAAAAGCGCGACTACGAAATAGTCGTTCCGCTCGAGCTTCTGGCGCGAGCGGAAGAGACGAAGCGCATCTTCAATGTGGTACTCGGCTCGATCGCCGGAATCAGCCTGCTCGTCGGCGGGATCGGGATCATGAACGTCATGCTCGCCACCGTGACCGAGCGCACGCGCGAGATCGGAATTCGCCGCGCACTCGGAGCGAAGAAGCGCCACATCATCACCCAGTTTCTCATCGAGACGGTGTTGCTCTCGGTTGGCGGCGGGCTCTTCGGAGTCGCGCTCGGGCTCACCATCCCCATCATCGTCGAGGCCTCTGCGGATATGAAGACCATCGTCACTCCGATCGCCCCCATCGCGGCGTTCGGCATCTCCGCCGGCGTCGGCATCATCTTCGGAATCTACCCCGCCTGGCGAGCGGCCAGCATGGATCCAGTGGAAGCCCTGCGTCATGAATAGCGCACCTTCAAAGGTTCAACTCTTTCTGCTCGTGTGTCTCTGCCTCGGCTCGTGCAAGGCCCCAGCCGACTATCACGAAGAAGCGGATAGCGAGGTCTATGACATCATCGACTCGCGTCGCGCCGCGCTCGGGTTGGACGATGGCTTTCAAGTCGATGCGCCAAAGGACAGCCTCCGCTCCCGCATTCTCGCCGGCGCCGATCGCCAAGTGCGGTTGACTCTGGTCGAGTGCCTGGCCGTCGCAGCGGAGGACAGCCGCGAGTACCAAGCCCGCCGTGAATCGCTCTATCGCGTCGCCCTCGATCTCACGCGCACCCGTTGGGATTTCTCCTACCAGGAGACGGCCTCCGGACTCGCCACGGCGGACGGCACTCTGCTCGATGCCGGTACGGCGAGCGGGACTGCGGGCGTCGGAGTCTCCAAGCTCTTTTCGAGTGGCGCGCGACTCCTCTCGGACATCTCCCTCGAGTTGGTACGCGACATCGGAACCGGCGACGGCTGGAGCCTCTTCAGCAACTTCACTTTCAGCCTGACCCAGCCGCTCCTGCGCGGCTACGGCAAGGACATCGTCCTCGAGCCGCTCAAGCAAGCCGAGCGCGACGTGATCTACGAAGCGCGCGCCTTCGAGCGCTTCCGCCGCACCTTCGCCTTCGACGTCGCCTCGCGCTTCTATCGCATCGTCCAACAGCGCGACACGCTCCGCAACGAAGAGTCGAACTACGAGAGCCTGGTTCGAATTCGCGAGCGCAATCAGGCCTTTTCCGAAGCCGGGCGACTGTCCGACATCCAGGTCGATCAAGCCCTGCAAGACGAGCTGCGCGCGGAGGATCGCGTCGTCGAATCGCGGCGCTCTCTCGAGACCAGCCTGGATGACTTCGCACTCTTTCTCGGGTTGCCCATCGAAGCCGAGATCGAACTCGTCGAGTCGGACGAGACCGCTTTTGGAATCGCCGACCTGCTCGAGCGCGACTTCGCGGAAGAGCTAGCCGTGTCACTCGCCTTCGCCCAGAGAATGGACTTCCTGACCGTCGTCGATCGCGTCGACGACTCCGAACGACGCGTCAAGGTCGCCGAAGACGCGCTGCTCGGTGCCTTCGACATCAGCGCCAACTTCGATGGACGCAGCAACGACGATGAGCCCGGCTCTTACTCCAAGACCGATCTGAACTGGAACCTCTCGGCGGCACTCGACCTGCCCATCGACCAACTGCCCGAGCGCAATGCCTACCGCCTCTCGACGCTCCAGCTCGCCGCCGCGAAACGCAACCACGACGAGCTTCGCGATTCGATCTTCGCGGACATTCGCGCCGAGTTGCGCGAGCTGGCCGCACGGCGCGAGAGCCACGAGATTCAGACCGGAGCCGTCACGCTTGCGCGCCGACGCGTCGAGAGCTCGCGACTCAACCAAGAGGCTGGCCGCGCCGACACGCGCGATGTGCTCGAAGCGCAAGAGTCGCTGATCCAAGCCGAGAACGAAGCCACCCGCGCCTTCACCGACTACACGCTCGCCGGTCTCGCTCTCTTCCGCGACATGGGACTCCTGCGAGTCCTCGACGGAGGAGTCACCGTCGAGTCCGAACTCGTCGCACTCCCCGCCGAACAATGAGCGCTCCCCTTACCGCCACCTGCCTCTGCGGCGGGCTTCAATTCGAACTGACACTTCCCACGAAGTGGGTGTCGCACTGTCACTGCCACAACTGCCGCCGAGCGCATGGTGCAGCCTTCGTCACCTGGGCGGGCTTTCTGGAGTCGAGCGTCCGTTGCATCCGCGGCACCAACAAGCTCGTTCGCTACGACACCGACGTCCAGTCCCAACGAGTCTTTTGCAAGAGCTGCGGCTCGACGCTGCTCTTCTCGGGAGAGCGCTGGCCCGGAGAAATTCACGTCGCGGTCGGAACCATCGACGGAGAACTCGATCGGGAGCCGAGCGTCCACGCCTACGCCGATCGCGCTCCCGCCTGGTGCCCCATCACCGATACCCTCCCGCGCTTCGGCGGCGAGTCGGGCACCGAGCCCCTCGAGTAGCCACGCGAGTAGTCCCGCGACCGTAGGTCACTCGGCTCGCAACATCGTCTCCAGAGCGGCTTCCACATTTTGCGCCAACCGCTGTTGGCCGCGAGCGTTCGGGTGGATTCCATCGGGCAGAGTGAATTCCTTAACCCCGCCGACGCCTTCCATGAAGAAGGGCACGAATGCCAAGTCGTATTGCTCCGCGAGGTCGGGATAGAGCTCTGCGACTTGTTCGGAGTACTCGACTCCGATGCTCGGCGGCACCCGAACTCCAAGCAGGAGGACCGGGCAGTTCGCAGCTCGCGCCTTCCCAATAATTCCGTGCAGGTTGGCGCTCATCGTCTCCAGCGAAATCCCGAGCATGCCGTCGTTCCCTCCGAGCTCGACGACGAGGATATCGGGGGCCTGAGAGAGCACCCAGTCCGTGCGCGCCAACCCGCCGGAGGTACTGTCGCCGGAGACCCCGGCGTTGATCAATCGGAAGGGCAGGCCGCGCTCCAGGAGTGTGCGTTGCAGCACGGCGGGAAAGGCTTCATCCTCGGGTAGGTGCAAGCCGGCGCTGATGCTATCTCCCAAGAAAGCCACGAGCGGAGCTTCATCGGGGATCTCGAGAGGCACAAACTCCGGCTCCGGTTCTCCAGCCGGGCTAGCAGCCAGCCCATCCCAGAGCTGTTTTTGTTCCTCCTCGGGCGGACTCACCTCCGGTTCCTGAGCACAAGCGCCGGCGAACAGAACGAAAACTAGCGCACCTGCGACCCGGCGGATTCTCCCTCCGCCGGATGTAAAGATCCCGCCCTGACTCCCACGGTCGGTTGGTTTTTGTCGCTGCATCTCGTTCCCCATCGCTATCGTGCTCGCTCGTCCCGCGAGTCTATTCTCATCGTTCCACTATGACTGCCCGAATCGAATGTATCCAGCTCGTCAAGCAACTGTCCTCGGGCGGGAAGCCGCTCACGATTCTCGACGGCATTGACCTGATTGTCGATCCGAGCGAGTTCGCCTGCATCCTCGGTCCTTCCGGCAGCGGTAAATCCACCCTACTCGGCTTGATGGCCGGCCTCGACCGGCCGAGTTCGGGAAGCGTGCGGATCGATGGCCAAGCGCTCGAGTCGCTGAACGAGGACGAGCTCGCTCTGCTGCGACGCGAAAAGGTCGGCTTCGTCTTTCAGTCTTTCCAACTGCTCGGAAACCTGACTGCGAGGGAGAATGTGCTCCTGCCGCTGGAGCTCGCCGGAGTTCCCGATGCTACTGCGCGCACCGACCAATTGCTGCACGACGTCGGTCTCGCGGATCGCGGACACCACTATCCGACCCAGCTCTCTGGCGGCGAGCAACAGCGCGTCGCTCTCGCGCGCGCATTCGCCCCGCGCCCCAAAATCCTGTTCGCCGACGAGCCGACCGGTAACCTCGACGGCGAGACCGGAGCAGGCATCCTGCAGCTCTTGATCGATCTTCGCAGCGCCTACGGAACGACGCTGGTTCTCGTCACGCACGACTCGCAGGTGGCCGCTCTCGCCGATCGCTGCATTCACCTCAAGTCCGGACGGATCGATCGCGAGACGACGCGGGAGCCCGCGGCGGTTGAAGGAACGCCTCAGTGAACTCGCGACTGATCTTTCAGTTTCTCACGAGAGAGTCCCGCGGTGCGCGAGCGCGACTGTTCTTCTTCACGGTCTGCCTCGCCGTTGGGGTCTCCGCCGTCGTCGGAGTGTCCGGCCTGACCGGCGCGATTGAAGACGGCGTCGCGGCGCAGAGTCGGGCGCTCTTGGCCTCGGACCTGCGAATCACCTCGAGCTTCGAGCTGCCGGCCGAACTCGACGAGTTCCTGGCTTCGACGAAGGGCGCAAAGCGCGCCGGCGTTCGCGAGCTCAGGAGCCTGGTCTCCGCGCCGAAGGATGCGCCCACCGGCGAAGCACCACCGCGCAGTCAGCTCGCGGAGATCAAGGCGATCGAGAGCGGCTATCCCTTTTATGGCGACCTAATCACGGCACCCGAAGACGGACGCTCGCTCTTCAATGAGCACAGCGCCATCGTCGCACCGGAGCTGCTCACCACCCTCGGCGCGTCGCTCGGCGACAAGCTCTCCATCGGTGGCGCCGACTTCACCGCCATCGCGACCGTCGTCGACGAACCCGATCGCGTCAACTTCTCGATGACCATCGCGCCGCGGGTCTTCTTGACGGCCGAAGGTCTCGACCGAACCAACCTCGTGCAGTTCGGAAGCCGCGTCCGCTACCGCCAACTGTTCGCTCTGCCCGATCGGACACCGAAGCAAATCGTCGAGCTCGCAAAGCGATTGAGCGAGGACCTACCGGACGCACAGAACCTAAGCATCGAGACACGCGAGAGCGCGCAGGCTCAAATCGGTCAGAGCATCGAACGAGTCGAGCGCTTCCTCGGCCTAGTCGCCTTGCTCTCGCTCATTCTCGGCGGGATCGGCGTAGCACAAATATCACGCACTTGGATTGCCGAGCGTACCGCCGACATCGCCGTGCGCCGCGCGCTCGGGTTTCGACCGCGTGAAATCTTGGTGCTCTACCTCGCGCACGTCCTGCTGCTGGCCGCCATCGGTAGCCTGATCGGTGCAGCGCTCGGTGCAACACTCCCCTTCCTCGCGCCCACCCTCGCGCCCGAATTCCTCAAGCCCGACCAGATCACTCCGTGGCAGCCGACCGCGATCTTTTCCGGCCTCGCCCTCGGCCTGTCGATCGCTTTGGTCTTCGCGATTCCCCCGCTCACCGCGGTCTGGCGCGTCTCGCCTGCACGCGTGCTTCGCGCCGAAGCCGAACCCTTGCCCGCGCCCTCCTCCGTGCGCTGGATCAGCCGAGCGACCGTTCTCGTCGGCGTCTTCGGCTCGGCCTACTTCCAAGCGGGCGACCTGCGCTTCGCCGCCGCCTTCGCCGGCGGTCTCCTGCTCCTCGCGGTCGTTCTCACGTTGATCGCGCGACTGGTGATCCGACTCAGCGCGCGCCTCCCGCGCAAGAGCCTCTCGCCCTACTTGGTTCACGGACTCGGCGCTCTCGCCCGCCCCGGACAAGGCACCTCCGGCGCAATCACAGCACTCGGTCTCGGCGTCCTCGTCGTCACTCTGCTCGTCCTGGTCGAGCGAAGGCTCGAAGACGAGCTCGAAGGCATCATGTCCAAGCGCGCGCCGACCACCTTTATGGTCGACATCCAGCCCGATCAATGGAGCGGAGTTCAGCAGCTGCTCGAAGACAACCAAGCGACCCAGGTCGACTCGGTGCCGGTCGTGACCGCCAGGCTCGCTTCCATCGAAGGCGTCACGATTCGCGAAATCCAGGAATCGAATCCCGCGGAAGGCCGACGCGGTCGCTGGGCGCTCAGCCGCGAGCAGCGCTTGACCTGGCTCGACGACCTGCCGGAGAGCAACTCGCTCACCGACGGCGAGTGGTGGCACGATCCCGACGTCAATGAGGTCTCGGTGGAAGTCGGCTTTGCGGAGCAGCTCGGGCTCGAGCTCGGCTCCGAGCTGGTGTTCAACATTCAAGGCGTACCGATCTCCACGGTTGTGACAAGCTTGCGCAACGTCAGCTGGGAGAGCATGGACATCAACTTCTTCTTCATCGTCGAGCCCGACGTACTCAAGGGCGTGCCTCACTTCCGCATCGCCGCCGCGCGCCTCGATGTCGACTCGGAGACCCGCCTTCAGGATCATTTAGCGCAAGACTTTAGCAACGTCATCCTGATTCAAATTCGCTCGATCGTCGCGAAGGTGACGAGCGTCATGCGGCAGATGGCGCTCGGCGTTCGAATCTTGGCGGGCTTCACCTTGCTCGTCGGCATCGCCGTCTTGGCCGGTGCCGTCAGCTCGAACGGCCTTCGGCGAGCGCGCGAGGGCGCCCTGCTCAAGACCCTGGGACTCACTCGCCGCCAAGTACTCGGGTTCTTTGCCGTCGAGTACGCGCTGGTCGGCTTCGTCGCGGGTTCGGTTGGAGTGCTGGGTGCCTTCACTGCGGCCCACTTCTTCCTCGATCGAGTCCTGGAGCTCGAGCCCAACTTATCGTTCGCCATTCCGATCGCCGCACTCCTCTTCAGTGTCCTGGCGGCAGTCCTAAGCGGACTGGCTGCGAATCTGCGCGCTGTGTTCTCGCGCCCGGCGCTCACCCTAAACGGCATGAGCGGCGAGACCGCCTAGTCACCGAAGGGCAGCCCGGCGCGCCTCAATCTGCGCGACGCGCCATCTTGTTGTTGAAGATTGAGAGCAGGCCGCCGAGCATCACGTAGCCTCTCATCACTTCGATCATCGTCACGACCTTGGCCGCTGCGGAGAGCGGAACAATATCGCCGAAGCCCAGTGCGGTGAGTGTGACGATGCTGAAGTAGACCGAGGAGAGCGCCGATGTGTGCTCGCCCCAGGCGATGTCGAGTTGCGTGTAGATCGAAGCGAAGAAACACGCGAAACCCGTTCTTGAGCCCGTCATCCAATCTGAAGTGCATGGGTTACGTGTGAATCGCTCGCGCTCGAGCCCGGCACATCTCCGCTTCGCGCACCAGCCTCCCCGACCGAGCTCCCTCTCCAACGGCTCTCCGCGAGACAGCACTCGTTCCCGTCGCGGTCCAACGCGTCCCGGTAGACGGCCGCAGTGAGCATCAGAAGGTCGATTCGTCCCCCTCCGGGCCCACCGATCCCGAACAACTGGACCAACGACTCCACCAAAGACCCGATCCCCGGTAGGATGGTTCCACTCACCCCCCCGCGGGACTCACCACCCTCCCCGCGCTCTCCCTCACCCCACCCTCCACCCATGCAGAAGTACGCCCTGGTTCTAGGCGCTCTTTCCCTGTTGGCGACGATCCCCGCTGCCCACGAAGACGATCCCAAGATTCTCGACCGCCGACCCGCCTATGAAGGCCGCGGATTTCGAGCAGCCCATGCCGCCGATCCCAGTGCTTTCGGAGTCAACGCGCTCAGCGTTGGGTCCTCACTGAGCTTTCCGGCGAGCAACGTACAGCTCCTGTCCTGGATGCCACTGGGAGAGATCCATCCGGGTGCGACTTCTGCCAATGACTGCTGGGGCTACACTTCGCCCTCCGGGGCGGAGTATGCGTTGATCGGTATCTCGAACGGAACCGCCTTCATCCGACTGGACGACCCCACCAATCCCACGCTGATCGACGTCATCCCCGGACCGAACAGCATGTGGCGGGACGTCAAGACCTATCAGAACCACGCCTACTCGGTGAGCGAGGGCGGAAGCGGCATTCAGGTCTTCGACTTGAGCCTGATCGATTTCGGACGAATCACCCTCGTCAACACGATCACTTCCGGAGGGTCACCTTCCGCGACGCATAACGTGGCCATCGATGAAGCGAGCGGTCGGCTCTACCGCCTTGGTGGCGGCAGCAATGGAATGAGGATCTACGATCTCTCGAACCCCGCCAGCCCGACCTTCGTCGGTGCGTGGACAGATCGCTACATCCACGACGCCCAGTTCGTCACCTACACCTCCGGCCCCTACGCCGGCAAGCAACTCGCCTACGCCTCCAGCGGATTCAATGGCGGCTTCACGAACACCGGTCTGGATGTCCTCGACGTCACCGACCCGAACAATGTGATCGTGCTTGCGAACATCTTCTATCCGAACCCCGCGTACTCTCATCAGTGCTGGTTGAGCGAAGACCTGAACTATCTCTACCTCAACGACGAGCTCGACGAGGACGGTGTCTTGCCGACGACAACCTTTGTCTTCGATGTCTCCGACCCGGGCAATCCCACGAACGCCGGCTCGTTCACCAACGGAAACCCGGCGATCGGTCACAACCTATACACCCTGAACGATCAGATCTTCGAAGCCAATTACCGCAGCGGCCTGCGCGTCTTCGACACGAGCGTTAGTCAGACCAATCCCACCGAGGTCGCCTTCTTCGACACCTGGCCCGAAGATGACGATGACAGCTTCAACGGCCTGTGGAGCAACTATCCCTACTTCCAAAGTGGCATCGTCATCGGAAGCGACATCGAGAAGGGACTCTTTGTCTGGTGGGTCGGCGCACCGCTCTTGGCGTTCAGCGCTCCCGGTGGTCTGCCCAGCATGATCGACCCTGCCGGTGATTCCATCGTCATCCACGTGAGTGAAGAGACGGCTGGCGACCTGGTTCCCGGCTCGGTTCAGATTCACTACGACGACGGCGTCGGGACAACATCGCTCGCCCTGACCTCACTTGGAGGAGGCAATTATCAAGCGGACCTTCCCGCGGTCCCCTGCGGTCAAGACCTGGCGTATTACTTCACGGCTGAGTCCACGAATGGAATCGTCTGGAAGGATCCGATCGGCGGCAGTGGCAACATCCACACCGCCGCGGCAACTCTCACGCAGAACGTCGCCGTCAGCTTCGACATGCAGTCCGTCGCGGGCTGGACCGTGGGTGTTCCCGCCGACACAGCATCCGGTGGCAACTGGACGATCGGCGACCCGAACGGAACGAGTGCGCAACCGGAAGACGACCACAGCGCGATCGGAAACTCCTGTTGGTTCACGGGCCAAGCAGCGCCCGGTCAAGCAGCGGGCACGAACGATGTCGACGGCGGCTCAACCAACCTCGTGTCTCCCAGCTTAGACCTCTCCGCTCTCCAAGATCCCGTCGTCCGCTTCTGGCTCTGGTACTCCAACTCGAGTGGAGCCGACCCGAACGCCGACTCCTTCACGATCGACATCAGCGAGAACGGTGGAACCAATTGGGCAAACTTTGAAGTTGTCGGTCCGACGGGGCCCGCCGTCAAAGGTGGCTGGATTTTCCATCAGGTTCGCGTGCTCGATCACGTGACGAGCCTGGCCGACGTTCGAATGCGCTTCACCGCCACCGACAGCGGTCCGGGATCGATCGTCGAAGCGGCCTTGGATGACTTCTTCGTCGTCGAGAATGGGTGCGCCGATTGCGACGGTAACGGTCGCTCCGATGACTTCGACATCCTCGATGGCCTTGTCACGGACTTCGATGCCAACGGGATTCCGGATCCTTGCGACCCGATGCGGGAAGACGGCAACACGATATCGGTCTCCGCAGGAGGCGTGATCAACTTCAACCTCGACGCCGGTCCGAGCCAAGCGCTCAACGGCTATTGGATCTTCGGCTCGATCACGGGCACCTCGCCCGGAATCGATCTCGGTCTGGTCAACCTGCCGCTCAACCCCGATGTCTACTTCGACTTGACCCTGAGCAGTCCCGTCCTGAAGGGCATCTTCAAGAGGTACCGCAAGTTCCTCGACGTCGATGGAAAGTCCTTTGCTTCCTTCACGATCCCTCCGGCCTCGGATCCGACCCTAGCGGGAATTACCGCCTACCATGCCTACATCACGTACCAGCCCTCCGGGTTCGTCGAGTTTGCAAGCAACGCGGTGCCGGTAACTCTCGTCCCCTAATCGGACGTAGATCGAACAGCGGGCCCGCTCGGTTACCTCCGAGCGGGCCCGCTTGCATTGAAAGCTAGGCTGCCGAGGGTGGTGAGCCCAGCGCGACTTGCTTTACCGTTGTCAATCGACGTCTAGGACGGCCTGCGCCCTCTCGGTGACGCCAGCTCGCTCGATGTCGAAGGTGATCGTCCATTCACCCGGCATGTGAAAGAGCAGATTCTCGACGCGGCGAGCGCCACTCGCCTCCTCGGTGAGAACGGGCTTCGTGTTCATGCCGTGCTGGTGGTGAGGCATGCCCGCGTCGACCACGAGCTCGATATCTCCGCTGGGCTCGTCGGTCTCGGCGTCATAGACCCAGACCAACATGCTGAACAGGTCGCCGGAGGGAATCGGATCGGGCAGAGGGCGGTAGAGCACTCGGTACCGGCCCGCGTTGCTCAGCACGCTGATACCCCGTGGGAGCTCGGCTTCGACGGAAGGAGCGGACTCCGTTGACTTAAGAGAAGGCTGGACGCAACCGAGGCTTGTGATGAAGAGCGCCAGGGCCAGCGGGATGGTGGGCACTCTACTCATTGGGACTCCTTCTTCCTGCGGGTCTCGCGAACGTAGAGGCGCGCTCCAAAGGCGGAGAGGAACTCACCGTCTTGAGCGAAGATCTGACCGCGATGATTACCGTGGTCGAGCACAATGACACGGCCTTCGCCGTCCAATGCGATGCCGCGCGGCTTGAAGAACTCCGAGGCATCGAGGCCCGCTTGCCCCCAGCCACCGGCGAGCTCGCCGGCGCTATTGAAGACGTGAACGCGGTGCATCCCGGCGTCGGTGACGTACGCCCCCCCGTCGTCGCGAAGCGCGATTCCGTGGGGTCGATCCATGCCGGCGTTCTCGCCGACGGTGCGCAAGAAGCTGCCGTCTGTACTAAAGACCGAGAGGCGCGCATTGCCCGCGTCGACGACCCACAGTTCGTGCCCGTCGGCGGAGAGTGCCAGGTCCGAGGGCGAGCGCAGCTGTCCGGGCTTCGAGCCCTCCGAACCGAAGACCCGCTCCAGCTCGAAGCCTTTCGAAAACCGAAGGACTCGCGCTCGGCCGCGATCGACGACAAAGATGCGCCCTTCGCCATCTCGCACGATCGCGCCCGGCTCGATGTCTGAGGTTGGTTCGCTCACTTGGCCTTCAAGCGGCAAGCGATCGAAGTTGGCGCCCTCTATAAAACGCCCGAGTTGAAGGTCGTACCGGAGCTCGCTCTCGGCCGCTCGCTCCAAACGAAACCGCCCCATCCGCCGCGCACCGGCATCCGTCGCGACAATCTCGCGGCCGTCCTCGGACAAGTCGACATCATCGACACGTACGAAGTCATCGGCCAGCGGGCCGAGCCCCCCGAGCTTGGTCACCATCAGGGGTGTCGTCCCTTCGATCGCGTAGACCAGCACGGATTCGGTCTCCGGCTCCGCGATCACGAGCACCGCTCCCGCCGCGTCGATGTTCATCCCGAAGTGCCGCGCTGGACCTTGCGAGAAGATCGCCGGATCGGTCATGTACTTTGCTGCGGGGCCCGCTGCCGCCCCGAAGACCTGCACGCGATCCGAAGCAGCCTCGCAGACCACAGCGAACTCCCCGCCCGGCGCGATCGTAACCCCGCTCGGATAGTGCAAGCGCCCTTCGCCCTCGCGAGGGCGCAGAACATGAATGCCCCACTCGTAGAGCGGGTGACCGTGATCGTCGAAGACCGCGATGCGATGGTTTCCTCGATCGGCGACGTAGATGCGCCCGTCGCTCCACTCCACATCTGTCGGAGTAGAGAAGAGCCCGGGATAGGGCCCGCGATCTCCAAACTCGAGATCGACTTCACCGGCACTCGTCCAGCGAACGACTCTGTGGTTGCCCGCATCCGCGACGAGCAGACGGCCCGCTCCGTCCATGGCAAGCCCTGCCGGCTCGCGTAACCCGCCGCGCGCCGTTCCCGAACTTCCGAAGCTGAAGAGCGGATTCCCCTCGAGGTCCAAGACAACGACTCGGTTATTGCCGGTATCCGAGACGAAGAGTCGATCGGCGGTTACGGCGATATCCGTCGGTCGTTTCAGTTGGCCGAGTTCGCTGCCGAAAGAGCCGATGCTCTGGACGTGCTCGCCCGCCTTGTTGAAGACCGCGATGCGGTGATTGCCTGTGTCGGCGACAAAGAGTCGCGTTTCGGACGCCGTCTCCAGGAGCGCTATGCCGGAGGGATCTCGCAACTCTCCCGCAGCACTTCCTCTGGAACCGACCGTAGTGAGCAACTCCCCCGCTCCGCCGTTCGGCTCGGGCGAAGAGTAGACGCGGATCCGGTGTGCCCAGCGCTCGACGACATAGATCTCATTCCCCGTCGAGATCGCCGTGCGCGTCGGCTCCTTCAGACTCGTCAGCGTGAACTGATACTCGCCAAATCGACCGTCGACTTCGCCAAAGGTGAAGGACTCGGATTGCGTTCGAGAGGGTCGTGGCGCTCGCGCCTCATGCGCGTGCGCGCAGATCAACGCGACCGAGAGAGCGCACAGAAAAGCTCCCCTTCGCCTCGGCCGTTCCACAATTGTAGCTCTCGTTTTCATCATCAAGATTTGGTTTCCAATCGCTCGAGCCTCTCGTTGAGGCTGTCCTTGATAGGCGGCGGCAACTTGCGACAGTCCACATCTAAGAGCGCGCCCTCCAGAGCGAAGAGCAGGTTTCGATTCGGACGCCAACCCGCCTTGATCACCGCGAGGTAGCAGGCGAGCGAGCCCAGCTCCTCCAGGTCCTCGCGGCTCTCGACTCCCACCTTCTTCAGCCAACGCTCGGTGACGGGGCCCAGATTTCGGAGGCTCGAGATGCGATCACCGGGCCCCTGAGCCGGAGCGCTCGCGGACATTCCCGCCTGTGCCTTCGCCCGGCGCTTCTTCGACTTCTTCGGCCGCTTCTTCTCGCGCGCTGTCTCGCAGGCGACCTCGGCCCACTCCGCTAATCTCGCCGGAGCTTCGACGATCTCACTCGGGACTTCCCAATAGCGCGCGGGCTTCTTCGACGTGCTCCCCATCTCGAAGGGACTCGACCCCGCCGCTTCATAAGCAGCTCGCGACGCGTCGTCGGTGTGGAAGTACAAGATCCCGGAACGATCAACGAGTCCGAAAAAGATCCCGTCTTGGTAGAGCCCGTAGCCGCCGAACATCGCGCGCGACACAACACCGCGAAACCGGGAGAGCTGCCCTAAAAAGTACTCGAGATCGGTGGCGGACATCGCGGACAGTCTAGCTTTTAGAGATCGACAGTGACGGACAAGAATCGGAGCGCTCGCGCGCTGTGGACGAGTCCGCCACGCCGCTCATGAATCGAACACCAAACTCAAACAAGTCAGGCCCGCTTCAGCTTTTTCGAACTCCGAGATGTCGAGGCACGTCACGTCGAAACCGGCCGAGCGCACTCGTTCCACCGTCTTAGGGCAAGCGCTCGACATTAAGACCGTGCCGTCGATCACGAGAACCGTCGCGGCAAAGGGCTCGGACGGATCGACTTCAATCGTCTCGTACTCGTCGAGTCGCGCGCTGTTGATCCAGTTTGGGTTAATCAACATGTGATCGCCGCCGAGCCATGAGCAACCCGTTCGCAGGTGCAAGCACTCGACGACCTCGACCGCTTTGACGCGATAGCCGAAGGGCAAGACCAGGTGAGCCAGCTGCTTGAGGCCCGCGTGATTGGTGCGGTCGGATTGGCCGACAAAGAGCGTCGTGTCCGCGCGAAACACGTCGCCTCCATCGAGGGTGCCCGGTGCTTCGATCGAGACGAAGTCGCGAAAGGGCTCCAGCGCCTCGCGAACGGTCGGCAGCTCGGCGCGCCGGGACTCGGCTCCGGTTCGCGTGAGCACGGCGACCTCGGGAAGTACGATCGCCATGTCCTCGACGAAGGGCGCGTCGGGAAAGCCATTCAGCGCGGGAAGTACAGAGAGCTCGCAGCCGAGCGAGCTGAGGGCCTGGCAGTAGGCGGCGTGCTGGCGGGTCGCCAGCTCGAAGTCGATCGGCTCCCGATCCAAGAAGCTGCGCTCGCCTTGGGCGAGCTCCGCGCCCGGCTGTCTCACAATGGCTCGATTCATGCTGCCATTCTAGCCCCCGCTTCGTGCACCCGCTCCGGCGTACCCAATTCCCGGCGACTCGCGCCAAGGACGCATGGGAATTTTCGGGCAGAGGATCTATCCTCTTGAACCCCATGGTCACCGAATCCAAGCAAGCCCTCCTCGCTCAGCCTCGCGGTCTCTGCGCAGGCGTCGACCGTGCGATCGAGATCGTCGAACGCGCCATCGAAGTCTACGGCGCTCCCGTGTACGTCCTACACGAGATCGTCCACAACCGACACGTGCTCGAGAACCTCTCCGCCCGCGGCGTGATCTTCGTCAAAGAAGTCGATGAAGTGCCCTTGAACTCCGTGATGATCTTCAGCGCGCACGGCGTCAGCGATGACGTTGTCGAGCAGGCGAAAGTGCGCAAGCTCATTGTGATCGACGCCACCTGCCCCCTGGTGACCAAGGTGCACCTGCAGGCCAAGCTCTACTCCGGCAATGGCCGCGAGGTCGTTCTGATCGGCCACCAGGGCCACCCCGAAGTCGAGGGAACCAGCGGGCGAATCGCGGGCAAAGTCCACGTGGTCGATAGCCCCGAAGAAGTCGCGCGGATCGAAGTCGCCGATCCGAATCGCTTGGCCTACGTCACGCAGACCACTCTCTCGGTGGACGATACGCGCGAGGTCATCGAGGCGCTCAAGAATCGATTCCCGACGATCCAAGGGCCGGACCTGAAGGACATCTGCTACGCGACGCAAAATCGTCAGAACGCCGTTCGAGAGATGACGAACAAGGTCGATGTCCTGATCGTCGTCGGCTCGCAGAACAGCTCGAACTCCAATCGGCTCGCCGAACTTGGCGGACGCTCGGGCTTACCCGCTTACCTCGTCGACGATCCCTCCGACGTGGACCCCGCCTGGTTGGATGGCAAGCACTCCATCGGCGTAACCGCGGGCGCCTCCGCCCCCGAGACGCTCGTCAAAATGATCTTGGAGCGTCTTCACGAGCTCGGCGTGAGCCGAGTGAGTGAGCTCGACGGCGAACCGGAGAACGTGGTCTTCCACCTCCCCGCCTTCCCCCCCGACACGCGCACTCCGGCTTAGTGTTCGTGACCGCCGGGTCCGTGCACGTGACCGTGCTGGGTCTCTTCTTCCGTCGCTTCGCGGACGCCGGCGATCGTCACGTCGAAGTCGAGGGTCTTTCCGGCGAGCGGATGGTTGAGGTCGATCGTGATGGAGTCGCCATCGACGGCGGTGACGAGTGTCGGAATCGAGTTGCCCGCCTCGTCGCTTGCCACAAAACGTGAGCCGACCTCGAGCGGAGCATTCTCGGGGAATGCATCGCGCTGGACGACCTCAACCGCGTCTGCGTTGTGCTCGCCGTAACCATCTTCGGGGCTGATCGAAACCTCGATGAAGTCGTTCTTCTGTTTGCCGCCCAGTGCCTTCTCGAGACCAGCGACAATGTTGTTGGCACCCGCTAGAAACACGAGCGGCTTGCCACCCTTGCGATTGCTGTCGACAACTTCGTTCTCGATTTTAAGGGTGTAGTAGATGCCGACGACAAGGCCGTCGGCAACGGCGAGATTCGAGTTAGACATAGTGAGGATTCAGTCGGTCGGGCAGCTTTCGGGCGGCTTCCCGGGCAGTGGATTCCGCGGGTATTCGCGGCCGTAGAGAATGGAATTTTGAACGGAGACCTTAACCAGGATGCGCCGTGAATGCTGGACTCAATTCGAAGACTCTGGTCGACGAAACTCGTGCCCCTATCGAATCGGGACCCAACGTCCCCTATCGCAGCGCACGCGTCCCTCTTCGCTGAGCTTTTCGAGCCCGGCGAGCAGCGAGCGGCGAGCCATCGGCATGACGGCGGAGGGAGTGCCGCGATACACCTCTTCCGTGAGCTCCTCTTCTGAAGCGAGCCCAGCCTCGAGCCCGGCGAGCAGCTGCGATTCTCGCGCTTCGCGATGCTCGATGAACTGGCGAACAGCGGCGACCCCGTTCCGAACGGCGGGGCCGTGCGCCGGATACAACACGCCGAATTCTTCAGTGGCCATGCGCTTCAAGCTCGCGAGGTAGGTCGCGAGATGTCCCTCCGGAGGATCGATCACAATCGTGGAGAGCGTGGAGACGAGATCGCCGACCAAGGCAGCGCCGTAGCGGTCCTCGACGAAGACGAGGTGACCGCGATCATGTCCGGGTGTGTGAAATACGGAGAGGCCCCAACCCTCGCGCCCATCGGGGGCCACGCCCAGCTCGAGTCGGTCTCCATCGGTGAGCGCGCGAGAGCCGCAGGGCAACTCGGGCAGTCGCTCGAGGGTCAGGGGGTGAGCCAAAACTTCGAGTTGATAGCGCTCCGCGACCTCTACCACCGAGCCGATGTGGTCTTGGTGGTGATGACTGACCAAGACACCGGCGAAAGTACGCCCGTCTGCGAGCCAGCGATCCATCAGACGGAAGAGCCGTGCGCGTTCGTCGACTTCCCACGTCGCGGGATCGAGGACGAACACTCGCTCTTCCCCCACCAAGTAACAGTTCGTCGTGGTGGCCGGGGGAATGGTGGGAGTCGCAAGCGGCGCGGTAAAGATTCCGGGCGTGTGGCGAATCTCGCTCAGTCGCCCGGAAGCGATCTCTCGGCTGTGCGAGCGCGCCCGATCGAGAGCACTCTTCAGCGGGCGGCCGGCGAGCTGCTCCAACAAGAAGAGCACCGGCGGCACGACGAACATCTCCCCTCTGATCCAGCGCTCGAGCACTTCCTCGGGCGAAAAGAACTCGCCGCGAACCAGCTCGCCCAACTCGACCAAAGGCGACTCGCCATTCGGTAAATCGAGCTGCCAAAATTCCGTTCGATAGCGGACGGGAGCAAACGGCGGAGTGGTCAACGTACAAACATGCTCCAAGCTCTCGAGCCCCCGAAAGCCACCGGACTCGTGTCGCAACATGCGCGTCCAGGATGCCGAGTCTTCCGCCAAGAGCTGATTGCGAAGTTCGGTTCGAGGCGGAGTGAGCGCATCGCTCGAGTCGAGCTCGGGAAGCAAAACCCCCGTCTCTTCGAACAACTCGCGCGCGGCGCAACGCGCCAGCTCGGCTCGGGATGGAACGCCGCGTTCGGTCGCTCTCACCGCGTCGAGATCTGCGGGGTCCACCACACCTCCGGGACAGGCCCAGTAGCCGCCGAAGAACTTCAGCTCGAGTGCTCGCTCGACGAGAAAGACTTCACGACCCTCGGATCGAGTCAGCAGCACCGCCGAAGAGGCGCGAAACTTTTCAGCGCTCACTCGAAGCCTCACCCTCACCGGATTCAACCCATTCAAGCGCCCAAGCTCTGCGCACTCTGCGGATCACTTTGCGCAGCTGAGGAACGACGCGATCCGCAAGCACCCAGACGCTCTCCAAATTCGGATGTTCCAGGTCAGCGCGCAGAGCACTCCTCTCACCGGCGATGCCGTCCGTGAAGAACGTCACCACGGAAAGTCCTCGAATCTCCGCTTGCGAGCGGAGCATGTCATCCAGAGCTACGGCCCGGTCCAAGTTCCTCGCCAAGTCCGCGCGTATGCCTGTCAGAACCAAGACGCGCAGACCGGCCTGGCGAGCGGCTCGCATGGCTTGTTCGAATCCCTCTTTCAAGCTCGCCGGGCTCTCTCCGCCCGAGAGATCCGCAGCGCCATACTCGAGCACGACGACATCCGCCTGCACCTCGATCGCGGCATGCACCGCTCGCAAAGTGCTCTCGGATCGCTGGTGACAGGAGCCCAAGTTATAGATGCTCGCGCTGATGCCCGCGGCGGAGAGCATCTCACCGACGCGATCGGGAAAGCCACGCCGTTCGGGTTCTTTGCCCCCGGAAGTAAAACAGCCTCCGACGAACGCGACACGCACCACGCGTTCCTCGACTTCGCGCATCGCGCTCAAGAGCGGCTCCTCTGAATAGTTCGGTTCCGAGCGGCGCCAATCAGCGACGAGGAGGTCTACCGCCAGCCCGTAAGTCGCGACGCCGCTCGTCTGCCCCTGGCTGACGAGGTAGCTGTTGTTGAGCTTCGTGCCGATCTTCGTAATCGAAGAGTGCTTGCGCTGCCAAAACTCTTGCATCGCTTGAAGGTCGAGCAGTACGGGCGGCCTGAGTCGTTCCTTTATGCCGATTAATCGCGTGGGGTTCGCGCGGGCAAGCGGTCCTCTAAGGTAGCGCCAAGCCGCCAGCTGCCCGGAGTACCGCAAACTCGGATCGCCTGAGTTTTTGCAGGCGAGGTAGGCCAAGAAGTTCGCCTCGTCTTCGCGTGCGAAGCCGAGGCTGTGCGCCAGTTCATGACACGTAACAAAGCCGCGCTGCATGTCGGGAATCTCGCCGTTGACGTGCGCCTCCGCGGTAAACGGCGAGTAGACCCCCGAGATCCCACTCGCGGTTAAGAGCGGCGAGAGTAGCGGACGTCGTGGAACTCCCGGCGCGACGCGCAGACTGGGATGCAGCTCTTCGAGATTCCCAAAGGCTTCGCGCGCCAGGCGAGTGAGCTCGGTTTGGCTGTGCACGAGGCGCGAGAGTCCCGCTTCGTCTTCCTCCAGGTCGGCGCGGATCCTCGACAGGTCGTCCGTGACCAAGCACGCAAGCTGCACAAGCTCGTCGGAGGTTGGCGAGCTGACCTCCCAGCCTGCGGCGTCGGCGAAGGACAGGCGGTGATGGTTGAGTCCCCAGCTGGCGAGGTAGCCGCAGTAGAGCACCCCGGCGAGCGCCGCGATGCGGAGGCCACCATTCAGGAGGATGACGAGCCTTCGGGACAGGCTCTCGCCCGGATGAATCAGACGCCGAAAGTTTCGAACGACGCCGACCACAACACCGACCAAGAGCAGCGCGATCAAAAGCTCGGCCAGGGACATCGGGAAGGGCTCGGCGAAACGCGCCAGCCGCGATGAGATGCTCGGGAAGATTTCTCGCGAGTAGTGCTCTTCGACCCACTCCGGGTGTGCGGCCGCCCAGCTCTGACCGATTAAGGCCACCGGCACGAGCAGGGCTCCGAGCGCCGGCGCCCACCAGCGGAGCGGACGGCTGGCTCGCTCCCGCAGCGGGTCGTTGATTCTCGCGTTCTCGCTGGACGGATCGATCATGAGGTCGGCGCCGGTGCGGGGCTCTTGAGCAGCACGGCCGTGGGCCGCTAGATTCTCGCATGAGCCCCTCTCATTGCCAGAGCCATTGAGAATGCCGCGCTCTGATCTTGCCGGGTTGCGGAGGACGTGTTTTGCTCTGCCCCCATGTCCGTCCCCAAGAAAATCGTCGTCACAGGTCACCTAGGCTTCATCGCCTCGGCCTTTTGCAACAACTTCAACGATCGCTATCAGATCACGGGGATCGATTTCGGAGGCTGGGGAGCGCTCGTTCGCAATCTTCACCCCTCCACGAACGATGTCCGCGCCGATATCTCCGATGGCCCCCGCATCGCCGCGGTGCTCGACGAGTGCGAGCCGGATGCGATCATCAACTTCGCGGCGGAGAGCCACGTGGATCGCTCGATCGACGATGACCTCTCCTTCTGGCAGTCGAATGTCCTCGGCGCGCGCGTGCTGGCACTCGAAGCCCACAAGCGCGGTATTCGAATGGTTCACGTGTCGACCGACGAGGTCTTCGGCGACGCGCTCGAAGAGAACGAGCCCTGGACGGAAAGCTCGCCAATCGTTCCTCGTAATCCCTACTCGGTAACGAAAGCCGCAGCCGAGTTGATGCTCTCGAGCTACCACGGAACGATGGGACTCGACGTCGTTGTTACGCGCGGCGCAAACACGATCGGTCCGCGTCAGTTCCCCGAGAAGGCCGTTCCGAAAGCGGTCACCTGCTTCTTAGAAGGTCGCCCCTTCCCGCTCTTCAAGACACCGGCGCAACGCATGTGGATGCACGTGAACGATCACGTCTCGGGCATCGAAGCGGCGCTTCGCAAAGGCATCTCCGGCGAGGCCTACAACATCGCACCTTCGGAAGCCTCCGAGGCGTACACGCATGACGTGATCGAACGTGTGCAAGCGATCGTCGGCAAGGGCACGGTCGAGCCCGTCGAAGATCGCAAGGCCTACGACCTGCGGTACTGGATGGAAGCGAAGAAAGCGGAACGCGACCTCGATTGGACTCCGGCCTACGATCTCGAAGCAACGCTGGCCGACACCGTCGGTTGGTATCTCGACAACACCGACTGGCTGCAAGAGGCCAACGCGGTTCTTGCCGCCACGGTCTAAGCGCGCGAGTCGCGAAGCACTAAGCGGCTTCTCCTTGCTCGCCGTCTCGATTCGTCGTGAAGGCCACGTGTGCCGTCTCGATCACGTCACGCTGAGCGTCGGGATTGAGTCCTAGATATTCCATCTCAGGATAGCTCGTTTCCGACCAGTAGATTCCGGCGTCTCCGCCGGAGAGATTCATATCGAGCCGGTGAGCCAGCGAGACAACGGCGGCCGACCGCGAGTAGAGCTTGTTGCTCTCGAAGTCATGGTGGCAGCCGGCGACCGAGATGAACTCGTCGGAGAGCTTCCAGCCCTCCGCCATCAGCGCGCCCACGCTCTCGTGGTATTCGAGGAACGCTCGCCCGACCAGGGTGGGCGTCGCATCGCTCGCCTCCTTGATCTCCTTCTGCAGCATCGAGAGCAGGGCGATCTTTCCGACATCGTGCAGGAGTCCGAGCAAGAACATTTTGTCCGAGGGCATGCCGCACTTCTCGGAGATCGAGCGGCAAATCACGGCGACGGAATAGGCTTGCCGCCAGGTCTCCTCGGCGTAGCTCGTGAGGTTGCCCTTCCGAAAGATCACCTGACGCATCGACAAGGCGAGAATCAGAGAGCGCAGCTCTCGCATCCCGACTCGCATGATCGCTTCGTGGAGAGTTTCAACGGGCTCCTGAGTGGCGTACAGCGCAGAGTTCGCCATCCGCAAGAGCCGCGTGGACAACACCGGATCCGTTGAGAGGCTCTGGACGATTTCCGGGATCTCACTGGAGGGGTTCGCCGCCAGATCCATCACCACCATGCTCGTCGACGGCAGGTGTGGAAGGTTGAACTGCCCGCGCTCGATGCGCTCGCCGATTCGGTCCAGGATTTGTCGCTGTCGAGTACGAAGCGGTCCAGTAGTGACCTGATCGCTCTCCAACGGGATCTCGCGACCCGGCTCCGGCATCGCTAGGGCTTCGACTTCAGTGCTCGGTTCGACCTGAGCCCCTTCCTCCTTCGGATGCTCGGGGTCGGCATCGGGCTCCGTGCGGTTCGGTGCCGCGGGAGTGGACTGCCGCGGCCGAGGCTTCGCCTTTCGGGGCTTCGCCTTGCGGGGCTTCGCTCGCGCCACGGGCTGACGATCGAAGCTGCTGGCAAAGCGCGTGATCCAGCCGAGAAGCATTTGTACAAATTTCGACAGCATGAGTTGGGGTCCGTCGAATCTCGACAGGTCTTATGTATCGGACGATCGCTCCAAAACCTCAGTGCGTTGCGCTGCTTTCTCAAGAACAAGCGACCGAGACTTCGGCTCTCCGGTCAGAAGGCAGAAAAACATTCCGGCATTGGGGGCGTCCTTCGGCCATTCGAGATCCTTCCTCTAGGAAAACGAGCTCTGCTTTATCCGTTGGGTGGCGCATTCCGATACGCAAAGAGCTGAATTCGACTTATCGAATCCCAGCGAGTTTCACACCCGGTCGATTCATCGTGACAAGCCAAACTGCCCTTTCGAGAAGCGCTGCAAAGCCAGCGAACTGGCTTGTCCGGATGCCGCTAATCCTGCCGTTCGTGTTGGGCCTTGCCGCGTGCGGAGGAGGCGGCGGTGGCGGAGGTGGGAGTGTCGTCAGCGCACAGTTCGCCTCGACGAGCTCGCAGTCTCCGGAGACCGGTTCTTCGGTGTCCGTCGAGGTTGAGATCTTCGTCCCGTTCGGAACCCTCGAAGAACCCGTGGAGTACTTCGTCGTCGATTTAGGGACGGGAACGGCTGTGCCCGGCACCGACTACATCGCGCTTGGCGCACTGACCGTGACCTTTCCGATCGGCGCGCAGAGCGGAGACCGGATGACCATCTCCTGGAACCCGCTCGACGACGGCGTCTCTGAGGGCAACGAGACGTTGAATCTAGCGCTGCTGCCCGTGGGCGATTCATTCGTCGCTGGCCGCACCCACATCACTGCGACCATCTTGGACGACGAGAGCTCGACACTCTTGGTCGAAAAGAGTGTCCAGGGTGGGGAGCTGCTTTCAACGATGGCGAACGTTGCCATGGGCCATCAAACCATCGGTATCCCGACGGAGACGGGCATCGACATTTGGCTGAACAACATCGGCGTCGCTCCACTTCGAATCTCTGCACCGATCATCACGACTGGCGACACGTCGGACTTCGTCATCGAAACGCCGGTTCAAATCGGTTCGCTGGCAACCATCGCCTCCACGCCCGTCGACGTTGCCTCGCCACTCTTCGGCGTGAGCGCCGCAACCAATAGCGACGCGAACAGCATTCCGCTCCTGCTCTCTCGTGAGATGCTCGAGGAGCTCGAACAATTCGAGCACGTCGTCTTGCGAGGTGTTCCGGTTCCAGGAGGAGCGCCGGTCGACTTGGACCTCAAGCGCATTCCGTCGCCGGTTCGCGCGGACGCCATACTGGCGATCGACGGGGAGCTGGTCTCCGGCGGCCTCGCTTCGCTCTCGGGGAGCGGCAGCAGCTGGTCGGGATTCGTCGTCGGCGACCCGGGCTCCTCCGTTCACCTCTCGCTCTCGCAAGCCGGATCACGCGGCTGGATTTCGCCGAGCGATCACGACGCGGAGACCATGCATCTACAAGCCGGTGCGAGTTGGTCCGCGCCGTCCAGCATGATCGTCAACTCCGCGCTCCACAGCGCAGTGGTCCCAACGGCTGCCAACCTGTGTAGCGGGGTCAGTGAAGTTCCCGGGCAAGAGCAGGGCATGATCACCTCGGCTGCGACCACAGACGGAGGAAGCCATGTCCCCTACGTCTGCCGCCTCGCCCTCGAAACCGACTATCAGCTCTTCCAAAAATTCGGCGACTCGACACTGCTCGCCAACTACGTTACCCAGCTCGTCGCCTCCGTGAGCGACCGCTTTCACAACGACGTCGCGACGACCTTTCAAATCGTCTACCTGGGAATCCACACCACGCCTGACGATCCGTGGACCACGCAGGACTCCGGTGGAACCGTCGAACACTTGCTCGCCGAGTTTCAACAGGAGTGGGCTCCGATCTATGGAGAGAGCTGGCCTGTGACCGCCGACCTTGCCCACCTGCTCTCCGGCGCACTCGGCGGCGGCATGAGCTACATCAATGTGCTCTGCGATCAAAACTACGGCTTCGGAGTCTCCACCGGATTGACCGCGAGTACCGATTGGAGCACGTACACCGGAGGCAGCAGCGCGCTGTACTGGGACTTCGACGTTCTGGCGCATGAGCTCGGCCACGCGTTCAATGCTCGCCACACCCACGAATACTGCCCGCCGCTCGACACCTGCGGACTCTCCTGTCAGGGACAGCTGTGCGAACGCGGAACCATCATGAGCTACTGCCACGCCTGCGCCGGCGGAGTCGCGAATATCGACTTGGAATTCAGGCCGGAGATCGCCAACGAGATGCGCTTGGCGGTGAATAACAGCTGTCTAGCGGAGGCGACGCTTGGCGCCGGAGACGCCACTTTCTTCAGGCTCTTCTTTCGACCGACGAGCAGCCCCGGCGAGAAGTCGACAACGCTCGAGTTTACGCACGACGCCGTCTCCGCTCCGTCGCCCTACCGCATCACCTTGTCCGGCGTAGCGGAGTGATCCGCGGCCTTGCGCTCGATCTTCGCCACCAACTTTCGAACCAACTCGCCCGGCAACCCATAGCTCGAGGTGCGCCCAGCCCGCGCTAGGTTGACGCCGATCGCACGGCCGGAAAGATCGAGCAGCGGTCCCCCGCACTCGCTGGGCACGAGCACCGTATCGTGCTGAAAGGCCGTCGGAAATCCCGAGCGAAGTTTGCTGAGCGGCCCCGCTTGGCGGTTCTGTTGTTCGACCGGATTGTTCTCCTCTTCCGGGCGAGAGCCGAGCACCGCGCGCACGCGATAGGTCCCCGCTCCACGCCGATACTCGAGTTCCACCTCCGAGTTCGGCCGCAGCGCCCCGAGAATTCGCGCAGTCGATCTCTGAGTCAACCCGGAACGGCCGTTCACACTGACGAGGAAATCTCCGCGAAGCAGCCCGACCTTCTCAGCGCTCGAGTCTTGAACGACTCGTTCGATCCGCACGCCTTCCGCCGCATTCTGCATGGAGACTCCTAAAAAGCCGCTGCGAATCGGAATGGTGCGCGGCCCAGCACTCAGGATGCCGACGGCAATCGGGAGCGAAGTTGTTCCGGGTGTCACGATCCACTGACCGATCTCCGGCTCGTCGTCCACAAACTCAATGGCGTCGAGTCCGCTCGCGTCGATTTGCAGAAGGGCCAGGTCGTACTCGCGATTGATGCCGACGAGCTCCGCGGCGTAGCTGTGCCCGGCGATCCAGCAGGTCACTTCACCGCTGAGTTCGCTCGCCTTCGTCAGGATCTGCCCGTCCTCGCTCAAGACTGAACCGAGCGCGACCCGTTGACCGTTGCACACGATGCTCGCCACCGAATCCTTCACGGAACGGACGCTGTCTTGGAAGGTTCTCATCAGAACGGAGTCGTTCTTCTTTCTGCGCAGCGCAGACCACGGCGTCCGCACGATTCGCACAGGCTCGCCTTGTTCATAACGCGACAACTTCACGAGAAAGTCGAGGCTCTCCGAATCGCGATCCACGGCAAGCTGAACGGGGTCGCCAACGCTGTGTTCCGAAATGCGCTGCTCGAGCTCTGCGAATCCACCGGAGAGACTGGTTTCTCCGAGAGCGGTAATGACATCGCCGACCATCAGGCCCGCCAGGTCCGCGGCAAGTCCTTCGACTACCGAGCTCAATCGAACGCCACCGTCCTGAAACTCCCCCTTCACTCCCAGAATCGCGCGTCCGCCCGGCTTGCCGCCCCAGCTCTTGCCCGACTTCAAGAGATCCCAGGTCCGGCGATAGGTATCGACCGGCAAGTGATCATTCGCAACCAACACCGGCCGGAGGCTGGTGTGAATCCCGACTACTCGACCGGAGAGGTCAACCAGCGGTCCGCCCGAGTCGCCGCTGACGATGGTGCAGTCCGAGCGGATCACACGTGCGTCGCTCGAAGTGACACGACCGAGTCGGACGACGGGGGGACGTCCCTCTTCGACTCCACCGGGGTGCCCGAGCGCGAGAACCCAATCGCCGGCGTCCAAGCTCGCTCCGCTGCCCATCTCAAGAAAAGGCCAAGGCCCCTTCCCTTCAATCTTGATCAAGCCGCTGTCGATCCAGCGATTCACTCCGAGAGTGCGCCCCGAAATGACGCGTCCGCCAGCTAGCGTAATGTCCACCGCTTGACCGGGAGAGTCGACGACGTGTCCGGCTGTGATGATGTATCCGTCCGCGCTGACGATGACTCCGCTACCGAGGTTGCGACCAATTTTTAGCCCAACGGTGGCCTCGACTGCCCGCGCCGCGACTTCCGTGCTGCGCTCTTCCAGTTCGCGCAGAGTGAGGTCGGTTTCGACGCTCTCGAGTGTGCCAGAGAGCACCGGCGCCGCATAAGCGCTCGAGGTCCATGAACCGGAGACGAAGAGCGCGACCGCGAGGGCGAGTGAAACTCCTCGCCTGCGCGAATTGACGGTCTGCACTGCGAAAACTTTCTGCGAGATAACTTCGGTTGAGAGCGGGCTTGATCGCATTGAGTTCCTTTGGCGGGACGGTTCCATTCTATCCGCGGGGATCGGACCGAGCACTTCCGAGCGAGATGAGCGAACGGTCATGATTGCAGCGTCTCGGATTCCCACTTGCAATCAGGCTACGGGCAACCGGGCGTGAGAGAGAGTAAGGAACAGGTTGTAAGTCACCGTGTGAGGGTTGAAACCTTCATCGATGGACGGTTCCTGCTCTTTTTCGCCATCCGAACGGATTCCTCGGAGGTCGAGGCTGGCCACTCTCGGGCCTTGAGATAAGAATCTCTGCTATGTACCGCATCACCCTACTTGCAACCTCTCTCACTCTCGTCGCCTGCCAAAGCCCGGCTCCCCTCGACAGCTCGACCGGCGCGGATTCTCTTGAATCGACCAGCTCGACCGACGGCTATGGTTCGGCGGGCTACGACGACCCGTACTTTCCCTTACTCGGCAACGGCGGCTACGACGTCGAGCACTACCGCATCGTCCTGGATGTCGACGTCGCCACGAATCACATCGAGGGTTTCGCCACGATCGACGCGGTCGCCGACGAAGATCTCTCCCGCTTCAACCTCGACCTCTCCGGCTTGGAAGTCTCCGGCATCCGAGTGAACGGAGAGAGCGCAAGTTTCTGGCGTGAAGGTCAGGAGCTAGTGATCGTACCCGCGATGACACTGAGCGCGAACACGCCCTTTCAGACCACCGTCACTTACTCCGGAATGCCTGAAGTCGTGCCGCTTCCCGGCTTGCCCATTCCGGGGATCGGCTGGATGCACGAACGCGAGCTCATCATCACGATGAGCGAGCCGACGGGAGCGATGAATTGGTACCCGTGCAACAACCACCAGCTCGACAAGGCCACGCACGAGTTCGAGATCACGGTCGCGAGCGACTACGTCGTCGCAGCCAACGGGATCCTCAATTCTGTGCAGACGCGAGGCGATAAGCAGCGCTATCACTTCGTCGCTTCGGACCCGATGGCGACCTACCTGTCGACCGTCAACATCGGTCGCTTCGACGTGGAGGAGCTGGTCGGTCCGAACGAACTGCCGCTGACCTTCTACTTTCCGCCGGCCACCAAGGAAGAGATTCGGGAGGGCTTTCGCCGCACTCCCGAGATGATCACAACCTTGTCCGAGTGGTTCGGGCCCTATCCCTTCGAGTGCTACGGAGGAGTCGTCGCGGGGGCCGGTCCTCCCGCTGCCCTCGAGACGCAAACCCTTCCGGTTTACGGCGGCAAGTCGCCCGGCATCGGCGTACAGATCCACGAACTCACGCATCAGTGGTTCGGCAATAGCGTGAGCTTCGAGAGCTGGCGCGACCTCTGGTTGGCGGAAGCGTTCGCCTCCTACGCTCAGTGGCTGTGGACGGAAAAGACCGGCGACGAGGGTTCCATCGTTGAGACTGTCGAGCGCTACTACGGCTACCTCAGCGAAGCGGAACACGAACTGATGGGCGACCCCGGCGTCGAGCATCTCTTCGGTCTGGGCGTCTACGTGCGAGGGCCGGTCGCTCTCCACGCACTTCGACTCGAGATCGGCGATGAGGCCTTCTTCGGTACGCTGAAAGCCTGGACGTCGACCTTCAAGAACAGCGCAGCAGGAGCCAAAGACTTCATCGCTCTCGCCGAGCAGCACTCCGATCGAGACCTCGCCGAGTTCTTCGAAGCGTGGCTCTACTCGTCGGAGCTGCCCGCCATTCCGGCGATGAATCTGCCCGCTCCGAAAGCGGAGGAACCCGAGGGCTGAAAACCGCTCCTACTCCCAGCGAAAGACGCGGAGCGCGAGAGCGAACGAAAGGGCGCCGCACAGGCCGAGCACTCCGAGCTCGGTCCCGATTTCAATCAACGTGCGCCCCTCCAGCATCATCATGCGCAGGGCGTCGTTGAGTGCGGTGAGAGGAAGCAGGCGGATCACGGGCTGCAGCACATCGGGAAAACGCTCGTAGCTAAAGAAGACTCCCGACAGAAGCCACATCGGCATCATGACGAAATTGAGCATGCCCGATGCGCCCTCGATGGTCTGACAGCGCGAGGTTGCCAGCAGGCCGAGACCGGAGAAGGCTGCGGCTCCTAGAACGGCGAGCGCGAAGAAGCTGAGCCAGTTGGCGCGGAAGGGAACCTCAAGGACCCACGCGCCGAAGGCGATGAGGACGCCGAGCTCGAGAGCGAGGAAGGCCAGACGCGCGAAGAAGAGCGAGGCCAAGAAGGAGCTCTTGCGCATCGGGGTCACGAGCATGCGGCGCAGCACCTTCTTTTGGCGCATGCGCGCGATGGTGAATCCGACGGACCACATGCCCGTGGCCATCAGGTTGAGTCCCAGTAAGCCCGGGTAGAGAAAGTCGAGATAGCGCGAGCCGTTGCCGGTCGGGTGCTCAATCGTCGCCGCTGGATCACGAGGACCGCCGAGCGCGAGCTCAATGCGCAAGCGCGCGATTTCCGCCTCTACGCGATCGGCGTCGATGAACAGGATCGGTTTTCCGTCCGCTTCCTTTCCGATCAAGAGCGCGTCCAACTTGCCCGACGAGAGGCTCCGCTTGGCTTCCAGCTCGTCCGTGACCTCGGCCAGCTCGACGTGCGGGAACTCCTCCAGAGCGGAGACCAGCTCCGCTTGTCCAGCCCCGGGCAGCACGGCGATTCGACTCGGCGGCAACTCGCCACGTCGAAAGGCAAAGCCCATCACGGCCGAAATGATGATGGGAAAGCCAAAGGTCCAGAACATGGCCTCGGGCTCGCGGATGAACAGCGCCAACTGCATTTGCGTCAGCCGCAGGAGTTCTTGCAATCGTTGTTTCACGGTCAATCGTCTCGGAGATGGTGACCGGTCAACGACACGAAGACGTCTTCGAGTGTCGGTCGATGCGTGTGAAGGTCGAGCAGCTCGAGCCCCTCTCGAGCGAGGAATTGATACAGCGCGCCAATCGCTCGCTGCGTATCGGAGACGGACAGAACGATGGAGTCGGCTTCGCGGCGCACTTCAGAGACGCCGGCCAGAGCACCCAGCTCCCCGTCGTCGAACACCGCACCCTCGGCGGGAACCAAGCTCACCACGCTCTCCGCCTCCAGCCCCGCGATAATATCTTTGGGCGTGCCGCGCGTCACAATGCTGCCGTGATCGACAATGACCAACTCGTCGGCGAGCACCTCGGCCTCGTCCATGTAGTGCGTGGTCAGTATGACCGTTCCGCCTTTGCGCTTGAGCTCGCTCACGATCTCCCAAACTCGGCGGCGCGCCTGTGGATCGAGTCCGGTCGTCGGCTCGTCGAGAAACAAGAGCTCGGGTTCATTGACGAGAGCACAGCCAAGCGCGAGTCGCTGCTTCTGACCTCCCGATAAATCGCCAACGCGCGCGGCCCGCTTCTCGGTCAAGCCGACCAACTCGAGCACATCCGAGCAGTCGGCGCCCCGCGCGTAAAAGCTGCGGAACAACCGCACCGTCTCCTCCACCGTCATCTTCTCCGTGAGCACCGTCTCTTGAAGCTGCACTCCAATGCGCTCTCGAATCGCCTCCGCATCTTGTGCCCAGCTCCGCCCCAAAACCTCGACCTCGCCAGAGTCTGGCTGCTTGAGCCCCTCCAAGATCTCGATCGTGGTGGTCTTGCCCGCTCCGTTCGGACCCAAGATTCCCATGCAGGTCCCTTGCCTCACTTCGAAGTCAATCCCACCCACCGCGACCAAGTCGCCATAGCGTTTCGTGAGTCCACTCACGCGCACCGCAATGGCTTTCATCGAATCTGCGGGTTGAGCGGACTCTCTCGTCAAGACAGACATGCTGGGCAAGGTAGGCCTGCTGGCCGAGGTCGGCAAGGCGGAAGGCATAGCGCTCTCCATTCTTAGAGCGCGCCATACGAATCCGGACACACTCAGTCGTCCCGCTCGGGTCCGTCTTCTGTGTTCGAATTCTTGTCAGGCTCCTCTTCGGAGTCGCCCAAATAGCCGAGCGACTCCAGCGCGTCCCTCTCCGACTGCGGAAGACCTTCACTCGTCTCAAGTCCGCCGCCAAGCACTCCGAGCCGCTCCAGCTCCAGCTTCAAAGCGACGGCCTGGGGATGATCCTCCGCATACAGATTGACGAGCTCTTCGGGGTCTTTCGCGACGTGGTAGAGCTCGTGCTCGCCGCTCTCGGGCCGGTGAATCAACTTCCAGCTCTTGTGCTCCAAGCTGAACATGGCCGGATCGCGCCCGAGAAAGTCGTTCGTGTCGTGATGAACCTCTGCGTAGAGGTTGCGGTGCGATTCCGTTCCGCCGAGCAGTAGCGGAAGCAGGCTAACCCCTTGGACACCTTCGCTCGGAAGTCGCATCTCGAACAGATCGACGAAGGTCGGAAACAAGTCCATTAGGCGAACCGAACTCTCGACGACCGTTCCGGGCGGAAGACCGGGCCCCGCGAGAACGAGAGGCACGCGCAGCTGTTCGCGATGGAGCCAACCGTGAGTCCAATTGCCGTGTTGATCCAAACCCTCGCCGTGATCCGCAAGGACGCAGACCAAGGTCTGATCGAGAACGCCGAGTCGATCGAGGCGCTCCAGCATTCTCGCGAGCTGGAAGTCCATCCACGCGAGCTCGGCGTCATACAGCTCGATGCGAAACTTATCGGGCAAGCCGCGCAGCGCGCAGGGAGTTTCGACGTTGGCGGGCAATAGGAAAGACACGCGCTCTTCGAGGAATTCGCGCGGCGGCACGAGGTTGGCGTCGTGCGCATCGAAGAAGTGAACCATCAACGCGAAGGAGTCGAGTCCGTTCGAGTTCAACCAGTCGAGCGCCAAGTCGGTCGTCTCGTCGGCGCGACGTTGGTACTCGTTGCCGCATGGCGCTTTCGGTTTGGCGGTGCCCACGTCGTCCGAAAAAGTGTCGAAGCCTCGGTCGAGTCCGTAGTGCGCGCCCATCGGTCGAGCGCTGACGAAGGCCGCCGTCTTTCGACCGTTTGCGCGGAAGCGCTCAGCGATCGTCTCGACTCCAGCGTTCAAGCTCCCTTCGCCCACGGACATCAGGCTGCGAATCCCGTGTCGATGGGGAAGCATGCCGGTCAGGAACGCGCCGGCCGAAACCGGTGTGAGGGAAGATTGGGCGTAAGCGCGATCGAACTGAACGCCGCGCGATGAGAGCGCATCGACGGTGGGCGTGGTCGGCTCCGAGTAGCCGTAGGTCGAGAAGTGATCGGCTCGAGTCGTGTCGAAGATCACCATCAACAAATTCTTCGGCGCCGAATTGCTAACCGTACCCGAGTCACAGGCCACAAACCCGGCGCACAGGAGGGCAAAGGGGAGAGCGCGAGCGACGGGATTCTTCACAGAGTGACCGAGACCAGTGAGAGACCAAAAAGAATGGTGGGCGAGTAGGCCGAATCGGACTGTACGGTAGCAATCGCGAGCAGTGAGCCGCATCTGGATCTGGAAGTGGCTGAGCCTTCTGGTGAGAATAGCGCCCCGCCCTCGTTCCACTATGCCCGCTCCCCTCCGCTTTCTCCTCCTCACGGCACTTGCCGCAGCCCTCTTCGCGGCTACCGCTCCCGACCCGCGCCAGGACCGCTTCGAGATCGATGAAGCCGAGTGGCTGACGATATCCATCGAGACCACGCGCCAAGCCCTCGGTGACGCGTCCCCTCTCGACGGCATTCCCCCCTCGCCCAACCGTGACCCGGACGGCAATCCTTGGAAGGTCGGCATTCATCAGTCCACCTTCGGCTTCATGAATCCGCTCCTCCCGAAGTTCGTCTTCGGCGGGATTTCGCTCGCTCTCTCCCACGATCAGTACGACGCCGCAGTCTTTCCTCGCTTTGCCAAGGGCGCCGGACAGGGCCGCACCCAGCGCGCGAAGCTAGCCGTCTTTCCGCCGCTAATCGCCGTTCGCTCCATCGTCACGCTACTCGCCGCACTCTCCGCCGCGCTCCTCTTCCTGATTGCGCAGCGCATCGGCGGCTGGCCCGCGGGAGCCCTCGCCTTCGGCCTGTTCGTCGCCTCCCCGGTCGTCGCCGACCACGCGACCCGCATCCGAACGGATTTCTTTCCGATGACTTTTTCGTTGCTCGCGCTCTGGCTCGCGCTGCTCGCCTCGAAAAAAATCGGTACGCGCTCGGCGATGCGAACCATTCTCGGCCTGGGTCTTTTAGCCGGACTCGCGGTCGGCTCCAAGCTCAACGGCGCTCTGCTCTCGCCGATGGTCGGGCTCTGGATTCTCCTGGCTTGGCTCGACAATCGGCAAGAGAGCAAGACGAGCGGGTTGCACGGCGTCCTGATTCCGTGGTGCTTGGCGGGACTCGCGACGCTCTCGCTGTTCTTCCTCTTCAGTCCGCACCTGTGGCCTGCGCCGATCGAAAACCTCGGCGCGCTCATGGAAGGCTGGGAGAACGACATCAACCACCAAAAGGATCAGTACGGCGAGCGGCTGGGTCGCGCGGATTCCTTGGGCGAACACTTCGCTCTCTCCGCAAAGGCCTTCAACGGCGAGTATGAACCCATTTACGCGTTCCTCCGTCTGCCGCTCGGAATCCCACTTGTGCTAATCGGACTCGTGGTGATCGGCGCGGAAATTCGAAGAGCGACGAGTCGAACGGACGCGAAACTGATCCTCGTCTATCTGTTAATCGCCGGACTGGGCACCGCGCTCTGGCTGCCCTTTGGCCGCAACAATTTCTATCTCGGCTTCGCGCCCGTCGTCTCGCTATTAGAAGGACTCGCCCTTGGAGCACCTCTCTATTGGTGGCACCAAGCTCGCCGCGCCAACCGAGCCGACGCTTTACCGAGCAGCACCGCCTAGCTCTCAGCCGAGCTCCTTCGCGGCTTCCGAGCGAAGCTCACCCTCCCGCCCTATGCCCAGCTTCGTAACCCACCTCGAATCCGCCATCGACGGAACCGCTCTGCCCCACGACGAGCTCCAGACGACGCACGCCGATCGTCCGCTCTGGGTTCGCTATGACCTCGATGCCATCGGACGAGCCGTCACGCGCGAAGACCTGCGCGATCGCGAGCCGACTCTCTGGCGCTATCGCGAGCTCCTGCCGGTGGAACACGACGAGAATGTGATCACGCTCGGCGAGGGCATGAGCCCGTTGCTCCCGTGCCCGCGGCTCGGCGCCGAGCTCGGGTTGAAAGAGCTCTTGATCAAGGACGAGTCGCAACTCCCGACCGGTTCGTTCAAGAGCCGCGGGCTCTGCATGGCGGTCTCGCGCGCCAAAGAGCTCGGCGTTACGCGGCTCGCCATTCCAACGGCTGGCAATGCCGGCGGAGCGATGGCCGCCTACGCTGCGCGCGCGGGAATGGAAGCCTTTGTCTTCATGCCCGCCGACACGCCGCTCGTCAATCGATACGAAGCGGGCCTGTTCGGAGCCAAAGTCTTTCTCGTCGATGGGCTGATCAACGACTGCGGCGCGCTCGTGCATCGCGGCGCGGAAGCGCTCGGTTGGTTCGATTGCTCCACGCTCAAGGAGCCCTACCGCATCGAGGGCAAGAAGACGATGGGCCTCGAGCTCGCCGAGCAGCTCGACTGGACCTTGCCCGGCTCGATCTTCTATCCCACCGGCGGCGGCACCGGGCTGATCGGAATGTGGAAGGCCTTTGCGGAGCTCGACCAGCTCGGCTGGCTCGACCGATCGGATCGCCCTCGCATGTACGCCTGTCAATCCGGCGGCTGCGCGCCGATCGTCACGGCCTTCGAGCGGGGCGAACGACATGCCGAGCCTTTTCCCGACCCGCACACGATTGCGAGCGGCTTGCGCGTCCCCAAAGCGATCGGCGACTTCATGATCCTCGACGCGGTGCGTGAGTCCGGTGGGCAAGCGCTGGCCGCTCCCGAGGCCGAGATCCTGCCCTGGATGCGAAAGGCCAACGCGCTCGAGGGAATCTCGCTGTGCCCCGAAGCCGCGGCCTGCCTCAGCGCGCTGGCTGAACTCGTGAAGAAGGGTGAGCTCGATCCGGCAGAGCGCGTCGTGGTCTTCAATACCGGCGCTGTCCAAAAGTACGTCGAGGCGATGGAGTGCGACCTGCCGCTGCTTCCCGCAAAGGGTGAAGTCGATTGGGACGCGATCGCGCGCAGCTAGAACGCCCTGCGCTCTTTTAATTCTCGCGCTCACAGCGGTGAGCGCTGAATCGAACTACTTCTGGCAGACGATGTAGGAGATCCAGGAGAGACAGTTCTCGCCCTTCTTCTTGCGGCGGAAGTTGCCGTCACCGCTCTCGCCGTCTTCATCGGTCCCTTCCCAGTAGGTATCGACTTTGCTGAAGCCGGCGTCCTTGAGGCAGTCGACCACTTCGGGCAAGCCCCACAGTCGCCAGTCATAGGCGAAAGCCTTCTCCATGCGTGTTCCGTCTTCGAACTCGAAGTGGATGTAGCACTTGTAGTCGCCGGTAGCGGGCCAGTAGCGATCCTGATCCCAGACGTAATCGAAGCCCTCCTCGATCTCGCGATCCTCTTCCATCTCCTCCATCGCCTCGGGGCCTCCGTGGATATCGAGGATGAAGATGCCATCTTCGGCGAGGTCTTCCTGCGCACGGCGCATGTAGTCGACGAGGACTTCGCGCTCTTTGAACAGGCAGTAGGAGAAGTTCAGCGCGACGCGAACATCGGGCTTCTTATTGGAGGGTTCGCGTACATCCTTGAGATGCAGAGTGCATCGACTGGCGACATCACCGAGCGGCGCGAAGTTGCGCTCGATTCCCCAACCGACCGTGTCCTCGTCAATATCAAAACCTTCCGCCGTATTGTCCGTGCGGCGAATCCAATGAGAAGCGAGTAGAGCGGTTCCGGAGAAGTCTTCGCGCAAGTGCTTGGCTTGCTTGCCTCGAATGGCCTTGTACGTCCGTCGAATAAATTTGACGTCTTCTTCCGGCGATTGAACAGAGAGCTCATACAGCTCGTGCTTGTCTGCAGTCGCTGCGGTGTAGACCTTTTCCTCGGCCGCTTTTTTAGCCAAGCGTTCGGCGCGCTTGCGCTCCGAGTGCGAGGACTTCGCAGCCGGTTTCTTCGCACCGCGCTTTTTCGCGCCGTCCTTATTTGCGCTGCTCGACTTCTTCTTCTTTGCGGGCGGCTCGATCACTGCGGCTGCAGTTCGAGAGTCCGCTGAGACGGTCTTCTTCTGCTTCCCTTTGCCCGCTTTCGCGCGGCCTTCGGGACGTGTGCTGTTCTTCTTTTCACTCTTCTTCGGCATAGCTCTTCTACTTCCAGAAAAAATCTCGGCGCGGCATCCTAGTTGCATTTGAGGAAATTGCCGGCATCTAAAATCCGTCAAGACGACCGAAGCGCTCGCCATCGCGAGCTCCTTCGGCGGCCCCTCTCAATCGTGACGGAGGAGCAGATCGCCGGTCGAGTCGACCTGACGACCTCTTTCAAAGGGCGAATCGGTCAGCGACTAACCGACTTCGGCAGCCGAATCATCGGCCGCCGAGCCTTCCGCCTCTTCGCGTGCGGCCTCCTCATCGGCGCGCTTATTGGTCAAGTCGCGAATGATGCCAAAGACCAGTTCATTCGACTTGGGGTCGCGAACTGGGATGCGAATGGCATCCGACAATTGTCGGGGAACGCTCACCGTTCCCGGAGCGATCCGGCGATTGATTCGCCGAGCGAGCTCGCGGGGATTGTGAGTCTCCACCAAGACCCAGTTACGGATCGAAGGCATGGGGTGGATTCCCGGAAGCGTGGAGAGGCGCGAGTAGAGGCGTTCGCGCTCTCTGTCTAAGTCGGTCTCATACATGGTGCTGCTCCGCTCTGTGGAGGGGCCCACCCAGTCGTCTTTGATTGCGCCCAGAGGGTCGCATGACCAGCCGCCCCCCACGGGCATCCAGACGATATGTTGCGTAGGAAGCTCATACAAGCGCTAGATATCGGTGTTCCTAGGATTGGACCGACTGGCGCGGAATCGCGAGGGCTATGGTGGACGCTCCCACGATTTGCACATTCCTAGATCGCGAGGTTCGGCCTCCGAATAGCCGGAGCTCGGACCCCCCCGAGATCCGCGTGGAAAAGCTCGGATCCCCCCCGGACTCGCTCCCTCGAAGTCCCCGGCTGAACGGACCGCTTTTCCTCTAGCACAACCTCTGCGCCGGGCTTTCCACACGGAGGTCCCGCCGTTCTGTAGTTTGAGCGGGTGAACACCTCCGTCCCCTCCCGCACTCTCAGCGTCTCCGTCCCCGCCTCGACCTCCAACCTGGGCCCCGGATTCGACTGCTTGGGGCTCGCCCTCGATCTCGAGCTTCGAGTTCGAATGCACGGCCCCATCTCGAGCACGGGCCACAGGAGAACCGTTCGCGGCTCCGCTTCGAAGGAGTGGCCGGAACAGAGCTCGGACCTCGTGATCCGGGCGTTTGAGAGCGCTTCGCAGAGGTTTGGCGTTGCCCAGAATTTTTGGGAATTTGAGATCGAGAGCGAAATTCCGATTGGACGGGGGCTCGGCTCGAGCGGCGCCGCTATCGCTGCGGGCATTCGTTTGGCGGCTTTCTTGAAGCGCACCACGCCATCCATCGAGGAAGAGCTCGTCCTCGGCCTCGAGCTTGAAGGGCACCCGGACAATGTCACCGCAAGCCTCATCGGGGGCGCGACGCTCTGCGTTCCGATTCCGGGCGAGCGGCCTGCCTGCACTTCGCTCGAGCTGTCGCCCGACCTGGGTTTCGCTCTCGCTTGGCCCAAGGAACCGCTCACCACGAGCACGGCTCGCGACGCACTTCCGGATTCGGTTCCCTTCGAAGATGCCGTCGAGAACCCGCGCCGGCTCGGACTCTTGATTGCAGGCCTTCGAACCGCGGATCCTCGATTGCTCGCTCTCGGCAGCCGAGATCAGCTGCACGAAAAATATCGAAAACCACTGATTCCCGGCGCACAAGCGGCACTTGAAGCCGCTCGGGATGCCGGTGCCTGGCTCGCGACTTTGAGTGGTAGCGGGTCGGCCCTCTTCGCGATTAGCGCTCCGAACAATGCCGCTACCGTGGCAGAGGCCATGCGCGGAGAGCTCGAATCGGCCCGGCCGGGAGCCGAGGCTCGCACGGCGCGAATCGCGAATAAAGGCGCTACCACGGTGGAATTCGCGAGCTAGCGGCTCGTCTCTGGCGTCGTGAAGAACGCCGCACCGCTAAAGCGAGAAGAGACCGAAGAAACCGTTCAGCGCACCGCGGACGGCGCGCGTACCTCTTTCGGAATGAGCGAAACTTCGGAATCCGTTGCGAACTGGCTCCCTGCCGTCCTTCGCGGTGACGCCGAAGCCCAAGACCTCTGGTATCGCAGCGAACACCCCGAAGCCTACCGCTTGTGCCTCGGATTTCTCGCCGACTCGACCGAGGCCGAAGACGTCGCTCAAGACGCCATGCTTCACCTACTAGACCGACTGGAAAACTTCGACCTCCGCCGCGAATACAAACCGTGGCGGACCTCCGTCGTTTTGAATCTGTGTCGCGATCGAACGCGACGCATCGAGGCTCGCAAGCGCGCGGAGAGTTCCGCCGCCGAGAGAGCCACCGATGATGACTCAGCCGAGCACTCGAATTCGCGAAGTCGGTTTGTCTCGCGTCCGGATCGCGACGCCGAGCAAAACGAGTTGCAGGAGCTCCTCACCGGTTGCCTTTCCCAATTGACTCCGCGCGAACGCGAAGTCTTTGTCTTGCGCGACCTCTCCCAACTGACCACCAACGCCGTTGCGGAGCTGCTCGACATTGGAGAGAGCAGCGTGCGTTCGCTGCTCGCTCTCGCGCGCAGACGAGTTCGTTCCATTCTCGGACCACAATTGGCTGACTCGGACCCTGCCCGCGACGAGGTGCCCGGTGTCTAGCCGCGAAGAACATCCGCATGACGAGCAGGCGCTCGATAACGAGCTGAGAGCGCTCTGGGCGAACGTCGCTCCGCGCACAGGGTTGGGCGAAGAGCTAGAGCGGGAAGACGCGCTTACCCGCGAGAGCGTCTCGCTGCTTCAAGAGGCTTGGAGTTCGATCGCGGTTCCCGCGCCTCTGGCAAACAAGACGCTCGTCTCGCGGCCTCCCCTTCAGACAAGCTCCATGGCGCTCGCTCGCCGTCAGTGGTTCGCCCTCGCGGCAGCGGCGGCACTGCTACTCGCAGCAGCTCTCGGACTTCGGGCCGGCGCAAAGAGCCTCGTTATCGAGCAGTACACGGCGAATAACGCCGATCATAAAAAATCGGAACCCAGCTCGTCCGGGGAGTCCAGTCCGCTCTCAACGGGCTATGACGTTCAGGTTGAAGTCACCGACGACGAGCGGCTCGTACTCAAGTCGGGTCCGGTTCGGCTCTACCTCGCTGCGAATTTGCCTTCGTCCAATCATCCAATCACCAACCCTTTCGATACCCAAGCTACGGAGACCTCTCCATGAAGATAAACACACTTTTCCTGCTCGCACTATCCGCTCTGATTTCGCCCACGATCGCTCTTGCGCAAGATGCGGGAAGCGCCAATGAACAACCCGCCTTCAAGACTGTTGAAGATCAGATCTACTCCGAGTCCGAACTGTTCTTGAAGTACTACGAGATGAACTCGAAGGACACTCGAAAGGTACTCAGTCTCGTCGATGACTTGTACGGTCGAAAGATGCTTGTGCGCTCGGAAGAGGGCGGCGCTCCCAGACGGGTGAGGAACCTGTTCGAACTGAACGGCATGGTCGTGGTCTATGACACGGTGAAGGGTTCCGACACGCTTCTACGAGCGCTCGAAGAAATCGACTCCGTCGTCTCTGCCGCGGCGAAGAAGGAAGCAATGGCGAAAGCGACGGCGGCGAATCTGCTGCAATCTCAGAAGTCCATGCAAGGCGAGCCCAAATCATCTGAGATTGTGACGGTGTCCTACTCGCCGCGTTTCCTCTCCGCTAACGCGCTCGAGCAAAGCCTCGGCACTTTTCGCCGACGGGTTTACATCGAAGAACTCGACGACTCGCAGACGGAGACCTGGAGTATTTGGGCCACAGATACGCCCGCGAGCATTGTCGTTCGCGACACCCAGTCCAACGTCGATGTCATCCTCAAGCGACTGGCGGAGCTCGACCGCGCGCCGCACCAGATCATGCTGTCGGCCTTCCTCCTTGGTCCTTCCGGCTACCTAAAGGACCAAGGCACAGGAGTTGTTCCCGCCGCCCTTGCCCAGAACTTGGCGCTACTCACGCCCTACGAGAGCTTCGACCAACTCGCGATGAGCAGCATTCGAACGAACGTCAGCGCGCGGGATAAAACGCTCCTCACCCTTCACCGTCAGCCCGACCTCGACTACGTCATCGAGCTTCAAGGGCTGGCCTACGATGCGCAATCGGGCTGCTTATCGGTCGGCTCTGCGAGCATGAAGAAGAAGGATGGTGACAAGATCGTCGTCTCCATGAAGACCTCGTTCACCGCTGTCGATGGCGAGTACGCCGTACTCTCCCTCAGCCACGAAGGCGAAATGCCGCTGTTGCTCGCCGTTCAGTTCCAGTCGATCCCGTCGGTGAATTCCGCCGGCAATCGAGACCCGAAGTAGCGGCGGCTCTGCGGTCCCCAGAGATTAGGGGCGAGCGAAACCATGGCGGAATCCCTGCATCAGGGATTCCGTTTCGGCTTGGCAGGAGCTTCCCGCCGCCGCACGCGTCGCGCGCTTCGCCGACTGCAGATCGATTTGGGTCAACTCGTTCATCATCGCTCGCAGAGAGACGGGCGGAACATCGATCGTTCGAAGTCCGGAGCCGATCAAGAGCGCGAGGTTGGACGGTTCAGAAGCCGTCACGCCGAAGACGGAGAGCGAGCAGCGCTGTTCCTTACAGACTCCGCTGATCTTCGCCAGCGAACGAAGCACCATGGGATGCAAACTCTCGAAGTAGTGCGTGAGCTCTGCCGACTCCCGGTCGGCAGCCAGGAGGTACTGCACCAGGGAATCGAGATTGATCGTGAGGAAGTCGGACTCGCGGGCCAAATCGCGAATGCCGATCATGGCCGCCGGCGTCTCGACGACGCAGCCCAACTCGACCTGTTCTTGAAAAGCCTGCCCCGTCTTGCGCAGCTCGATGCGCTCCTCGAACAGGATCTCTTTGACGCGGCGCAGGTCACCGCAGTCGGTAATCATCGGAATCGCGATGCGCGTATCGACGCCTCGCGCCGACATCAGGATGGCCTGAAGCTGGCGGCGCAAGACAGCCTCTCGGCTGAGGAGCAGGCGAACCCCGGCTCGGCCGAATGCCGGATAGGACTCGCGCTTGCCGGTTAGGTAGGGAATCTCCAGGCTCGAGTCCACGCTCAGCAAACGAAAGCAAATCGGACCGCGGCTCTTTTGAACCACGGATGAGTAGTGGCGTACGAGCGACTCGCGCGAGGGCGGATCCTTCTCCACCAAGAAGAACAGCTCGGTCCGATAGAGCCCGATCTGGTCCATTCCGAAAGCGGCTGCCTGCTCGACCTCGGGGAGATTCCCGCAGGCCGCGGTGAAGGTGATCGGCTCTCCATCTCGCGTGGCCGTCTCGACCTGCGCCCACTCCGGCACACCGTCCCCCGTCGCCGCTTCCTCGCGCTCCTCACCGACCTGCGCGTATTGCTTGCGCACCAGCTCGCCGGGGTTGATTCGCAAGACACCCTCGGTCGCATCGAGAATGACAAAGTCCCCTTCGTCGGCCTTTTCGAGCAAGCCGCCAATGTTCGTGATCGTCGGGATCCCCATCGAGCGCGCCAAGATCGCCGCGTGACTGGTCAGCCCGCCACCTTCCGTCGCGATGCCCTGCACCCGCTCGTTCGCGAGGTTGAACATGTCGACGATGGAGAGCTCCCGCGCCACCAAGATGTATTCGTCCGGACCGGAATCTCCGTCGGCATCGCCCTCGCGCTTCTCCAAATTCCGAAGCACCCGAATCGCGACGTCTCGCAGGTCGACGGCGGACTGCCTCAAGGTCTCATTTTGAACGAGTCTAAAGATCCGATCAAAGTCGCTGATCACCTTGGTGATCGCCGCCTCGAGACGCATCTGCTCGTTGAGGATCAGGTTCTCGACATCCGCGATGAAGACCGAGTCTTTGAGGTAGGTGACATGCGTATCCAAGATGCGCGCGTCGTCCGGATTCACGCGACCCTCAAGCCGCGACTTCAGGTCGTTGAGCTGTAGCCGAGAATCTTCGAGTGCCGTGCGAAAGCGGTTGAGCTCGCGGTCCACCTCGTCGAGGGGCACGCGCAATGCCCGCACGCGACGCAGGTCGTAGTCTTTGCGGTGAACGAGCCCGAGCACCAAACCGGGGGAGACCGAGTCTCCGCGCAGGATTTCGCCCGCCGACATCTCCGCGCCGACTTCGACGGAGGCCTCTTCCCCGTCGGTTGCCGTGTCGTTCGATTCTTGCTCGCCAGGTTCGGTTGCCATCGTCGCGTCCTAGAAGTCCGTAGTGAAACCGCATTCACTCGATGCTGAAGAGGATCCACCATCGCCGCTCGGCCGCCCCGTCGATGGGTCGATAGAGCACGACGGGCGCCTGAATCGTCTTGCCAAAGTGGTGTGAGTTTTACCACGGAGCGCTATCCCATGGCCATGAGCTGAGTGGGGAGTTCGAGTTCCGCCATCAGGAGCAGGCCGCTCGTAGAGAGCGGGATGTAGTTCAGGAGTCGCGATCGAATCCACGCAACGGGTCCCGCGGCGGGTTGGGCAGGAACAAAAAACCCGCGGGCTCGGTCCGAGCGTCGTCATAGAGGGCGCTGCTCGACCAGCTCAAGCTCGAGGGAGCCCCATCGCTATCCTCTCCCTCTTCGACGAAAACGCGGTCTTCACCGAAAAACGGCGGCGCGAAGAGCGAGAGCACCGAGACCGGCTCCGCCGTCTCAACTTGGTGGACGACGCCCCGCGGAATGTGAACGAGATCGCCGACGTGCAAGTCGATCCACTCGTCGCCGAGACGCATGCGTGAGGTTCCGGAGAGCACGTAGACCGTCTCTTCGTGATCGGCGTGGTAGTGAGCGGCGACCGGACCGGAGACCTGGGTCGCGTGCGCGGAGAGCAGCGGCGAGCGGAAGAGGGTCCGCGTCTGGGCGTGTTGGCCGAGGCCCGAGCTGACGGGGAGACCGGGAGCTGACGCGATTGGAATGGCCGCGGATTCCTCGGCGGCAGGCCGAGTTCGGCAACTCGTGCAGGCGAGAAAGAGAGCCAGCGTCGTGAGCGATGTGAGGGGCGGAGTGAGCTTCATGAATGCGTTCGGCGGGCTCCCCATTCTGTCCGTTCCGAGGCTTCGGTAGAACCCAACTCTTCGAGATCCGGCGCGGCCCGAAGCCAGCGGCCCACACGGGGACACGAGAGTGCCGACGACAGCTCCGCGCGTAGGAAGTCCGTTGCGGCAAGACCTGTAATGACAAGCACGTACGAGGCCTTGTGCGATCTGCCGAGAGAGCTCGCGAGGACCCTTTGGGCCGAGCGTGCATGATCCCGGTGCCGCCACCATGCACATACTCGCCTTTGCCAACCAGAAGGGTGGTTGTGGAAAGACCACTTCCTCCGTCAACCTCGCCGGCGCGCTCGCGGCTCGCGGCTCCCGCACCCTGCTTGTGGATCTCGACCCGCAAGCCCACGCCACGATGGCCCTGTCCTGCGCTGGGGAACACGGCACCTCGCTGGCCGACGTCCTGCTCTCGGGTGCGGCGATCGAGCGAGCCATCCGGAGCGCTCCCGGCGGCATCGACCTGCTGCCCGGCACCGACGCGCTGACCGAGTTCGAAGAAGTCAGCGCTCGCCGCATGCACCCCGAGTCCTGCCTCGGCGCAGCACTTCGGCGTGTCGAAAGGGCCTATGACTTCGTGATTCTCGACTGCCCGCCGCGCGTCGATGGAATTCTCTGCGCCAACGCACTCGCCGCCTGCGACACCGTCATCTTGGTGGTCGAGTCCGGTGCCTTCGCCCTTCAAGGCGCGCTCAAAGCCCAACGTATGATTGAAGCGGCCGGAGTCGATCGAGACCGGTCTTTCGATATCCGCGTTCTCGCAACCATGTTCGATCGCCGACTTCGAATCGCGCGCGACCTCCTCATCGGAACCCAAGCTCGTTTCGGCGACCAGATGTTCGACGCCGTTATTCATACCAGCGTGCGTCTGCGTGAAGCCGCTGCTTACGGAGTGCCGGTCCAAAGCCTCGACCCCAAGACTCGAGCGGCTCGCGACTTCGACAACCTCGCCAGCGAGGTGATTGCGCACGCCGCTCGCAAGCTCGAGTCTCCTGACTCCTCCAACGTTCCCGCTCCCGTTCCTTCTACCTAGGATCCCTCAGACGCATGGACGCTTTGGCTCTCCTGTGCACCTTGCACGCCGATGGACCTTCCACTCTGCACGATCTGCGTGCAGCGGGATGTCAGAACCTGCTCGACCTCACTCAGTGCACGTCGGCCGAACTCGCCCAGTACTTAGAGCTCTCCGTGGCTTCGGCGGAACGGCTTCAGCGCGAAGCCGAACTGTTGGATGCGAGGTTGGACAATCTCGAGCCCGAAGAGAGCCGAGTCCCCTCGAAAGTCGACTTCGGATTGCGAGGAGCGCCCGAGAACTCAGCGGAGGAAATCGCCGCGGCCCAAGCTCTCCCAGCGGTCGAAGAGCCGGTCGAGGAAGAGGCGGAGATCGAGCCTGTGCTCGAAGATGTCGAGGTTGTCGAGGTTGTCGAGGAAGCAGTGGAAGCGAAAGCGGAAGAGAGGTCCATCGTTGTGCCGCGCATCGTCCGCTCGCTGCCGCCCTCCATGGCTTCGCCCCGCTCTCACCGTGCGTGGTTCAGCGCAACGCGAATTCCCAAGCAGACGCTCACCCCGGAGCGAGACCTCCCGCCCATGGAAGAGCTCGTTTTGCCCGCGATGGCCGTGGCTGAAGCGCCGCCGATCAAGTGGCAAGCGGCGCGGATTGCCATTGAAGAGCTGGCCCGAGCGCAGGGAGAGTTCGATGACGCGATGATGCATGTCGGGGCGCGGGAAGAGTCTGAGGAAAACTCTGTCGAGGTCGAGATTCCACCGATGGAGCTCGTCCCGCACAAAAACCTCGCCACCGAACTCGCCGTAACGAGCGAAGAGCCGGCTGCGGAGACGATTCGCGTGGAACCCGTTTCGGTGCTCGGGAATGCAGACCGTTCCGCGACGAGAGCGCTCGCGCCTCACCGAGATTTGCTCGACGCCGCGGCTCAGCGAAGCAAGCTTCCGAGCCCGCAGATCCAACCGATCGACGAACGGGTTTCGGTCTCCGGTGAAGAGCAACCGGCGGCAGTGCAACCTGCGGCAGTGCAACCTGCGGCAGGGCAACCCCGCGAGAATCACGCAAGCGAGACGGCACTCCGAATGGGTGAACCCGAAGGACTGGATGAGGAGCTGCTCAAAGCCCTTCACTCCGCGGGAATTCTCACGGCCGAAGCCCTGGTGGAAGCCAGCGGGCTGGAGCTCTCTCGCAAGATTGCGGTGCCCTTCACGCGACTGCTCGAGCTTCAGCTCGGCGCTCAGCATCTGTTTCGTCGGAACACACTGGTTCCGCGCAGCCCCGCAGCCAAGAGTTCGAGGACCGCGCGTGCGCCCTACGTCCCGACCAAGAGCACAACTCGCATGCGTCGCCACACCGATTCGAGCAGCCTCGCTTCCACGCCCAAATCTCAAGGCATCGAGATGCCCGAATCCATCGCACCGCACACGAAGGACAACGTCGGTGGACCGTTCGCCTAGGCGAACTCATCACTCTCTCTCGACATGCGTTCCGCCGTCCATCCGTCCCTGAAGAAGCAACCACGGACAAGCGCCCGCGACTAGGGAAGGCGCTCTTGCACCCCACTCTCTCCCGAAGGAATCCGATCTCATGAGTAACTCACACGTGATAGGCGCACTGTTCTTGATCGCAGAACGCAGCCAAGGCAAAGAGTTCTTCCTGGGACGTGCCACGGGCGAGAGCGATGCCAACCGACTCTCGCTGGAAGGCAAGGCGCTCCTGCCGGACGGGACCGGCGAAATGACGGTTCAGCCTTTCGCGACCCGCTCGGACTACCGACTGGATGATTCGAACTATCGAATTCAGCGCGTCGACCACCCCGATGCCGTCGACGAAGTGACGCGCATTCTGACTCTGGCGATCGCCGAGGTCTCGCGGGCAACCTTTCCGCTCCTCTCGCGCTGGTTCCAGGGCAGCTCGAACGACCTGATCGGCGCACCCGAGCGCAGCGCCGCGCCCTTCCAGCACATACTCGTGGAGTTTCGAGCGAGCGCATCGCGCATGAGACGTGCCCTGATTCTGTCTCCGCAAGTGACGTCCCCTCAGGAGCTCGACCGCCTCGTCGAGCTTGAGGGCGACCTCGTCATCGAAGTCGGAAAAGTCACCAGCAAGGTGGTCACGGAGCTCAACCGCATGCTCGAGAACGAGAACGGGCTGTCGCACTTCCTGCATCGCGTCGGCGACGCGAGCGGTCCCAGCTCGCATCACTCCGAAGAGCTCTCCGGTTGGCAGCTGGTGTCCGGACGACTCTCCGCGGCCAAGAACTGGGCGATAGCGGGCGCGGAGACCGATGTCGTTCGGCAACTCTCGGCGCTGATTCACGAAGGGACAACCGCGATCGGTCAGGTCCTGCTCGAGCATCAGGGCGCGCTCGATACGCTCGCGAGCGAAGCCTTCGGGCGCTATGGCATTCAGCCGCATACCGTGGAAGCTCAGGTCACCCTGTCTCCCATTCCGAGCGACTACTGAGCTTCCAGCTTGCGAATTTCGCGGTCGCGTAGCTCGCGCCGCAGGACCTTGAGCACGGTGCTTTTCGGTAGCTCGTCCAAGAACTCCAGCTCGCGAGGAACCTTGTAGGCCGCGAGTCGCTCGCGGCACCACTCTTCGACCTCGGGTTCCGCCAGCGTCTCGCCGGGCATCAGCACCACGAAGGACTTCACGGTTTCCCCGCGCTTCTTGTGGGGCACTCCGATAGTCGAAGCCTCGAGGATTTTGGGATGCCCCATGAGCACCTCATCGATCTCGTCGGGATAGATGTTGTAGCCGCCGGCAATAATCATGTCCTTCTTGCGGCCGACGATCCGGAAGTAGCCATCCTCGTCGACCGTCGCTAGGTCGCCGGTCTTGAACCACTCTCCATCGAATGCCTCGCTGGTTTCGTTCGGACGGTTCCAATATCCGCGCATGACCTGGGGACCGCTGAGCAGCAGCTCGCCGGTCTCCCCCATCGGAACTTGTTCACCATCGTCGTTCACGATCTTGGCGTCCGTCGAGGAGATCGGCATTCCGATGCTTCCGACCTTCCGTTCACCCTCGAGCGGATTCACGTGGGTCACCGGCGAAGTCTCCGTGAGACCGAAGCCTTCGAGAATGCGCGCGCCCGTGAGGGACTCGAAGCGCTCGAGGACATCTTGAGCGAGTGGCGCGGATCCGGAGAAGCAGGCTTTCACGCTCGATAGATCTCGCGCTTCGATTCCTTCGACCTGATTGATCGCGTTGAACATCGCGGGGACGGCGGGAACGACGGTCACGCGCTCTTTCTCAATCGCCTTGACCACCGCCCCGACATCCCTCGGGTCCGGTAGCAGCACGAGCTTCGCTCCGGCGGAAATCGGCCAGTTCATGCCGATCGTCAAGCCGAACACGTGAAAGAGCGGAAGCGCGGTAAGCATCACTTCGGTTCCCGGCTCGAAACAGGTGAACCAAGTGTTCACCTGTTGAACGTTGCTCGAGATGTTGCGGTGAGTGAGGACGGCGCCTTTGGACACACCGGTCGTGCCACCGGTGTACTGAAGAATCGCCTCGTCCTCCCAGTCGATCTCAACCTTCGGTGGCGTGGCGGGATGGCGTTTGAGCAGGCGCTTAAAATGATGGACGCCGTTTCCCTCAGGGACGTTCGCCATCAGACCTTTTTTCCGGAGCTTGAAGGGCGCCAAAAAATTGAGCGGAAAGCTGAGGTATTCCGGAATGGAAGCCAAGACGAACTGTTCGATCGGGAGCTCGGCGCGATGAGCCTGAATCGTGTTGGCGTACAGGTAGTCGGTGACAATGGCGACTCGGCATCCCGAGTCTTCCCACTGGTGTGAGAACTCCCGCGGCGTGTAGAGCGGGTTCGTCATGACGGCTTGGGCACCCAGCGCGAGCACGGCGTAAAACGAGATGACCGTCTGTGGCAAGTTCGGAAGCTGGATGGCAACGCGGTCGCCTTTCTTCACACCCAAACTGGCGAGCGCTGTAGCAAAGCGTTCGACATCGCGGTTCAACTCCCGGTACGTCAGCCGAGTGTTCTGAAAGACGACCGCTTCTCGATCCCCAAACTTGCGAGCGCTCTCGGCCAGAAAGTCGGTCAGCAGTCGCTTTTCGAAGTCCAGCTCGCTCGGTACCGCATTGTCGTAGTGCGCATGCCAATCTCTCGCTTGCATGGTCGTCTGTCTCTCGCTTGGTTCTCGGTTCAAATTTCGTGGAGCGGGCTCGGAGCTTCTCGGCGCTGCCGCACATCCACTGCGCTTCCAACGCCTTGCGTTCCGGGGCGCGCGAAGCCCGCCGCTGGATAGAATGCGGTTTGTAGCTGGTGGGCTCCAGAACGCCTCCACTTCCCTTGCCGATGGAGCTCATCTCTCCACTGGCCGACCGACCGCCAGCGACCAAACTCCGGCTCCCGTGCCTTGCCATCCGATCCCCAACTCTCCCCCCGCCCCTCCGCGGGATAGTATTGAGAGCCCAGCGCCCTCCGAATCTTCACCTCCCCTGTCGATCCGATCCCCGGAACGCCCCCTCCCGGGGGCCCCCAGCTCGCTCGGATTCCCTTCGGGGCTCCGAGTCAACACTTCCCCCACCCGCCCGTAACCTACGAACGGCGGAATACTGCAATTCACCACCACTCGGCGAGCTTCCGCTCGCCTGCTGGTAGACTCTCCCGCGAATTCGTCAGGAATCGCGGGAGGAAGCCCTCTTCCTCTCCGCTCACCATCACTTCTTTGCTCACAGTGTTTCTAAGGAGCCTTTTCCCGTGAACCCTTCTTGCGCCCTGGTTCTCGTACTCGCCTCTCTCGTCCCCTCCACCGGCGGATTCAGTTCCATTGCCAACGCGAGCGCTCCACCGCTGCGCCTTGAAGAGCCGGAGAAGGTCGGCTCGGCTCAACTCGTCTCCGAGCAAGACACCACGCTCGGGCTGGTCCACGGCCACCTAGCCATTCGGGGCGGCAGCGTCCAAGAGCCCGGCAATCAAAAAGGCGTAGCGACTCTGCTCGCGCGCTTGCTCGTCCCCGACGATTTAAGCTCCTGGCTGAAGAGCCGAGGTGGTTCCATCGAGCCGTCCGTAGACCTGGACGCCATCCGGTTTGCCTTCACGTGTGCCCCTGCCGATTTCGAGGAGACCATCGGGCGGCTCGCCGCTTCGCTCAAGTCGAACGATTATCCGACGGAGAGAGTCGCGTCGACTCGCGAGGCGTTGGTCCGGGAACAGGAAGTGGAACAGAGCACCGTCTCCAGTATCGCCGATCGTGCAGCCGAACATATTTTCTACGGTCGGTTTCCGGATTACACCACGACACCCAACCTCGATCATCTCCGTTCACTCACCGCGACCGACGTACAAGCTTTCCATTCCGCCAACGTAGGAGCGAACCGATTGGTCTGCGCAGTCGTAAGCTCGCTCTCCCGGAATGACGTCAAGGCGGCCTTGAAAAAGGCCCTCGATGGTCTCGGCAAGGTTGAAGCTGTTCCAACGGAGTTGCCAAAGCCGCTCTACACCCCCTTGCTTGCGAAGATCTATGTGGTGGATGTCCCGGGTGCTGACCACACCGAGGTTCGGGTCATCTCTCCGGGAGTCTCTCGAAACTCCATCACCCAACCCGCTCTGGAGTCGTGGAAGTGGTCGGCGAATGGCGGCCCCGAGAGTCGCATTCAAAAGGAAGTCGTGGCTACTGGCCTGGCCACCTCGGCGGAGTGCGGATTCGAATCGGACTGGAACCGCATGGGTTTATTCCGGGGAACGCTTTCCGCGACCCACGAGAACGTCGGTGAAGCTCTTCAAGCTTACATGACGGTTATCCAAGAGCAGCGTGCTGGCCGTGTCACTCGACCGGACCTTGAAGAAGGCCGATTGCGTTTCGCCGAGTGGGAAGCTCTTCAACTTGAGGATCCCGCCGTACGCGCCTATCGACTCGCCCAAACGACGATCCACCGTTTCCCCGCCAACTACTACGAGCTCTACGCGAAGGCCACGGAGGAAATCCGAGGCAACTACGTCATCAAGGCCCTGCGTGGCAATCTCATGGTTCGAAGCATGGTCATCGTCGCAGCGGGTCCCGCCGAAAAGATCACCGAGAACCTCCAGTACTACACCGACACCATCGAGTACACCTTCGCTACTCCTGCGAGCGACCCCGAAGCCGTCGCTCTGACGAACCGCATGCTCGAAGCTCTCGGAGGCCGCGAGCTCTGGGCGAACCTCAAGGGCGCGGAGCTTGTCGCGGAGACCAAAGTCGAACAGAGTGGCATCTGGCGTACCAGGACGGCTCACCTCTGGCGCTACTTCGACAAGGTCTACTCTCGTGTCGAACAGAGCGCGAGGAATAAAGAAGTCTGCGTTACCGACGGTACACCGGGTTGGATTACTGGCGACCTCGGCGTTCGGTTCACTTCGAATTCTCGGTACCGAGTTCAAGTCGCGAACACTCGTCGTTGGCTCTATAGCCTGCTCCATCAGCTGTCTGTCGAAGACTCCGTCATCGTTTCAAGGATGGGCGAAGACGGACAAATCGTCTTCAGCGACCGCATCGGGGAGATCTGCTCGATAGAGCTCGCCGAAAACGGGAGACCCGCTCGAATGTCTTATACGGACACCGCAGGCGATCAAGTGGCCATCTACAAGACCTGGTCAAAATCCGGAGACTACCTGTACTGCAATGAGCTCACGATTCCCTATTCCAATCTCAAAACGGATGCGGAGTACACACAGAAGGTGACCAAGTTTGTTCCCAACCCGCCTTTCGACCCTGCGCTCTACAAGATGCCCGCTAGCGAATAGCCGGGCCTAAAAGAGAGCGGGCGAATGCGTGAGGAGATACGCACCCGCCCGCTCTGTCGGAGAGAATAGAGGGGCTCGGAGTCTCCGTTAATTCAGCGAGCAATCGAAAGCCGAAGCCTTCGAAGGAGGAGCGCTCGCGAAAAACCGACTCGACGAAACCCACTATCCAGGTTTCCTTTTAATCACTTAGGGCGAGCATTTCGAGAGCGAAACCTCCCGAGAGCGTCACATTCCTAAGGCCGAGAAAACGCCTGCTCCAATCGGTCTCAGTTCTGGTTCCAATCTCCGAAAACCGTTCGATTCCGAACGAAGACGTGCGGACGACTTCGGAAGTTTCGGTTACCTCCAGTGGAATCGTTCCTGGAAATGGCACTCAAAGCAGGCGCTATCGCTGGTTTCGGGCATCCCGATCTCGGGCACTTGCTCAGCGTCGGCAACTCCCTCGTGACAACGATTGCAGTCGGCAAGCATGGCTGCGTGCCCGGGCTCAAAGTGACTAAACGAGCTTAAGCTCGCGAGCTGTGCGTCCGGTTCTTCCCGGAAGCTCGTCGGGTGGCAGTTCGCACAGGACCCACCCTTGGTGAATTGGTGGTTGGTGTGGCACTCGAGACAATTGGCGACCTCGGGCCGTGTGGTCGGTACGGCGAACGGCTCGTCGCCGGCACTCTGGAACTCATGACAGGCAAAGCAACCTTTGGAGAGCGGGCCTTTTGTTGACCCCACATGCAGGCTGTGCGGAAAGTCGAAACGAGTCACTTGTTCCGTACGCGACGATGCCGAAATCATGGGAACACCACGACCGTTTCCATCCGAGCCGTGGCACTTCTCACAGCTCTCGGCGTCAAAGAGTTCGCCTCCGAGCTGAGTAGATCCAAGCGTCTCGCTGTGGCACTCCGCGCAAGAGCTCGAGAGCGCCAAAGCTCCTTCGCTGTCGAGCTCGTCGGCAGATCCGACGGCTAGCTGTGAGAGATGCAAGCCATGATAGAAGGTGCGCTCCACTCGCGGCCGACTCTCGAGCGTGCCCTTGTGGTGGCACTTTTCGCAATCGACGGCGTCGGTGAGTCCCTCATGTCCACGCGTCTGCAGAGAGAAATACAGTCCCGGGGCGCCGTCTCCCGTGGGGAGCGCTTTCCCGGTAACACTCGACACGAATAACGGACGGTCCGATAAGTTCATGCGACGTTTCGAGCCGCTTGTGTGACAGAACTGGCACTTGCCCTCGGCGTCGCCCCCGCCTGCCGAGTCGCCACCGCCTGCCGAGTCCGGCGCTGAGCCCTTCGAATCGCCGCCCGAGGTCGCGCTGAGAGCAGCCTCACCATGCAGGTCGATTCGAAAGTCAGCAGCCAGAGCGATCCACTCCGAATCTGGAGTGACCTCGTCAGCGCTATAGGCCAAGTTGGATTCGTGGTGGTGGCAGGTCATGCAGGTCGTGAAGGCCACCGGGGCAAAATCTCGCCCCTCTTCATCGCCGGCCAAGTGGCACTTATCACATGCAATCGATTGACCGCCGACGTGAAGTGCGTGACTAAACTGGTCCATCCGCTGAGGCGCACGTGCGAGAGGCGCCTTGCCTCCACTCACGGACGAGTCGAGGCCTGCGTTCTCGCGAGCCAACCGCTGCAACGCTTCCGCTTCGCCGGGAACACTCGAGCGGTGGCACTCTTCGCAACCCACGACATCTCGGAAGTTCGGGGGAACGAACTTGGGGTCACGCACGCGAACACTCGCCCCTCCGCTCCCCTCGATTACCCGGCTCTCGGTCACGGTCCCGAGGTGTTCGACGTGACAGCGCGTGCAGGCCTGCTCGGCAACGGCGAACCCGACGGTTCCCGCGAAAGGATGCCGCGCTTTGAGCTCGTCTTCGTGACAAACGGCACAACCGAATCGCCCGTCATCGCCCGCACTCAAGTGGCAAGCGGCGCAGTTCCCATCCTCGACGACGTCGGCATGCAAATTGTGAATGGGTCCGGGAATCATAACCATGCCGCGCAACTTGGGGACGGCCAGCACAACGATCACAAGAACCCCGACGAGCACAGCGCTCCAACCGGTAACGCGAAGTGCCGGAAAAGCCCCGAAGTTGATCTCGGCCTCCTTGAAAGCCTCGCGATCGCCGGGGATCCAGGTGGGATTGTCGCCGCTCGACATCTTGGCTTTTTGAAAGAACTTGTCTTCCTGCAAATCGATTTCAAGAACCGGCAGGTCTCCGTCTCGCGTGAGCGCGACGACGAACTTCGTGACTCCGAGAACGACCTCGTCGCCGTCCGCTAAGACCTGAGATCCTGTAACGCGCAGCCCGTTGACGTAGGTCCCCGTCGAGGCGCCGCCATCTTCGACGGCAAAACCTTGAGGGGTGAAGCTGAGGGTGCAGTGAACCTCCGCCGCGATCGGGTCTCGCAGCGTCACCTCGCAGGTCGTTCGGGTTCCGAATCGAACCGATCCCGACTCGGATTCAAAGCGGACCTTCTTCTTCGACTTGACGACTATCCGTCCCATGATCACTGCCCTCTTTCTACCCGCGATTTACTTCGTGTACTCATGAATGATCAATGCTTCGGAAGCAGCGTCCGCTCGTCGCGACCGGTCAAAACACGTTCCGGATTCATCCGGATGATGGCTTGCGTGGGACAGTTATAGACGCACGCTTCGAAAGGCAGGCCAGCGCAGAGATCACACTTAATGGCCTTGCCGCGCGACTCCACACCGCGCAGCGCGCCGACCGCCTTCTCGTCCGGCTTCGGTTCGGCCGAATGCTTCGACTTGTCGGGGTGACTTCCGGCGAACTTCTTGCCGATAAACGGAATCGTCTGGAGGAACCAATGCCGCTTGAAGACGGGCTCGGTCGCTCCCGCAGAGGGCGGCGGTGTCATGCTGATCACCCCGTACGGGCAAGCGCTCGAACACATCTGGCAACCGACGCAGTTATCCCAGACGTAGCGAATCAAACCCTGCACATCGCGGCGAATCGCCCCGTACTCGCAGGCCATCATGCACTCGGGGATTTCGCAGTTGTAGCACGAGGTCGCGAGCATCACGGGCCGGCCGGTCTCTTTGCTCGTGACGCGATTCCCCGTCTTCGAGAGCCGCGGAATGCGATCATCGTGGACGGAGACGCATGACTCGACACAGGCGTTGCAGCGTACGCAGCGATCCAGGTCAATGACGAGCGCCTCGCCTCCTTTGATCGACTGCTTGCCGACCATGACTTCGAGCTCATCCGAGGTCGGTGCAGTGCCCGAACCGCCCCCAACCTGGTCGTACAAGCCGGTCGACTCGCCGTGCTCTTCCGCGAGAATCTGGTCCGCGCGGCGCGAGAGCTCAGCGATCACATCGGGTTCCGCCGAAAACACGTCGCGCAACACGTCGACCGGTATCTTGAGAACCGACGTCACCGCCATCGTCTCGTAGTCCCCGGGCCAGGTTCCCTTGGCGGTCAAGCAGTGCTCGCCAAAGGTCGAGTTGCTCATGTAGTAGCCGAGGATTCTGCCGGTCTTCTTGCTGCGGCAGGAGATCGCTCCACTCCGCACGAGGTAGACCGCGTCGGTCGCGGCGCCCTGCTCGGCGATCACGCGTCCCTTGTCGTACTCCAACATGGAGAGGCGACCTTCGAGGCTCTGCAGCTGGCGCGAAGAGAGATTCTTGAAGAGCGGAGCCACACGCAGGTGCACCGAGAGCGAGAGCTTTCGGTAGGTACCGTCGACCTGCGCCTTGAAGTGCTTGTTCTTATAGAGCTGTTTGAAAAGAGCCTGGTCGCAGACGATGAATGTGCAGTTCGTATCCGCCTTGAGCGTCGCGGGCTCGGGCTGGCTCGAAAGCGCGCCCAGCTCTCCGAACCAATCCTTTTGACCAAAAGCGCCCAGCAGCTTCGTCTCCCCGTCCTCCTTGCGATACATGCTGGCGCCGCCAGTGAGGATCACGCAAAAACGCTCGCTGTACTCACCCTGACGCGAGAAGACTTCGCCGGCCGCGCAGATGTCGAGCGAGGCTTCGGCCTCCAGCAGCTTCTTCTGCTTCGGATTGAGCTTCGCAAATAGGGAGAGCTCGTAGACCTCCTCAGGAATAACACTCATGCGAGGATCTCGAGGCTCGGCTTTGGGGATACGACGTACACGACGGAAGACTCCCTAGTAGGCGAAGACGCTGTAGATGTGGATAGCGACAAGAACAAGCAACAGGATCGCCGCCGGGATATGCACAACACGCCAGGCGTGCATGCGCATTCGAATACGGCGCAACGCGCGCAGCTCTCCACGAACCGCGTTCTGTTGACCGAGCAACGCCAGCAGGTCATTGACTCCAGCGGGAACTTGACCAGAGCTCGCGACCTTGGATCGCACGAGCTTGGCTTGTTCGGCGAATCCTCCCCCGTCGGTTTGCAGTGCCTTGAACTCGGAATGCAGCGCCGGGTCCACGCCTTCAAAAGCCGCATCCACTTTGCGCTCTAAGTTCTTATCCAACGCAAAGGCTTTCTCGGTGGTCAGATCCCCCTCGCGCTCGGTCAGTTTCGCGGGTCCCGTCGACCAAAAGTAGACCCCGACGATCCCCGTAATCGCGACGAATCCGGCGAGTACCTCGAGCGAGCCGCCCATGCCCGGACGCAGCGCATAGCCCGCGTGCAACACGACCAGCATCAGCGCGGCGATTCCGTAGAACAGGTGCGCGTGCATCCAGTGAAACATCTTGCCGAGCGGAAAAGTCGGGAGCGCGAGAACGCGCCAGCTCGGATCGCCGACGCGTGTGCCCGGTTCGAGCTGAATGCGGAGGAGCTTTTGCACGCCGTGCTCTTTCAGGGCGTTCCGCGCCGCGCGATGAATATCCGCGCGCGCGCTGAGTGCTCCGCCCATGACCTTGCGGCGAATTTCGTTCAGAGCCATTTCAGCGCGCTCGAGCTCTTCGATCGGCATGCGCATCCGAAACTCCGGCGAGACGCCGAGCTTATGCGCGTACTTCCGCATCACGTGCGTGATGACGATGCTGAACAAGCCGAGCGTCGTCCAACCGGTCGCGAGCAAGAATCCGCGGTGGTAGCCGGGACCGCGGCCGGGGCTCATCCCGCCGGCGATCATCCAGGCTACGAAACCGGCCACGACCGCGAAGGCCAAGACCGAATGCCATGACAGGAACAAGCGTCGATTCATGCTCTGTTGCAATAGCCCCGAGCGAAGTGCTCGAGAGACCTTCTCTTCAGGCTCGATTCTCCCTCAAAACGAGCGGCTCAGATCTTAACCAGCGAGCCCCCGATCCTCCGAGAGGAAATCCCGTTCCCATTCGCAAAGTGAGCCTCCTCCGCTCCCTCTCGCCCCACGCTCCGGAACTCGCGCTTCGATTCCAAAGGCGCTTCACCTATACTTGCGGCCGCGCTTCATCGATTGTGTTTCAGGAGAGGAATAAATCGAAAATGACGATGCCGATCTTCGCGCCCAACGCGAAAAAGCAAGCCGAGAGCCCGTTGGGGAAAGCCTTCATGAATAGACCGTGTCCTGGCCGCTTCCGGTTTCCCCTCGCCGCACTCACCGTTCTCGTCGTTGCACTTGCAGGGTTGCTCGCCAGCTCCAGCCTGGTCAACAGCTCCAGCCTGGTCAACAACGATCCCGGAGTGAGCGAAGTGGCGTCGACTCCCCTTGCGGCGCCCAGCTCAACGCGCTCGGACGCCATCGACTTCTCGCACCACAAGCACGTCCCCGAATCCTGGTTGTTCAAGCAGGACGAGGTCAAGCGCGACTGCCGCGGCTGCCACGACTTCAGCGCGGAGGACCCAGCAGATTGGCCGGCGCCCACAGAAGCCTGCGCCAACTGCCACGGCTTCGGCTCCTTCGAGATTCAGGGCACGTCCAGAATTGACCCGGCCAAGGCCTTCCCCGGCCATGCTTGGCACAACAAGCTCAACTGCAGTACGTGCCACGAACCCGACAACGATGACTCCGAGATCCCCAAGTACATGCCCGTGCCGGCGGGCGGAGGCAACGACTGCAAGGGCTGTCACGAGCGAAACGGGGTCCCCATTCCGAACATGAGTGAGTTCAACACGGGTCTCACCGAGATGTTCGCGGAGCGCGAGAGAAACCGAGGCGACACGCCGCCGCGCTTCCTGCACAGCCAGCACCTCTCGACCGATCAGATGGCCGATGGTCAGAGTTGCCAGCGTTGTCACACCGATATCGCAACGAGCGACTCGCGCAACTTGGGCGAGAATCAGTTCAACCCCAAAGTCTGCAGCGAGTGCCACACCGCCGAATACGAAGTCGAGACCTATCGGCGCCCGAGCAAGACGGCGGCGGCCTTTTGGCACGAGTACCACCTCGGCTCCAAGGCGATGCGCATCGAAGAAAAGCTCTCCGGAAAGCAATGCGTCGCCTGTCATAAGTACGACGATCAGCTCGACAACTATCGCCTGGATGAGACGGTCTTCCCGCTGAACGGCGACACCCACGACGGCTGTGTGTCCTGCCACGAACACCAGGAGTGGAAAGTCGAGAAGCACGGCCAGACGGACGAGTGCGCGCAATGCCACGCCATTCAAGGCGGCTCCCTCGCGGACATGGGGGGCATGGCCACCAACCGGCCGCGTAAGCTCGTCTTGCGACCCCGTCCGGTCGGCTTCCAGTTCGGACCTCACTCGCACGCTCTCATTACCGCGAACGCGAACGAGTCCCTCGACCAAGCCTGCGCGGAGTGCCACCGAGCAGTCGTGCCCGAGCTCCCGTCGATGCTCACCAGCCGTCCTTTCGACCACAGTAGCCACCTCTCTTCCGACCTCGGAGAGATCACGGCGGAGACCTGCAAGAACTGCCACTCCGAGATTGAGCGGGAATCCCTAGCGCGCCTATCGAAGCGAGCGGCGGAAGCTCATGAGCCGGACGCCGAGCTGAGCTCGATCTTCAGTGACGAGAGCTGTGCGAAATGCCACGGCGAGCAGTTCGAGACCGTCTTCCCGGACGACCGACTGCGCGAGGTCATGTTCTTCTCCCACAACGAACACCTGAAACGCAAACACCCGAAGACCGGGGAGCGATTCGATTGCCTGCACTGCCACGTCGAACCGACCGACGGTGGTGCCTTCTCCGTTCAAGTGCCCGAAGAGATTCAGAACTGCACGCAGTGCCACAATCACGAGGAGTACTTCGAGCAGACCGCGGGCATCCGGCTTGCGGAGGTCGGCTCCTGCGTCGAGTGTCACCGCGACTCCCCGATTCCGGAGCGCGGAGTTCCCGTGCAGGTCGAGCGGTTGCGCGTCGCAGGAAAGCTCGGCATCGAGACCCACGACAGAGGCGGTGCGTGCACGGATTGCCACCAGATGAGTCCCCCCCAAGAGCGCTTGATGAAGACGGTGCCGACGGCGCGCAGTGTGAAAGCGGTTCGCAAGTTCCACATTCACCAAAACGAATATCCGGAGTGGGATCCGAAGAACCGCTTCTTCAATCGGGAGGGTCCCGATGAACAGTTCTGTGTGGATTGCCACTGGCAGTCTCAGACACACCAGTTTCGCCGAGCGAGCGAGTTTGAAGATGAGCCCTATTACGTGAAAGGGCTCACGGCAACGAAGCTTCGCAAAGCGGTGGGCGACAACCTGACGGGTTTCCCCGGCTTCGCCGAGTAGCTCCACTCCAGATCCACTCCGGACAATCGGAGCGTTCCTTGACGAAGCCTCCTTTCGCGATCGCGGAGGGAGGCTTCGCCTGTTTAGAGCAGGATGGCCAGGACGATGATCAGCAAGATCACGCCGATGCCGATGCCGAGAATCAGTTTGAGGTTCGGGGGTCCGCCACCGGTCTTCATCATCCCGGTGCGAATCAGAATCTCGCCTTCGCGGAAAGCCTCGCGCCAATCCTCAACGGTGACGACTTCCGTGAGGAGCAGGCTCTCGCCGACGTGACGCTCTCCCAGAGTTGTATCCCCCACCGCTTGCGCGCGTTGGTGCGCTTGGATCTTTGCGTCGCGCGTGAGAACTTCCAGAGCGGCTTCATAGCGCTCTTCCGGTATCGGTCGGTTGCGCGAATCGGCATTGACGACAAACAGAGTTCGAATCGGTCCGAACTCGATGGAAGACTCGGGAAGGATCTCGCGCTTGGAATTCGGCGCTAGTTGCTCTCCATTGAGCAAGGTCTTGTTGCGACCGCCGAGGTCTTCGACGAAGAACCGGTTGCTCGCCATCTCGAACGAAATGCTCGCGTGCTTGGAGGAAACCGCCGGGTGATCGACCCGACACTCGACCTCCGAACTACGGCCAATGGAGATCTCTGCCGCCTCGATGAGGAAGACGCGTCGATCGACCTCATTCGCGAAGACGAGGCGCGGACGCAGCTTGGTGAGGGAAGCCCGCAGAGCAATGATCCGGTTGGGATCATCCGGATCGAGATCTTCGGCGCCGTACACGAGGGTACCCATCGTTTGATCGGCCGCATCTTCGGGTACGTCCACCTGAGAACTCTCGGGCACCGCTGCAGCTACCACCGGCTCCTGCGGAGCGACGGGTGCCGGCGCCGGCGCCGCTGCAGGTTCAGGAGCAGGTGCTGGCGCGGGTGCCGCTGCTGGTGCAGGTGCCGCTGCTGGTGCAGGTGCCGACCCCACCACGGTCGCATCGGGGTCCACCGCGACGGGCTCGCTCGCGATGAGGGTCTGATCGCCGTCGACGTCCGGCGGAGCGGGAGCGGGCTCCGGCTCATTTCCTTCGACTTCGATCGTCGTCTGGCCGAGCACCAGTTTGAGCCCCGCGGTCAATGCGTGGGTCTGCCCCTTGCTCAATCGCTGGCCATTCACTTGGGTCGAGTTCGTTCCACCCAGATCTTCGATCACGAGTCCGCCAGCGGAGACCGCCACGCGAGCGTGCGTCGCCGACACGGTGCCATCGTTCAAGACACAACCGCACTGGGGGTGACGTCCGACGGTCAGGCCGTCTTCAACGGGAACGCGCTTTTCGGGTTCCCCGCCGGGCTCCCGAATAACAAAGGTCAAAATAGACACGGTGTACTCCTATCCCTCAAGCTTCGATGACGATGTCGGACTTTGCGGTTGAGCTGCAGGCCAAGATATAACCTTCGGCGCGTTCCTCGTCATCGAGTTCCGCATCGACATCCATGTCGACCTCGCCGGAGACGAGTTTGACCTTGCAGGACATGCACGAGCCCGCGCGACAAGCGCTGTCGATTTCGACACCGTTGTCGTCCGCAAGGTCGAGAATCATCTCTTCACCGTTCGACGCAACCGTAACGTCCGAGGTGGAGAACTGAACTTGGAAGCCGGTACCCGGCGAAGCTGCGGCGGGTTCGGGCGCCGGCGAAGGTGCGGCGACCGGCGCGGGAGTCGGGGCCGGCGCTGCGGCGGGAGCGGCAGCCGCAGCGGGCTTCGCTGCTTTGGCCGCTGCTTTAGCCGCGGGTTTGGCAGCAGGTTTAGCAGCGGCTTTCGCGCCTTTGGCCGCTGGTTTTTTCTTCGGAGGCGCACCGCCAAAGCTCTCGGTATGCAGGTTCTCCATCGGAAAGCCCATCTCCTTGAGGTGCTCTTTCGCCCCGTCGCCGAAGGGCTTCGGGCCGCACATGAAGACGTTTCGGTCCATGTAGTCGGGCGCCACCATCCGGATCATGTCTTGGCTGAGACGCCCCCGAAAACCGGCCCACATATCTGTGCTCTCCCAGGCACCGGTTACCGTCATGTAGACCTTGAAGCGAGGGTGGCGCGCGGCGAGCACTTCGAGCTCTTTGCGAAAGATAATGTCGCGCGGAGTTCGCGCGGAGATCAAGAGGACCGCGTCCACGTCGGCTGCGGTGTCCACCAACCAACGCGACATCGCCATGATCGGCGTGCACCCGCTGCCCGCACCGATGAGCAACATCTTCTGCCCCGGGAAGTTGAAGCAGGAGAACTTGCCGGACGGACCTTTGACCTTGAGCTTGTCGCCGACTTTTAGATTGTCGTTCACCCAATTCGACACCAGGCCGCCGGGACAGCGCTTGATGGTCAACTCGAGGGTATGCGGACGCGAGGGAGAAGAGGAGATGCTGTAAGAGCGCTTCACCGTCTTGCCTTCGATCTCCACCGAAACGGTGACGAATTGACCGGGCTTATAGGAGAACAGCGTTCCGTCTAGCGAAGCCAAGCGGAAGGTCTTCACGTCATAGGTTTCAGACACGACGTCGACGACGTCGAGTGTCACCTCGCCCTTGCACCACAAATTGTTCGTGTCGAACTCTTCCAGCACGAGTGCGCGCGAATCGTCCGAACTCGCAGCAACAGCAGGTGCGGCCGGCGCAGCGGCAGCGGGCGCTGCAGCAGGTGCGGCAGCGGGTGCGGCAGCGGGTGCGGCAGCGGGTGTAGCCGCGGGCGCACTTGCCGGTTCAAGCTCGATGTGTTGCGTCTCCATCAAGACCGCTTCCCCGATGGAGAACTGCAGCTCGAAGCTCGCGACTCCGGCGACGGCACCGGTCAACAACTCCACCGGATGTCCTTTCGGGATGCGCTGACCGTTGAGCACGACACCGTTGGTGCTCTGGTCCGTTAAGAAGTAACGCCCATCCTCTTCCGTGATCACCGCGTGGGCGCGGGACATCTGTGCGTCTTCGAGGTGAATCTCCGCCTCGGGACTTCGGCCCATCACCATCTTCGGTGCAAGCGCCAGCTCCTGGACGAGCACGCCCGCACGAAAGATCTCTACCTTATTTCCAGCAACCGCCATTTCGAAAATCTCCTCGATCGCCCTCTATCAAACCATGGAAGCCCGTGATGCTCACGGATGCCCACCCTCAAAAAATACAGCGACATTCTATCCACGCCGGTTGCGGTCCTGCACCCCTAGCTGTCCGTGGTGAAAGTGCTTTGCTCCAAAAGCAGCAAATTTGGGGTCGGGTTGGTGCACGCAGCCAGATCTCCGCAGCAAGAAGCCGAATCCTTAGATTCGGTGAGGCTTTCGGGTGCCGACTTGGCCGAAAATCGGCCGCCTATGGAGCGAATGAATTTCGCCACGGGCTGCTAGCTGTCCGTGGTAGAAGTGCATTGCTCGATAAGGCGCTCATTTTTGGTCGAGTCGATGCCCGCAGCCGTGAATTTAGGTGGTCCTAGATTCGGCGAGCCTTTCCGGTGCCTGCCCGGCCAAAAATCGGCCGTTGATCGAGTGATTCACATTTGCCACGGGCGGCTAGAGCCAAGCGCGGAGTGCCGCTCCATCCCAATCGAGCCGGTTCAGCTTGAAGGATCGCGGGTCTGAGTGTAGCCTCCCGCCAGTAATATGGTTGGGGGGCCATACCGCACCGAGATTCTCAGCCGTGGCGCTAGAGCGCGCTCAGATGAGAGATCTCGTGCGGGGTGATTCTCCACGACAATCCCGTGGAACTCGCTCAGCAGAGCCAGGCCAGCGCGCCGTCTCCGCATCGCTTCGTTCCTCACCTGTTCCCAAGGACCTGTGCGCGCGCCGCGCGATCCCGAGTGTTGAGTCTCGCTCACGCTCGTTCGACCTCGATCTCCGACCCACAAGAACCTCTTGGAGGAGCGTTCGCAACATGAACATCGATCCATCTACACGCTCGCGCACCTGGCTCCTGCGCCTTGCAGCGAGCTTGGCAAGTCTCGGCCTCTTGGCCTCCGTCGCTTCGGCGTCCTCCGACCCACTCGAAACTCCGACGGATGCACCCGTCGAATTGCCCACCGAGTTGGCGAGCGACCCGCACTACAGCATCTTCAGCACCGAGCGCTATCCCAGCGCTTCCGAGTGCGCCGAATGCCACAAGGCCATCTATGACGAGTGGCGCGGGTCGGCTCACGCCAACGCAGCGATCTCGCCGATGTTCCACAAGTTCGAGCAAGCGCTCAACACGCTCGCCGTCGGAACGGTCGGCGCCTTCTGCGTGCGCTGCCACATTCCGGTGGGTACCACTCTGGGTGAGTCGCGCTGGATGCCGATCTGGGAGCGCAACGAAACCTCGATCGAAGGCATCACCTGTGTGGTCTGCCACCGAGTCGATGAGTTTTATGGCCGCGTCAACGGCGAGCGCCGGATGCTCGAAGGCTCGATCTTCGCGCCGATCTACGGCTCGATCGGACCCGACATCTCCGGTATGGCCGACGACGAGAACTTCGGCGTCAGCACCGAGCCCGGTGGCGACGGCACGCCGATGCACTCGATGGCCAAGCGCAGCGACTACCTCGCGAAGTCCGAGTTCTGCGCTTCCTGCCACCAAGTCTCCGTCCATCCCGGTATCAAGCTCGAAGTCGTCTGGGAGCAGTACCGCGACTCCCCGGCTTTCCGCGACGACATCTCCTGCCAAGACTGCCACATGAGCTCGGAGCCTGGGCTGCCTTCGGGCTACTCCAAAGCACCGCGCGCGATCGTGAATCAGGTTCCCGTCAAGCCGGGCTCCAAGCACACCGATCACTCCTTCGTCGGACCGGGCACGTCGATCGTCCACCCCGGTATCTTCCCCCACAATCCCGCCGCCAAGGAATTGGCGACGATGAAAGAGTGGATGTCGTTCGACTGGGAAGCCGGTTGGGGCACCGTCCAGTTCGAGAAGAAGCTCGCTTCCGGCGAGATCGAAGCTCCGGACTTCCCCGAAACGTGGAAGGATCGCTCGCGACGCAGCGACGCAGCCCGTGCTGTTAAGGAGAACCTCGGGATTCTCGATCATCACATGGAGCGGCGCAGCGAGATCATGGAGCGCGGCTCCCATCTCGACGGCCCGTTCTTCGAGAACAAGCCTGGGGTCGGTAGGGAGCTCGCTCTGCGTTATGAGCTCACCAATACCTGTAGTGGTCACAACCTCCCCTCCGGTTCGCTGGGCGCTCAGCCCGAGATCTGGATGAATGTCGCGCTCGTCGATCCCGACGGCAACAACGTCTGGGAGTCCGGCTACACGGACAGCCAAGGCGACATGGCGGACCTGCACTCGCACGACGTCCTCACCGGAAAGCTTCCGCACGACGACCAGCTCTTCAACCTGCAGTCGAAGTTCCTGACGACCAACGTCAAGGGCACCGACCGCGAGATGTACCTGCCGGTCAACTTCGATGTGGACCAGATTCCTTTCATTCGTCCGGGTGCTAACCCGAACACGGTGATGAATCACCCGCCCTTCGTGCGGATGGAGCAGCGCAGCATTCCGCCGCTCGGAATGAAGGCTGCGGACTACAAGATCCCGGCCAGCGCGTTTACGAAGCCGGGCACCTACAAGCTCGCCGTTCGTCTGCGCAGTCGCGCGGAGCCGATCTACTTCATGAAGTTCGTCGGGGCCACCGAAGAGATGGTCTCCCGCATGAACGAACGCATGATCGATATCCACCCCTACACCGTCGAATTCGAAGTTCGCTAGAAAGGTGGACCCACACATGAACAAGATAAACATGGCACGCGTGTCCAGCTGGACCGCACTCTCCTCGACAATGGTCCTCCTCGCTCCGCTTGCCGGCGCGAACACGACCGATCCGAGCGTCCCCTCGCTCGCTTCTCTGGTGAAGGCCTCGGACGACAACGTCCGCCACTCGCCGGAAGTCCACATTATCGACGAGCACAGCTCGGACGTCTTCGCTCCGGACCCCGTCAATACGATGGGCTTCGATCCGGTCGAGAACGAAAAAATCTACGGCGGAAAAACGCCGGTCGTCACCCAGAGGCCGATGCTCGAGCTCGGTCGCGAGCTCTACGTTCGCGGCCCGTTCAAGGAAGGTCTCAATTGGTTCGGCGATAAGAACCTGATTTGGCCCTGGTTGATGGTCTTCGGAGACTGGCGGACGGCCGCTGGCTTCAACGACAACTCCAACGCGGGTGATAACGCTTCGATCGCGACCCGGCTCAACCTCGACATCGACGTCAAGCTGACCGCCACCGAGCGTATGCACTTTGCCGTGCGGCCCTTCGAGAAGAACGGGCGGATCACCGAGATCGACCTTCGCAACAACGGAGAGAACGGCCCGGGTGACAGCGCTCAGGACCTGCACGTCGACTTCAACCTCGACGCGGCTTTCTTCGAGGGCGACTTCGGAGCGATCATGTCCGGAGCGACGGGCCGGGCCAGCCGCTACGACCTCCCCTTCGCGGTCGGTTTGATGCCGATCCTGGTTCAGAACGGAGTCTGGATCGAAGACGCCTTTCAGGGCTTGGCCGTCACCATCCCCGCACGCAACAGCAAGCGGTTCAACATCTCGAACTACGATGTGACCTTCTTCGCGGGAATGGACGATGTCACGACCGCGGCGGCAGGTGCTGCCGTTGGCGAGAACAACGTCTCCATCTTCGGAGCCAACGCATTCATCGAGGCGAATGAGGGTTACTGGGAAGCGGGCTACGGCTACACCCACATCACCCATGACAATCGAGCCTTCGGCACCAACGACGATCTCGATTACCACAACCTCACCGTCGCTTTCTCGAAGCGCTACGGTGCCATCCTCTCGAACTCGATCCGCGCGATCTTCAACTTCGGGCAGGACTCCTCGACGAAAACCGCCGACGGCGTCTTGCTCCTGGTGGAGAACTCGTTGATCACGAGCAAGCCGAGCACCCTGGTCCCCTACGCGAACTTCTTCGTGGGCATCAACACTCCGCAATCCTTGGCGCGAGCCGCAGGAGCCGGCGGCGTGCTGAAGAACACGGGCATTAACTTCGAGACCGACGGAATGACCGGCTTCCCGAAGCTGACCGATACCGCCGCCGATGCCTATGGTGGCGCGGTGGGTCTCGAGTACTTGTTCGCGCTCGATAAGCAAATCGTCATCGAGGTCGCAGCTCAGGACAGCCACGGTCGCAAGTCGACGGTCGCCGGTGCTGAGACAGCACTGGGCATTCGATTCCAAATGCCGATTAGCCATCGCTGGATTGTGCGGGCCGACGCCATGGTCGGTGCCATCAGCGGCGACGACGACATCGCCGGCGTGCGTGTCGAGTTCCGCTGGAAGTTCTAAGCGAAGACCAGCAACCGAATGACCGGCGCGGGCTCCACGGATCAGTGGGGCTTGCGCCGCTCTCGTTTAAAGCTCCCGCGAGAGCCGAAGCTCGTAGCTGAGCGTGAACGCGTCACCGGGCCGCACCTCTCCGATCACACGCGGGACGACCAAGCCGTCGAGGCGTACGGAGTTCGGCGCGCCTGGAACGACGCCGGTCTGGATCGTGAGGCCGTGTCGCTGGGCCGCCGCGCGCAAGGTGCGCACCAACTGATGGTGGAGCGGAAGAAAGCTCGCGGTCGGCAAGCCGCTCTCGTTGATGGTCGCGGCGAGTCCAAGAACCACCGCGTCGTCCCGCGACTCTTCGCGAAGCTCATTCAGCAGGCGGCCGAGATCCGCCGCCCAGCGCTCTCCCGCAGAGACCCAATTCGAATCGCGCGTGCCACCGATCTCGAGCTCGCGGCGGACGACCGCTCGCTCCACTTCCGGTCGGCTTGCGGACGTCCCCGGCGGAGGAGCCACCTCGCGAAAACTCCCACAACCCAGGGAGCAAGGAACCACCGCGTAGATCACGACCGCGCAGAGAACCGCTGGAGTTCTATTCATGCCGTTCATCATGGCACTTTCTCTAAAGAGAGCGCACCCATCCCGCGCAATTCGCCAAGCCACCCGCGCTTCGATGGTCCGCTCCCCCTTAAATGATCGAGCTCACGTTATCCTTTCCTCTCACCTGCTTCCCTCAGTCCCGGCTCCGTACACCGACATGCACCTACAGAAACTCTCCGCCAGCTTGTTCGCGGCCCTCCTTTTCGCGCTCCCCGCCCACGCCCAGACCGGGAGCTGCGCCTTCACGATCAACCAGGCCGAGTCCAACTTCAGCTTCAGCGGCACCACCAGCCTCGGAACGATCGTTGGCAATCCGTCGGGCTTTCAACTCACCGGAAGCCTGGTCGTCGATCTCGCTAAAGAGGGCAATCCGGTCTCGACGGCGAAGCTCGTCTCCGGCGATGCCCTCGTCGTCGGCGGGTTGCACGCGTTCGTCCCGAACCCGCTCCCCTTCCTTCCCCCGCTCGCCACGATCGACATCAACAACGTGCGCCTGAGCCCCTCCTCGAATCCCTTCCTCGGAACGGTCGGCGGCCCCTTCACGACCGACGTCGTGGTCACGGCGCTCTCGGGAATCGCGGACATCGTCCCGCTCGTCGGAACGCCGTCGACGGTGGACCTAACCGGGACGAGCTCTTTGCCGACGATCAGTATGGGAGTCGTCCGCCAGGAGGGCTCGAACCTGCGGTTTCGTGTCCCGGTCGACCTCATCATCGATGTCTCGGACCCCGACACGGGAGTCACCGGACAGATCAACCTCATCGGCACTCTCGTCGCCGACCACAATCTTAACTCGAACTGCAGCACTTCTCTCTTCGCCACCCGCGACCCGATCTCGCTCGCGACCGGCGGCACCTCCGACTTCTTTCTCGACGCGGGTCCTTCGCGTGCCGGTCACTACTACTGGCTGCTCGGGGGCGCTTCCGGCACTTCGCCGGGAATCCCGATCGGCTCGATCGTGCTGCCGATCAACTTCGACGCCATCACCAACCTGACCGTCAAACAACCGGGAGCGCCCTACTTCAAGAACAAGCTGCGCGGCTTCCTCGATGGCTCGGGGCAGTCGACCAGCGGCCTCATCCTGAATCCCATCGACGACCCAAGTCTGTACGGCCTCGAGATCCAGTTCGCCTATTTCCTCGGCGTCGATCTCAACTCCATCGATTTCGCCAGCAACCCGATCTCCGTCATTCTCGCGCCCTAAGCGCGGCGCGCCCGACTCCACTGCACGCATGCCTGAGCCCACCATCTTCGGCAAAATTCTCGACCGCGAGATTCCCTGCCACAGCGTCTACGAGGACGATCACGTCCTCGCCTTCCTCGACGTCAACCCGCTCTCGCCCGGTCACACTCTGGTGATCCCCAAAGAGCGCGTGGCTTTTTTGCACGAGCTGTCCGATGACCAGAGCGCCGCCATCGGCCGCGTTCTCCCGCGCATCGCCCGCGCGGTTCTCGCCGCTACCGGGGCCACGGACTACAACCTGCTCCAAAACAACGGAGCGGGCGCGCACCAAGCCGTCTTCCACGTGCACTTCCACATCATCCCCAAGCTCGGCAAGCGCGGACTCGGCGTCGGGTGGAAATCCACTTCGCTCGAGGCGGGTGAAACCGAAGAGCTGGTCGTGAAGATTCGGGCCCAACTCTAGCCGTCGCCAAGATCGAGACCGTTCGGGTCTCGGCTAGAGCACCGACGGAGTTCGGCGATTCAATCTCGCCAGTGGGGAAATTTCGAATCTGCGGAGATGGAACCGTCGGAATGAATCGTCACGGTTGTCCGAGCCGCCGAAATTTCATCGACCTGTTCAATGAGCACTTCGTTTTCTGTGACGCCGGCCCGTTGAATGCTCAGTTCGAGGACACCCTCTTCCCAGATCCAAAACGACTCCTCGGCGACCTCACCGGGACGAACCGCTCCGATCCACTCGTCAACTCCCCCGCCAAAGACTCGAACTTGATTTACCGTGTGAGCCGTTTCGTTTCGCACAAAGACCGTGCTCATCCTCAAGATCAAGGAAACCGCGACCACAATGGCGATCGCGGCAGGAAAGTTCGAGAGGAGCGTCGCAAGACATATCGCCGTCGCCCAACGGTTGTGGCTTTGGGAATGGGAGGCGGCTTTTCCGGACAAGGTCCAAAACCTTAAGAGAGCGGTAAGCCCGACCATGACAAAGATTAGGCCCACTCCGATTACCCAGAAGCCTGCGAGCACCAGCCAATCCCATCGCGTGAGACACCACAACGCGAAGACCGAAACGCCCGAGCAGAGTGGCAGTGCTCCGCAGAAGAATGCGATTCGATAGGAGAGCGGCATCTCCAAAAATTTTCTGAACATGTGGAGTCTCTAATCGATTCCGCTAGCGAGTGCTCGTGGAGCTCAGCCGCTCCAGCACAAAGTCTCGCAATGCCCCGCTCGCCAGGTTGCGATCCTTTTGCGCTTCGCTAGCAGCGCGTCGCGCGTTCTCCGCGTCCTGTTTGCGGCCCAAGCCTTCGCTGACGAACGCCCGCAGGCCATGCGTGACCGCTGGGTCCGCCCTGAGTTCCTCCGCACGTTGAATTGCGACCAGCGCTTGCTCGTTCTGATCGAGCTCGACGAGAGCCAGCGCAATCACCGTCGCCACATCCGCGTCGCGCGGCGTAACGACCTCCGCAGTGCGCGCGTACTCAAGAGCGACCTTGGGATCGCGCAACTCCTCCTCCGCTACCGTGAGATACCCGAAAGCCAATTTGCGCAGGAGGATCGAGTCGTATTCGGCCAACTCCAAACCGCGAGCCCAAGCTTCGAGCGCGAGCTCCCACTGCCCTAGCTCTGCGCGCGCATCCCCCAGAAAGTCATAGTTCTCTTTCTTCCTAGGCGAAGCCGCGATCGCGTTTTCGAATTTCACCGCCGCTTGAGCGACTCGCCCGCGCTCCATCAAGAGCTTGCCCATCTCCCCGAAGGCTTTGTCGTCATTGGGCCGGAGGGCGAGCCCATCTCGATAGCTCTCCAGCGCCGGCTTCAAGCGCTCGACACCGTGAACTCGCGCAAGAGTGAAGTGATTGTCCGGATGGTTCGGTTCAAGCTTTACCGCTCGCTTCGCCGCGCGGGTCGCTTCCCCCACTCGTCCCGTCGCGTTCAAGGCTTGCGCGAGACTTCGCCACCCGACCGACCGATCGGGAAACTCTACCGTCAAGAGCTCAAAGGTCACTGCAGCCTGCGCTGGTCTGCCAGCACTCAAATACCCATTGCCTAAGTCGATGTAAGGCTCCGCAGTCTTCGGCTCCAAGACCGAAACCAGATTCGCGAGTGGAGCCAATCCGCCCAGCTCCCCGTTTCGAAGCTGGAACATCGCCTGATAGAGAGCGTTCTCGGAGTTCCCGCGCTTGCTCTCATCGAAAAAGAACAGGGCACCCGCAGTCTTGAATCCCTCCTCTTCAAGAATCGGGTCCAGGAAGGAGTCCGGTGCAGCTTCCCTTCGAATGCGGTGCTCCGTCGCCGTCGCGAGCACGACGTCCTGCGTTCGACGCTCAGGCATGTGGCAGCGCGCACAGTCATCCGCCACGCCATCATGCTCGTCGAAGCGATTCTCGGAGGTGCAGGCGTCGGGCTCGTGACACTGAAGACACTTGCGCCGATAGTACTCGGGTCGCTCCTCCGGCGTGGGGCGGTCGTGCGGACTATGACAGGAGATGCAGCCCATCGTCCCCTCACTGCCCACGAAACAAGCGCTCTGTAACATCCGATAGGCTTGGTGATTGATCTCGAACCGATCGGTCACCGACTCGTCGTCGAAGATATCGAAGTGAGCGTTGTACTCGCGCAAATCCTCGCCGGGCTTGAAAGAGTTGGTTCCGCGCCCAAGTCGACGCACCGTGTCCTCGACCGAAGCCGAGGGCTGGAGGTGGCACTGAAAGCAGATGTCGTTCGAGCGCTCGAGCTCGATTTGCGCCGGATGAACGATGGCAGCGCGAATATCCGCATCACTCGCGTCGAGGTCGAGGGCGAGCGATGCGTGCGCCGCGCCCGGTCCGTGGCAGCGCTGACAGCTAATTCCCTCGGGCAGAGTCTCCGGCGAGTAGCGCATCAGCTCGCCATACTCGTCGCTGCCACTGGGCATCTCACCGAAAGCGTTATGACAGTACATGCAACGTCTGGAGATCGGTCGTTGAAAGCCCTTGTGATCTTTGAAGTCGTAGCCCGGCGACATCGCAAAGCCCGGCCCGCGATACCAGCCGAGCGGCATCTGAAAAATTTCTCCCGACGGAGTCTGATAACAGTAAGTCTGCGCGTGCGTACCCGAGCCCATCACCCAATCGATACGACGTTCAAACTCCGCGTATCGCTCGCCCTTCGCGCCGATCCTCCAGCGGCGCTGAAAGACCTCACCCTCTCTCTGAAAGATCTCGTAAAAGTTCCCGGAGGGCTCGTGATAGATCGCACTCTCCGTCAAGTCCTGCGGCAGCGATTCCGGTGTTGCCGCGAAAAACGACTGAGACATCGGTGAATGCTGAAACGAGTGCAAGCGCTCTTCGTGGCATTCCGCGCACGCGCTGTCCGGCACGTAACCCGGAGCTGCCCCGCCCGTGACGGGCCACTCCGATTCGGCCTCTCCAGTCGGTTCGTCCACCCGCTCGTCTTGAGCGCGCGAGAAGCCCATCGTCAGGACACCGAGGGCGAGAAGGCCAATCGTGGAAAGCCAGAGCGGCAGGGCTACCGAGAACGCGGACACCGAGGAGACGGGTTTCAAATTCACAAAAACATTCTATCCCACGCTCGGCTCTCGCAGGCAGTTCCAAAAGGCAGAGCCGGCGATCGTGCTCGGAGAGTCGCTCTGGACGGCTTGAATCAACCGCCCCCCCCCCGCAGCTAGGCCGCGACTTCTGCCCGTCGCTCTGCGGCGCGCAGTGGGAAACAGAGCGCTGTCGAGAGCAGCACGAAACCGATCGAGACGTACAGACAGGCGACGAGTCCCGAGCTCCCCATTCCGGCTTGTTGAAACACGAAGCCGGAGAGAACGGTTCCCGCGAGCCGGCCGGCCGCGTTCGCCATGTAGTAGAACCCGACGTTGAGAGCGACTCGGTCGCCGTGCGCATAGTGCAGGATCAAGAAACTGTGAACCGCGCTGTTGGCCGCGAAGATAACGCCGAAGGCGGTGAGTCCGAGAGTCAGGGAGACCGCGGGCGCGACGCCCAAATGTAATAGGGAGACAAGGCCGACCAGTGGAACGAGAAGCAGCGCGGTCCAGACCGTGACGCCTCTCGCGTTCGGCGCGCTGCGCGTTTTTCCTCGCCCGCCGACAAAGGTCGGGGCCAGCGCTTGGACGAGTCCGTAACCGACGACCCAGGCCGCGAGGAAACTGCCCGATTGAGCGAAGCTCCAGCCGAGCTCCGCGCTCAGGAAGATGGGCAGCGCGAAGACGAACCACACGTCTCTTGAGCCGAAGAGAAACAGGCGAGCCGCAGACAGCCAGTTGACGCGAGCGTCCTTCGAGATGAGCTGGCGCACGCCGACCTTGGCGGCGGACTTCCCCGCGGCCTTCGGAAGCAGGAAGACGGACACGGCCAAGACGACGAAGAGAGCGGCCGCCATCCAGAGGTTGGCCACGCGAAAGCCGACGGTCTGCAGCAACAGGCCGCCGAGGAAGAAGCCAATTCCTTTCAGAGCGTTCTTCGAGCCGGTGAGGATGGCCACCCACTTCATCAAGCCCGAGCGATCGGACTCCGGGACGACGAGCTTGATGTAGCTCTTCGAGCTCATCTTCGTCAGATCCTTGGCAATCCCGCTGAGCGCCTGTGCCGCCATTACCAGCGGCACGGTGAGCTGGCCCGCCATCAGGGCGAGGACGGTGCAGGACAGGATCTGGAGAGAGAGTCCCGAGAACAGGGTGCTCTTGAGACCGAAACGCGCGCCGATCAGGCCGCCGACCAGATTGGTGATGACCCCGAAGAACTCGTAGAAGACGAACAGGGAGACGACCTGAAGTGGCGAGTAACCGAGCTCGTGCAGGTGGAAGAGCACCAACATCCGGAGCGCACCATCGGTCAGTGTGAAGACCCAATAGCTGGCCGTGATAATGGCGTAGTCGCGCACGTTCCTCATGTCACGCCTCGTGGACCTCGGCGAAGCGCTGGAGCAGATCGACCATGCGATTCGCGTAGCCCCACTCGTTGTCGTACCAAGCAAAAACTTTGACGAGCTTTCCGTCGACGACTCGCGTGGAGAGCGCGTCGACGATCGAGCTTCGCGAATCTCGCGCGAAGTCCGAGCTCACCAGCGGGCGTGTCTCGTATCCGAGGATTCCCTCAAGAGGTGCCGTTTTCGATGCGCGCTCAAGCGCGGCGTTGACTTCGGCGACCGTGGTATCGCGCTCCATCGAGAGCACACAGTCCGTCAGCGAGGCGTTCAGAACCGGAGCTCTCACGGCGATACTGTCGAGCTTCCCCGCCAACTCCGGAATGATGAGCGTGACTGCCGTCGCCGAGTTCGTCGACGTGGGAATCAAGTTTTGCTGTGCGGCGCGCGCTCGCCTCGCGTCCTTGTGAGGTCCATCGACAACCCTTTGAGTATTGGTCGGATTGTGAATCGTCGTGACCACTCCGCGCGCGATTCCGATCTCGTCGTGCAGAACCCGGACGACGGGCGCCAGGCAATTCGTCGTGCAGGACGCGGCCGTGATGATCCTCTCGCGCGCGAAGTCGACCTCGCGGTCATTCACACCGAAGACCACGTTCGGTGGACCGTCCGGAACCGGAGCCGACACCAAGACCTTCTTCGCGCCGTTCTCAAGATGCGGAGTGATGAGCGGCGTCGTTCGAAACTTGCCACTGCACTCAAGAACGACGTCGACGCCGAGCTCTCCCCACCGAAGCTCTTCCGGCGACGTGTGACTCGTGAGAGCAAGCTCTCGACCGTCGACTTTCAGCGCAGCTTCCCCCGCGCTCCCCTCGCAAGTATGCGGCCAACGCCCCTGTACCGTGTCGAACTCGAGCAACACGGCCAGAGTCTCCGCGGTCGCGTGCGGCTCATTGATCGCGACGAACTCCAGTCCGTCACGTTCCCACCCGGCTCGGAGAGCCAACCTCCCCATTCGCCCAAACCCATTGATTCCGATTCTCATGTCCTAAGGCCTATAAATTTTTCGACTCTAGATTCCCGCGCGTTCATCATTCCCCGCTCGCCATCGGCGGCGTTTCTCGAGTACCGGGAAGCTCAGTTTGAAGCCAAAGACGAATGCGTTCGGCGATCTCATCCCGCACTTCGCGGAACACAGTCAGTCGCTCTTCCTCCGTACCGACCGCCGCAACGGGATCGGGAAACGGCCAGTAGAGCCGCTGCGACGCGAACGGATGCAATCTCGGACACTCGGCATTCGCCGTCTCGCAAACAGTAATCGCATAGTGGATCGGGACCTTGCCGAGAAACTCCCCGAGGTCTTTCGACCAGAGTTGGGACGTATCCAGGTCGAGCTCCTCGAGCACAGCCAGAGTGAACGGATGAATCTCGTGCGGTCGCAATCCGCCGCTGTGAATGTCAAAACGAGTCCCCGCCTCTCTCCGCAGCAGGGCTTCCGCCATCTGGCTGCGCGCCGAGTTGCGCGAGCAGAGAAAGAGAACGGCCGGCCGCAAGCTCTCGTCGATTCCCCGAAGCTGCGCATCGATCCTCGCCGTGAAGGGCGTGCACAATTCGGTTCGCCCTTGGCAGCAGTCCTCGCCGAGGAACCAAAACAGCTCGTGCAGCGAGTCGATCTGGAGCGAGTAGACGAGCGAGCGTCCCCGCCGTTCGGAGCGAATGAGCCCAGCCGCTTCGAGCTGTTGAAGGTGGAACGAGAGCGTGGAGGCTCGGATCCCAGCAAGCCGACCCAGCTCTCCCGCGGCCAACCCACTCGGGGCCTCCCGCGCCAGAAGACGGAAAACATCTAGGCGAGCCCCTTGGGCCAGGGCCCCCAGAGCTCGAATAGCCGCATCGGAGTTCATATTTCGATGATCATCGAAATGACGTTCTCCGTCAAGGCCCGCTCCGGCGTCCCCATGCCGAAGCCCTTGAGTCGCCCCCGCCTCCTATACTCAACCTCGATCCGATCCGGAGAACGCCATGAAAAACGCTCTGACTGCCGCTCTGATTCTGTTCGCTGCCTTCGGATGCCAGGGCGCGGCCAAGCTACCCGACGCACGCAGCGCCACTAAGCCGGCCGCACCGGGGCGCGCCTGGATTGGCGCGGCCCTTCGCGCTCCCTCCAGTTCCGAGACCGAGGCGATGGAGCTTCCCGTCGAGGTACGCCTGCAAGGCAGAGCGGTGGAGAGCGTCGTGGCCGCAGGACCCGCCGCCATCGCGGGATTGAAGTCGGGCGACGTCCTTCTTTGCCTCGACGAGAATGAGCTCTACAGCCACGACGACCTCGCGGACTTCCTGCGAGCCTCGCGCCCGGGCGAGAACATCGAACTCACCGTTCGGCGCGCCGGTACGACGCAGGACGAACTCGTCACGCTCGAACTCGCGAACTCACCGGACCTCACGGCTCAGGCTCCCTCCATCGACTGGGAATTCGCGAGCCTCGCTCAACTGTCCCAAGCCACGATCCGTGCCAAGAACGAAAAGCGCCGCTTGCTCATCGGTCTCTCCGGCGCGGAGACCTGATGACCCAGTACGCGATTCGAGAGCGGTGCGTTCTCGAGCCTCCTGACGGATCCCGACGTGATCCGAGCCACCGAGCAATACGTTCGCGTCATCGTTCGACGACCGCACGCCTATCGCTTCCTGCAAGACTACTTGCCCGAGCTCGAGCGCTTGACTCGCGCTCCCGAAGTTCCTGAAGGCGAACCGGAACCGATTCTCTTGCTGCAGAGACCCGGCGACACTCCCCTCTCCGGCCCGATCACGATGCCCGACGGAACGATTGTGGATGCCTCCGAGATCGTCACGATCGACGCGAGCAAGATCCCCATCCCAGGCTTCATCGTGCTCGAAGCCAATGGCACGGTCCGGGGCAACCTCTCCTTCCTCGAAGGCGGAGACCGAGACGAAATGCTCGACTTCCTGAAGTCGCACGCGAAGTCGGACAGAAACCGGTCGCCACTAGGCGCTGTGATACGCTGACCTTGTCCAGCCCTCTCACCCGTCATACTCGAAGATCGGTTTATCCATGCTAACTCACCTTTACCTGTGCGCGCTCTTGCTGGTTGCCTCATCTCCACGCGCCGAGTTTCGAGTCTCCGAGAATCAGGATTCTCCGGCGATAACGATTCGCGCAACCGAATCCATCGGTTCGATTTTGACGCGCTGGTCATCGGTGACGGGAGAATGGCCCGTCCAGATCACTGATCTGTCGCAGAGCATTATCCAAACTCCGTGCGGCCTGCTTCGTGATGCTGAATTATCTCAAGATCAATTTGAACCATTCGCCGAAAGCTTGCTCTCGCTGTCCGGCATCGTTCTAACCGCCCATTTCATCGATGGAGAACGACAGCTGGTCGCCGATTGGCTAAAGACCTACGAGGACGATTCTCCAATCGAACCCGCTACAACTCTCGACGAAATGCGGGGTCACGCAGCACTGAGGCAGAGCATTACGCTGCCCCTGTCGAGACTCGACAAGCGGATGATGCCTGCTGTACTCAGACCGATGATGAGGATTGGCGGCGTAAAAGTGACGGGCAGCAAGCCGGAACCACTAAAGCTCGAGGGTCCCGGAGTATTAGTGCGAGACCTTGCGAACCTCCTTCGCATTTTTGACAACGAATCCGCGTCGCAGGATGTACTTCGACACCCTCACTCGTTCTTTTCTAGCCCAGCCGCCCCTCTCGTCGTTCAAAGCTCGAGTTCGCTTCTCGATGTGTTGAGTGCCTACGACGAACTCTGCGACCTTCACGTCGCCGTTTCTGACGGGTCACGACAAAAACTCGGCGAGTCAAAATTCACCGGCGAGTCGCAGTCGGTGCCAGCGTCAGAAGTTCATTCGTTCGTCAGCCAGCTGCTCTTCGCGAATGGTTTTGAAAGCTCAGTGGCAAGCGAGGAGCTACCGGTCCTTCTAACGATTCATTCCGATAAGGAACATCCGAGAGGACGGCAAATACCGGCACAGTACAGATCAGTGGATGACTTTGAGTACCTTCCGTCACTCGCGGTCAGCGTTCCTATGATCCTGAAGAATAGCTCAGCCCGTCAGTTGCCAGCTACGCTGCGACCGATGCTCGCGAACGCGCTCATGGAAGGCTTGATATGTGTGGAAGGGGATTCCCTTTTGATTTATGGCCGAGCCGGGAACCTCGCGAAGGTCTGGTCGAAAGTCACCAGAGAGGACCAGCGCTAGCAGACTCCCGTAATCTGCATTCGAGTTCGGCACGGAGGGGAGCCTTTGATCCGGCGTTACCGAAAAGGGCTGAACGGTTTTCGGTTGGGGCCAGAGGCGGGAATTGAACCCGCAACATCTGCTTTACGAAAGCAAGCGAAGCGGAAATGCCGACGAGGACAGAGCTGGACAATCGGAGACAAGTGACGGTCACGCGGCAGGTTGTGACGACACCGACGACTTTCCGGGGCTCTGGTAATGGGACTCCTAGAGACAATCGCGGACCAACTTCCCGGCATCAATCCGGCACGCTTGAATCATGCCAGGGAAGTTGCAAGTCACGCGGCAAGCACGCCGAACACCCGAACTCACGAAGCTCGATTAGCCTATGAGCGCGGTTGGATCCTGACCCCGCTACGCGGAAAGAGGCCGACCTTGCGTGGCTGGACCACTGCCGCGGCACCCACTTTGGAACAGGCCGAGCAATGGGCTCGCCAGGGCAACGTTGGGCTCAGAACGGGCAGCGTCTCCGGAATTGTCGTCATCGATGACGACACGCTCGAAGGGAACGCCGCGTCGATGCTTGAGCTCCCGGAAACTCCGACGGTAATCACGGGGAGTGGGAACTGGCACCATTACTTTAGATGCCCTCCCTGCGGCCTCTCAAACTCAGCCTCTCGCCTCGCACCCAAAGTCGACGTCCGCGGCGACGGAGGCCAAGTCGTATTCGTGGGTTCCATCCATCCAATAACCAAGCTCGCCTACACCTGGGCGCCCGAGCTTTCACCAGACGACGTTCCGCTGGCGAGCCTTCCTGACGCCGTACTGGAAACGCTTCTCGCAGCTCCGTCCTCCCGTCCGAATGGAGGCCGGCTCCTGCAGAGCGACTTGGAAGCGACCGAACCACTCGTGGAAGCTGCAGCTCACATCGCGGCTGCTGCGGTAGGTGTTCGAAACGACACTCTGAACGCCGAATCATTTCGGATCGGCCGATTGATTCAACGCGGGCTGATCGCCGAACTACCAGCCATCGAAGCTCTTCACGAGGCAGGCTTACGAGCTGGACTGTCTCCGGCGGAAGTACGAAGCACTGTTGAGAGCGGACTAGGCGCGGGACTCGGAGTACGTTCATCCGCACACGCCTCAGTGTGTAGCGGGCGCTCGAGAGAGTCGGAGGGCGAGAAGCCAATGGCGACCAAACCTGTTCAACCTCCGCGCTCCACCATCCTCGTCGAGGGAGGGCAGCTTCCGGAACAAGTCGACGCGGCCGAAAAGGCACTTTTGGCCGACAATGGAGGAGAAGCCATCTATCAGAGAAGCGGGCTTCTCGTTCGAACATGCAGGCTAGAGACTCCCCGCTTGCAGAGCGGCCTCGAGCGTACGCCTGGATCTCTAATGATCCTCCCCATCGACGTTCCCTACTTGGTCGAACGGCTCACGCGCGCCGCCGAGTGGACCAAATGGGACGGTCGGAAACGATCCGTGAAGCGCGTAGATTGCCCTGAGAATGTCGCGCGGACTTACCTCGCCCGTCGCGGCGAATGGAACGTCCCAACCTTACTCGGCGTTGTTGAAGCCCCCACGATTCGGCAAGACGGATCCGTACTTCACACCCCAGGCTTCGATTCAACGACCGGACTCTACTTCGATCCTGGTGCAGTTTCGTTCGCCTCGATCCCTCAACATCCTGACCTCGACGATGCTCGCGCAGGCTTGAGGAGAATCCTGCACCTACTAAGCGAGTTCCCGTGGGTAGCAGCATCGGATCGTGCAGTCGCCGTTTCCGCCATACTAACGGCTCTCGTACGCCGATCACTCCGCAGCGCCCCACTGTTCGCGTTCCGAGCTCCAGTAATGGCCAGCGGAAAGTCGCTGCTCGCAGACGTTGTGGCAATGATGAGCACGGGGCGTGTCGCGTCGTGCATGACGCAAAGTGGCAGCGAAGCAGAAGATCGAAAACGGATCTTTGCGCTTCTGATGGAAGGTGCTTCCGTTGCATGTATCGACAACGTCGAGCGCGAGCTAGGAGGCGCTGCACTTTGCTCTGTGCTCACTCAAGAGTCCTATCGAGACCGAATTCTTGGCCGGTCAGAGACCGCAGCCGTTCCCACGAGGACTACTTGGATGGCGACCGGCAACAACCTCATTCTGGCGGGCGACATCTCTACTCGTGTGGTCCCGTGTGATCTCGACCCGAAACAAGAGCGACCCGAAGAGCGATCGTTCAAACTCGACCTGTATGACTACGTTCCACGAAACCGAAATGAGTTGGTTCCTGCTGCCCTCACGATTCTTCACGCTTACAACGAAGCCGGTCGACCAGACCAAGGGCTTCCACGCTTCGGTCGTTTCGAAGAATGGTCGGATTTGGTTCGAAGCGCGCTCGTCTGGTGCGGTGAAGCAGATCCCTGCGAAGGTCGCCAACGAATCGCCGCTACCGATCCAGTTCGCAGGTGCCTCGGGACGCTGCTTCTCCAATGGGACTTCATGATCGGAGTGAGGCGCTTTACTGCAGCGGAGGCAATCAGGCTCGCGTTGAAGCGGCGAAGCGACTCCCCGGACTTCTACGGAATCCTTTGCGAGGTCGCCGGGACTTCGGAGGGAAGACTGGACGCAAGGCGCCTTGGGATCTGGCTGTCACAAAATGAACGACGACGAGAGCGCGGTCTATGGATCGAGCGAACCGGCGAACGCCAGGGCTCGAATCTCTGGCAAGTCTTCGCCGACAAGGGGGACTAGAGGGATCTGGAGGTGTGCAAACCAGCCTTCCCCGGGATATTGAGTGTGAGTTTCCTGCATCGGTACGACGAATTCCCACCAAACCCACGAGTCCCCTTGCCCTCGTAGCTTCGAAGAAATCGTTCGCTCTGCCTAAAGAACGAGGAGGATCCGACCGATTTTCCGGTACTGAAGACCCACGCCCCCAACGGACGCCGCAAGCGTCCGTAGTTGCATCGGGTCCGCTCTCGACCTAGGCTTCCCCCAACCATGTCTCAGACACTCCGCCAATTCCTACTTCTCTTCGTGCTGCTGCCGCAACTTGCTGCCGCCAGCCTGGGAAATGGCCTCGTGCTCTGTGTCGGCCCGGGAAATCACATCCAGATGGAGCTCGCCAGCAGCGATTGTTGCGCGAGCGACCTGGAAGCGGACGTTCTTTCCGGAACCGAAGAGTTCAACAAGAGCCGACCGACGGAGTCATCTGATTGTTCCTCTTGCGAGGACGTTGATCTACTGCTCGATCTGGCCCGTCCGGATCAAGAGTCCAATATCGCGCTGGCGCTTCCTCCAAGAGTGTCAGTAGGCGTAATTGAGTCATACCCAGTACAGAGTCGCTTCTGTGGTCGGGTTGATCGGTCGCGTGTCGCCGCGCACTTAGCGCCGCTACGCACGATCGTCCTTCGCTGCTAGCACCGATCCTTCGCGTGTGAGGAAGGCCGACATCGGTCTCCTCGTCTCGATGTAAGGGCTCCCTACCCCCGGTCTAAGAACCGGCGATGAGGGGGCACGGTCTTCAGCGGAGGATACTCCTATGGCCCAAAAAAACTGCCGCGCTCTCGGGCCCGCGGACTCAAGTAGAACTCGAATCGAACTATCCACGGGACTCGTCGGAGCTGCGCTGGCGTTAGGACTTGCCGGGTGCGTTGCTTACGAGCCCGCACCGCTCGACATCTCGAGCATCCTCGACGGTCTCGACGGTCGGAATTGGGAGTCAGCGCGCGCTAGCAGGGAGTGGAATGACTCTCCGATCGAACCCGAGAAGCTGGCCGCTTTTGCCGTCTCTGCCAATCCAACCCTTGTCGCGATCCGGACCGAAATAGGAGTGGCGCAAGCCCTCTTGGTCGAAGCCGGCCTCCTTCCGGACCCCGAGTTCGGATGGGATGCCATGGACGTCCTCGCGTCCCGGATCGTGGACGGGACATCCGGATCGGTCGAGGTCCTTTCCGGCTTTGGACTGATGTTCCCCCTTCAACGTCCCGGCGAACGCGACGCGCGTGTCGGTGCGGCCGAGTGGCGCATCGAGGAAACTCGCCGACGAATCGCGACAGCCGAATGGAATCTCACAAGAGACATTTTCTTGGCCTGTGAGGAAGTCCATGTGGCCGAGGAGCTAAGCGATCAGACGCGCGCTCTCAGCGAAGTTGCCGCCTCGACGAGAGATTACTTCGGCCGCGCTCGCGATGCGGGGACAGCGACCGGAATTCAAGCGAACCTCGCTCAAGGCGAACTGCTGTCGATTCGGGTTCAAGAGGTGCGCGCCGAAGCTCGCCTACTTCAAGCCAGGCAGTCGCTGAACTCACTTCTGGGTCTGCCTCCGGATTTTGCGCTCGGGGAAATTGCTGCGGGAACACCGTTCTCGAGCGAAGCCCTCCAAAAATCACCTGCCGAGTTGACCCAACTCGCGATCTACAGCCGTCCCGACCTAGCGGAACTCGAAGCGAGATATCAAGTCGCCGAAGAGGACGTGCGCTTGGCCGTCTCTGCTCAATACCCCCGGGTCGCTATTGGAACTGGCATCAGCCTAAGCCTTCCCCTGTTCTCACAATGGGGACGGCCAGCGATCGACATTGCCGTCGCGAAACGAGACCAAATCGGTCGAGATTTCCGAACCGCAATTCACGCTGTACGCCAAGAAATCGCCACCGCGCACACGCGTTGGCAGCTCGCTGTTCGTGAGGTCGAACTAGTTGAAAACGAGCTTCTGCCGAACGCTGAGCAGAGCCTCGAGCTCTCTCGTGAAGCGTTCCAGGCGGGAGAAGTCACGCTCCTCGAGACGCTCGCGGTTCAACGGGCGCTCGTCGAGGCCAGAACACAAAAAACGGAGACGCGCGCCGAGCGCTCGAAACGCGCTTGGACGCTCCTTGCTGCCAGTGGATGGCTCCTCGGCGCACCCCCCACGAACAACACGAACAACACGAACACCGAAGAGGTCTCGCAATGAAAACACTACTCCCTTTCCGATCGCACGCGCTCTTAGCAGCGCTCCTCTTCCCGTTCCTATTAATTTCCGGATGCTCGTCGGACCACGACGAGGCCGATCACGAGGGCGAATCCGAGGAGGAACACTCCGATGAAGATGGTCACGACGAGGATGGTGACGAGGATGAGCACGAAGGCGAAGAAGGCCACGTGGAGCTCACCGAGCAGCAGTTCCGTTCCGCCGGAATCGCGGTCACGGTGGCGAAGTCCGGGCGAGTGTCTGAAGCGCTGACGCTTCCAGGCACAATTGCCCCTAACGCGGACGCCGTCCTCCATGTCACACCACGTGTTTCGGGTCAGGTCCGAAGCGTCTCCAAGCATCTCGGGGAGTCCGTGGAGGCAGGCGAAATCCTGTGCGTCATCGACAGCGTCGAGTTGGGCGCGGCCGTTGCTGACTACATGCGCGACCGCGAAATGGTGCGTGCGGCCGAGGAGACCCTTGAGCGCGCGCGTGAACTCTACGCGGGGCGCCTCGCGGCGCTTACGACCGTGCTGGACGGTGCGGTAGGGATTCAAGAACGCATCTACAAGCGTGAAGAAGATCTCCAGAGGAAGGCGGTCTCGACCGTGAGGCCGCTCCTGGAGGCCGACAAGGCGTTCCAAATGGCCAAGCTCGAGCGGGACAAGCAACTCACTGAGCTGAAGGCTGAGCGAGACGGGCGACTACTCGCTCTTGATGTTGATGTGCGCACAAAACGCATCAACCTCACCGCTGCTACCAACATGCTCCGGACACTCGGGCTCAGCCCCGAGGAACTCAAGGGGCTCGACGAAGCGTCCCCTCTTCTCGCTGGCGAGTATCGCGTCAAGTCTCCCGGCAGCGGAATTGTTGTTAACCGCCACGTCTCGACAGGTGAGTTCGTCGACGCTGGAGCAAAGCTCTACATCATCGAGAACCTCTCGAGCGTGTGGTTCGTTGCCTCCGCCTTCGAGGAACAGTTGCGGCTCGTTCGCAGCGGCCAAACGGCGCATGTAGCCCTCGACGCGTTTCCTGGAACAACTCTGAGTGGCACGGTGAGTTTCGTCGACTATCACGTCGATTCCACGAGCCGCTCCGTGGGTGTCCGCATCACGCTCGACAACGCACAGCTCGAGAGTTGGCCAGAAGAGCTTCCGCTACGGCCGGGCATGTTTGGCCGAGCTCAGCTCGAGACGGCCTCTCGTCAAGTAGCACTCGTGCTGCCCGAGGCGGCTCTGGTCCACGACGATGCTGGCGACTACGTCTTCGTCCAGGTGGAGCCCTTCGCCTTCGAGCGCCGCGATGTGGCGGTAAAACACGTGGCGGGCGACATGGTCGAAGTGACCGCTGGTTTGGAGGCGGGCGAGATGGTCGCCATCTCCGGTACTTTCCTTCTGAAGTCTACTGAGCGCCTAGGCGAACTCGGTGGCGGGCATAGTCATTAGGAGGGCAATACCATGATCAACAAACTCATAGACTTCTCTCTCGACAACCGTCTCATCGTCATCATCGGATGGCTTCTGGTGGTTGCTTTGGGACTCGACTCCCTTCGCAAGCTCCCAATCGACGCCGTTCCGGACGTCACCAACGTTCAGGTCCAAGTACTGACAAACAGCGCGGGCCTAGCACCGCAAGAGGTGGAGTCCTTCATCACCTTCCCGGTGGAAACCGCCATGAGCGGCCTACCGAAGATCGAGCAAATTCGCTCGGTCTCGAAGTTCGGCCTGTCGGTGGTGACCGTCGTCTTCGAGGAAGGAACGGACATCTACTGGGCGCGCCAGCTGGTAGGCGAGCGACTCTCAGAGGCGCGGGATTCCATCCCAGAAGGCTACGGCGAACCGAGCATGGGCCCCATCTCCTCGGGCCTCGGGGAAATCTATCAGTTCGAAGTGAAGGGCGAGGGTTACTCGCCCATGGAGCTGCGGGACATCCTCGACTGGAACGTCGGCTATCAGCTTCGCTCGGTGCCTGGTGTCGTCGAAGTGAACTCGTTCGGAGGAGAGCTCCGCACCTACCAGGCGACGCTCGACCCTCGAAAGCTCCGCTCCTACGGCATCTCGCTTGCGACCATTTTCTCGGCGCTCGAGCAGAACAACCGCAACGTTGGCGGTGGCTACATCGTTCATGCCGACGAGCAGTATCTCATTCGCGGCGAGGGTCTGATTGAAGACCTGAGCGACCTCGCGAAAGTCGTTGTCGCCACGGACTCTGGAGGCACGCCGGTCTACCTGGAGAACCTTGGGGCTATCGAGTTCGCTCCGATGATTCGCCAGGGAGCCGTTACACGTGACGGCCGCGGCGAAGCGGTAGTGGGCATTGTGATGATGCTTATGGGCGCGAACTCAAGGACTGTCGCTGAAGACGTCCACGCCCGCGTCCAGGAGATTCAGAAGACGCTTCCTGACGGTGTCAGCATCGACACCTTCTACAACCGCACCGAGCTCGTGCAGCGAACGATTGGCACCGTAGCCAAGAACCTCATCGAGGGCGGCTTGCTGGTGGTCATCGTCCTGCTGCTTCTCCTCGGAAGCTTCCGGGGAGGACTCATCGTCGCTTCCGCCATCCCATTGTCGATGCTTGTCGCTGTCATCCTCATGCGGTGGATGGGCCTTTCCGGCAACCTGATGTCATTGGGCGCCGTGGACTTCGGCATCATCGTTGACGGCGCCGTGGTCGTTATTGAGAGCATCGTCGCCTACGTCTTCCTCCACAAGAAGGACACCGAACGTTCGCATCTCGAGAAAGTGCGAGCGGCGTGCCACCAGGTGGCGCGACCGGTTCTGTTCGCGGTCGGCATCATCATGATTGTCTACCTGCCGATTCTGGCGCTCCGCGGAATCGAAGGAAAGATGTTCCGCCCCATGGCACTTACGGTTGTGTTTGCCATGGGCGGCTCTCTCGTCTGTGCGCTGACGCTGATGCCAGTGCTCGCATCGCTCTTCTTAAAGAAGGCTGTGGAGAAGGAGCCGATTCTGTTTCGCCTCATCAAGAGGATGTACACGCCTCTACTTGCCAAGGCGATGGCGCGACCAGTCCGCACGGCTGGATTGGCCTTCGGAGTGTTCGCGGCAAGTCTGCTCGTGGTGCCCTTCCTTGGGGCGGAGTTCATTCCAAAGCTCGACGAGGGAGCGATAGCAATGCAGGTATGGAGGCTCCCGAGCGTGTCGCTCGAGACTTCCAACGAAATCAGCGGCAAGGCGGAGCTGGTGGTGAAACAGTTCCCGGAGGTCCAGACCGTTGTGTCGCGGACGGGTCGCGCGGAGATTGCCACCGACCCGATGGGCGTCGAGATTTCAGACACCTACATCATTCTCAATCCGCCTGACACTTGGCGTTTCGAGACGAAAGACGAGTTGCTCGAAGCGCTCGACGAAGAACTCCAAGAGGCCCTTCCAGGAGTCATGTTCAGCTACTCACAGCCGATTGAGCTGCGCGTCGACGAGCTCATCAGCGGAGTGCGCTCAGAAGTAGGCATCAAGGTGTTTGCTGCGAGCGGAAGCCTCGAGCAGATGCGCGAGGTCGCTGAGCAGGTTGCGGAGTCCGTCCGCAAGGTTCCAGGAATGGAAGAGGTGAAGGTCGAACAGACGACGGGTCTTCCAACTCTCACCATCGACATCGACCGCGAGGCCATTGCCCGCCTCGGAGTGAACGCGCAGGACGTGCTCGCGGTCATCGAAACCATTGGGGGCACTCAGGTCGGTACGGTAGTCGAAGGCCAGCGGCGATACAGCTTGCAAGTGCGGTTCGACCCCGCGGTGCGCGAGAGTCTCGAAGCTCTTCGGCACCTCCCAATTCCCCTCCCAGCAGGAGCCGAGGGAACGGCTCCCTGGGTGCCGCTCGAACAGGTCGCCGACATCGACATTCAGACGGGCCCTGCCCAAATCAGCCGCGAGAAGATTCAGCGGAAGATTACCGTGGAGCTGAACGTCCGAGGCCGCGACCTTGCCTCAGCAGTGGCAGAGGCCCAAGAGCGCGTCGAGGCGGAGGTGGAGCTTCCCCCGGGGTGGTACATCGAGTGGGGCGGTCAGTTCGAGAACTTGGCCGCGGCGTCAAAGCGCCTCGCACTCCTCGTGCCACTGGCGCTGCTTCTCATCTTCGCGCTGCTCTACTCCACGTTCCAGTCGACAAGGCTCTCGCTTCTCATCTACCTGAACGTGCCGCTGGCGCTCACAGGTGGCATTGCTGCGCTGATGTTCCGGGGCTACCCCTTCTCCATCTCTGCCGGAGTCGGGTTCATTGCTCTGTTCGGCATCGCCGTGATGAACGGAGTGGTCTTGGTGTCGACCATCGTGCAGCGACGCGGAGAGGGTGCGGGCACACAGGAAGCCGCCGAAGATGCTGCCCACTCAAGGCTCCGTCCCGTGCTCATGACGGCTCTGACTGACATCATCGGTTTCTTTCCGATGGCGATCGCCGCGAGCGCCGGCGCCGAAGTGCAACGCCCTCTCGCCACGGTTGTAATCGGAGGGCTGATCACGTCGATGCTCCTCACACTCTTCGTGCTCCCCGCCATCTATCGTTGGTTCGCGGTCCGTCGAGTAGATGGATCCTGATGCCTCGTCAAGAACGCGATTGGACAAGGATCGCACTCTGGCTCGTCGGGGCAACCCTCGCTTACAACGTGGTCGAGGCGGTCATCACTCTGACCGCTGCGGTTCTTGCGGAGAGCATTGCTCTGGCTGGATTCGGCCTGGATAGCCTCATCGAAATCGCGGCCGCAGTCCTCGTCTTTCGGCGCCTCTCCTTGGAGCGGCGCAAGGTAGATGCGGAACAGCTTGAGGATACCGAGCACCAGGTTCATTGTTTCGTTGGATGGACGCTCGTGATTCTTGGAGCTTATGTCACGTTGATCTCGCTCTGGGCATTGACCACCGGCAATGCCCCCGAAGAGAGCCGCCTCGGAATTGTCATGGCAACGCTCTCCTTGCTAATCATGCCTCTGGTTTCGTGGGGAAAACTGAAGGCAGCCAAACAAATCGGAAGTGCTGCACTACGCGCCGAAGCCAAGGAAACTTTGGCCTGCTCCTACCTGTCGTTCACCTTGCTTCTCGGCCTTGGGGCAAATGCCATCGCCGGTTGGTGGTGGGCCGATCCTGTAGCTGCACTCTTGATGGTGCCGTGGCTCGTGCGCGAGGGATTGGAAGGAATCCGTGGAGAGGGCTGCTGTGAGTGACGCACCGGCAATGTTCCGAGGGGGGGGCAACCCAGAATTGCGGCGTGGCACTAGCGGGATGCTGCGCTCTGCGTCACCCCCGACTGAGCACTCGTCGGGAAGGACCCGCACTAACACTTAAGCGATGCAAAAAAAAACCGCGACCGCGGCATCCTCTCCCAGAACGCCCACCACCAGCCGAAGGCAGCGTTTAGGCCGAGCCCCACGAGCATCACAATTGACAGCCACCAGCAAGCGAGCGGTTGAAACGTATCGGCCTGAAGCGCTCGACTATTGAACTCCCGCGCGGCCTGAGCCTTAGCCTGAGCAAGCCACCACATGACGGCAATGACTCCCTCCGCGACGTTCCAGCCAACGGTAAAATCCTCGAGGCGACAAACCTTCTTGAGAAGGGCGGCGCGGTCGTTCACCTAACGCTCGCCTCGGTCTAGTTCAGGTTGCCGGTCAGACTCGTCGCGCTGGAGGAGCTCTGGAAGCGGGCGCCCGCAGGCGGCCTCAAGTGCAGGAATACTCACGGCGACCGCTTCAAGGCGCTCGACGTATTCACGTCGGGCGGCAAGGAGTCGTCCCTGGGCCTCAAGCACCGAAAGGAATCCCGTCTTGCCTTCGGCGAAGGACTCTCGAGCAAGCTCGAGAGTGGATTGGCGAAGGGGCAGAAGCTGGTCCTGGTACAAGCGAGCAGTGTCTGCCGCGAGGCCGTGTTGCTCGAAGGCGCCGCGCACTTGCTGGTCCACGCGAACGTTGAGGGCCTCGAGGTGGCGCTGTGCCTGAGCGTGCCGATACTCAGCCTTGGCAATCTGCGCTTGGTTCTGGTCGAAGATAGGAAGCTCGAGCCTGACTGCTGGGCCCAGCTGGGTGTCGCCACCTTCG
>JAJDEU010000038.1 GCA_029259635.1 Planctomycetota bacterium | reverse complement strand
AGGCAAGATCGGCAACGCGCATTTGAAGTGGGCCTTTTCCGAGGGAGCCGTACTGATGCTCGCCAAGAGTCCGAAAGCGAAGAAGCTGCTCGCAAAACTCGAACGCAAACACGGCAAGGGCAAAGCGCTCAGCATTCTCGCGCACAAGCTCGGCCGCACTGTTTACTTCATGCTCAGCCGCAACACACCCTTTGACGAGGAGCGCTTCTACGCAGCATGAATGAACCCGGAGAGCTCGCGAACCCGATGTCTAACTGGAACCAGATGAGCAGCAACCCGACCCGACCCGTCGTCCCTGTGGCCTCGACCACGAACGCGGTCATGGTCCTCTGTGCTCGGAAGCTCTACGCCTTGATTGGACGGCGGCTCTCCACCATTACGCGTGTCTTCAACTCGAGAACACTCGATCTCTGCTCCTCATCCGAGCCCGAATCTAACTGGCCGCCGACTCGCGCGGCGAGCCACTACCTTTTGAATGGGACGGCACGAGGGAACCGAATTGTTTCTAGGACGCGAAGGGCATCACGCTCATCGCTAGGCCGACCGACGCTCATTCCGAGCGCCGCTGCATCGGCTACTGATCCTCAATAAGTGTTTGGTGCAGAGTCGTTTTGCGACACGCGCCTGCGATTCGAAACCAAGCTGGGGACGACCCTATCGAGATCGATACACGAACGACAAATGATCGGACCAGGTAACTCGTCCGAGGACCTAACTCTGCCCTTGACTGGACGGGGCCTTATAAGTGATAGGCAGCCTATATCCACAACAGATTGCCTCGACCCAGTCTCCATCATTGGTAGCCAGCAGATAGTGGCGCAGATCGGGTGCGTCGCTTTGGTACGCCAACGACTTCACTTCGGCAACTAACCGAGACTCCAACACCTCGTATGCCTCCCCGTCCGCGATGCCAGCGTAGGGATCGTACGCGTAGCTCGTGAATCGTTCGACATCGAGGAAGGTCATGCTGCAGGACTGACCATTCGACGCGATCCAATGCACCTCGACGTCGTTTCCCTCGGCCTTGTGCACGATCGGTCTCTCCGGGTCATTCAGAGACGGTACTTCAGCTAGCCGTTTCGTCCTCATGCCATGCTTGCCTAACTCTTTATCCAGTGGGTCTTTGTAACGGAGAGAAGGGATGTTATTCGACTTGGCCGGGTTCGAGGGAATCTTAAGCAGAGGGCTTTCGACGCGGAGAGCGTAAATCGCGTTACTTCGCGGCGGGAAGGGAATCTAAATAGCGCAGGGCATTGGCCTTGAACAGGCAGACTACTTGGCGGCCGGCTTTTAGGTCGAGTTCCTGAACGGCGCTTGGGGAGACTTCGACTAGGAGTTCTACGCCGACGTCGACTAGGGCTAGGACTCGCGCTCCCTCGTTGATGAGGGTTCTTACTTCGCCCGGGAGTTGGTTGCGTGTGGAGATGGCGTCGACTCGATCGAGGGCGAGCACGATGTCTTCGGGGCGCAGACCGACGTGGAGTTGCTGGCCGGGTTCGGCGGCGACTAGAGAGCCGGCGATTTGCGTTTTGGACTTCGTCGCTAGGAGCGAAAGGCCGGCCTCGGTGTCGTGGTGGTCGAGTTTGAGGGGGAGAACGTTGTCGAGGTTGCCGTGCGTGATCTTTCCCGACTGAACGAGAGAGAGAAGATCGCCGGAGGCGGTCGTGCGACCGGACTCGATCAGGAGGAGCTGACGCGTCTGTTGGAGAATCTCAGACAGGTCGTGACTGACGTAGAGGAGCGGGACGCCGGTCGCTTCGCGCAGGCGCTTGAGATACGGGATGATCTGCGCTCGCAACGCGTGGTCGAGACCGACCAACGGTTCGTCTAGGAGGAGGATGCGCGGATTGGAGAGGAGCGCTCTCGCTAGCGCGACTCTCTGCTGCTCGCCACCGGAGAGAGTGGCGGGGCGTCGGTCCAAAAGCGGAGCGAGCTCAAACAGGTCGGCGACTTCTTTGAGCTTGGACTCGCTCGCGGCGGCTCGGTTGGCGAAGCGCAAATTGCTCTTCACGTTGAGGTGCGGGAAGAGGCGACGGTCTTGGAAGACGAAACCGACACCGCGCTGGTGCGGCGGCGTGAAGTGATTCGTCTTGGAGTCGAAGACTAGCTCGTCACCGATTCGGATGTAGCCGGAAGTGGGGCGCGCGAGGCCCGCTAGGCAATTCAGGAACGTCGACTTGCCGGCTCCCGACGGGCCGAAGACGCCAGTGACGGGAGCGTCGAGTTTCGCGCTCGCCGACAGGCTGAAGTTCGCGCCGCTCATTTCAAATTCAAACTCTAGCGCGGTCACTCGGACCTCCCGAGGCGGCGCGCGATTCGGCGCGCGATCAACTCGCTCGCGACCAACGCGGCTAGTGAGATGACGATCGAGATGACGGCCAGGCGCATGGCGGGGCCCTCGCCGCCGGGGGCCTGCAGTTCGGTGAAGAGCGCGAGGGGAAGGGTTCGCGTTTCGCCCGGCAGGTTTCCCGCGAAGGTGATCGTCGCGCCGAACTCTCCCAGGCTGCGCGCGAAAGCGAGCAAGGATCCAGTGACGACGCCGGGCAACGCGAGCGGAAGTGTGACGGTTCGGAAGACGCGCCAGGGCGAAGCGCCGAGTGTCGCTGCGGCTTGTTCGAGCTTGAGGTCAACTAGTTCGATCGCGAGTCGGACCGCTCTCACCATCAACGGGAAACCCATGACGGTGGAGGCGAGGGCTGCGGCTTTCCACGTGAAGGCCAGGCGCAAGTCGGAGTCGAAGAGAGCCTCGCTGAGAAAACCGTGACGACCGAGAGTGAAGAGCAGCGCGTAACCCATCACGACCGGCGGCAAGACGAGCGGCGCATGAACGAGCGCTTCGACGAGCACCTTGCCGGGAAAGTTTCTGCGCGCGAGGAACCAACCGGCGGCGATGCCGGGCACGAAGACCAGCGCGAGGCTGCAGGCAGCGACCTTAAGGGAGAGCGCGAGCGCTTCCCATTCGGCGGGTGTGAGAGCGATCGTCACGGCGCGGGCGGGAGGAAGCCGAAGGTGCGGAAGAGGGGAGTCACGGCGGGAGAGCTTAGCGTGTCGAGGAAGGCGCGCGCGGCGGGGCTCGCTCCGCGGAGGGCGGCGGCTTGGTAGCGGATGGGCGCGTGCAGGTCGCGCGGGAAGCGCGCGCGGATGGTGACGCGGGCGGAGGAGGTGGCGTCGCTGGCGTAGACGATGCCGGCTTCGGCTTGGCGGAGCTCGACCAGACGGAGGGCGGAGCGAGCGTCGAGGGTCGGGAGGGATTGCGGGCGGAGGTCGGACCAGAGGTTGAGCGCGATGAGGGCTTCGCGCGTGTAGCGGCCGAGCGGGACGTGCGCGGGATCGCCGACGGCGAGGCGGGCGTTGGGGGGGAGGTTGAAGGCGGAGTTGAGGTTGGAGTTGAGGTTGGAGTTGGGAGCGGAGTCGGGAGCGGAGTCGGGAGGCGCGCTCGCGTTGAGGGAGGCTTTGGAGTCAGTGCCGGCGTCGCGAGAGTTGGCGTCGGTTCCGAACTGGGGGGATATCAGGAACGAGGTGGTGTCCGCGCTCTCGTTGGAGACGATCCAGACGAGCTCGTTGCTTGCGATGTCGCGGACAGAACCGGGCTCGATGAGGTCGCGCTCGACCAGCCACGCGATCCACTCGGGGTGCGCGGTGAGGATCAGGTCGGCCTCCGCGCCGGACTCGAGTTGGCGGGCGAGGGTGGAGGTCGCGGCGGTGTGGAGCCTCGCGGTGCGGTCGAGATCTTGCGTGCGGACGAGCTCTTCGACGATGGGCGTGAGGCTCGCGGCCGCGAAGACTGTGAACGTGTTCGGCGCGGGCGCTCGGTTGCCGCAAGCGCTCGACGTTAGAAACGCGACGGCGAGGAGAAGTTGCCTTCCGAGGTACATCTTCCGGGATTCATACCTTCCGGGGTTCATAAGGGTGCGGGGTGCGGAGGCGCGGGCGCAATGTAGCGTTCTCGGGCAGTGGCGGCTTGGGTTTGGGCGCGATCCGATGCGGAACTTTCCGGAAGGATGGGCTCAGGAGCTATGCTTCGTGCGGTCGGCGCTGGCACAGTCCGACGGGCCGCTCGCTCTCGATTTTCCCGCAACCGAATTCATGAAGAATCCCACTCTATGAAGAGCCTTCGTTTCCTTCGAGTGAGCGTCCGAGGCGCTGCTCTGGTTGCTCTCGCGACCGTTCTCGGTTTCTCTTGCGCGAGCACGGATTCGGGGAAGTCGCTCGAGTGGTGGAACGATCATCCGCCGATTCCGGCGATCGACATTTCGGGAAGCGCCGATGGCGTGGTCGAGTTGCCGCTCGAGACACACAGGTCGTTGCGCCGCATCTTTGATCGGTACACGAAGCTGGTCGCGCCGAGCGGTCGACCGATTCACATTCTTGCGCAACGCGGCGTGTCGAAAGATCTCGTGATTCGCGCGCGCGAGATGATGCGCTTCCTCTTAACTGACGTGCCCGGCTCGCGGTTCGGCAGCGATAAGTCGGAGGTCGCAAACGAAATGGCGGATCGCTGGGCGACGTTGGTGATCTTTGAGTCGCAGGAGGATTCGTTTCGCGCACAGAACAGCGAGCTTCCGACGATTCCGCTGTTCTATCAGGACCTTTATGCGAATCAGTCGGTGATCGAGGGGAGCGCGGTCTATCGCGAGAATTCGAGCCGGGATGAGACGCTCGAAGCGGTCTTTCATTTAGTGCACGGCGCGGGAATTCGGTTCGCTCTGCCGGAGTATTACGCGGAGATTCAGGGCGCGACGTGGGCGGCGGTTCGAAACGGAAGTTGGGTGACGAACCTCGATTGGATTCTGGAAGGCTCGACGAGCTTTCAGTACGCGACCAATGCGCTCGAGGTTTATTTCGGGATCTGGGCGCACGATCCGCATGAGTCGGGGCGATCGTTTGGCGGTGATTACGCGTTCATCGATCGAGCGGGGATGCGCGAGGGCGATGTGCTCGGCACGCAGATGATCGAGATGTTCTTGCCGGAGTGGCTCGCGCTCGACTGTCGCGTGGATCCGCAATTCGAAGGAGAGTTTTCGCTCGTGCCATCAGCGGAGCGCGTTTGGAGTGAGAAGTCGCGTTACTTGACGCGGGTACGATTGACGGGGGCGCGGAGCTCTGACTTGTTCGGGAACGCGGCGGACAATGAGTTGAGCGGGAACGCGGGCGACAATTTGATCGAGGGCGGAGCGGGGCACGACGCGGTTTTCTTGAAGGGGGCGCGCGGTGAGTATCAGGTCGTGATCGGCGACGACGGTGTGGACGTGTTGGACAACGTGCCCGGGCGAGACGGGCGTGACCTGCTGACCGGCATCGAGTGTCTGCACTTTCGGGATGAGGTCTTGGTGCTGGCGGGAACGTGCTCGCACGGGAGTGGGCGCGCTCTCGATGCTGCGGTGAATGGCGGGGATTCGGAGCGGGAGTGGGGGCGATTCGAGTTCGATATGGAGGAGTTTAAGGACGGGATTATCGATGAGTTGATGGGCTGCTTCGACAGGAATTCGGACGGCGAGTTAGCGGTCGATGAGCCGCCGGCGGAGATTCGTTCGCTGCCTGTTCTGTCCGATGTGGATCAAAACGGCGTGGCGACTCGGGGGGAGCTGTCGCGGGCGCTGCAGGCCGTTTTCGAGGGGCAGGTCCAGTTGACTCTCAATCCGGATCGCGAGGTGGCGCGGTTTTTCGATCGGTTTGACCTCAATCGGGACGGGCGGGTCGAGCGCGGGGAGCTGCCTCGGGCGATGCGGGATGGCTTCGATGAGGTGGATCTGAATGGGGACGGTGAGATCACGCCCGATGAGCTCCTGCCGTCCTATCTGAACCGTGACTAGCTCCAACCGCTTGGCGGCTCTCGATTTCGGGCATTCCGGCTCGGAGGGGGGCGCGGACGAGCGGTTCGATTCGTAGAATGCTGCGCGATTTTGAGACAACTCCACTACGAACATCAGACCAATGCTTAACGAAAATTCCGCCGCTCCCGACTTCGAGCTCGCCGACCACCTCGGTCGCAAAGTGAGCCTTTCCCAGTTCAAGGGAAAGCAGCACGTCCTGCTGCTCTTCTACCCGCTGGACTTCACGCCCACATGAACTCAGGAAATTCCGGCGCTGGAAGCGCTGGCCAACCGTCTTAGAGAAGCCAACACTCAACCCCTCGGAGTCAGCATCGACTCCGTCTTTAGCCACGCGAACTGGGCGAAGAGCATGGGCGGGATTTCGTTCCCGTTGCTTGCCGACTTCCACCCCAAGGGTGCCATGGCCGATTCTTTCGGTCTGTACCTCGCCGACAACGGCATCACCGATCGCGCGACCGTGATCATCGACGCAGCGGGTGTCATCAAGCACATCTCCGCCGTCGGTCCTCCCGGCTCCCGCGACATCGAGGCCATCGTGGCCCTGTGCGAAAAAGTCGACGCCGAGTACACCGGTGAAAAGTCGGCTCCCGCGGCTGCCGCCGGCATCGACTCCGGAACGCTCTACGTCAAGAGCGGCTGTGGCGCATCGCGCGCCGCCATGCTCGCCCTCGAGAACCTGCACCTCGGCGACAAGATCGCGATCAAGAACGTCTCCGACGACGCAGGCGCGATGGGCGCAATGAAGTCCGCCGCTGGCAACGAGCAAGCCCCGACCCTGGTCTGCGGCGACAAGACGATCCAAGAGTCCGGCGACATCGTCGCGCACATGGCTTCTTGTACTGCTCCGGTCTAGTCCGGAACGCGAATCGGTAGACCCCCGCGCGGTCTGCCCATAATGAGAAAGGCCCCCGGATGTTCAGCATCCGGGGGCCTTTCTCATTAACGGCAGCTCGCGTGAGGGTCTACCGATTCATGCAGCAACTACAGGCAGAGGTTGAGAGAGCGGACGCTGTCGAAGCGCGTTGAGACGTCGGACCAGTTGGCGATGTTCCAGAAGGCTTTGACGTAGTCGCCTTTGACGTTCTTGTACTGGAGGTAGAAGGCGTGCTCCCACATGTCGAGGACGAAGATCGGGACGGCGGTGCCGGCGAGGTTGTTTTGGTGGTCGTAGATTTGCTCGACGACGAGACGGCTGGCGAGAGGCTCCCAGGCGAGAGCGGCCCAGCCGGAGCCCTGAATGGTCATCGCGGCTTGGGTCATTTGGGCTTGGAAGGCGTCGAAGGAGCCGAAGTGCTCGTCGATGGCTGCGGCCAATTCACCGGTCGGCTTGTCGCCGCCGTCGGGGCTCATGTTCTTCCAGAAGAGCGAGTGCATCAGGTGCCCCGAGACGTGGAAGGCGAGGTTCTTCTCGAGCTGGTTGATCGTTCCGTAGTCGCCGCTGGCGCGGGCTTCGGCGAGCTTGTCGATCGTGGCATTGGCGCCACCGACATAGGCGGCGTGGTGCTTGCCGTGGTGGAGCTCGATGATCGCGCCGGAGTAGTGGGGCTCGAGAGCGGCGGGATCATAGGAGAGGTCGGGAAGTGCGTACTTAGTCATTGGGATTCTCGGTGGACTTGGGGCTCACAGTGGCGAGCCGCCGGATAAGTGTTACGAACAGATTGAATTCAGAGAGAGGAGGCCCGAACCAGATTCGAAATCGCGGTTGCGGCTGAGGTATTGAACGTTGGGCTTGCGAGCGATGAGCGCTAAGGGAAGTGCGAGGTGAAATGCGAAGAAGGAAAGGTGTAGGCGATGAGCGACAGGTTCGATGAGTGTTCGGCGACGAACGAAGGAGTTGATGCGCCAGCTAGACCGACGCGAGCTCCGGCGCTTCTTCCGCGTACGCTTCCATAGGCGGACAGGTGCAGATCAAATTGCGATCGCCGAAGCCGTTGTCGATGCGTCCGACGATCGGCCAGTACTTGTATTCTTTGACCCACGGAGCGGGGAAAGCCGCTTGCTCGCGGGAGTAGGGATGAGCCCACTCGTTCGCCGAGATGGCGGCCGAAGTATGCGGCGCGTTCTTGAGCGGATTGTCATCGCGCGGCAGCGCACCGGATTCGATAGCGCGAATCTCCTCGCGGATGAAGATCAAGGCGTCGCACAGGCGATCGAGCTCGGCTTTCGTCTCGGACTCGGTCGGCTCGATCATGAGCGTTCCGGCGACCGGGAAGGACATCGTCGGCGAGTGAAAACCGTAGTCCATCAAGCGCTTCGCCACGTCCTCGACCGTAACTCCGGCACTCTTCTCGAAGGGCCGCAGGTCGATGATGAACTCATGACCGACGCGACCGCGCGCTCCGCGATAGAGCACGGCGTAGTGCTCGGACAGGCGCTCGGCCATGTAGTTCGCGCCGAGGATGGCGACCTCGGTGGACTTCTTCAGTCCCTCCGCGCCCATCAATGCGATGTAGACCCACGAGATCGTGAGGACACTCGAGCTGCCCCACGGCGCTGCGGCAACCGGCCCGGTGCCCTTCGCACCGCCGGTCGCAATCACCGGATGCCCGGGCAGGTAGGGCGCCAAGTGCTTGGCCACGCCGATCGGTCCCATGCCGGGACCGCCTCCGCCGTGCGGGATGCAAAAGGTCTTGTGCAGGTTGAGGTGGCAGACGTCCGCGCCAAAATCACCCGGGCGGCAGAGCCCGACCTGCGCGTTCATGTTCGCGCCGTCCAGGTACACCTGTCCCCCATGGTCGTGAACGATCTGGCAGATGTGAGCGATCTCTTCCTCAAACACGCCGTGCGTCGAAGGATAGGTCACCATCAGTGCAGCGAGTTGATCCGCGTGCTTGGTCGCCTTCGCCTCGAGGTCGGCGACATCGATATTGCCGCTCTCATCGCAGGCCACAGCGACCACTTTCATTCCGACCATCACCGCACTGGCGGGATTCGTGCCGTGCGCCGAGACCGGAATCAGGCAGATGTTGCGCTCGCCATTTCCCTGCGCTTCATGAAAAGCGCGAATGACGAGGAGGCCGGTGTACTCGCCCTGTGAACCGGCGTTCGGCTGCAACGAGACCGCGTCGAATCCGGTGATCTCCGCGAGCATGCCCTCGAGCGAGTCGAAGAGTTCGCGATAGCCCTCGGCTTGCGCGACCGGCGCGAAGGGATGCAGCGCTCCGAACTCGGGCCAGGTGACGGGCAGCATCTCCGAAGTCGCGTTCAACTTCATCGTGCAGGAGCCGAGCGGAATCATCGAGGTCGTGAGCGAGAGATCGCGCGACTCGAGTCGGTGCAAGTAGCGGAGCATCTCGTGCTCGGCGTGAAAGCGCGTGAAGTTCTCGTGCTGGAGGTAGGCCGAGGTGCGAGCGTGCGGAGCGTCGAGCCCTTGCTTCACTTCCTGCGCCAGTGCTTCGACGTCCACGCTCGAAGCGTTATCGCCCGCGAGCACGAACAGCAGATCGCGCACGTCGTCGAGCGTCACCGTCTCGTCGAGCGAAATACCAACCGCATCCTCGCCGAGCGGTCGCAGGTTGATCTCGCGCTCGCCCGCCCGCGAGTGAACCTCGCTCGTCGCCGCGCCCGTCTCGACGCGCAGAGTGTCAAAGAACGCTCCCTCGCCGACTTTCAGCCCGAGCTTCCGAAGCCCATTCGCCAAAACCTCCGTCATGCCATGCACGCGCTCCGCGATTGCGCGAATCCCATCCGGCCCGTGATAGACCGCGTACATGCCCGACATGATCGCTAGTAAGACCTGCGCCGTGCAGATGTTGCTGGTCGCCTTGTCGCGTCGAATGTGCTGCTCGCGCGTCTGCATCGCCATGCGCAGAGCCGGCGCGCCGCTCGCATCGCGCGAAACGCCGATCATGCGTCCCGGCATCTGCCGTTTGAACTCATCCTTCGTCGCGAGGAAGGCCGCGTGCGGTCCGCCATATCCCATCGGAACGCCAAAGCGCTGGGCGGAACCAATCGCGATGTCCGCGCCGAACTCGCCGGGCGCGCGAAGCAGGGCGAGCGCGAGCAGGTCCGCCGCAACGACGACGCGCGCGCCCGCTGCATGAGCTCGCTCGACGAACTCGCTGTAGTCGAAGACGCGTCCTTCGGTCTCGGGATATTGAACGAGCGCTCCGCAGACCGGCGTCTTGTCGAAGCCGAATGTCTCGTGGTCGCCGACGATGACCTCGATGCCAGCGGCACCCGCGCGCGTCTGAACGACGGCGATCGTCTGCGGATGACAGCGCTCGGACACGAAGAAGGCCGAGCACTTGCCGCGACCGATCGCGTAGCACATGTTCATCGCTTCGGCGGCGGCGGTCGCTTCGTCGAGCAACGATGCGTTCGCGAGCGGAAGAGCGGTCAGGTCGCTGATCATCGTCTGGAAGACGAGCAGCGCCTCGAGGCGGCCTTGTGAAATCTCCGCTTGGTAAGGCGTGTACTGCGTGTACCAGCCCGGGTTCTCCAGGATGTTGCGCAGGATCACGGGCGGAACGATGGTGCCGTGATAGCCCATCCCGATGTAGGAGCGGAAGACGCGGTTCTTCTTCGCCGTTTGCTGCAGCTCGAGGAGCAGCTCGTGCTCACCACGCGGCGCGCCGAGCTCGAGCGAGCCCTTCATGCGAATGCCTGCGGGAACGGTCTCGTCGACGAGCGTATCGACAGAATCAACTCCGAGCCGGTCGAGCATAGCGCGCTGCTCCGCTTCGCTGGGGGCGATGTGGCGGCGGAGAAGGGTGTCGTTGGGCTGGAGGAAGCTGGGGATGCTCATCTTGAAGGGCACCGGCCGGAAGCTCGGGCGGGAAACGGAGATCGGGCGGTCTGGGAAGGGGCGTGGACGGATTTCGGGCCGAGGATTCTAACGTGAGAAGGAGCTTTCGTCTCCGGGCGGCAGGGCCTCGGCCCGGGACTTGGCGCGCGGGCGCCGAATTTTCGAGCGGGAAGGGCTCTGGTGCGGAGGATTCTCGCGGCTCGATCGGCCGAACTCGCGAGGCGAGGCTGGTGGCGGATGGCGGCGCTGGAGTTCCGCTGCGCGGCTCGACGGGCAAGGCTGCGCTTCGCCATGCCCGGACTTTGCCCAGGGTTGATTGAGCTGACGTTGATCAGGAGGTGATCGATCGGGGGCAGGGCCGCTCCGCAAGTCGACGCGTTCTGCTTGAGCTTGTCGAAGCTCGATCGGTTTGGAATCGCTTTAGAAATTCAAAGCGGTATGCGAACTCGTTGGAGACTGAAGCGGGCACGCGTAACATCCGCGCGAAGAGTCGATCGCATTTCGATCGACTCGCTCGCCAAACTCGTTTGCCGAACCTGCACCTGTGACGAACACCTCGAAGATTCTCCAAGGCCTTAATCCCGAGCAACGCTCTGCCGTCGAAGCTACGGAAGGATCGGTCTTGGTATTGGCTGGTGCTGGCACGGGCAAGACGCGGGTGATCACGGTGCGCATGGCGCACTTGCTCGCGAAGGGTGTCGACCCGCGAAACGTGTTGGCGATGACCTTCACGAATAAAGCCGCCGCGGAGATGCGGGATCGTGTCGGCGCGCTCGTCGGAAAGAAGAAGGGCAAGCTTCTGACCGTCGGGACATTTCATTCCTTCTGCGTTCGGTCTTTGCGCGAGCACGCCGAGATGCTGGGCATTCCGAAGAAGTTTTCGATCTGCGATGCGTCCGATCAACTCGCCGCGCTGAAGGGTGCCTTGCGCGAGCTGCGCATCGCGGAAGCGACGATTCAACCCCGCGATCTGTCTTCGATCATCTCGCTCGCGAAGAATCGTGCGATGACTCCGGACCAGTATCTGGAGGGCTCCGGGGAGGAGCGCGACGAGCTTATCGGACGCGCTTGGATCCGTTACGCGGATCACCTCACTCGCTCGGGCATGCTCGATTTCGACGATCTCTTGCTCAAGACGCTGGAGCTGCTGCGGGATCATCCGACCGCGCGTGCGAAGTTTAAAGACCGCTATCGGTACGTCCTGGTGGATGAGTATCAGGACACGAATGGCGTTCAATTCGCGATCCTGCGCCAAATCGCGGGGGAACATAAAAACATCTGCGCGGTCGGCGACGACGATCAGTCGATCTACGGTTGGCGCGGAGCGGATATCAAAAACATCCTCAGCTTCGAGAGCCACTATCCCGGTGCGCTGGTTGTGCGGTTGGAGACGAACTATCGCTCGACCAATCAGGTGTTGTCGGCGGCCAACCGGCTGATCTCGAACAATACCGGTCGCCATGAGAAAGTGCTGCGCTCGGCGCACGGTGACGGCCCGCTGATCATGGCGCACACCTTGCGCGACGAGGACACCGAAGCGCAGTACGTCGTCAAGGACATTGAAGCGGTCGAGCGCGAGGCCGGCGGGAAATATTCGGACATCGCGATCCTCTTTCGCACCGCGACGCAGCCGCGCTCTTTTGAGACGGAGCTGCGCGCTCGTGATATTCCATACTTGCTCGTCGGTGGCATGTCTTTTTACGACCGCAAGGAAGTCCGCGATGTGCTCGCTTACATCAAGCTGATGGCGAACTCGAAGGACGAGGTCTCGTTGCTCAGGATCATCACCAGTCCTCCTCGCGGAGTCGGCAAGAGCAGCATCGAGAAGGTGCTCGCCTTCGCAACCGAACATGGCATCTCGGTTCCCGAAGCCTTCGATCGTGCGGATGAAATCGATGGTTTACCCAAGGCGGCCGAGAATGCGGTGCAGGCACTGCGCGCGAACCTCAAGACACTGATGGGGCAGTCGAAGGAGCTCGGTGTTGTGGAGACGATTCGACGCATGTTGGATGTGGTTGGATACCGAGGCGAAGTCGATCGCATTTACAAGGACGAGCGCGAGCGGAATGATCGCTGGGCGTCGGTGATGGAAGTTTTGAACGCAGCGGAGAACCACGTTCATCGCCGCAAGTTGCCGTCCATCCGCCGATTCCTCGAGGATCTGGCGCTGACGGAGAGCGACCAGAACTCGAAGGAAGAGCCGGGCAAGCGCAATCGAGTGACCTTGATGACGTTGCATGCGGCGAAAGGGCTCGAGTTTTCGCGCGTGTATCTCGTTGGCGTTGAGGAGGGCATTCTCCCGCACACGCGTTCGGTGGCGGAAGACTCCATCGAGGAGGAACGCCGCTTGGCGTACGTCGGCGTGACTCGAGCCAAGCGCTACCTCACGATTACGATGACGGCGGAGCGAGCGAAGTACGGCACGCGCGTAACGTCTCACCCCTCGCGCTTTTTCTACGAGATCAAGGGCGAGAGTCCGCCGGCCGGCTGGGTCGCGGCGGGGAGCGTCAAGCCGACGGAGAAGAAGAAGGCGCCGAAGAAGGCGCGCAAGAAGCGCAAGAGTCGCTACGCTGAACGTGCATGAGTTCGGCGCGCGAAGAGTTTGTAGAGCGAGTTGATTTCGGGCGGACGGCGGCGGACTACAGCCGATATCGCCAGGGCTTCCCCGAAGAATTTTTCGCTCGGTTGCGCGCGCAAGGAATCGGAGTGCCGGGCCAGCGCATCTTGGACATCGGTGCTGGAACGGGGCAGATGGCTCGCGGGTTGGCCCTTGGCGGCGCGACTGTTACGGCGCTCGATCGCTCGGCCGATTTACTCGAAGCCGCGAAACTCTTGGATCGCGAGGCCGGAGTCGACGTGACGCAGGTAATCGCATCCGTCGAAGATACCGGGTTGCCCGACGAGTCATTCGACGTTGTGACCGCTGCGCAGTGTTGGTTTTGGTTCGATAAGGAGCGACTCACGCGCGAATTGAATCGTGTACTCATTCCTTCCGGCAAGCTGTGCATTGCTCAACTCGATTGGCTTCCTTGGGAAGGCAACGTCGTGGCGGCCACCGAAGCGCTCGTTCTCGAGCACAATCCGGATTGGGCCATGGCGGGATTGGACGGACTACCGACGGGCTACGTGGCGGATGTCATGCGGGCGGGTTTCGAAGGCATTGAGACCCGGTCCTATGACCTGGATCTGGTCTACACGCATGAAGCCTGGCGCGGTCGCATGAGGGCGAGCGCGGGTGTTTCGGCGACCCTCGACGAGGCGGGGACCGAGCGGTTCGATTCGGATTTAAAGGCGCTGCTGGCCCGCGATTTTCCGAAGGACCCGCTTCGAGTTCCGCACCGGGTCTTCACGATCGTGGCGAAACGGCGGACCCAATAGCTCCCGGGGCATAGGAAGCTAGAGCGATAGGCCGCGAGTCCCGCTCGGCGGTACTCGAAGGCTTCCGGGTCGCTCGAAGGGGTACAATTTCCGTTGAATTCGAGGAAGGCTCCGTTCGGGGGCTATTTATTCTGTAATCCTCGAAACGCCCCCCGTCGATCCGGGTTGTGGGCCGGTCCTCCCACTCCAGAATCAACCTCCCATGCAGAACCAAGCACTCTTCACCATTCTCGTAGGCGGCACGACGGCGATTGTCGTCTCCGCTGCAGCCGCCCTGTTCTTTTCGCCGACGGGTGAGGAGCCGGCCGAGCTAGTCGCCTCGATTCCCGCGGAGAGAACCGTCGATCCTTCCTCGATCTCACGAACTGAGTTCGAAGAGGAGCTGGAGAAGCTGCGGGTTGATAACCAGATGCTCTTCGCTCGGATTGTTGAGTTGGAAGAGGCACGTGCTCTATCGGAAAACCGTCGCGCCGTGGTGGCTCAACCGAGCGCGGAAGAAGACCGCGCGAACGAAGACCCGGTCGATGGACTGGCCGCGCTGACGGCGCCCGACGGAACCCTGGCGCCCGTCCTCGAAGAGGGGATGCGACGTGCATTCGAAGACTTCCGCAACGAAGAGCGCGAGGAGAGCGAGCAGCGCTGGGAGGAGGCACGGCAGAAGGAGCTCGATGCTCGTATCAGTCGTTACACCACTCAGTTGAATCTGGATTCGTATCAAGCGGAGGAGATGCGCACCATCCTTACCGACGAGCAAGTTCGGCGCGGAGAGTTGATGGACGCTGCGCGTGAGACGGGTTCGTGGGACACGCTTCGCGAAGATATGCGCGCGGTTCGAACGGAGTCACGTGAGGGTTTGGAGCGCGTTCTAACTCCGGAACAGCTGACGCAGTACGACCAATCTTCACGTGGGCGCGGCGGTCCCCCTCGCGGGGGAACCGGAGGCGACCGCAACGGGGGTGGTCGCAATGGCGGCGGCCGAAACTAGCGGACGCACCTCGCAACGCTTTCCCGTGAAGAGGGCCGACTAGGTTCGGCGCGGTTCTCGTTTAGAGCGCGACGCCAAAGAAGGCTTCGACTCCCTGAACTCCTCCGACAATTCCGCGCACGCCGAAGTTCATGGGAGAGCCGGGGTCGGAGTAGCCAAGCTCGAAGTACGGACCGGCATTGCTGCCTTCGAACTTGAGGTCGTCATTGTCGGTATCGGTCACGATCTCGTCATCGACAAGACCGGAGAGGTTGGTCAAGAAGAGGCCGATGGTGGCTTGGAAGCCGCGGGAATTGACGCCGACGCCGACCGAGACTTCTTGCTCGATGTAGGCCAGGTCTCCGTCCTCGGTTGTCGACTTGAGCAGTGTTGCGCCGGTCGCATCCGTGAATCTTCCCTCTCCGCTCACAATGTTAATGCCCACTCGATAGGGAGTCACAATACGCACGCCATCGGCGCGCTTCTTGATCGTTGGCGAACCAACTACGCCAATGCCGATTCCGAATAAGTCGTCGATGGTGACCGCGCTGCCGGGGTCGAGTTGAGAGGAGTCGAACTCGTCGATCTCCTCGGCGAAAAATTGCACAAAGGCGCGCAGGTAATCCGAGCCCAGCGAGACCCGAACACCGGCTCTCTGGCGCTCGACATCTTCAATGCTACTGCCGAGGATAGTCTCGAGGTCATCGTCGAAATCGATTTCGCCCAGCTCGACGGCGCTCGCGAAAACCTCCGCACCGAAGACCGGATTCCTCCAGGTCGCTTTCTCGCGTTCGGGCTGGTCGCCAACAGCGGCACAGCTGCCCAGCGCGGAGAGAGAGATGAGGAGGGCGAGCGAGGCCAGGCCGGTACTTTTTAGATTGAGTTTCATCGATACGTCAATTTCGTCATCGCTCTGCACGCGTGGCGAGGGAGAGCGGTCGGGGGGATTGAGATTGGTGTGCTCGGTTGCTTTTGTGAGGGAAGTCGCAGGCGTTATTCTAATTGTGAATTCGAGATTCGAGTAGATTTCGAACGCGACAAGTCTCTGTAACGGAATTTAGCTCGATTCTCGGCGTTGATATGAGCGTGAAGGGTCTTTCATTTCGCAGTTGAGTGCTCTGCGAGCCACGATTGAGCTTGATCGATTCGCTCCTCGTCGGAGTCGACCGCGCTCTCGATGAAGCGGCGAAAAGCCTCTCGAGCAGCGGGTAGCTCGCCGAGGTCGTCGAGACATTCGGCTTCACCGAAGATCGGCGAAGCGTTCTCGGGATCGATCTCGAGCGCGAGGCGATAGTGTTGGATCGCCTCTTCACAGCGCCCTAATCCCGCAAGACTTCGCCCGAGGCCTTCGTGGTTGCGCGGTCCCCGTGGATCGATTCGAAGGCAGTCTTCAAACCGCGAGTGGGCGGCCTCGAATCGCTCTTGTTCGAGAAGCAAACCTCCGAGTCGATAGTGTGAGCGCGCGTAGTCCGGGTCCAATTCGATGGATCTCAGGTAGAGGCTCTCGGCGTCCGCGAGCTCTTCTTGTTCCTCCGCCAGCCAAGCCTCGGCGAAGAGTCCCACGGCCGGTTCGACTTGGGAGATCAAAAGGATCTCCTCGCGAGCGCGATCGATTCCGCCGCCCAGAATCGCAGGTGCCAGCATGCAGAAGAGCATGCGAGCGAGCCTCGCGTCGACGAGCTCTCCGTCGAGCTCGATGGCTCGATCGATCAAGCGTTTGCTCCGCGTGGCTAAGCCGAGCTTCGCGAACGAGTCTTCCATGCGAACTAGTTTTTGTCCCAGGAGTTTCGCCATACCGAAAACGTAGCGAGCGTTATCCGGTTCGAGCTCTCCCGCCATCTCGAGGTAAGCCTCCGCGTGGTCAAACTCCAGCAAACCCAGGTGGTTCAATCCCAGCTGAAAGTGCACCTCAGCATCCGTCGGACGAAGCGCTTGAGCCCGCAACAGTGACTCGCCAGCAGAACGGTAGCGATGTTCCTCGATGAGGCGAATACCTTCGGCGAGCTCGGAATCGAACTCGGCGTTCGACGGGATTGCGTCGGGCGTTCGATTCTTGGCGGCAACCGAGGGCGGGAGTTCGACCGCCTCGGACGGACGGCGATAAGCCCCAATGGCGGCTGCTGCGCAGAGAACAATCAGTAATAAAAGGTGTCCGCGCCCAAGTCGCTTAGGCGCGGACGATCGAGAGGCATCCATGAAGGCTATTGATAAGTGATCGCGTGAGGTGTCGGGGATGGCTTCGGTGTTCCGCCCGAAAATTCTCGTTTTCCCGCGTCAGATCCGCGCAGAACTGGGGCGAGTTGCGTTCCGCCACCCCGATTCCGGATTAGTGCGAGCCTAGACAACCGGAGCAACTCACGGGATTCTCGACGCCGATTCCAGATTCGAGTCCCTGCCAGAAGTAGCTGGGTTGCTCTCCGCGATTCATGGTCGCGGGATCGATCGTCTGCATCGTCCGCGAGTCGAGGACTCGACCGCCGAGAATCGTAAAGCGCGCGGAGTCGGTGTTTCGAATGTTCTCGAGCGGATTGGCTTCAAGAACCATAAGGTCGGCGAGCTTGCCGTTTTCGATCGATCCGAGGTCAGCATCGAGCCCGATGTACTCGGCACCGGAGAGTGTCGCGGAGCGCAGCGCCTCGAGCTCGGTCATGCCACCCTGAGCAAACATCCAAATCTCCCAGTGAGCGGCGAAGCCCGCGAGCTGGCCGTGCGCGCCGAGCTGGACCTTACCGCCGGCGTCGATGAGCGCTTTGGTGATGCAGGAGCTGCGCAGGTGGTTGTAGTCCTCTTCCGGTGCTTTGGGGCGCCGCCTCGAACGCGGCTCGATGATCGAGCGCGGTACGAAGTTTCGCAAGCGTTCATGGCGCCAGACGTCGAGGTGCTCGTACCAATAGTTCTCGCCCCAGATCCCGCCATAACCGACGACCAATGTCGGTGTATAGCCGACTCCGGTCGAACCCCACAGCTGTTTCACATCGTCGTAGATGGCCTCGACCGGCAGGCTGTGCTCGATGCCGGTGTGCCCGTCGATGACCATAGTCATGTTGTGCTCGAACAGGGAACCGCCTTCGGGGACGACCATGATTTCGAGTTGGCGTGCGGCTTCGAGAACCTGTTGACGTTGATCGCGACGCGGTTGGTTGTAGCTCTTCACCGAGATGGCACCGACCGCTTTGAGTCGGCGCAGGTGAGCGAGAGCGTCATCGAGTGAGTCGACTTCGGCTTTGAATGAACCTTGTGCGCCGTAGAGAATCGTTCCAGTCGAATAGGTCCTCGGCGAGAGGATTAGGCCGGCTTTCGCGAGCTCGGCTGCCGCGAAGATCGAGTTCGTATTGTTCGACGGGTCGTGAATCGTCGTGACTCCAAACGCGAGGTTGCCGTGGTGAATCCAGTTCGCTTGCGGCGTTAAATCGTTCATCGCCTGGCCGCCGTGGGCATGCACGTCGATGAGGCCGGGCATGATCGTGAGACCGGAACAGTCGATCGAGGGGACGCCGGGTTCGAGGGCGATGGTGTCGGCGGGGCCCACCGCTGCGATTCGGTTGTCGCGCACGACAATCGTGCCGGACTCGATGACCTCCTCGCCGACCATGGTGATGAGGCGCGCGCCGGTCAACGCGTAGGTGCCGATCGATTCGATCGTGGGGTGCGTGAACGCGATGTTGCGGCCCGTGGCGACGGGCTCCGGCAACTCGTCGGGCGCGCCTTCGAGGAAAGCGAATGCGTCGGTGAGCTCGCGCTCGTACAAGACCGGACCGAGTGACCAAAAGATCCGACTCGAGTCGCCGGAGAACTGCAGGTTCTCGCCTGCGTCTTTGGAGACGATTGCAACCGGCAGAGCATCGCTGGTCGGATTGATGTCGACCGTTCGACCGGTGTTCAGTACGGGAACGATGGACGCTTTGTAGCGCTCGGAAAAGGCAAGCCACTTTCCGTCGGGCGAGATTTCCCATTCGACGGCATTGGCGCTCGCGAAGTGCACGACCTCCTTGCGGTCAGTGAGCTGGATGGAGACGAGCGTGTGTCGGTCTGCATCGGGCTGGTACTCATTGCGAACGACGAACAAGCGCTCGGGGTCGGCACCAAATTGGGGCTCGCTGCCATCGCGCGTGATGAGTTCGGGCGTGCCGCCATCCGTGCTGACTCGGTAGATTCCGGTCTCGTAGGACCACAGCGGCGAGGTGATATAGCCGCCGCCGACTCTGTGGTAGACGAGCTCCGTTCCGTCGGGCGAGAAGACGGGTGTGATGTAGTGACCGGGTTCGGTCGTCACGCGAGTCAGGTTTGTGCCGTCGGCGTTCATGACCCAGACGGCGCCGAGCTCTTCGTCGTCCCAGGTGACGAAGGCGATTTTTTCGCCGTCACGGCTGAAGGCGGGAAAGAACTCGAAGTGGTCATTGTCGGCGCTCAACCGCGTCGGCGTTCCGTCGGGCAGAGCGCGCGTCCACAGGTGGCCGAGTGTTTGATAGACGACGCGGCTGCCGTCCGGTGCGACGCTGACGTGGCGCAGACATTTGACGTCGAACTCAGTGGGGGCGACGGCAACGGGAAAGCGGACGGCCTCGCGGATCTCGCGCGTGTCGTTCACGTGGAAGGGGATCTGTGCGCTAGAACCGTCGGCGACGTTGACGCGGCGCAGCTTGCCTTTTGCGTAGAGCACGAGCTCCGTCGAGTCGGGCAACCAGGCCATGTTCGGATAGACCCCGTGGATGGCCCAGGTCTCCTGCATGTCGCGCTCGAGCGGTCCGTAGATCGGGCGGGCCTCTCCGGAGGCGAGGTCGAGGACGAACAGCGTGGAGACAAAGTCGAGCCGGCGCACGAAGGCCAGGCTCTTACCGTCCGGTGAAGGCGTGGGCCGACAGGCGCCGCCCGGGCCCGTGACGATCGCTCGAATCTCCCCGGTCTCCGTGTCGAGGCGATCGATTTGATAGATCTGGCCCGTCGAGTCTTTGCTGTATTCGAAGGTGTCGCCGGGTGTCGAGTCGTGACTGTAATAGAGGTAGCGACCGTCGGGCGAGAAGACCGGCTCGCCGAGATCCTTCTGTTCGTTGCGCTTGACGGTCATCTGTAGACCTTTTGCGCCAGAGCGGTGAACCATCCAAATCTCGCCGGCTCCGATGGAGCGTCGACTCGAAAAGTGCTTGTGTCCGACAACCGCGCGACCGTCTGGCGTCCAAGCGGGGCTGTTCATGAGGCGGAAGTCCTCGGTCGTCAGCGCTTCCGCATTTCCGCCGTCGCGATCCATGACCCACAGGTTGTCCCCGCCTTCGCGATCACTTGTAAACGCGATCGACTCTCCATCGGGGCTGAAGCGCGGCTGCATGTCCCAAGCGATGCCGGACGTGAGCGCACGCGCTTTGCCACCCTCGATCGGTAGGGCATAGATGTCGCCGAGCAAATCGAACGCGATCTCTTTCCCGTCCGGGCTCACGTCGAGGCTGAGCCACGTGCCTTCGGTGACGTCGATGGAAATCTCGCGCGCTTCCCCGGGCGGATGATTGACATCCCAGTTCGCCTCTTCGGTCTCTTCCTCGCTTTCACTATCGGCGTCGCCGTCGAGCGATCCCGTCGCGAACGGCAGGCTCCCGCAAGCAAAGAGCGCGAACAGCGAACTGCCAAGTGTGAACTGAAGAGAGGTACGCCGCGGAAGGTGGAGTTTAGTCATAGCAGCCTGTGGTGAAAGTGCTTCGTTCCATGAGCAGCGGATTTTTGGTCAGGTCGGTGCGCGGGAACGTAGCTGAATCCGTAGATTCAGCGAGGCTTTTGGGTGCCGAGCTGGCCGGAAGGACGCCGCTCAGGGGGCGAATGACTTTTGCCACAGGCTGATAGCGCTCCGGGACGGTTGAGCGCGTGAGGCTAACGCGTAGGCCTCAGTTTCGACAGGCGAAGGTGGCAATCCGGTCTTGCACGCCGGACGGGAGTCTCCTCGCGATGCGAACGATCAGTGGCTACAGCCGCAGCCGCCCGAGCCGCAACCCGTGGCGGCGGGTGCAACGGGCGTTGCGAATTCTGCCGGTGTCTCTTGCGGCAGAGGTGCTCCGGGAATCGAGTCGGCCAGTGCGCAGACTTGGTCGTAGTAGTCGAGCACCTCCATCCCGAGGAGCGCGGCGCCGAAGAGTTCGGCTTCGTCCTGCGTCGCGACGTCGAGATAGTTGATCGAGACGAGGTGGTAGGCGATGAGCATCGGCAGCACGTCCCAGCGTCCCTCGAAGTGCGGGTGCACGATCAGCGCAAAGCCTTCGCTCGGGCTCTCGCCGAGAGCGCGAGCCCAAGCGAACTCTCCGGGCATCAGGGAGTCCGCGTCGAACCGAAGCACGGTGGGGAAGCGCACGACCTCGGGATCGGCGAGAAGCTCTGTCATCGACTGCTCGTCGAAGCTCGGTCCATACCGACTACGGGCCAAGAGCGCCTTGTCCAGTGTGTGACCTTTGAGCGCTTCGTAGCCATCTTCTTCGGTGAGCTTCGGCTTCTTCATGATTGTCTCTCGGGGTTCGCGTTGGCGCCCGGCGAGTCCTCGCCAGGCGCCAGTCCGTTCAGCGGCTACTTCTTGTAGCGCGCCTTGAATTCCTCCGCAGCGGCCGCGCGACGCTCAGCCTCCGCCGGGTCCATCTTACCGAGGTACCACTTGTGATCATCGCTGTTCAGCACCGCATCGATCTTGTCGTGGAGCGCCTGCGCGTTCGCGACTCGCTCGGCATCGTCGGAGTGCAGGTTCTTCTCGGCGAGCTCCTGGAGCTCCGGGATGTACTCGCTGTAGAAGTGCTTGGCGACCTCATAGGTGCCGTGCCAGTGGGTGTAGTCCGGACCCATCATCGACGCGCCGTGACGAGCGCGACGCCCTTCGTGGTGCCAGAGCTCGAACCAGATGAAGTCGATCTTGTTGCCGAAGGCGACCGGTCGCATGAGCGGCTTGGCGAGGTTGTAGAGCGCCAATCCGGGCTTCGCGAACTTCTCGTTGTAGAGCTCGATCAGGCTGTCGTACTGGACATAGAAGTTGTCCACCCAGTTCTGGTTGTGACAGTTGAGGCACACGTCGACCATGTTGGCTCGACGGGTGTCCCATTTGATGTTCGCTCCGGGCAGGCCCATCTTCGCGTCCGAGTCTTCGGGGCGAATCGAGACCACCGGCCGGTTGTTCCAGCTGATGCGCAAGCCGATGTCGTGGGTTACATCCTGAGTCGAGGTGGCCGACATGTGGCAGGTCGCGCAGGTCGGTGCCGCCGAGTAGTCCTCGCCGACGACCCATTTGGGCGACTCCAGGTTCATCTTGTCGATGTTTGCGAAGAACGAGATGCCGTGCTTGGACTCCTCGTAGATCTCCTTCTGCGGGTGGTCCGGTCCCATGTGGCACTTGCCGCAGGTATCGGGGTGACGGGCCTGTGCCGCAGAGAAGGTGTGCCGGGTGTGGCAGGCCGAGCAAGAGCCTTCGGTGCCGTCCGGGTTGATGCGTCCGATACCGCTGTTCGGCCAGGTCGCGGGATCGAGGCGTCCGTTTTCGAGCACTTTGATCTCCGAGCCGTGGCATTGCCAGCAGCCGTTCACTGCAGCGGAAGAGACGCCCATCGGGAAGCCTTCGGTCTTCAGACCTTGGTTACCTTCGACGACTTCGGCGAGCACGTTGTCCAGCGAGCCGAGGATACGACCAGCCTTCGAGTGGTGCGAGCCCGCGAACTCCTCGACCTCTTTGGGGTGACAGCGCGAGCAGTCCTTCGGGCTGACGATGGTCGAGATCAGCTGACCCTCGTGCAACCAACCGTCGACGTCCGTCTCCTCGGCGCCGTGGCACTCGAAGCAACCGACGTTCCCCCGGAAGTGCAAGCTCTCGCCCCACATCTGATAGATGGCAGGGCTCTCCTTCTTGTGGCACTCGATGCACTCCTTCGACGTGGCCGAGATCTCCCGGAGCCCAATCGCTTGGACGGCGGGTGTCTTGGCGTGAGGTGAAGCGTTCATCCATGCAGGAAGTTCGACTCCGTTTGCGAAAGACACAGACGCCAGGGCGACGAGAGCAATGGCGTTCAGCAGGGTCTTCATGATGCAGATCCTTCGTTTCCTTTGGTTTCAGAGAGACGGGCTGCGGACCAGGGGAGATCAGCGACGGCATCGCGAAGATAGAGCCGATCGACAGCAAGTCGCCCCGAGAGAACAGGCACAGTAATTCGAATGAAGATGGTGTAGATGAGAAGCCCGAACGCCCAGATGCCGAGGCTCACAAGAGTCTCGTTGAGGCTCGGGCTGTACTCGACGATTTCGCCCAGCGGAGTCGGGATGAAGGCGGGAACGATGAGGCCCATGCCTTTTTCGATCCAGATGCCGACGATCAAGAGCGCGCAGGCGATAGACATAAACCGACGTCGGCGGGTCAGCGGCAGATACAGGATGACGAGCGCGACGGTATTCATTCCGATCGCGGACCAGATCCAAGGCACCAAGCCGTGGTAGCCATTGAGTCCCAGGAAGAGATAGCGGGCCGAAGCGCTGTGCGCGGAGTCGGTATAGAACTCGGTGAAGACCTCGCACCCGAGTAGGAACATGTTGATCGTCATTGCGACGGTGACGATGTTCCGCAGGGTCAGGAAGGCTTTCTCCTGGACGACGTAGGCCGTGAAGCGATCGAGCGCGATCAGGGTCAGGATCAGGAAGGCTGGACCGGCTGCAAAGGCTGACGCTAAAAAGCGCGGCGCAATGATCGCGGAGTTCCAGAACGGTCGGCCGCCGAGTCCGACGTAGAGAAAGGCGGTGACGGTGTGGATGCTGACTGCCCACAGGATCGCGAGGAACACGAACGGAATGTAGAAAGCCTTGCTCGGCTTTCGGTGCATATAGGCGCAGTAGATCAGGTAGCCGCAGATGTGCAGGTTCAGCACCAAGTACACATTGAGGACGATGACATCCCAGGTCAGCATCGAGATGGGGAAGTTGAAGCGCAGCAACATGTGGTGCATGCGATCGACGCGTCCCATATCGACGACGACGAACAAGAGACACATGATGATGGACGCTACGGCGAGTAACTCGCCGAAGATCACCAGGTCATGGAGCTCTTTGTTGCGGTAGACGTAGACCGGAATCACGAGCATCACGGCGGCGGCAGCCATGCCGACCAAGAAGGTGAAGTTCGCGATGTAGAGGCCCCAGGAGACCTGATCGGTGAGTCCGGTGGTGGCCAGACCAAAGACGAGCTGCTTGGCGTAGGCGTTCAGCCCGAACAACGCGACGACCGAGAGAAAGGTCATCCACGCGATATAGCGGCGATCGCCGATGAAGCTGAGTCGGAAGCAGCGCCAGAGGAAGCGGAAGTATTCTTTCACTTGGCTTCTCCCGTCGCCTCCGCGGTGCCTTCACTGCGCGGATAACGCTCGTCGAAGTAGTAGAAGAAGCGCGGCAGCGTGCCGACCTCCTCCTTCAAGACGAAGACGCGCTTGTTCTTCAGGATTTGAGAGACCTCGCTGTCCGGGTCGAGCACGTTGCCGAACTTGCGAGCGCCGGTCGGGCAGACCTCGAGGCAAGCGGGCATCTTGCCCTCGCGAGTGCGGTGCAGGCAGAAGGTGCACTTCTCCATCACGCCTTTCTCGCGCGGGCGATTGGAGAGATAGCTCATCTCCGGGTTGATGTCCGCGGCCGGAATCTCCGGCTTGGTGTAGTTGAAGCGCCGCGCCCAGTAAGGACAGGCGGCTTCGCAGTACCGGCACCCGATGCACCAGTCGTAGTCGATGACGGTGATTCCGTCCGACTCGGTCCAGGTCGCTTCGACCGGACAGACCTTGACGCAGGGCGCATCCGCGCACTGGTGACACTGAATCGGCATGTAGAAGTGGTCATCGTCGGGAACCGTCGGACGGTCGTAGTGATGATTGCCCTTCTCGATGTCGGTCGTTCCGCGCGGCATCTCGAGCACGCGAATGTATTGGAGTTCCGGAGAGCGACTCTGGTTGTTCTCTTCGACGCAAGCGTGCACGCACTTACGGCAGCCGATGCAGCGCGACAGGTTGAGCGCGTAGACGAACTCGACTCCGTCTTTGGCGCGAACGTCGCGCACGATCGGGTCGATGTCCCAACGCTTCTTGACCTCGCGCCGGATTCGATCAAGCGCGCTCGCCATCTCGTCCCCGTTCATCTCCTTGTAGTGACGTTGGAGGAACTTTTCGACGCTCGGAATATCGTCGCCATCGAGTTCGCGAAGCGGGCTAAGTGCTCCGACGCAGGCCGTCATCGCTCCCACAACCGTCAGGCCGTTTCGCAGGAAGCCACGGCGGTTGAAACTGCGTTCGCTGGTGACTTCTGCGAACTCGGGCTTGGTATCTTCGGTCACTCTTGCTCCTTCGAGTGCTGCGACTGGGTCGAATCGTGGTTAGTTGCGCCGCGCCACTGCATGAGCGGGTTGCGTTTGCGCTCGTCGTGGCCGGACTGGAGGGGGGTGCCCATTCGCAGCGTGTTGGGACCGGGTAGGGGCTCGTAAGTCGGATAGGCCGGCGAATGCGGGTCGTGGCACTCGGTGCAGACCAAGCGTTTGGACTCCCCGAGGGAGGCGTCCCAATAGCCATTCGTTCGTCCGTGCATCCCGCGTTGCCAGTCGCGAAAGACCGTGCCGTGGCACTTCGCACAGAGCTCTTCGACTCGGTCATAGCCAATCTCTTCATCACCCTGGATGACGAGCTTGTTGCGATCCTCGAGCGAGTGGCAATTGAAGCACCAGCTATTGAGCCCGTGGTTCAGTTGGATGTTCTCGTGCTGGGAGAGCTTGACGCGCACATCGCGGTCCGAGGGGAACAGCTTGTGGCACTCTTGGCACTGCAAGCGGAACTCGTTCTCGCCGATGCCGGGAGGCTCGCTCATGCGAACTCGCCGAGAGGCGGTGCTGATGTCCTCCGCAGACACTTCTGCGGTCGCCGGGGCGCGCGGGAAGGGCTCCTTGACGGGCTCGAAGAAGAACCAGATCGCTAGGCCGAAGAACACTCCGAAGACGCTGAGATTTGTTCCACTCACGAGAGGAAGATTAGGAAGCGTTTCGCGCTTGGACTCTACGGCGGAGTGCTTAGTCGGGAGGGATCTTTGGCTAGCACCGAATTGGCGTGGCGAGTACGGAGAAGTCCGGTGTGATGGCGCTCTGTTGGCCCGCTCGCACTTCTTCGGTTCGACGAATCCATCAACCGAGATGTTTTTCCCTCGCCAATCGGATCCGAGAATCCGCTGCCCTTCGGACAGATCGCACTCTCCGAGGGTGACCAGGCGGGGGCGACCTTTAGAGCTCTCTTATAGGCCCGGATGCCTCGATCCTCGTTTTCACCACGGGTGGCTCGGGCGAATCCCGAATGGGGCGGCTCAACCTGCGTGATTGGCGCCCCGCGTCTACGGAGGTTGACGTATCGATAAAAGAGCGAACCCGCCACAACCTGACCCGCTCCTACAAATCCAAGCGACAACCTTCGAGGATTCCTAATGTATCTAAGCCTTTCATTGATCGCGCTGCTCTCGCTGAACGAACCCAACGAGCCGCGTCCGGCTATCGAAGCTACAGGGGGAGAGCGCGTGCTCACCGCCCAGGACGAACTGAATGCGGCCCTTCTGGGAATTACTGCACCCCCGAGGTCCACGAAGGATGAGCTGCTGAACGCAGTCCAGACCGGAAACGTCTGGCTGAAGATGCGCTATCGATTTGAGAACGCGTCTCAGAATCGCGTGATGAAGGAAGGCTACGCTTCGACTCTTCGCACCATCTTGGGCTACGAGACGGGCAGCTGGAATGATTTCTCGGCGACGGTCGAGTTTGAGGATGTCTCACCGATCAATGACGATTCTTACAACAGCACGACGAACGGAAAAGTCGATCGCGCTGTGATTGCCGATCCCGATGTCAGTGAAGTCAACCAAGTCTTCCTGCAGTACAAGGTGAAGGACAAAGGGAAGTTCCGGCTGGGGCGCCAACGCATCGTCCTCGGAAACTCCCGCTTCATCGGCAACGTTGGCTGGCGTCAGAACGAGCAGACTTACAACGGCGCGTCGGGTTCATGGGACTTAGGCTGCGGCACGAATGCCTTCTACGCCTTCCTCACGAACGTCAACGATGTAAAGGGCGGCGACTGGCGTATGCATTCGCACCTGCTCCATGTGACCCATGACGTTCCCGACGTCGGCGAGCTGTCCGTCTACGGCTACCGAGTCAATTTCGATATGACTACGGGCAACGAAGCCTCGACCAATACGATTGGGACGCGCTTTGCGGGTGAGTCCAAGCTGTCCGATGCGAACTCGATTGTTTGGTCTGGCGAGTACGCGAACCAAGATGCGGCCGGTCAGAACAAGGACACTATCAGCGCGCACTACCTAGGGGCGGAAGCGGGATGGAAGTCCCAGTGCGGTACCTTCGCGCTCGGCTACGAGATGCTCGGCGGCAACGGGATCGGCGGGGAGCAGTTCCAAACTCCGCTCGCCACGCTGCACAAGTTCAATGGCTGGGCCGACAAGTTCCTTCAGACTCCCAGCGAGGGCTTGACCGACTTGTACTGGTCCTATGGCACTACGGTCGGCCGAACCAAACTCAAAGCGGTCTATCACGACTTTGAAGCCGACCACGGCAATCTCGATTTCGGATCCGAACTCGACCTGGATGCCGTCTTCCCGGTCTGCGAGAACATGGCCATCGGTGCGCGCTACGCAAACTACATGGCGAAGGACAATTCCAACGCGTTCAACCTGACCGACACCAACAAGTTTTGGTTTTGGATGAGCTTCTGGATTTAGCTCTCTTTAGCCACCTGTGCAGAGGGAGTCGATTCGGCACAGGTGGCGGCGGACTGTCCATTCGACGAACCGCTTCGAACGGAAGCGCGGAATGTGGTTTGGTCGAGGTCGAAGTCGATTTGCATGCCGGACCTTTCGGCCAGCGCACAGGAGAGCGCCAGGCCGAGCCCCGAGCGTGAGCCGTCTGCTCGCGCACTATCCTTGCGCCAGAAGGGCTCGGTGAGAGTCTTGAGGTCGGCGCGCTCTAGATCGGCGGCTTCGTTCTCCACCCACAGTTGCCAATGGCCATTGCTCTGTTCGAGCTGACATCGAACGGTGCTCTCGCGGGTGGAGTAGTAGACGGCATTCGAGAGCAGATTCGAGACGACGATTCTGAGGGCACCGCGATCTCCGCGGATCGAGCTCCCCGCTCGGACGCCGTTTTGAATCTGAACATTCCGGTCGCGAGCAACGGTGGAGAGCGAGCGCAGTTGCTCGCTAACGAGATCCGAAATATCGATCGATTCGCTGTCCGAAGATTCGGATCCACTCTCCAACCGCGCTAGCTTGAGCATCGTGGAGACCGAGCGGCCCATTCGCGAAGCCACGTCGCGAATGGTTTGAAAAGCCTCGCTGGACTTCGCCTTGTCGTGATCGCAGCGGAGCGCCACCTCGGAGACGGTTAGGATTTCGCTGATCGGTGTGCGCAACTCGTGCGCGATGTCGGCCGTCGTGCGTCGTTCGCGCTCTAACGCCGAGTCTACGCGCCGTATGAGAGCGTCCGTCTTCGCGTGAACAGGCTTGAGTTCGCGCGGCAATTCCGAGATGTCGAGCCGCTCCGGAAGCCGATCGATCTCGATGTCGTCGAGCGCAGAAGCGAGTCGGTTGGCGGGATCCAGTCCTCGATTGACGGCGAGCCAAGCGAGGGTTCCCAGTAGCGCCAGTAGGGTGAGAGCAACGGCGACGCAACCAAGGAGAAGCTGGCGTTCCGCGGCGACAAGCTCTTCGCGCCCGCGCGCGATGGCAACGACGACGGTGGCGGCCTTAGGGCGGTCCGGCCCTTCCTCCGGGTACACATGGTGTAACTCGAGAGCTTGCACGACAAATCGCCCTGGTCGTCCGTCGGGCAGAGCGGCGCTCCAAAAAGTGGGTTCGCTGGTCGCCGGCTTAGGGAGTTCAAGTCGTCCTTCACCGAGAGAATTGGACGGTTCGATCAGTCGCCCGTCATCGAAGCGGAGCTCGAAGTAAGCGGGTAGCTCTTTGCGCTCATACTCGGGCATAAGCTCGTCGGAGAACTCGAAGGAGACCTCGTTCTCGACCTGGAACAAGATGGAGGCGAATCCCTGAATTCGGCTAACCAGGTTTTGATCGAACTGCTCCTCGATCAACCGCGTGACAATCGTGTGGACTCCGAATCCAGCGGCTGCAATTACGATTGCCGCGCCGATGAGAAGGCGGGAGAGCAGATAGGATCGAATGGAGTTCACGACTGGGCGCCAGCGTCGAGGGTGTAGCCTTGGCCGCGCTTTGTCCGAATCATCTTTTTCCCGTCCGAGCCGAGTTTCGCTCGAAGAATGCAAATGGCGGAATTGACTGCGTTGCTCGAGGGGAGTTTCTCAACTCCGTAGATGTGGTCTTCGATCTCTTCACGGCTCACAAATTGACCGCGTCGGAAGGCCAAATACTCCAGCAGGGAGAATTCACGAGCGGTTAGGTCAAGCTGCTCGCCTCGATAGGTTGCGGTATGTCCGATCATGTCGATGCGGAGCTCTCCAATCGTGACGAGTGGCGATTTCTCGGCGTAGCGACGTCGAACGAGAGCGTGAAGGCGAGCTAGAAGCTCTTCGAATACGAAAGGCTTGACCAGGTAGTCGTCCGCTCCCGTATTCAATCCGAGCACGCAATCTTTGGCTTGGTCGCGTGCGGAGAGAATCAGGACGTGCGGCCGATTCGATTTCTCTCTCAGCTGTGCGAGCAGGCTCAAACCATTGAGCTTGGGCAACATCAGATCGAGGACCAAGAGGTCGTAAGGGTTGTTTCGAGCTCGCTCCAAACCGAGCTCGCCGTCTCCCACGGCATCGACGGCAAAGCCCTCGCGCGAAAGTCCCAATCGAAGTGACTCCCGTAGCGGCGCCGAATCTTCGACGATTAGGACGCGCATTCAGGACCTCGCGGCTTCCAGTTTAAGACGCTCTTCTCGCATGAACAGTCGGTAGAGTTTCTTCTATTCAAACGAGGGAGTGAGGCGGAATGACTCGTTCAGCGGGTCGTGAACTGAATCTCGACCAGCGTGCAGTTTCCGTTGCGTCCGACAGCACCGATCTCGACGTGCGATAAAGTATTTGGCGCGAGCACTCCATTCGGAACGCGAAACGTATTCTGGCTCCCCGGAAGAACGGCGGCCAGGTTGTCGTCGTCGCCTTGTTCGAGAACGATCCGATACTGTTCGGCGCGGGGGTCCGGGATCCACGTGACGACGAGGTCGGCAGCAGGTATGTCATGCGCTCCTTCGAAGGGGAAGATGACTTCAGGCATAGGAAGCAGCCGATGTGAAAGTCGCGCCATTCCATCTGCGGCACGACCGTCGAGGGTGTCGGCTTGCAACCGATACTCTCCTTCCGGATATGCGGACATGAGGTCGAGGATCGTGGTCTCGCGAGCTTCGATAATGAATCCGGACAATGCTGAGTTCCGTTTGTCGGCAGACTGCATGCTCAGCACTTCGGGTCCGGTCGGTGCGTGAACGCCCACGAAAGAGAGCGGAGCTTCACTTTCGGCTTCGAAGACCACGACGGCTTCACCGGTTGTCGCCGTGAACTCAATGGTCATGCGCTCTTCCTTGAGCTTCAACGTGCGGGGCGCTTCGTGATGCGACCAACCAATAGAGGCCGATGCGAGCGCGACGAGGGCGATGGAAGTTTTGAACATAGCTGGTATCTCATCTCTGGGGTGAACTCGGCGCTCCCATCATTGATGTAGAGAAGCCGCTCGAATTCCACGTCGGTCGGCAGGGAGCCGGTCTGAAACAAGTCTACTCCAATCGAGAAATACCGAAGTTACGGCAACATTATGGAGGTCCCGGGGCCTCTCCTTGCGTCGATAGCGAAGGAGAGACCCCAGGAAAGAGGCAAGCGAGTGGGCTCAGGGCGTCATGCTGACGAGTTCCAACATGGCTCCGGAGGTGGGGTCGACCTCGAGCACAAGCCCCACTCCCGGGGCGTAGTATTTGTACTCGCTGACGCTGGGATCGAGCGGAGTGAAGTCTTCGGTTTGGACGCAATCGGAGAAGCTCCCGAGACCGATTGTGACCTCTTCCGTCGTCGAGATGATGGTCGCAACGTCCTCGGCATCGCCGAAGAAAAACTCCTGACGGTAAGTCGTGCCGACGACGGGATCGGCAAACATGACGATGCCCGGCGTGGCTCCGCCGACTCCCGCTTCCCAGCTTCCGTCGAGATTGTTGAGCTCTCCATCCACGTAGTTGATGGAGATTTCCCCGAAGTACCAGACGTTTCCGTCCTTGTCCTGTGCGTACCAGTCGAACGTATCTTCGAGAAGCTCACCGTCCACGGTGACCGTGTCTCGAACAATAGTGCACTCGACACCGAGTATGGTGCGAGTGTCGGACAGGACGGAGATTACGATGACCTCCGTCTCGCCGTCTTCCTCTAGCTCGTAAGTCCAGGTCCTGCCGACTTCGAAGGGTAGCAGCGGATTCGAGATTCCCGCGACGAAGTTCGCCGGGTCAACTACGGGATTGTGTTTTTCTTCCCCGATCATTCCGCACAGCTTGAGACGAGCATCGTAGACACTGCGAGCCTCGTGCAATCCTTCGCTATAGGCATCGAACGCGTCCCTGAAGCAATCGGAGAGCTCGGTACCTTCGGTCAAGTTGATGCAGTTGCCAAGCTCGATGAGCAGGTCTTCTCGGAACTCGAGACGCATGGATTCGAAACCGATACGCGCGAGTGTGGAACAGGGGTTATTGGTCGCGCCCGAATGATCGGCAGGGCTTGCGATGAGCGGGCTGACGAAACACAAGAGCGAGAGGGGCAAGAGGCTGGTAAGTAACTTCATCACGGAACTAGCTTTCTGTGGGTAAGGCCGCTCTTTGGAGCAGCGCAAGAGAGACGATTTCTCAGTCAATCCCCACGCTAGTTCTGTAATGCGATCGGTGGTTACCGACCGATTACGCCCGGTCTTTTTGGATTACGCGAGCGTTAGCCACGAGCGCTTGTCCAACATGAAGTGCCCATCAGCCGCTTATGCGGGCAGGCATTCGCACGACAAAGGCCGGCGGATCGGCCGCTAGCAGCCGGTGGCAAAAGTCATTCGCCCCCTGAGCGGCGTCCTTCCGGCCAGGTCGGCACCCAAGAGCCTCGCTGAATCCACGGATTCAGCTACGTTCCCGCGCACCGACCTGACCAAAAATTCGCTGCTCATGGAACGAAGCACTTTCACCACAGGCAGCTAAACCGAACCGCTATTCGCTGCTCTCGCAGCGAATCAGAGTGAATCCCGACTACTGAGCGAGCTCAGGATCCGCCGGTGCTTGCTCACGCCAGAGCAAGCTCAGAACGACAGCGCTCGCCGCGGCGAGGAAGACGGTGCGTCCAATCCACGGCGCTGCTTCGGAAATCCATCCGGTGAACATCCAGGGGCTCGAGATGTCGAGCGCGGCCCAGCGCGTCATCAAGAACGCAGCTTGCTCGTAGTTGAACCACAGAATGGCGATGCCACTCAAGAAGGTTGCGAGTGACACGATGGTTCGAAAGCCACCGCGTTGAACCAGGGTCCAGATCGACGCGGACTTGTAGGGAGCCTTGTCGACGCCCTCTATCCGCGAAAGGAGATAGTGGTCCCGTACCATCCACACGTTGTAGGAGAGGACTAAGACCAGGGCGATGAGCAGCAGAGGGAAGATCTGAATCAATTGAGGTGCCGTTACAACGCCACTGAGCCAGACGGGCATAATCGAATCGAGCTTGGCATGGATGCTCGCTTGGCGTTCCTTAAGCGCGGCCTTCTCTTTGCCCATCTGGCCTAGCTGATAATCCATGGCGGCGCGCTCTCCCGCGACGGTCCTGGACTGCTGATGCAGCGCTGCCGAGGTGCTCGCGAGTACGTTGCCGATGGATTGCCCGAGTCCCACGATCGTCTCGCCCTTCGCAGCAAACGATTGATACCAGCTGCTCTCAGCTCTGTGATTCAGAACCCACTCATCCAGTGACGTTCCCAACTGATCGAACTCGTCGGAGATGTGGCCGAGATCGATCGCATGCAAGGCATCCAAGGATTCGGCGAGCGGCGTGACGATTTCGGCGCGCGCGGCATTCGCAACTCGATCCAATACTTTGTGGGCTTCTTCCTGCGCGCGAACTTGGAGCTTCTCGTAGAGAAACGTATCCCGCTCGCGGAATGTCGTGAAGTTGGTGAGCTCTTCGGCAGAGACATCAAGCGTCTGAACCGCTTCGCTAATGCTGGGCGGCGGCTCGTTCATCCATGCCGGTTCCTGGGGCATGTCCGGTTCGCTGCGCTCCAACTCAGAAGGAGTTGCCTTCTCGCTCAGTTCGGTCGGATCGGTTAGCAAGCCCATTTCCCGAACGCGTTCGGAAGCCTCGAAATAGGCTTGAAGCGCGTGGAGTTGTTCTTCGTTTAGCGGCGCATCGGCGGCGAGTTCGGCACTCTCCGCAAGGTTCTCGTCCTGGCTCGTTGTAGGTGGAGACATCCACTTTCCGGGTCCGGGGTTCGCCTCTTCCTCCTGAAACGAAGCCGGAATCGCTTGCGCAGAACCGTTCAATTGGCCGACGGCATCGTCGTTCTTTTTCTGCTCTTCAATGCTCTTCAAGAGGTCTTCGTTACTGGCATCGAGCAGGACGCGGTACGACCGATTCAGTTCGCGCATCTCGCCGGCGAGTTGCTTTGGAGCACCTGCCCAGCTCGGATTCTTGATTCGACGCTGAAGACTGGCAAAGCTTTGGCCTACTTCTTCAATGCCGTTCCGTCGCTGAACCAGCTCTTGCTTCTGCTGCTTCAAGACCGCCAACTCTGTCGAGTGTGCGACGAGCTCTTCGTTCAAGCCCTGAAAAGGCGTTAACACCTTGAACAGAATGATGACCGCTACACTGATCGAGACTACAAACATCCATCCGGTGAATCGGCTGCGCTCCAAGAACATCTCGAAGTGGCGATCGGAATTGGAGTTGGGCTGCGGGACAAGCTCTTCGGACTGGTTGTTCAGGTGATTCAATTTCTTTCGGGCACGTAGTCGATGCCCGCCTCTTCTTTATGTGGACCTTCGCCCCATCGGCAAAAAGGCCAGATTGCTGGAGAGGGGAAATGGTTTGGTCGGCGGAATCTCCTCGGCTCCCCGCCCCGTCACCCAGAACCGGTCGGTATTGCTGATCGGGCAGGCGGCGGTACGCCTGGAATCGAGCCGGTTTCGAGGACTTATGGCCCTAGCAGCCCGTGGCAAAAGTCATTCACTCCATAAGCGGCCGATTTTTGGCCAGGTCGGCACCCAAAAGCCTCCCCGAATCTATGGATTCGGGTTCGTTTCCGGGCACCAACCCGACTAAAAATTTGCTGCTCATAGAGCAAAGCACTTTCACCACGGACTGCTAGAGTGAGGCGCTTCCCCATCCGTGAGAGAGTTCCATTCGAGGAGAACACATGCTGAATCGACGCTTCCCCGTTCGCGCTGCCCTGGCTTCGGCTCTCGTCGTAGTGCTCGCCGCGGGTTGCCACACCCCGATCTCCGCCACGAAAGCTGGCAGCTACGAGACCGAGGAGCACGAGAGAATCGTCGGTTCGCGCGAGGGAGTGGGCAAACAGATCCTGCTCTACATTCCCAATCGATTGGTCGATGCCTTTGACATGGTTCACGCGGGGATCGGCCTCGGGATTCCCCTCGGACCGGATATTCGAATCACCAAATGGCTCCAGCTCGCGCTCCAAGCGGAGGTCGGCGTCGGCTTCGGTTGGGACGGACGCTCGCATACCCCGGGCTGGGCGACCGCCTCGGTGACCACGGCCTTCGGACCTTGGCGTGGCGGAGCGGGCGGCGGATACGCGCCCCATATCGGGGACTGGGAAGTCGGAGTGGGCCTGGGCGCGACGAAGGTTGCGGTCGACCTGTCGGAGATCCTCGACTTCGTCCTGGGCTGGTTCTTCATCGACATCCTTGAGGACGACTACGGCTACAACTAGCCCGGCGGCAGAGCCCGCGCGCGCTTTGCTGGCACGCCCGCTACAGAACCCTCACATCACGGGGCTCGCTGCGCTCCTCCCTGGAGCGGTGTGAGCAGTTGAGCTCGGGTTCGACATACTATTTGCGTTGCCTGTGACCCGAATCGCTGCGGGGACCCTATTCTGGTCGTCCCCATCCCCGCTCCGCGACCTCTGTGCGGAATGGGACTACCCGGAGTGAACCTATGCTCGAGTGCTTCGCGCTCTTTTCACTGGCCACCTTTGTCCAGCCTCTCACCGCCCCCGAGCCGCCGCGAATCCAGAGCGATTCCCCCGCCGCTCAGACTCTGCTGATTCGGTCAGACCGCATCATCGTGCGGCCCGGAGAGGAGCTTTCGGGCGCCGTGCTCGTCCAAGACGGCCGCATCATCGCGGTCGGTCCCGGTCTGACCGCTCCCGAAGGTGCCCGTACGCTTGAGGGTGCCGTGGTCTGTGCTGGCTACTTTGACGCCTGGTCTACGGTCGGTGTCGTTCCGGGAACCGTGACCGATAAAAAGCTCGACCCGGCCAGTCGCGTGATCGACGGAGTGAATACGCACGCCTTCGAAAAAGTGCGCGAGGACTTGCTGCGAGCGGGCGTGACGTCCGTGCGAGTGCAGGGCGGCAACGGTGCGGACGTCGGTGGCACCGGCGCGATCGTTCGAAACGATCCGAATTCGCGGCACGGCGAAATCGCGCTGCTGACAGACGCCTGCGTGGCGGCGGCCGTCGGCGTGTCGGAGCCGAACCAAGTGCAAGATGTGTTTCAGCGCATCGACGGAGTGGACAAGCTCGTCAAGTTGATCGAGGGCGGGCGCTCTTACCGCGACCGGTTGACGGACTACGACGAGAAGTTGGCGGAGTGGCAGAAGGAAATCGACGAGAAGGCCAAGGAGCTCGAGAAGGACTTTAAGAAGGCCAAAAAGAAGCGCGACTCCGATATGGAGAAGGCCGAAGAAGACGGCAAAGAGTTCAAAGAGAAGAAGTACAAGGAAGACAAGAAGCCCAAGGCTCCGCGGCTGGACGCGAATAAAGCCGCGATGGCGCGTGTCGAAGCGGGCGAGATGCCGCTGGTCGTCGAGATTCATCGCGTGCCCGAGATTCGCGAGTTACTCGCCAAAACGGCCGTCTTTGGACGTTTGCGGCTCATTTTGGCTGGAGCGACCGAGGCGAGTTCGCTCGGCAGTGAGCTCGCGGCGCGCGACATTCCGGTGATTGTCTGGCCGACGCCGATGGGCAATACGCGCCTGGACGAGTACCGCCATCACGATCTTGAGCTGGCCGGCAAGCTGCACGAAGCCGGCGTCGAGGTTCTGTTCGGAAGTGGTGGGCAAGGGACCGCGGGCGACCTGTCCGCGTTGGCCGCGCTGGCGGTCGGCAACGGAATGGACCGCAACGCAGCGCTGGAAGCTCTGACGATTGGACCGGCTCGGAACTTTGATGTCGGCGACAGGATCGGAACCGTCGAGCCCGGCAAAGAGGCCGACTTGCTCGTACTGACCGGCGACCCGCTGGCGGTTTCGACTCGACCTGCTTTTGTGATTTTGAACGGCGTCGTTGTCGTCGAACCGTAAACGAGAACCGCCGACAGGCACTCACCAATAGGCACTCAAAGGATAGCTGCATGATTGTCACGCTGCTCGGAACGATTGCGCTTGCAAACACAGCGCTGATCGAACCGCTAACGATTGCGAATAAGAGCCAAGCCCCGGCTGTGGAGAGCTTTGCCGTACGCGCGAAGGTCGTGCAGCTCGGCAACGGAACGACGCTGGAAGAAGGCGTGCTCTGGGTAGAAGACGGCAAGATCCGCGCGGTTGGACGCGGCGTCGAGCTTCCGGCCGGAACGCTGGTCATGGAACACGACGGCGTGTTGACGGCCGGACTGGTCGCCCCGCACAGCTATAACGGTGCCGACGGAAACCTGACGGACTCGACGCGAGCCTTCCTGCCGGACATTCACGCCAAGCACGCCTACAACGGCGCGCACTCCGACTTTCGACGCGCGGTCGAAGCGGGCGTAACGACGGTGCTGCTCGCCCCGCGCAAGATGAACGTCGCCGGCGGACTGACGGCTGCCGTGAAGACCTTTGGCGACCGCGTGCTCAGCACCGACAACCACCTGCATCTGTCGCTGCACACCACGGCGCTGTGGGGCTGGCGCGAGCCGACCAGCTGGCCCGGCGCGATTCGCGAGCTGGAGGCGCGGCTGCGGAAGGGCGAGGGCGCGTTTGGCGAGGTCGCAAAAGGGCGGCTCCCGATCGTTCTCGAGGCTTGGAGCCGTCATGAGGTCGCCCGCGCGCTCGACTTCGCGACTCGGAATGGCTTAGCCGGCGCAATGCGCGGCGGATGGCGAGCGGGCGAGATGACGGATCGCGTCGTCGAGAGCAAGCTCTCCATGATCGTCGGACCCTTCGCGAACGGCGAAGACAAGCGCCACATCGATTCGGTCTTGGCGCTCGCCGAGGCCGGCGTTCCGATCGCTTTTGGAATGGAAGCGCCGGACAAAGATCCGCGCTCGATGCGCTTGTCCGCCGCTCAGTGTGTACGCGCGGGGCTCGACGCGACCGTCGCCTGGCAGGGCTTGACCAGCAGCGCGGCGGACATCGCCGGTGTCGGCGATCGCGTGGGCAGGTTGGAGCGCGGCTTCGATGCCGACTTCGTGTTGTGGAGCGGCTCGCCGCTCGAATGGACCAGCCGCGTCGAAGCGGTCTATGTCGACGGCAAGTTGGCTTTCGGGGGTGACCGTTGAAGAACATGATCATGAATGCGGCGCTCTTGGTCTCCGCTGCGAGCTTTGCGAGCGCGGCCGAAGATGACGGAACCAGCTGGGTCGTCCTCGCCGATCAGGTCTACACGGCTGACGGCCAGGTCTTTGAAGGCGGTTTTGTTGCCGTGGCGGACGGCAAGATCACCGGGGTCGGAATGGGCGGAGGCAGCGGCGGAAGTGAGCTCGACGTATTTGCCGTAACGCCCGGCATGATCGACCTCGGCGCTCGCCTGGTGAACGATCCCGACGCTCTCGAGCAATCGACGGAGACGGCGATCACGATGCGCGTTGCACCGGCCCTCGATCTGTTCGATAACGCCTGGGATCGCGAGTTGCGCAGTGGCGTGACGACGGTTCTGGCTTCGGCTCCCGACAACAACGTGATCGGCGGACTGTCGATTGCGATCAAGACCGGCGGCGCCGCGACGCTCGAAGCACGTACGTTGAAGGCCGACGCTGCGTTGCGCGGTTCCTTCGGCACCCAGCCCAGTCAGGGCAACTCGGGCTCGAGTGGCGTTCCGCAGAGCTTCTACGTCCGTCGTCCGACGACCCGCATGGGTGTCGAGTGGGAGTTCCGCAAGGCCTTCTACGACACGATTGCGGCGGCGCGATTCAAAGAGCGCGAGTTCGAGGGATCGACCGTGTTGCAGAGCGTGCTCGACGGCGACTTGCCGCTCTCCGTTCAGGCTTGGGCAACGCAGGACATCCGCACGGCGATCTTCCTGAAAGAGGAATTCAAGATCCCGAACATGTTCGTCGACGCCGCGGCCGAAGCTTGGATCGAGCCGGAGCTCCTGGTGCGTTCCGGTATCGGCGTGGTGCTTCCGCCCTTCAGCTTCGCCGGTCGCGTGGGTCGCGAGCGCGCCTTCTTCGCCTGGAACACGGCGAAGATGTTGTCGGATCTCGGCGTGCCCTTCGCGCTCTCCGGTCACGGTGCGCTCCAGGCGACCGACCGCTTGGCCTACCAGCCCGCGCTCGCCATGCGCGGCGGACTCTCACTCGAGGCAGCCCTCGAAGCCGTCACCATTACTCCCGCGCGCATGATCGGAATCGACGATCGCGTGGGCAGCATCGAGGTCGGTAAGGACGCCGACTTGGTGCTCTGGAGCGGCCCTCCCTTTCAACCGACCTCACGCGTTGTTGGCGTGATGTTGGACGGTCACCTGATTCTTGATCCGCGCGAGACGAACGAATGACTCTTCGACGAATCCCCATGCAGTACTCGATGAAACCCACTCTCAATGGATACGCGGCCGTGAAGGCCACGCTCTTCGGAATCGCGCTCGCCGCGGTCTCTTCCACGGCAACGGCGATGATGCCCAGCGGAGATCTTGTGATCGAAGCGGGGCGAATCATCACGCAGGCCGGTGACGATATCACCGACGGCGTCATCGTGATCCGCGACGGACGCATCGAAGCGGTCGGTCCGGCGGGTGAAGTCGAAAAGCCGTGGGGCATGAATGTCGTCGGCGGGCCGGAGTTCACGGCTTACCCGGGCTTTGTCGAAGCGCACACTTCGGGTGCTCTCGATCGCGCGAACGAGTCGGTCGACGTTGCGCCCTTCTTGAACATCCGCGACTCCATCGACCCGGTGAGCTTCTTCTTCGAGAACGTGCGCCGCAACGGCATCACGACGCTCGGCGTTCATCAGGGCAACAACTGTGTGATCGGAGCGCGCGGCATGGTCGTGCGACCGATGGGCAGGACGGTTGAAGAGCTGATGATCCGCGGCGAGTTTGGTCTGAAGCTGTCGGCGGCGCCGAAGAGCGGCAAGTCGCGAGCGACGCAGGCCCAGGCTCTGCGCACGGCCTTTGACGATTTGCGCACCTACCTGAACGAGACGGTCGGTGACAAGCGCCATGAAGGCGACAAGGCCGGTCGCGAGGCGCTGTATCAAGGTCGCGAGCTCGACGAGGAAGAGAGCAAAGGGCGCGCGATGGGCGGCACGGCCTGGAAGGTCGACGGCCTCGAAGTGATTCCGCGCGGTGAGCTCGATGTCAAGCAGCGCCCGCTGCTTCAGCTGGTGGAAGGTCGCATGGCGGCGTTCATCTACTGCGGCGCGCCGATGGACGTGCACCTGGCTCTTGAAGTTGCGCGCGACAACGGCTTCCTGCATCGGACGACGCTGGTGCTCGACAACTCGTGCTGGAAAGCGGCCGACATCATTGCCGAAGCGGGCGTCACGGTCGTGCTGGACTCGAATATGACGCACACCGAGCTCGATCCCTACACCGGCAAAGAGATCGAGACCGACGTCCCGAAGGTCTTTGCCGACCGCGGAGTTCGGTTCGCGCTCAGCTCGAGCAACTCGTCGGACCAGTCGCTCTGGTACCAAGCCGCACTTGCGACCGGCCTCGGGCTCGACCGCGCGGCTGCACTCGACGCGGTCACGATCGTGCCGGCCGAAATTCTCGGCCTCGGCGATCGAGTCGGAAGTCTGGAAGTGGGCTTCGATGGAAACGTGGTGCTCTCAAACGGCGATCCGCTGTCGACAACGACTTGGATCGAGACGGTCGTACTGGAAGGCGAGACGGTCTACAACCGCAGCACCGACGGACGAAACAAGCATCTGTATGAAGGCCAGTCGAAGCCGGCCGGCAGCAAGTCGGGCTCGATGGGTCATAGCGCCGCGGGGAACCGTCGATGAGAAAAGGATCGTTTAGGCTCGCCGCTCTCTCGGCCTTCGCGCTGACGGCATTCACGGCGGCACCGGCGAACGCGGGCGAGGTTGTTCTGCGCGCGGGAACCGTTCACACCGTCGACGGGACCGGAACGCTGACCGGCGGCGCCGCCGTTCGAATTCGCGATGGCGTCATCGTCGAAGTCGGCGCCGATCTCGCGGCGCCTTCGGGCGCAAAGGTGATCGACTACGGTCCCGAGGCTGTCATCATCCCCGGCTTCGTCGCTGCGGATTCGGTCTACGCGCGCGGGCGCGCTTCCGGTCGCACCGCCGCTCCGGGACTCTCCGCTCTCGACAGTTTCGACTTCTACGGACAGTACGCCGTCGCTCTCTCGCACGGTGTGACTTCGGCCTACATCACGCCGGCTTCCGGTCGCCTGATCGCGGGCCAAGGCGCGGTCGTCAAGCTCGGCGGACCCGACCCGGGTCGTCGCGTCTTGTCGTCACCGGCTGCGATTCACGGTTCCGTGCGAGCGGATGCGCGCAACACGCGGGGCTTTTGGGAGCCCCCGATTCCGCCGACGGTGGACGAGGGTTTGGGCTGGGCCGTTCCGCAGTTGCCGCACTCGCTCGGCGGTGCGATCCTTGCTCTCGAAGAGCTAATGGCTGGCGGCGCTCCGGCGATCGAAGCCTACGGCGAGCGCGCGACCGCTGATCTCGCCGCACTAGTAACCGGCGGAACGACGTGGCGCCTCGGCGCGAACAGTGTCGCCGAGATGCGCGCCGTGCTCGAGCTCGCAAGCAGCCAGGGCATTCGCGTGGTCATCGACGGCGGGCTCGAAGCTTCTGCGATGACGCAAGAGCTGGCCGACGCAGGCGCGAGCGTCATCTTTCAGGTGCCCTTCACTCCGAATGCACCGGTGCGCGGTTGGGGGCAGTCGGAAGACAGCTACTGGCCGGACATGAGCGTGCCGGCCGAGCTCGCCAAAGCCGGCGTCTCCTTCGCGATCTCCCACAACGGCTCTTCTTCCGATCTCTTGTTCATCGCGCGCCTTGCCTCGCGCGGCGGCCTCGATCCGGAACTGGCCCTGCGCGCCATCACTCTGGCACCGGCCGAGTTTTTGGGCGCGTCCGACCGCGTCGGCAGCCTGACGCCGGGCAAAGATGCCGACGTGCTCGTCATGAACGGCGAGCCGATGGAAGGCGGATCCGTAGTCGCCACTTGGCTTGACGGGGAGCTGGCCTGGAGTGCTGGCGGTTCGAACGGCGGCAGTGCGAAGTCGTACAAAGGGAGCAGCGGGAGCTCGGCTGTCGTGATCGAGGTCGAAGAGCTGCACCTCGGAGACGGGCAGGTTCTGCGACCGGGAGCGATCGCTCTGCGCGACGGTCGAATCGTCGACGTCGGATCGCGCGTGTCGCGCTCGGCCGGTGCGGTTGTTATCCGCGGCTTTGCGGCGACTCCGGGTCTGATCGACGCTTATGGCTTTCTCGGTCTCGAAGGCAGCAAGAAATCACCCTCGACGGATTTCCCCTTGGCGCGAATCGTCGGCCCCGGGGATGAACTGGATCGACGGGTTGCGCTCGCCGGTGTGACGACGGTTGTCCTCGGTCCGCGCGGACGCTCGCGGTCCGGCATTCCGCTGATGCCCTACAAGCCTGCCGCGAGTAACTACGAGCGCCAGGTCATCGCCGACCCGATCACGTTGCGCGTGGACTGGACGGAGAACAACCGCCTCCAGTCTGGCGAGAATGTTCGCGGTCTGCTCGAGAAGGCGACGAAGTACGTCGCGGACTGGAGCGAGTACCAGAGCAAGTTGGCTGAGTGGGAAGCCGCTCCAAAGGAAGCTCCTAAAGCCAAGTCGAAAGACGACGACGAAGAAGAAGACGGCGACGAGAAAGAAGAAGAGAAGGACGAGAGCGACAGCAAGAAGAAGAAAAAGAAGAAGAAGGGCGACGAGGAGCCCGAGCCCTTTCCCGTCACGGGAATTTGGGAGGGCATGCTGATTCGGCCTCCTTTCGCCGAAGAGGTCTCGATTCGCATTCAGCTGGTTCGCACCGAAGAAGAGGTCGAAGGGTCGATCCGTTGCTCCGCTCTCTCCGAGAATCTGATTCAGGTCAGCGGGCACTTCGACGGCGAAGAGCTGCGCGTTTCCGGACTCGGAACACAGGGTTGGGTCGAGTTGATCGGCAAGCCGAAAGAGGGCGAGCTCGAGGCCAAGATTTTGGTCGGCGAGTCGGAGATCGAGTTCGAAGCCAAGCGCACCCGCAAAGATGTGCCGCGCGCTTCGCGCCCGGCGCTCGAAAAGGCAGAGGAAGAAGCGAAGGCTCCGAAGGGAATGCCGCGCGCTCCGAAGCTGGACGGCAAGCTCGAGCCTTTCCGCCGCGCGATGGTGGGCAAGGGCACGATCGTCGTCTCGGTCGATCGCGAAGACGAGATCCTGGCGTGTGTGGATGCATTTGAGGCGGCCGGCATTCGTCCGGTGCTTTACGACGCGTCCGATCTACACTTCGTCGCGGATCAGGTGGCCGACCGGATCGCCGGTGTGCTGCTCGACTACCGCGTGATGATTCACGATCGCGAAGAGGGGCTGAGCTTTATCAACCGCTACGCGCGCATTGCGAACGCGGGAATCCCGATCGCTTTCCACTCGCTCTCGGAAGAGGGCGCTGCCGAGCTTCCCACGCACGCGGCCTACGCCGTGGCCAATGGACTCTCCGCATCGGGCGCACTGCGCGGACTCACTTCGGACGTCGCCAAGATGTTCGGAATGGACGATCGCGTCGGCCTGCTCGAAGTCGGCAAAGACGCGGACGTCATCTTGTTCGATGGACCGCCGCTCGACCCGGGTTCAAGCGTTGTCCACACCTGGGTAAACGGCGAGGAGATCAGCCGATGATTCGCTTGAGTAGGTTTAGTGTTCTCTGCGCGGCGGCGATGGTCTGTGCACCGGTCTTCGCCCAAGAGAGGGTCGAGGCCGGCAAGCCCGGAGGACCTGGCCTTGCGATCAAGAGCGCCAAGATCCTGACCTGCGAGCTCGATGGACGCGGAGTTGTCGATCGCGGCGTGCTGCTCGTGAAAGACGGCAAAATCGAAGCGGTGGGCGAGGCGCGCTCGCTCGAGATTCCGGCCGGCTACGAGCTGGTCGATGTCGGGGACCAGTGGTTGATGCCGGGCATGATCGACCTGCACTGCCACGCCGGTGCGATCGAGTCGCTGCTCGTCAACGACTTGAACGACACGGTCTTTCTCACCAATCCCGGGTTGCGTGCCTTTGTCGGGACGAAGCCGGGAAACAAGCGCCTGTTGCTCGGCCTTCAAGGAGGCGTGACTTCGGTCCTGGTCATTCCGGGATCGGGCTCGAACGTCGGTGGACAGGGTGTGCTCATTAAGACGGGTCACGACCGATTCGAGGAGATGCTGCTGCGCAATCCCGGCTCGCTCAAAGTCGCGCAGTGGGGCAACCCCGAGAGCTGGGGACCCGGTGTCGGAAAAACCTTTGAGACCTGGTCGATCGGAGACGCGTTCGAGCGCGGGCTCGGCTACGCACAGCGCTGGGAGGCCTTCGAGAAGAACGGCGGCGAAGAGCCGCTCGTCGATCCGCAGTGGGAGGTCTTTCGGTCGCTCCTGGCTCAAGAGACGCAGGCTTCGGTGCACACGCAGATGTACCAGGTCGTGCTGAAGACGATCACGCAATTGAAGGGTGAGTTCGGTATCGACGTCTACATCGATCACGGTTCGATCGGCGCCTGGCGGCTCGGCGACATCGCCGAAGAGATGGGTGTCGCGGCGATCGTGGGACCGCGGACGACGGATACGATTGCGCGCGGCTTTATCAATTGGGGCCAACTCGGAATCGACGATGTGGGCTTTCGCGGTCTTGCGGCCGGCTATCAAGAGCGCGGACTCAAGCTGATCGGATTCAACACCGACTCGCCGGTCATGCCGGAGGCCGAGCTTTCACTTCAGGCTGGCGTCGCCGTTCGCTACGGCTTTGACGACAGCAAGATGGCAGCGGTTAAAGGGCTGACGATTATCCCCGCAACCGTTTCGGGTATCGATAACCGCGTCGGAAGCCTGGAGGTCGGCAAGGACGCCGACATTTTGGTGATCTCGGGTCACCCCGGCGATCCGCGCTCGGTGATCGATCGCGTCTGGCTGGACGGCGAAGACGTCTACAACTCGGCGACGGAGCGCAGGCGTTGGTAGTCGAGGCTCGATTCGATTTCGCTCCCGGAGATGCGGGCGAGAAGCAAAGCGCTGGTTGTTCTCAATCGCGATTCGCTTTGGCGTTTAAGCCGACTCTCTCCGCGATGAAGCTCTCCAGCCTGGCGCTCGTTTTGCTCGTCTCCTGTCAGGCGACCGGCGGCGATCGCGACGGATTGAGCGAAGAGCCAAAGATCGCCGAGCTCGCTGCGGGCGAACAAGGCGTCGCGATGTTTTGCGCGCGCGTCCTCACCGTCGACGACGAAGACCGCATCCTTTCGCCGGGCCTCATCGTGACGCGCGGCGGCAAGATCGAATACGTCGGCCCGCCGATCGAGGTGCCCGCGGGATACGAGCGGCGCGACTATAAAGAGCTCTGGGCCGTGCCGGGCATGGTCGACCTGCACACGCACGTTCACACCGGTGGCTGGGGCGACGTCAACGCGGCAACCAATCTGATCAATCCGGAACTGTCTGCTTCCGTCGCGATGGTTCCGGCGAATCCCTTGCTGCAACGAGCGGCGTCTTCCGGCGTCACGACGCTGTTCGGAATCCCGGGCAGCGCGACGAGCATGGGCGGCTTTGGACTGCTCTACAAGGCGCGCACCAGCGGCGGATATGAGGACTCGCTGATCGCCGATCCCGGCGGTTTGAAGGTTGCTCAGACGCACAACCCCGATCGGAACGGCAACGCGGTAATGCGCAGCTGGGCGGGACTCGGGTGGTTGCTCGAGCAGATCAACGACGACGCGATCGCGGCGACAGAGAGCGGGCGCTTTGATCCTCAGCTAGAGAATCTCAAGCGCGTCCACAGTGGCGAGCTGCCGGTCCTGATTCACTGCGCGGGCGCGGAGGGCGTGGCCAACACGGTTCGCATGTGGCGCATCAATTATCCGACCCGCAGTATTGTGAGCCACGGCAGCTTCGACGGCTGGAAAGTGGCCGACTTCGTCGCGGAGAACGGTATGCCCGTCAATCATGGTCCGCGTATCTCGGACTACTACTCGTCGCGCACCGGCCGCGTCGAGCCGACGGCAGTGATCTACTCGGAGTCTGGCGGGCCAAACTTTTCGCTTAACACCGACTCGCAGATTGTCCCGCAGGATGAGTTCTTCTTGCAGGCATCGATGTCGGCACGACAAGGCGCGGACAGCTATCAAATGCTGCGCGCCGTCACGATTCACCCGGCGCGCGCATTCGGTTATGGCGACCGCGTCGGCAGCCTCGAAGTCGGCAAGGACGCAGATATTGTGATTTGGTCGGGCGATCCGCTCGACCCGCGCAGTTACGTGGAGTTCGTTTTGATCGACGGCGAAGCTCAGTACGACAAACAACTGGACGGACAGTGGTCCTAATGACGGTGGCTCTCTTAGCTCAACAATCGATGAAAGCTCTATCCGAAACCTTCGTAGCTCTCGCGCTGTTTGCATCCGTTGCAACGGCGGGGGGCGATCTCATCGCCGTTCGCGTCGGACGTGCCGAGACCGTGTCTCAAGGCACGATCGAGCACGCGGTCATCCTGATCGATAACGGCAAGATCGTTGCGATCGGTCAGGACTTGCCAATCGACCGCGGCATTCCGACGATCGACCGGCCGAACTGGACGGTCATGCCCGGCTTCGTCAACGCGTACTCGCGCTTTGGCTTGACGGCGCAAGGCGGCGCGGGATCGGAGCCACACAAGCTGGCTTCGAGCGAAATCTATCCGCGCGACGCGGTGTTCGAAGATCTCCTGGAGTACGGCTACACCACACTCGGTCTGTATCCGCCCGGAAACGGAATCCCGGGGCAGGCGGTCGCGATTCGACCGGTTGGGGACACGATCGAAGAGCTCATCGTTCGCGACAACGCCTACTTGAAGATCCGATTAGCCTCGAACGCGGGCTCCAAGAAAATGCTCCGCGATGGGTTTGCGGGCGTCGATAAGTTCGACGAAAAGGAAGCCAAGCGCTTGGAGAAGTGGGAGAAGGACAAGGAGAAGGCGGATAAGAAAAAGAAGAAGAAGTCCAAGAAGGACGATGATAAGGATGAGGAGAAAGAGGACGACAAGAAGAAAGAGGAGGAGCTCGGCGATTTTGTTCCCGAGGCTCCAAAGGACAACGTCCTGCCCTTCGTTCAGCTTCGAAACGGTGAGCTCTCGGCGCTGTTCTCGATTCGCACTGCGAGTGACTTCATCCACCTGATCGACGCGATTGACGAAGAAGAGTTCACTTGGAATTTGCGCGTTCCGCTTCGGGATGACATCGACTTGTATGAAGTCACCGAGCGCATTGGAAAACTCGAAAAGTGCGTGGTCGTTGAGCCGCGACTGACCTTTCACCCGGGAACCCGTCGAGTGCGAAACCTGCCTCTTGAGCTCGCCGAAGCCGGCGCCAAGTTGGCCTTCATTCCGCGCAGCGACTCCACCCGCGGCTACCGCGACTGTCGATTCAACATCGCTGAGTTGCTCGGCGCAGGGCTGGATCGCGACGTTGCTCTACGGGGAATGACCCTTGAGCCAGCGACGTTGCTCGGCCTTGAGGAGCGCATTGGCAGCCTCGATGAGGGCAAAGACGCGAACCTGATCTTTCTGTCCGGGGACCCGTTCGAAGGGACCACTCAAATCGAGGCGGTCATGCTCGAAGGGCGAGTCGTATTCGGAGAATTGAAATAACCATGAAGCTCAATTCCAAAACGCTGTTGTTTCTGTCTTTGCCGCTGCTCTTCTCGTTTTCGAGTATGGCTTCGAGTATGGCGCCCCTCACGTTCAACGCGCCGCGAGTCTTGCTGGGCGACGACGATAAGAAGGGCGAGGACGCCGATGAAGAAGATGACGAGGACAGGGATCGTTACCTGGCCGTCATCGGTGGCGACGTCTACTCGGGGAACGGATCGGTTATGCGAGGCGCATCGATCCTCGCGAAGAACGGAATCATCGAGGAGATCGGGCACGACCTTTGGATTCCTGAAGAAGCCGAAGTCCTGAACGCAAAAGGCATGCGGGTTTACCCCGGGATGATTGCGGTCGAGGCGAGCCCCAACATCGTCGTGAGTACGAGCCGGAGCGCGGACGAGGGTCTCGGAGATCTCCATGTCCACCCGGTGGACGAGGAGATCGATCCGCTTGCCGTCTTTGAGGCGTTCGCCGATGAGCTCCTCGAAGGCCGACATTCCGTTGAAGACAGCTACGACCCATTCAGTCAGAGCCTTGTCCTTGCGCTCTCTTCAGGAATCACATCGACGGTCAGTAACGGTACGGCGATCAAGCTGAAGCGCGGCGAGATCGATGACCTTGTGATGAGTGAGAACTCGCAAGTTTCCATGGCTTGGAGCTCAAAGAACCCTGCCGGTAGACGAAGCTTGCGCGAAAAGTTCGAGGCGGCCAGCTCTTACCTGCGCGATTATCGAGTGTGGGAGAAGCGCCCGAAGAGCGAGGAGGATACGAAAGCGCCCAGTGAGAAGGGTGTCGATAAGAACGTCGTCGCGGTTCTAACCGGACAAAAACGTGCGCGCTTCACCTCCAACGAACAGGGCGATCTACTCTCGTTGGCGCGATTCGCACAGCAGTACGAGTTCCGCCCCATCATCGTCGGTTGCATCGAGGGTTGGACGGTCGCCGACGAGCTCGGTCGAGCGGGCGCAACTGCGATCATCACTCCTCGCGATCGCCGCGACCGAAATGAGATGCTCAACCGCGAGAGCGGTTCGACGATCGAGAACGCCGCGATTCTCTACGAGCACGGCGTTCAGATCGCCATCATTCCGAGCAATACCGGTTTCGATATGGGCGGTCAGTCGGGACGCGACTTGATGCACCTGCCGATCGAAGTGGGCTTCGCGATGCGCGGTGGCTTGCCGGAATCCGCGGCGCTCGACTCCGTGACGGTGGTCCCCGCGCGCTTGCTCGGCATCTCTCACCGTGTCGGCACCCTCGAAGAGGGCAAAGACTGCGACCTGATTGTGACGGACGGTGACCTGCTCCATTACCAGACCTTCGTTCAGTACACGGTGGTGGACGGGTCGATCGCCTACGACAAGCAGAAGGAGATCTTCTTCGCGCACATCCGGCCGCGCGCTACGGAAGAGGTCTTCGATCCCGGCGAGGAAGTTGCCGAAGACGTGGACGAGGCGGTCGTGGAGGATTCGGAAGCGGCGACGGACGAAAGCTCCGAGGACTCACCGACGGATGAGGAAGGCGCTGACGAAGACTCGGAAGAAGAGTCCGACGAGGGCGGGGACGAATCCGAAGAAGACGGACGCTAGCCCGGGTTATTCATGAGCCGCGAGGCAAAACGCCTCGATTCGGTTCCTGCTGGTGCTTTGCGCGCGCCGGCCCCACAGTCGACCTGAACAGGTCGTCGAGGACGTCGGCACGCGCAAAGTTCCGGCAGGGGCCGAAAGGCCGGTGAAGCCGGCCGTTCGTGGTGTTTGGTCCGCGAGGTCATGAATAATTCGGGCTAACACCTCGTTGAGGTGGGCTCGCGGTAGGGAAAGAGTCGGAAGAAGCGAGAGAGAGCAAGAGCGGAACTCCTTCGCCGATTCCCGGGAAAGGGGAGCACGTCTCAGGGGAGGAGAGAGAGTGCGGTCCCGGGGGCGTCTCTTTTGGAGTGAAGCTCAGGACGACTCGTCGTCCTTGCTCTCGCCCAGCATTCCCACTTCTTCCGACTGCAGGTTCTCTTCCTAGGCCGCGAATGAAAAAGCGCACGCCCTCTTGTCGCTCCCGGCTCACGAGCTGCCTTGTAACCGGCGCTCTTGTAATGGGTTATGAGGCAGGCCTGGCCTCGGATCGAGAGCCGTTCCGAAAGATCCACTTCGATCGAAGCTCGCCTCGGAATCAGGACGGGCAGATGGCGGCTCATGACGGGCCATATCCAATAAAGCGCCCGGTCTCGAGAGAGCTTGCCTTATGCTGGTCTCACAAACAGGTTCAGGCCACGCAGCCCACCCTGGAAAACCACTTTCTCCGGCGACAGTTTCCTTCGGCCAACTCGGCCCCCGGAAGCCCGCTGGAAACGAACTGGTCGCCTTCATTCCCGCTCCGATGTCCGTCTCTCGGCACCGAATTCTCTCTCTCTCCCAATGATCCTTCGCGACCTGCTGCGCGTTCTCGGTTCCAGCCACCGAGACGGAAGAAACCTTACCGAAGAGGAAGCCTACTCCGCCTTCACTTCGATCCTCAGCGGATCGGAGAGTGAGATCCAAGTCGGCGCTTTCCTGATCGCGCTGCGCTGGAAGGGAGTCACGGTCGAGGAGCTGACGGGATTCGCTCGGGCGGCTCGCGCTGCCGCCAACATCCCATGCGTCGGTATGGCTGGATTGGTCTGCGTCTGTCCGCCGCACGATGGTCTCGAAGACCACCCGCCGTTAGAGGTGGCCGCGGGATTGATCGCCGCCGCCGCTGGCGCGCGCGTGATGCTTATCACGGACACGGGCGTTCCGCCCAAGCGCGGGCTTACGGCCGCGAACGTTTTAACGCACCTCGGTGCAGGCCTGACCTGGGATCCGCGCGAGGTAGAGGAGTGGGTTCTCAAAGCGCGCTTCGGCGCCATCGCCGTGCCCGGCATGATGCCGCCCATCCTCGGCTTGCGGCGGGTGCGTGGGGAGATCGGGGTGCGCACGCCGCTCTCCACCATCGAAAAGCTGCTCGCACCATCTACGGCCTCCGTCTTGGTTGGAGCGCAAGCGGGCCCCGTGCTCGGCATGGCGGTCGAGGTTCTCCAGGCTCTCGGCCATCCGCACGGCATCGCGGTTCAAGGTGTCGGTGGCGGCGTGATTCCAACGGTGAAGCGCCGTTCCCGTGCTATTGAGCTGGAAGGTCCCCACATTGCGCCGCTGACTGTCGAACCCCAGGACTTTGGACTCGATGGTCCGGACGATGAGGATCTGCCGATGTACATGCCCTCCGACGATGGGCAGGGCACGGGCGACAATCCGGCGCTGGTAAAGAAATCCGGCGAAGTAACGCTGGCCGTGCTGGCAGGCGAGCCGGGTCCCGCGCGCAACGCCGCCCTGCTCGGCGCAGCACTCATGCTCAAGTCGGCTGGCCGATGCATGACGCTCGCCGAAGGCGTGGATGCGTCGATCAGTGCGCTCGATTCCGGCGGAGCGACCGAGGTGCTGGCGCGCCTGCGATCCCTGATCCATTAGGCGCCCTTAATCCCACCGAGGGCGAGTCGAGCAGTCCTCGGTTGGGCTCGAGAAACAGGGTGAGCTCGAGAAAAAGGCGCTGAGGGTCCACCAGCCACATCCCATCCCAAAGCGGCAGCCGACGGACCCTCGGCACAAGAAACTTTCCAGCGGGCTCTAGTCCCACTCTGGCGCGATGTAACGGCCCGAACATTAGTTGTACGAAAACGAGGGCGGTACCCGTCGGTGTCCTCTGGAGAGGCATGAGCTCATTTATCGAGGATTATGGAGGCGCTGGTTGAATCGGGGTTGTATATACAACGCATGCCTATCTCTCGAACCCAATCCCTAAAGATCTCGCGGGAGTGCCTCGGCCTTCGAGCACGCTATCTGAATCGCGTGGTTTCGCGCATCTATGACGAGGAGCTACGGGATCACGACATCAAGGTCAGTCAGTTCACGATCCTGGTGGCGGTCTCGATGAACCCGGGCATTCGCGCCGTGGACTTGGGTCACGCGCTTGAGATCGAAAAATCGAGCCTGAGCCGCAACCTCAAGAACACGATCGAGCAGGGTTGGTTGCGTCAGAGCGAGGGGCTCAAGGTTACCGCCGCAGGGCAGCGCGTCCTGACGAAGGCGTACCCCGCGTGGAACAAGGCTCAGGCACGCGTGAAAGAACGACTCGGCAGCGCGGGAGCCGACGGTCTGTATGCCGCGACGAGCTCGATTTTGAACTGAGAATTTCACAGGCACGGGACCCGCGCCAATTGACACTAAAACTAAGTTGTATATACATCCAATGAAGAGCAATCTCCTCGACCCTCCGCACGCGACTCCAGCCGGGTCGCTTTCCAAGTCCGACCTCCTGGCGCTCGCGACCGAGGCCGGCGCCGACGATGCAGGTGTCGTGTCGGTCGACCACGAAGCCCTCGCGATCGACCGAGCCGACATCGCCGAAGCTTTTCCAAGCGCGAAGACCTTGGTGTCCTTCGTGATGAAGATGAATCGCGAATCGATTCGTTCGACCGCGCGCTCTCTCGCCAATTCCGAGTTTCACCACACTGGCGACGACCTCAATGAAGTCGGTAGGCGACTAGCGCGGGCCCTGGAAGAGCGCGGGATCCGAGCGATGTCCGTTCCCATGGGATTCCCCATGGAGATGGATCGGTTCCCGGGCAAGCAGTGGGTGATCTCCCACAAGCTGGTCGCCGAAGCCGCCGGTCTCGGGAAGATGGGTATCCACCGCAACATCATTCATCCGAAGTTCGGCAACTTCATTCTGCTGGGCACGGTCGTGCTCGACGCCGTGGTCGAAAACCACTCGAGCCCGCTCAATTTCAACCCGTGTTTCGAGTGCAAGCTGTGCGTAGCCGCTTGTCCCGTCGGCGCGATAGGCAGCGACGGCAACTTCGACTTCTCCGCCTGCTACACGCACAACTATCGCGAGTTCATGGGCGGCTTCAGCGACTGGGTCGAAGGCGTGGTGGAGAGCAAGAGCGCTCTCGACTATCGCAAACGCACGACCGACTCCGAGAGCGCATCCATGTGGCAGAGCCTCTCTTTTGGCGCGAACTACAAAGCGGCTTACTGCATGGCGGTTTGCCCCGCCGGCGATGAGATCTTGCCGCTGTACGAGTCAGGCAAGGGAGCCTTCGTGAAGACCGTCGTGACTCCCTTACGCGAGAAGGAGGAGCCGGTTTACGTCGTTGACGAGACGGACGCGAAAGCCCATGTCGAACGGCGCTTTCCCCACAAGGAGGTGCGGCTCGTGGGCAATACTCTGCGCGTGCGATCTGTGAAGAAGCTACTCACCGGAATGGGCTTGGTCTTTCAACGCGAACGATCCAAGGGTCTCGACGCTCGCTTTCACTTCCAGTTCACCGGTCTTGAGAAGCTGGACATGACGGTTTCCATCCGCGATCAAAAGGTGGCCATCGAGCGCGGCCTGATCGGAGAACGCGATGTCATGGTTCGCGCCGACTCCGAGACTTGGCTGGGCTACTTGGCACGCGAACGCAGCCTGATTTGGGCGCTACTCACGCGCCGTGTTCGCGTCCGCGGATCGATTCGGTTGCTTCAACACTTCGAGCGTTGTTTTGCGAGGTAGACAAGAGCGCGGCCCGGACGACTCGGAGAGGTGAACCTCCGAATGGCCCGAGCCGCATTCCCGCGGTCCACTAAAAGCCCACGGGTTGCTCATCTGCCCGGCGTTACTTTCGGGACTCTGCCGGTGCGGGTGCTCCGGAGATTAGCGGCAGAACTCCCGGGTTGACCTCGATCAGGTCACCGAGGTCGACGGTCAGTCCGCGATTCTCCGGCAGCGTGTCGGGCATGTCCCAGCGAGTGAGCGCCCGCGTCGTATCCGCGGTGGGAAGGTCCGGTTCGCAGCCATTCGCGGCGCTGCAATTGACCAGCTCGTCCTGCCACGCCACCGGATCGCTCACCCTCACGACCGCTTCGATATTGAGTCGAATCTCTGAGGTCAGGCTGACCTGGCTGCTGTCGAGAGTGAAACCCAGGTTCACGTAGCCATTGGAATTAGTGGCCAGGCTGATCAAGTAGGGACCCGGCACGAAGCCATTGGTGAAACCATTCTGACCTTGGGTCGTAAAGTCGCTCGCCTTGAAGCTGCGCGGGCCGAGCGGCTGGAACTCCGAGTTCACGTTGCCGTTCACCAGCACGCGCGCAATGATCGCCCGGTTCGGTGAAGGAGGATTCATCGGACCCGAGAACTTTTCGTCCACTCGGATACGAGCGCGAATGCGAACGTCGTTGGACGTCACCCGCAGGAGGGTTTGCGTCACTTCGCCGACAACCGCATCGACATTGGTGAGCGGAATTAAATCCAACGTTGTGAGTTGGATGCTCGCCGTTCCCGTATTGCCTTGCTGATCGATCGCTTTGATGTCGATCGTGTAGAGCTGGGCGGGGTCTCCTGGCGTGGACGGAATCAGGTCGCGCAACATCAGGCTGTGCGTGCGCTCGAACCGCGTCGACTCGATGGTGTTGACCGTAAAGGGCGGCTGGTTCGAGCTGTAGTTGATCGACCATTTCGCAAGCTCGTCGGTATCAAACCGAACACGCGCGACCTTCGTCGTATTCCACAGAACCTCGAGACCGGAGATCACCGGGTCGTCGGTGTCATTGGGAGTCGTCAATACGTTATTGGCATCGCCGCCGTTGAACGTCTCGTGCCCGTCCGAAAAGCCATCGCCATCGGTGTCGAAGACGAGCGCATTCGTTCCAATCACGAGCTCGTCTTGGTTGTAGAGCCCGTCATTGTCGAAGTCCACGCCATGGCGCTCGCCACTTCCAAGCGGAACCGCTTCGAAGCAGTTGCTCTCGTTCGCCGCGTTCGCAATGAAGTCGTTCAGGACTCGCGTCGCGACCGTGGAGTTCTCCGGTACGAACGCGCTCGCATCGCGGTCCCACCACCAGCGCATCTCCGTGTCGACGCCAGCCAATTGGACGGTGCCGTAGACGATTACGTCGCAGTTCTCCGCGGCTTGCGGCATGAGATAGCCGCTCAGCTGTGGACCGACGGTGCCGGCGGTAAACGGATTCAACAGGAACACACGCGCGACCGCGGGCGCGATGCCTTGGTCGAGTTGGTGTAGGAAAGACGTGATGTCGGCCTGGGTCTGCGGGTTTCCGGTGGCTTCGACCAAGAACTCCAGGAGGTCGAGCACGATGCCGGCATGGGAGACGCCCGCGCCGAGGAGCGGGGCCTCGACCTCCGGCTGGATGACACCGTTATCGATGAGTTCGATATCCACGAGCGGCATCTCTTTGCGCCAGGCACCGTTGAAGGGCGTGACTTTGAAGTGCGAGCGACGCGGCAAGTGGCCGACGATGTCATCCGCAAAGATGTCGTTATTGGTTCCGGTCGGCAGTGTGTGGCAGTCCGTGCAGACGAGCGAACCCACCACGGCGGTGGACTCGAACAGGAGCTGTCCGTCCACCGCGGAGGCGACGCTGACCGAAGCGGGAAGTCGGGGCGGTTGAACGGCGTCGCTCACCTTGCGCTCGAGATCTTGGAACGGATTGGGCGAGCTCTGCATCGAGAATACGAAGTCTTGGAAAGCCTCGAACTCACTGCCGGGCCCGACGCTGAGCATCTTGCCGCCGAGCAAGCCGGAGAATGCGCCGTTGAACCGAATCAAGTCGTCGCGCTCTCCTCGCCAGTGGTAGGGCAAGAGCTTGTCGATACCGACGAGTGTCTGCGTGAACATCGGACCTTTATCGTCGGAGTGCCCCTCGGAGAGGTTCCAGGTGAGCAAATCGTTGCGACCATCCACGTGACAGGTTGCGCAGCTCGCGTTGTCGTTCAAGGAAAAGCTGCCGTCATAGAACAGCTCGCGGCCGCGCTGAATCTGCTTTGGCGTGGGGTCGAATCCGAGATTGTGTACTCGGATGAGGTTGTGACCCGGAGTCGTCCGGTACACCCGCGCTTCGTTCTTCGTTCCACTCCAGACCACAACACCTCCGTCATCGGCAGTGACGACGACACCGCGCGCGACGAAATCCTTGGGCAGATGGATCTGCGAGAGAAAGTTTCCAGACGCATCGTGCACGACGACGACATCGCTGAGCAGGCTGGTGATGTACGCATTGCCATTCGACATGAAGTCGATGGCGTAGGGTTGTCCGACGGCGCGCTGCATGCGATTGAACTGCACGCCGGGGAGCGCGGGGTTCGTGTCGTCGAGATCGATAATGGAGAAGGGTTCGCCCAGGGCACTTAGAGAACCCACCGAGGGCAGAGTGGCTAGCGAGACTCGGTTGCTGGCGATAAAGCCGTTGATCGAGGGTTCGGTCTGATTGTCGGCGTCCTTGTTGTTCGCTTCGGTATTGAGCATCCACAAATCACCCGTATCCGGGTTGATGCCGTGACCGAAGAGCACCGTTCCAGCGGCGCGAAGGACAGGAACGACGGCTCCAGTGGACGGATGAAGACGAAAGAGGTCCGCGTCGGGGAGCCCTACCTCGGCAACCGTGGGATCCGCGAGGTCGAGCACAGCGTGACCGGCGCGTCGTGCGCCCGGAAACGGCTCGGGAATCGAGTTGTTCCCCGAGAGCATCGGCGCGACGAGGATGGTCGAAGCCCCTGCCGGGCGCTCTTCAAGGGTCAAGAACAGCGGGTGCTTGCTGGGCACCGCGAAAGTCTGAACGATCGTGTTGGTGACCAAGTTGACTTCGACGACGAGGTCTTCCGCTGAACAGGAGATCCAAGCGCGCTTGCCCTCGACCACGATGTCGCCGGGCTCGTCCGGAAGCTCGAGCATGCGCAACACCTGTCCGGTTACGCGATCGACATAGGTCAGCGCGCGCGAACCGCGACTTACGACGAGAATTTGATCGGGGAAGTTAAAAGCCGTCGGCGCTTTTTTAAAGTCGGCAAGCGACGCGGAGGGAAGGTCACTGTCCACCGGCACGACCGCGAACGGCGCCGCGTCCCAGTGAGCGATGGCGACCGGGCCCCAGGGCACGCGCACCTCCAAGTCCTTCGGTTGGATCAGGGTCGGAAACCGGACCAAGGTGCTGTCGTGCGTGTTGAGCGCCCACAGCTCTTCATTCTGCCCCGGGCCGTTCGAGACCAGAGCCAGCGGCCGCACGGTCTGAAAGTTCAGGTTGATCCACGATCCTTCGACGTTGTCGAGCTCGTGAAAGTTGTCGGTCTGAGCCTGGAAGGCCGGTGCGGTGAGAATGAGCAGAGAGGCGAGAGCTGGGAACTTGAATCGCGTGGACATGGATTCCTCCAGAGGCAGACCGCGTGGGGCGGGGGGGGCGGCGCTAGCTCGACGAGTGGAGACTGTCGATGGTCCGCCTCGCGGACTCGGTGCCGGGAGTAGTGGTGTCCACCACCGCGATTCGGTTCTTACTTTTTCGCGACCTGACGCGAAGTTCGGACTGCTAGAGGATTCGGCGCGGCGGCAGAAGGAGACCCGCGGCGAGAGTTCCGCCCACGAGAGAGACACCGACGAGCCCGGTTTGAAAGGCCCACTCCATGCCCTCGAGCGCTTCTCGATTGAGGAATGAGGTCAAGCTGCGATAGCCGAGACTGCCCGGAACGAGCATGAGAATGCCGGGGGTCAGGGGAATGAGAGCGGGGCGATTGGCAAGACGCGCGTAGAGATTGGCGATGACGCCGACGACCAGTGCGCCGATGAACGGAGAGAGGTCGGTACCGAGTCCTTGCGCGGCGGCGCGAGAGGCGACGAAGCCTGTGACCGAGGCGATGGCGATGATTCCGAACTCGCGGGCTCGCGCTTCTAGAATGATCCCGAAGGCCAGCGGTGTCGCGGCGACGGCGGCCCAGAGAGTCCAATCGGGAAGGGGAGTGATGGAATATGCGGCGTCGACATTGGGGCCGGTACCGAGGCGCCAAGCGAGCGCAACTCCGAGGAGAATCGTGAGGAAGACGACGGCCGCTCCCGCGAATCGAGCGACGCCGGAGACCAAGTGCCGCGTCGCGAGTTCGGTCATCGCAGTCGTCATCGAGAGGCCGGGAATCAGGATGATCAGAGTGCTGAGGATGACGACGCGGTCGTCGAGTTCGAAGGCGTAGCGCGCGACCAGGAGTGCGATCGAAGCGGCGGCGAAAGCGGCGATCGGTTCGAACAGGCCGGAGTCGGGGTGGCGGGAGGGCAGGATGCGGGCGAGCACCAAGAGGAGCGGGCCGAGAAGGAAAGAGAGCGTGAGTTCGGGAAGGCCGCCGTCGAAGAAACGCGCTGCGCCGGCAGAGACCAACCCGAATGCGAGGGCGCGCCACCAGGAGTTCCAGCGCGGGGGAGCGCCGTCGATCTCATCGAGCTTCGCGAGGGCAGAGACGACATCGAGCGCACCGCTCTCGACCGACTCCATAAGCTCATCGAACTCCACCAACTTGCCGAGGTCGAGCTCGCATGAACTTGTCCGCAAGAGGTGCGTCTCTTCATTCGGGATCTTTCCGAACGACGCGAAGACCGAAGTGGGCGTGTAGAGAAAGGACGCCTCGACCCCGAGACTCTTGGCAACCGTGACCATCACACGCTCGAGGCGATGTGCGGGAGTACCGTGCACGTGCAACATCTCGGCACAACGGATGAGAAAGTGGTGCTCGGCGGATTGGTCTTCTGACCGTTCGGAATTCATTTGGAGTGGCCTCGCGAACTTTCAGTGCGGCTCGGGCGAATGCGAATCTTCATTCATTCGGTAGACATCCGTGTCACGGAGAATGGTGAAGAGCCGTAGCGGCGGTTCGCTGAATATGCTTCTGGGAGGAAGCCGGATTGTGCGACAATTCGCGCGGTTGTCACGAAGAACGAATTCGCACCTGGAGTACGAATACGCATGGTACTTAAGGAATCGTGGAAGAGAGTGGATCGCCGGACATGGACGGCGAAAAGCGCGATCGCTCTCTTGGTGCTGATGTTAATGAGCCGAGTGGCTCTTGCTTCGAGTGCTGAGAACAGTCTAGCCGGCGTTCTCGACGAGAGCGCTCAACACGGCTGCCTCGCCTGTGGAACCGACACGACCGAAGGGGATCTAGAGCTCTCGGTTCGAGGTCGGTCGGTCTTCTTGCACGAGGGTCATTGCCACGAGGTCTGGTTGGAGAATCCGCGGGCTCTCTTCGCGCAACTTCAACCGCGTGGCGCGCTCTTTACCGAGAGCGATGAGTTCGTTTTTGCGGGACGAAGCCCGTGGTTTTGGGTGGGAATCTACGCCGCTTTCGGAATGGTTTGCTCTGCAGCAGCGGCGTACCTGGCAGTCAATCGCGGTCAAGCTCCGGCGGTTTGGTTCTTCGCGGGGCTGTTTGGGAACTTGGCCGCGCTCCTCGTCCTGTACTTCATCATCCCAAAGCGTACCGGCGACACGTTCGAAGACTCCATTCCGGCCGGTTTCGTTAAGGTTGCGACGACTCGGGCTCCGCGCGCCTGTGATTCCTGCGGCGCGGCTATGCATCCCTCGGCGAAGACTTGCGCCGGATGCGGCTCGAGCACGCAGCCGTTGATCGAATCCGAAGTTCAATTGGCGCGCAGATCGTGAGCTTTTCGCAGGCCAACAATTCGTTCCGCACTTCAACATTGATTGAGATGAACCGCCGTGGTTAAAGACTTTTTGGGTATTCGCGCCAAGCTCGAGACCGTTCTGACCAGCGGTAGTCGGGACATGCGCCGGCCGGTGATCAAACGTGCGAACGAGTCGAGTGTTCCGGGGCTCTACATTGTCGGAGACCTAGCCGGTGCGCCGGTGATCAAGCTCGCGATGGCGCAGGGCTATGAGGTGATCGAGTACATCTCGACACTGCCGGAAATCGCCAAGCGCACGCCGGAAGAGGGCTTGTTCGATGTTTTGGTGGTCGGCGCCGGGGCGGCGGGATTGAACGCCGCGCTCGCGGCGAAAGACAAAGGTCTCGCCTGTATGGTTCTGGAGAAGGGCAAAGTCGCGAACACGATCGAGGACTTTCCCGAGGGGAAGTGGGTCTACGCGGAACCCGATTCCACGCCGCCGGTGGGCAAGCTGTGGCTCGACGGTGCGCAGAAGGAAGACCTGGTTCAGCGTTGGGGGGAGATCGTTCGCGAGAACGATTTGGATGTTCACACGAGCGAAGCGCTGACGGGGTTGGAGCGCGACAAGCGCGGGGTCTTCACGGTCAAGACGGAAGCGGGTGAGTACCGCGCGCGGAAGATCGTGCTCGCAACGGGGCAACGCGGAAACCCGCGCTCGCTCGGTGTTTCGGGCGAAGAACAAGAGCGCGTCTATCACAAGCTCTACTCTCCGCGAAAGTACAAGGGCGAATCGATCCTCGTGGTGGGTGGCGGGAACAGCGCGATCGAGGCCGCGCTCGTGTTGTCGGAACAGAACCGAGTCGTGCTGTCCTATCGCAAGAGCGAGTTCAGCCGCATCTTCAAGGACAACCGCGAGAAGCTCGAAGCCGCCGTATCGGAAGGTCGCATCGAAGTGCTGTTCGGCTCGACCGTCGAGGCATTCGAGGATGGGCAAGCGCGTCTCGCTCTCGCCAGTGGCGAATCGAAGACGATCCCTATGGACCACGGCTTCGTTCTCATCGGCGCCGAGCTGCCCGTCAAGTTTCTCAAGGGCTTGGGTATTCGGCTTGAGAACGAATGGACCGGGTCCCTCTTGCGGTCGACACTCCTGACGATCACAACCTTCCTCGGCTTGTGGTTGTTTGGCGGCTACGCGGGCGAAAAGGTCGCGATGCTCGATGGGTTGGGCGACGCGGGCAAATGGGGCGGCTTGGGACTGGCAGCGCTTGCCATGGGCACGTTGATCGGCACGGGCATGCGCGGTGATCGCTGGAGCTGGCTCGGCCTCAGCTTCTTCATCTGGTACTCGATCTACGGAATCAAAAACTCCTCCGGTGAATTTTGGCCCTACGAAAAGTGGGGCTACGACCTGCTCTCCTTCGCGGGCCGCGGCTGGTCGTTCTGGTACACCGTGATCTACACGCTCTTGATGACCTTCTTCGGAATCCAAGCGCTCAAGCGGTGGGGACTGAAGAAGAAGGACAAGTTCCAGATCTGGCGCTTCGCAACTCTGATCACCTTTCAGTGGGTGTTCTTTTTCATCATCCCTGAGTTCCTGTTTCAGCAGGCGGTCGAGTTTCAGTGGCTGCCCGGAACACTCGCGACCGATCCGACCTTTACCGAGCAAGCCTGGCGCACCTACGGGGTGGTCTACGCCTGGCCGCTGTTCTTCTACACCTTCTTCTACGACCCCCACTCGGTCTGGGTGGTCTGGGGAGTGCTGCTGACCTTCGGCGTCATCCCGCTTGCCGTGATCTTTTTTGGCAAGCGCTACTGCTCGTGGATTTGCGGCTGCGGCGGTCTGGCGGAGACCTTTGGCGACCGGTGGCGTCACCTCGCGCCGAAGGGACGCACCTCACTTCGGTGGGAGTGGATGGGCATCGCGGTCTTGCTGCTGGCGACGGTCATCACGGTCCTGAAGCTCGGCTCGGACACTTGGCAGTACTTGCGCGAGCCCGCCGACACGTCGCTCGGCCTGTACGGTTTGATCGTGGACGTCTGGCTCGTCGGGATTCTGCCGGTCACGGTCTATCCATTCCTCGGCGGAAAGGTCTGGTGTCGCTACTGGTGCCCGCTCGCCAAGCTGATGGAGAAGCTCTCGTGGCTCTACGCAAAGATCGGGATCTCGCGTTTCGCAATTAAATCGAATGACAAGTGCATCGGTTGCAACGAGTGCTCGCGCAACTGCCAAGTCGGCATCGACGTGATGCAGTACGCGCTCAAAGAAGAGGTCCTCGACAATCAAACCAGCTCGTGCATCGGCTGCGGTATTTGCGTGACGGTCTGCCCGATGGACACCCTGAGCTTTGGTGCGGAGACCGAAAAGTCCGCGACCGGATCTGTCGGCTAACCGCCTCAGTCGGCTTAGAAAGGGGTTATCCTGACTCCTCCCACCTCTCGTCAGGAAATCTTCGTGTTTCGATTCATCGTCTTCAGCTGCCTGCTCTTCTTCGCTCCGTACGTCGCTGGAGAATCGTCCCGCGCAGACTTTGAATCGAAGCGAGCGGATTTAGAGTCGAGCTACGTGCCCATCTGGAGCGAACTCGCGGAGCAGGCGAACTCGAAGAAGGCTTTCGCTACGCGCAATCGATGCTACCTGGCGATTCTCAGCATCGTCCCCGATCACCCGACGGCTCTGCGGGGGTTGAAGTACCGGCGCGTGGACGATGAGTGGGTGCCGCCTAAAACCAAACGGCCCGCGAAGGACAGCAAGTCCAAGAGCAACGAAAAACTAGCGGCAACGGTGGACGCCTCGATTACCGAGTACCGCGACGCGGTGCTCGCTTTGATTGAGAGGTACACGGAAGAGCTCGGTCCTGCGGGAAGAGTGTCCGCCTACAAGCGCCTGCTCTCATTGAATCCCGAAAGCACGACGGTTCGCGAACTCCTGGGCGAGACGAAATTCGATGGCCGATGGATGCTGGTCGAAACTGCGCGATCCATCGAACGGCATGGCTCGCTAATCGAGCTTGCGAAGCAAAGCTACGGCGCACTCGGCAAGCTTGAAACGGCGAGTCCCGATGGCTTCGAGCTCGAGTTGGGTATCGAATGGACCGCCGGTCTGAAGTCGGATCGCGTGCGCGTCTTCGGCACCTCTGAACTAGAAGAACTGGAACAAATTTTGCGCGCTGCCCATGGAATGCATGACCTGATCGAGGGAGCGCTGGGCAAATCGGTGCCACTGGATCGCGACTTCACGCTCTATTCCTTTGCGGAGCCCAAGGACCGTGAGCAAATGGTGAGGCACTTACCCGGGATGCGCAGCAATCCGAACACGGCGTCGATCGAGTCGACGGGCGGATGGCTCGGCCTCGATGCTCGCTTTGCGAATTGGAGCGTCGATCGGCCGCGAAGGGTGGACGGTTCGATTCGTGGAACGGTGTCGCAGTACCTCAAGAACGGCTTCAACATTAGCCTTCGACATGGCTGGGCTTCGGAAGGGATTGGCCTCTATCTCGTAGAGGCCATGGTCGGAACGCGACTCACGTGGTTCACGAAGGCGAGTCGCTACGTCGAGGAGAAGGTCGCGGGTGAGAAAGAAGAGTTCAGCCTCGAGAGCACCGAGCTTAATTGGGTGGAAGAGGGCCGTAAGTTGCTCACGGCGAAAGACGCGCCCCACCTCGGAGCATTGATCGGCCGTCAGGTCGGAACGATGTCGGCGAGCGATTTGTTGCACGCCTACCTCCTCGCCTCTTACTTAATTGAAGGCCACCCGGACAAATTACCGATTTTATTGACAGCGATCGGCCGCAACGAAAACCCCACGAAAGCCTTTGAACGCGTGTTGGGCGAAAGCCTGCCTAATCTAGAAGAGCGATTGCGCCGTTGGGTTCTGGAGCGTTCTCAAATCAAGGAATCGAAGCGCAATAAATAGAGTAGGTTTCGATCGCAGCTGTGCAAAAACGCTCATTGTAAAGCTCGCCGATTTCCGTCCTTTGACAGCGGAGTTTCGGCACGGGAAAAGGAATCGCGCTAGGATAATTCTGTGCCGATGCGGAGGGTATCGGTCGCCGAAGTTGGCGCGAATCGCGCCGCAAACCGAATGGAGGACTACGATGCGAAAGTCGCTTCTGATTCTTGGCGCCGCCACGGCGCTTACTTGTTTTCTCGCTTTGCAGACGGATGGAGCCGCAGTAGGACCGGATCGGGGATTGACTCCGAGTATTGCGGCAGGAATTAAGCTCGAGCCCGTTTTGAACTTTGACGTCAGTGGAAGCACGCTCACGGGGCCGCTGCACCACCGTCTCACGGTTTACAACAATGGCTTGATCACCGCCTCACAGTGCAGTGGTTTCAGCGGCGCAAATTCTGCGGGGACGGGTTTCACTACGCCCGCTCTTGCGGAAAAGCTGCGCAAAGAACTCATCGACGCAGGGGGTTTGACCTTGCCTGATCAAAATCTCTCCGTTGCCGATATTCCTCTCACGACAGTGACGGTCTTCAAAGGCAACACGAACGCAAAAGCTCACACCTTTAGCTATTGGGTGGGATTCAAGGGGTACGCCAAGATCGCACAAATTATCAGCGACTTCTCAAGTGCTCATCCCACGAGCTGCCAAGGGATTTTCCAAACGCAGTAAGCGGTTTCTACAAACTCCTTCGCGACTCGCGAGGGAGTCCTCTCGAATGAAGAGCGCCGGAATCCGAAGGGGTTCGGCGCTCCTTTATTTGCACACGGTGAGGGCGCCCGCATTCGGGATTGCTAGCTATGATGCGCTGCGGAGTGCGATCGATTGATGAAGAAGAAAAAGAACCTCACGGAGGGCGGCGGGAGCGGACTGACTCACAACCCATTCGCCGCGCTGTCGGGTGGTTCGGGCGAGCGGCCAGCGCCAGCTCCCGAAGCGACGGCGAAAGCGCGTACTGAAACGAACACGTCGGATTCGAAGGTTGTCGTGCGTCGGGAGAAGAAGGGCCGCGGAGGTAAGACCGTGACCCGCGTCTGCGGCCTCCGCTTGCCCGCCAACCGACTTGCCGAACTGCAACGCGAGATGAAGCGTTCACTCGGTTGCGGGGCATCGATCGATGCCGATGAGATCGTCCTGCAAGGCGAGCTCACCTCGCGCGCGGCGAAGTGGCTCGAGTCTCACCTCGACATTCAAGTCACGATCGGAAACTGAAGTGGAACCCAAGCCCGGAACGGCTGAGCGGTGGGCCTTCGACTTGATCCACGCCGAGACCTTGCAGTCCAAGCTAAGCCCGACGGCACCACCGGCGGATTGGGAATCCTCACCTCGCGCACTGCGTGTTGCGCGACCCGGCCGTCCGCCCGAGCTACTTCTGGCGAATCGCAGCGCAAAGACTCCGAAGCCCGGCGCTCTCGAGAGAACTGAAGCGCGAGCCCTGCTCATTCACGCTTTCCTGCATCACGAGATTCAGGCCGCCGAGCTGATGTGCTGGGCGCTGCTCGCCTTCCCAGAGACGCCGCGCGAGTTTCGCTCCGGCTTGCTCGCGATCACTCAGGACGAGTTGCGACACGCGCGTCTCTACCACGAACACCTCAAGACCCTCGGCTATGACCTAGTCGACTTTCCTGTGCGGGATTGGTTTTGGGAGCGCATCCCAACCTGCGAACAGCCCGAACAGTTTTGTGCGCTTATGGGAATCGGACTCGAAGGAGCCAACCTCGATCACGCGACAAATTTTGCGGCGCGCTTTCGCCAAGCCGGAGATGAAGCTGGCGCTCTCGTGCAAGAGCGCATCGCTCGAGAAGAAGTCGCGCACGTTCGCTTTGCGCTTCACTGGTTCGAGACTTGGACTCATGGCGTCGACTTCGATCGCTGGGTTCAAGCGTTGCCCGCTCCGCTCACGCCGGTTCTGTTTCGCGGCAAACCCATCGATCGAAACTTGCGTGGCGCAGCCGGAATGACGGCCGATTTTATGGACGCGCTCGCGGCCTTTCGAGCGCCGCTGATTCGAGATCGCGCCGCTACCTAATCCAGCGCCGTACGGTGTACGAAACCAAGTCGGTGAGCAGGATGAGGACAGCGCCGAGCGCCACCAGAAAGACCATCTCGTCGTAGTTTTGGCGACCGCGCGCATCGGCGATCCAGTAACCCAGGGACACGACGCCCAGCATGCCGAGCACCGTGGCTTCGCGAATGCAGGTCTCGAAGCGGTAGAAGAAGTAGAGCAAGAACCGGGGTAGCGCGAGCGGTAGGGCGACGAGCGTGGCGAGCTGTCGACGACTCGCACCGACTGCCGCGAGAGATTCGAGCGGAGCCACCTCTAGGTTCTCGATCGTCTCCGAGCCGAGTCGCGTCAGAATTCCGGTGTTGTGAATGGCGAGCGCGATAATGACGGGCCAAGCCGTGGGCCCGAGCATCGCGAGCAGGAGGAATGCCCAGACGTACTCGGGAATCGCGCGCAAGAGGACGGCCGCAACCCGCGTGGTTCCGACGAGCGCACGCCAAGCGTCATGACCCGAGCGCTTCGCCGAACTACCGTAGGGCTCGCGGTTGGCCAAGGTGTGTGCGCCGAGCGGCGCGAAGAGCAGGCTGGCGAGACCCGCGATTACGATGGCCAGTACGGAGATCCAAAAGGTGGCGGCCATCGCTTCCAACCCGTGCGATCGCATGAGGTTGCCAGCCCACTCCGTCAGCGCGCTCCACGAGAATCCGGAATCGCGTAGGGGATAAGGGATGAGATCGTGGTCGACGAATCGCGAAAGGTTGGAGCGGCGACGCGCGGAGAACAGGTCACTCCAAGCGACGTCGGGCGAGAGAAAGGCGTACAGCGCGAAGAACGCAAAGAGGACGACGCTTGCGCGCACGAGCCGACTGCGGGGGCGCGTGCGATAGAGGTCGCGAATCGCCAGAGTTCGATCCGCCGATTCGATGGAGCTGTGCGCGCTCATACGGCGAATCTCTTGCGCAGGGCCGCGCTCCAATACTCGAAGGCCAAGACGACGGCGATCAGCGCGTAGAGGTAGGTCCAAACCTCGTGATAGTGCAGATTCTCGAACGAGGCTTTGATGTAGTAGCCGATGGTCTCGAAGCCGAAAAATCCGAGGACAGCGGAAGAGCGAACGGCGCACTCGAATCGGTAGAAGCTGTAGGCCGCCATGTCCGGAATCGCCGAGGGCAGGCGCCCGAACAGAAAAGCGCGCAGTCGAGAAGTACCGGCGGCGCGCAGCGCGTAGGCCGCGTCGTCGGGCGCCTCGTCGAGGAGCTCGGAAAAGATCTTCGCGAGAACGCCGGTGAATGGGATCGCGATCGCGATGACGGCGCTGGCGGGACTAATCCCGAACGCCGCCAGAAATACGACGGCCCACAAAAGCTCATGAACCGATCTCGCAGCGGCGATGATCAGCCGAGCGATGAGTTGGATCGTCGCCGAACCCGAGCCGCTCGAAGCCAGGAATCCGAGCGCGAGGCCCGCGACGATTGCCAAGCTCATCGCGAACGCGGCGAAGACGAGCGTGCGGCGGATGGCGCCGAGTGTGCGTATGAGAAAGGGTGGCGCGCCATCGGGAACGAACTCGGCTTCGTAGTCGATCGCGGGACTGAGCGCGGCGCTGAAGAACTCGCGGGCGATCTCGACGCCGCCGGCGTGAGGAGCAAGATCTTGGGGCGAAAGCTCGAGAGCGAATGCCGCGATAATGCCGAGCGCCGCAATCGAAAAGAGCACGACGCCGCGGCGACTTACGGGGAGCGGTCTCTTGAGTTCGCGCGGGTCCATCGACAGGTGTTTCGTGAGCTTTGGCTCAGTCGCTAACGCGCTGCAAGGCTGTAGAGCTCATCGAAGACCTCCTCGGAGATCTCGTCGGTCTGGGTATCAAAGGCGACTCGACCCGCGCGCAAGCCGATCATGCGAGGAAAGAACTCACGCGCGAGGCTGAGGTCGTGCATGCAGGCGACGAGAGTGAGGTTGTCTTCACGAGCGAGATCGACCATGAGTCGAATCAAGTCTCGCGCGCGCGCCGGGTCAACCGCCGCGACCGGCTCATCGGCTAGGAGGACTTTGGGTTCCTGAAAGAGCGCACGAGCGAGCGCGACTCGTTGCGTTTGTCCGCCCGAGAGCTTGTCCGTTCGCTCGAACAGTTTCTCGGGAATGCCGACTCGCTCAAGCAAGGCGTGGACGCCCGCTTGATCGCCACTATGCGGTCGAATCATCGATCGCGCGGACTTCAAAAAACCGCGTTGGCCGAGTTTTCCCGCGACGACATTCTGAACAACGCGCAGGTTCGGAATCAGATTGTGGCTCTGGTGCACAAACCCAATCCTCGCTCGCACTCGCCGCAACTGGCTGGTCGAAAGCGACTGCAAGTTCGCGCGGTCATGGCAAACCGAGCCTTGGGACGGACCAACCATTCCATTGAGCAAACGCAGGAGCGTCGTTTTGCCGGCGCCACTTGGACCGACAATCGCCAGGACCTCACCTGCCTCAATCTCGAAGCTGACGTCCGACAGTACCGGCGTTTGTGCAAACGTTACGGACACGTTGTTGAGTTGGTAGGTGCCCTCGTCGGGAGCGGGATTCATGGTGTGAACGATAACGAACAAGAGCGCTTCGAACTCGCTATCATCAGCAGGGATTCAAGACGATCGAACGAAGAACCGGACACCACGGACGAATAGCTAACGAAACTAAGGGATCTCATGACGAAACTCTCGCGTCGGGAATTCGTGGCGGGCACCTCCAGCGCGGCCGCTGGTTTGCTCTCGGCGTCGGCAAGCTGCGCCGGTCCACCGAGCCGCTCGGAGACCGAAGAGCCAGTGGACGCGGGCGCCAGCCGCCCCGCTCGCCCGGTCGTCGTTTCGACTTGGAAACACGGAATTGAGGCGAACGCGGCTGCGTGGCGTGTTCTGGTTGCGGGCGGTCGCGCGCTCGACGCCGTCGAGCAGGGCGTGCGTGTCACGGAATTGAATCCGAAGATCAGTACGGTTGGAGTGGGAGGGAATCCGGATGCCAGCGGCGTCGTCACCCTCGATGCGTGCATCATGGATGAGTTTGGCGACTGTGGATCGGTCGCGTGCTTGCGCGAGATCGCCAACCCCATCAGCGTCGCTCGCAAGGTCATGGAGAACACTCCGCACGTCATGCTCGTTGGAGATGGCGCGCTCGAGTTCGCTCTTGAGCAGGGCTTCCCGCGAACCAACCTGCTCACTCCGGAGTCCGAAGCTCGCTGGAGAAAGTGGAAAGCGGCAGACACTAAAAAGCGTCTCGAGATCAACGTCGAGAACCACGACACGATTGGAATGGTCGCTCTGGACAGTGCAGGCAATTTATCGGGAGCCTGCACGACGAGCGGAGCGGCCTATAAATTGCCAGGCCGAGTCGGCGACTCCCCGATCATCGGAGCGGGGCTCTATGTCGACAACGACGTGGGCGCGGCCTGCGCAACGGGATGGGGAGAGGCGGTGATTCGCGCCGTCGGTTGCCACCTTGTCGTGGAGTTCATGCGCCAAGGCCAGCTTCCCGAGGATGCTTGCCGCTTGGCCGTCGAACGAGTGATTGCGAAGAACCCCGACTATCGAGAGATCCAAGTCGGTTTCCTCGCTCTCGATAAGTCGGGCCGCCACGGGGCCTACTGCATACAAAAGGGATTCAACTACGCGGCCCTCGATGACGACCACGAGAACGTATTGATCGATGGCGAGCATGCGATTTAGCAGAGTGGCAACCGTTCAACCCAGACGTCCGAGTCAGAAGCATGAGCAATGAGCTCCCTGCCGCTAGGTTCGACCGCGAGGTCGAAGGTGGCTATCAAATCAGCACGGATCCGAGCCATCTCGACGTCGATGCGATCCACGCTTTCCTAGTAAGTTCCTACTGGTCGACCGGGATTCCTCGCGACGTCGTCGAGCGCTCGATCGCGGGCTCTCTCTGCTTCGGTGTCTACCTTCAAGGAGAGCAGGTCGGGTTTGCCCGGGTGATCGGTGACGCCGCCACATTCGCTTACGTTGGCGATGTCTACATCCTCGAGCCCCATCGCGGACGCGGACTCTCCAAGCTCTTGATGAAGGCGGTGATGGAGCATCCCGATCTTGAGGGACTGCGGCGCATCCAACTCGCAACCCGAGACGCGCACGGACTCTATCGAGCTTTCGGATTCGGCAGCCTGTCCGCACCGGAACAGCTCATGGAGATTCGACGCCCGAACCTCTACCAGCGATCGGGAGGAGCGGAGGAGATCATCGCTCCAGAATGACCGCGGGAGGCCAGATTCAAATTCGGAGGCTCCGCAGCCGTCGAAAGTGAGCGCTGACGCGCTCGAAACCGTATCTTTCTCCCATGGCGACAGAGGGAGAGAGAACGACGAAACAAGAGAGCGTGCCTCGCTCAGTTTTGATCGCGGACATCGTCAGCAGTACAGCTCTGTACGAGCAGCTGGGTGATACCAAAGCGCGAGCTCTGGTCTCGGGCGGCATCAAGACTCTGAGCGATACCGTGGTCGGCGCCGGTGGCTGGGTGGTGAAGTCGCTGGGCGACGGGATCCTGACCAGCTTCGAGAACGAGACGGCGATGACGGCGGCGCTCGAGATGATGGAGCGCATGGAATTGCACGGTTTGGAAATTCGAATCGGCATTCACTACGGCGATGTTATCGAGGTCAACCAGGACATCTTCGGCGATGTCGTCAACACGACGGCGCGCATCGCGGCGATCGCGCGTGCCAACGAGATTCTGATATCGCGCCCGTTGTGGGATCGGTTGGAGCCCGAGATTCAAGAGCAGGCGCGTTCGGTTCCACCGGTGTCGGTCAAGGGCAAGCGCGAACCCCTGCAGCTCTTCTCGATTCTGCAGGGCGAAGACACGGAGATCTCGGGCGAGTTGACCATGGCGATCGTCGATGCCGACGAGAACGTTTCGGTGAGACGCATCGAGCTGATCTACGCCGGTCAGCCTTATATCCTCGAAGGCGAAGGCGCGTTGCAGCTCGGGCGCGGTTCCAAGTGCGACATCGTCGTGGCGCACCACAAGGTTTCACGGATGCACGCGCGCATCTTCTACCGGAAGCCCGACTTCGTGATCGCCGACTCGAGTACGAACGGGACGTATATCGTTCCGGAGCACGGTTCGCAGGCTCACATCCTGCGGCGCGACACGGTTCTCTTCGGTCGCGGAGTGATCTATCCCGGCGCGCCGCCCGGATCGGAAAATGCGCAAGCCGTCGGTTTCGACGTTAGCTGAGCTACTCGACGGTCTCGGTGTTCGCCGTCAGCGTGAGCTCCTCGAGGATGAGGGCTTCAAATTTACTCGGCGTCGGGTCATCGCCAGCTAGGGAGACGGCGGAGCGTACGCTCTTTAGAGCTCCATCGAGATCGCCTTCGCGGCGCTGAGCTACGGCTCTCGCCAAGAAACCCTCCGAGCGACCGGGCTCGGCTTGAACCATGCGGCTGGCCGCTGAGCTCAACAGATAGTCATCCTCGAGCAAGAGCGCGACTTCGGACATCAGTCGCCAGGTTTCAAAGTTGCTGACCTCGCCTTCGCCCTCGACGAGTTTGCGGAGAATCGCGCGAGCTTCGACCGGCTTGCGAATTTGAATGAGGCACAGGGCGTGGAGGCGTTGAACGTCGGTGCGCGATTCGTAATAAGCCGTCTCTTCGATATTGCGAATCGTCCGAATCGCCTCCGCGAACTCGTTCGCCTCGACCTGAACGCGAAAGAGGTCTTCGAGAATGCCGGGGTCTTGAGGACTGAGGATGGCCGCCTCTCCGAACAATCGGTGCGCTTCCGCTTGGTCTCCCTCGAGCAGAGCGATATGCCCAAGCGTTTGGCGGAAGCCCGCCTCTCCGTCGGACCAGCCCGAGCTCGATTTCAGGAGCTCTTTGGCCTCATCGACGCGCTCTAGCTGAACGAGGACTTCCGCCAACGCGAGGCGGCTGGAAGGCTCTTGTTCATTTAGAGACAGCGCGAACGAAAAGTCATCGTAGGCGAGGTCGAGCCAACCCATCTGCTCGTGCACGACACCGCACAGGTAGGGGAACTCGGGATTCTCGGGATCGAACAGGCTGCCGTATTCGAGAGAGTCAATCGCATCCGGATGCCGGCCCAGCTCGATCAGGATCTTGCCTCGTAGAAGGTGACACTTGGCCACGTCCGGTACGTAGGAGATCGACCGTTCGACGGATTCGAGCGCGCGATCAAAATCGCCGAGTCGATACTGACGCTTCGCTTGATCGAACTCGGTACCCGCGTGAATGCGGTCGATATTGTCCTGCGCCGCGTCCTTGGACGAGGACGTGTACTTACCCTGAGACTTGCACCCGAGCGTGGCGGAGAGAAGGACAAGGGCCGAAACGGCGACCGCTCCGCGCCACTTCATCACTCGGCCGAACTCGAGGTCTCGTTGGCTCGGCGCGCGACTTCTTCGTCGACGAGCCGATTGACCAGGGACAGGTTGCGAATCCACAGGTCGCGGCTCTCGAGCAGCTCGATCGCGCGAATGACGTCGGATTGTTGGGGATTCATGCCGAGGGATCGGCGGAGCTTCCACCGCGCGCCCTCGGCGTCGCCCCGGATCAGCAACGCCTCGGCTTCGAGGTTCAGGCGCGCGCTCTGGCGCTCCCGACTCCAAGGCAAGAGGCCGATACGTGAGCCGACGCGGACGTCTTCGAGCATCTCGCCAGCTTCGGCACCGGCCAAGCCGAGCGCGTTGTCGTCGAGGATGCTCGGCGTAATCAGGAAGATGATCTCGGTCTGTTCGATCTTGTCGTCGCGACCTTGGAACAGCGGACCGACCCAGGGAAGGTCGCCGAGAATCGGAACCTGGCTGCGCTTGCGCGTCGTGTCCTCTCGGAACAATCCGCCGATGACGGCGGTGTTGCCCTCAGGAATAAGAATGTCGGTCGTGACCGACTGCACGTCTTCGTCCGGGATTTCCTGAATTCCGCCGCCCGGCGCAGCAACGTCGCGAAAGGTCACCTTAGAAATCTTCGGCGCCAACTCCAGTCGAATGCGACCGTCGCTCAAGATGAAGGGACGAATGTCGAGAACGATTCCGGTGTCGATTGTCTTCAGGGATTGGAGCACCTGATTCTCGACAGTGGTTGTCTCGAAGAAACCGATCTTCGTTCCGACGAAGACCTTCGACCGTTGCCGGTTCAAGGTCATGATCTTCGGATTTGAGAGCAGAGTGACGTCCGTGATCTGATCCAAAGCGCGCAGGAAGACACCGATGTCGCCGACGAATCCGGCACGGACAGTCGCTTCTCCAACTCCCGTGTTTCCGGGAGTGGACTGAACGAAGGTGTCAAAGGAAGAGGTGGTCGCGGGGACAACCGGCAGACCGCTGACCGGATCCGTCAAGAAATCGAGTGTCTGGCCTCCGACCGGTGCTTGGAAGAAGTCGACGAAGTTCGAGTCGCCGAGCAGGGCGAAGTCGACGCCGAAAGCTGTGTCCTCCGTCAGCGCGGTCTGAATGATCGAGGCTTCCAAGAGGATTTGGGCGGGCCGGACATCGACCTCCTTGAGAAACCTCGCGATGTTCTTAATGCGGTCGGGCCGATCGTGAACGATGATCGCGTTCCGGAGGTCGTACTCGTCCTTGGCGGGCGTGTAGATGGTCGAGTCGGTGACGCTGCCGGCTCCCGCGCTGACATTTTGGCCAGCTCCCGCGGTGTTCTCCTTATCGACAATGTCCCGGGTGACCTCGATCGAGCCTTTCGGCGAGAGCATGGTCAGGACGTAGTCGCGAGCATCCGCAGAGCGTATGTAGTCGAGCGAAATGACTTTCGTAATGGCGCCGAAACCGCCGACGTCCATCGCCTCGAGCTCTTCGCGCGAGTACACGAAGATGAATTCGCCGCGCTCGATGTAGCCCAACCCATTGGGCTCGAGCAAACCGGTAAGCGCGTCGTAGAAAGGCACGCCGTTAATGTTCGCCGTCACGACGCGCTCGGCGGTTCCGCTGGGGACGATGTTGCGCCGCGCTTGAATCGCGAGCTTCTGCAAGATGTCGGTGAGGTAGGCCCTCTGCGACAAGATGTCCACCATCATGAACTCGGAGACATGCACCTCTGCAGTTCCAACCGGGCGAACAATGGGTTCGGCGGGAACCGCGAGATCTTGAGCGATGGGACCGGCGTAGGCAGCGGCAGAAGTGACGCTTACTGCGAACGGAATGAGGTAGCTTGAACTTCGTCGCGCGAACTCTGAAATCATCCTGGTCGCTCCGACGCGAGGAGGTATTTCCATGCTCACCAATGTCTGTTTGGCGGACTGGACGGGGATCCGTAACACAGGCCCATAGGCTAGCTCAGATGGCATTAATCGTCAATTTAGATCTGAATTAGGGTAGAATCCGCCGTCGCTATTTTCCGGCCCTCGCCACCGAGACCGAAGCAGGCAAGGGGGGGTTACTCCCACTTACTAGAGCGCGCTGTCATCGGTCGCTGGCGTTCTCTGTTGCACTCTCGCAATGACGACAACGACCACTGAAGACCAGACCTATCGAGCGAGCCTTGAGTTCTTTCTCGGCCCACTGATTCCGCTACTCGATGACGAGAGCGTTTCGGAAATCATGGTCAACGGTCCGAAAGCGATTTTTATCGAGCGCGGTGGAAAGATTGAGCGAACCGACATCACCTTTCGCGATGAGGACGAGCTTCGTGCGGCGGCCAATAACATCGCGCAGTTTGTCGGCAACACGATTGATGACGCGTCGCCCATTCTCGACGGTCGACTAGAAGACGGTTCGCGGGTCGCGATTGTTTTGCATCCGCTCTCCGCTCACGGAACGTCGATCAACATTCGCCGCTTCTCGAAGCAGGCTCAGACGCCCGACTTCCTTCTCAAAGTCGGATCCATGACGGCTGAAGCGATCGAGTTCGTCGAAATCGCGGTCGCCTCGCACCAAAATATCGTCGTCAGCGGTGGAACGGGATCCGGCAAGACAACGCTCTTGAACATTCTCTCGACGGTCTTCGACGAGAGTGAGCGAATCCTGATTATCGAGGATACGCGCGAACTTCAGGTCAATAAGCCGCACGTCGTACAGATGGAAGCGCGCCCCCCGGACGCTTACGGGCGCGGGAAGATCACTGTTCGAGACCTATTCATCACCTCTCTGCGCATGCGACCCGATCGAATCATCGTCGGCGAAGTGCGCCGGGGTGAGGCGCTCGACCTGGTGCAGGCCATGAACAGTGGTCACCGGGGAACGCTGGCTACTCTGCACGCGGATACGCCCTCCCAGGCCTGCGGACGCCTAGAAACCATGTGCCTGCTGGCAGATATTGGACTTCCGCTAGCTGCTCTGCGGCGTCAGGTCGCCGAGGCTCTCGACATCGTGGTCCAGGCGACCCGGCTCTCTAGCGGACGCCGCCTCGTCACCCATATCTCCGAAATCGAGCTCGACCCCGCGACGAACGACTACGTCGTCCACGATATCTTCGCGCTCGACACCACCGGCGAGCCCACACTCGTCTGGACGGGCAGGCGTCCGAAGCTGGCGGATGAACTCGGCTGGAAGGGCCTGTCGGACATGGTCAATCTCACGAAGGAGATCCTTCGATGAGAAACGATGACCGTGGAATCCTCAGTTCGCCTCGAGGCCTAGTCGAGCTCGGCGACGACTCCAACGGACAATTGGTTACGGAATGGGTCTTAGTGCTCGGCTTCGCGGTGATGCCGATGATTCTTTTGATCCCGACATTCCTTGGTATTATCCAGACCTACTTCTACCGCATCGCGGAGGTCGTCGGGCTGCCGTTCCCCTAGAGGGTGAGCGACGTACAAAAGAACCCGGCTCCTCTTTTCCATCAACCTATCGACGACTAATCCCATGCTTACGAAAGCACGCAAATTCGCGACGCGACTCCACGAAGACGAATCAGGCCCCAACACGGTGGAGTGGGTTCTCCTCATCATTGTGGCCCTGGTCATTCTGGCCGCGATCTACGCCTTCATTCAGTGGGCCTTCGGTGAAGTCGAGCGCGAACAACAAGAGTTCGGTGAGACAACCGGTTCCACTGAAGCCAGCTTCGAGTGAGTTGAGCTGACTTCTCAACGTGACGGAGTCGTGCTGAGGAAGCGCGACTCCGTTGCTTGCGTTTACGGGTTCGAGTGGCGGAGGGAACCCGTGTTCGCGCGGGCAAAAAGAATCTGACGCATAGGGCAAGCGCGACCTCGCGAATGGAGACGCCCGCGAGAATCAGCGACCGATTCGCCGCTCTACTTCATGTCGCCCGGAATGGCGACATTGCGAGCTTGATAGCGGGCGCTGAAGTTGGGAATGCGATCCGTGCGTACGAATTGCCCCGCTTTTCCGCCACTCGATTCTTCGGACGAGTCACCTTCATGCTCGGCTCGTTCGAATCGGAACAGGTCGTGCAGCGAGAGGTGCTCTTCGCCTTCGTCCGAGACCTCGGTGATTCTCGTTACGCGACGCGTTCCGTCGTAATCGATTTCACATTGAACGATGAGGTCGACGGCCGAAGCGATCTGTTGGCGGATGGCCCAGAGCGGAATCGCGTGTCCGCTCATCGTGACCATCATCTCCAGGCGACCGACCGCGCCGATGGGCGAGCCGGCGTGCAGTACGGAGAGGCAACCGTCATGACCGGTTGCGACGGCTTGAAGCATGTCGACCGCCTCGGTCCCGCGAATCTCACCCATGATGATTCGCGTCGGACGCATGCGCAGAGAGTTGACGAGTAGCTGGGCGGTCGTCACGGCTCCGGATCCCTCCACGCCAGCTCGGCGAGATTCAAGCCGAACGACGTTGGGCTGATTAAAGGTGAGCTCGGCGGTGTCCTCGATCACGATGATGCGCTCGTTGCCCTCGATCTCCGTTGCGAGCAAGCCGAGCAGAGTCGTCTTTCCGGTGCCCGTTCCGCCGGAGAAGACGATGTTGAGCTTGGCCTTCATGGCCGACGCGAGGAAACGCGCCATGTTGTTCGAGAGACTTCCCTTCGCGACGAGGTCGCCGATGCTGCGCAGCTCCTTCGTCGCTTTTCGAATCGTAATCGCCGTGCCCTCGACACTCAGCGCGCGCAGCACGATGTTGACGCGGGAACCGTCGGGCAAACGGCAGTCCGCGTAGGGCGTCTGCGCGTCAATCGAGCGACCGGAGGGACGCAGAATGCTCTCGACGAGGAGTCCAAGCGCTTGCTCATCTCCCATGGAAATGCCGGCATCCTGCATGCGACCGTCGCGCTCGATGAAGATGCGCGACGTGCCGTTGATCATGAGCTCCGACACTCGCGGATCTTCAAGCAGCCCGCGAATCGGCTGAAAGCCAGGGAGCTGAAGGAAGCTGGAGTCCGACATCGGCGGAGCCTGTGGCGACGACACTATTGAGCCATCGCGGGTTCTTTTTCGGGAAGCTCCTCGGCGGGCGTGTCCATGTATCCGCGAATCCAGATGAGTCCGGCGTCGACCGTAAACGTGCTCGCAATTTCTACGGCTCCACTGGAGTCGTAGCCATCGCGCTTCTCAAACTGCACGAACATCGTGGGGTCGTCGGAAATCAGATAAGCGTCGACACGAGCGCCGGAAGCGCCGTCCATCTCCAGAGCTTTGCGCAAACCGCGACAGACGGCCCAGGCGTCAATGGCGAGCTCGGGCTGGATCCGAGTCCAACCATAAGCGAGGCGCTTGACCATCCACTCGAGGTCGGTTCCGTTGAAGATCGGTCCGCTGATGCGGACCTTGTCCACTTCTGGAAGCATCTCGATCTTGATGGTGCCGGTCGGAACGTTCTCGGCGACGAAGTCTCGGAACTGTTCGAGCGTGAGCGTCTTGGTGAGGTACTCGACGAGCGCCGGGTTCGGGGGCATGCCCGCCAGAACGTTCGCGATGACGGAGTCCGCAGCGGCGCGGCCGTCGTCTTGCGTCGAGGCTCCGCCTCCGCGCATGTTCCCGCCGGGATTGCCGCTGTTGTTCAAGAAGTTTTGGAGCGCAGCTCCCGCTTGTCCCGCAACGCCATCACGGCCCGAAGACCCGTAACCGTCCGCACCGGACGAACCGCTTGTCCCGCCCTTGCCGTCGGATCCATAGCCATCGGCTCCACCTTTTCCGCTCGCACCTGCAGCGGCAGCGATCAATTGTTGACGAAGGCTCTCGGGAATCTCCGGGCGTTCCGGTCGGCTCGACGGATCGCAATCTTCGACGCGGCGCACCGAATCGACATAGAGCTGGATGTCGATGTCGCCGAGCGCTGTCGCTTCGATTTCAAGCAAGGTCGCGGCGAGCGTTTTTTCTTCAAACTCGGACAACGGACCGGGCGGGCAGGTGACCTTGCGGTCGATTAAGGCCTCGACTCGGTCGAGCAGTCGGTCCAGGGCGCCAACCGGATCGCTTGATGCTCGCCCGGGATCCGCGGGCAGCGGGGGAGCGACCGGCATGGAGCTCGGGTCGCAATCCTTCGCGCTGCCGACCGACTCAAGGAACAGCTCGATGTCCGCGTCGCCGTTCGCGAGCAGGCGCAAGCGCTCGACCGAACTGACGACTTGCTGCTCTTCATCCGCCGTCAAAGGCCCGGGGGGGCAAGTGGTCTTGCGCTTCGTGAGCCGCATCAACCGGTCGATCTCGCCTTGTATCTCTACGAGTATTTGCGAGAAGTCCTTCGGCAACAATGTGGCCGTTCCCGTCCACTCCGGTTCGATCCCCGTTTGCTTCGTCGTACGAGTAATGGGTTGATAGCGGGGGTGGAATAGCTCGAAGGTGAACTCACCGAAGGGGAGTTCCGTTTCGGCGATCCCCATCGCATCGGTGGTGAGTGAAATCGGCTCGGCGTCGGTTGGCCGCAGTTGAACTGTCGCACCAGCGGCGATGGGCTTTGTGCGCAGTTCGAATCGAACGGCTTTGGGGGCTTCCCGCACAACGTCCAACGTAGTGCGAGCGACGGGGCGACCGTTCCTGTCGGAAACGGACATGAAGGCCGTAAAGCTTCCGAGTTCGGTGATCCTGACATCCGCGGAGAAGGAACCGTCAGGTTCAATAGCAACCGTTGCCGTTCCGCCTTTGCGAAGTTTGATTTCGGCTCGGCCTCCCTCTGGAAAGTTCACGATTCGTCCGCTGACAGGAATGTCTTTCAAGCTCGCCGCAAATCGATTGCCCGATTCGAACTCGATGCTCGGACGGCCTTCGATGAACTTCCACATCAATAAACCGACGACGGTAATGAAGGCTAGGACCGCAGCAACTCCAGCGAGTTTCTTCATGATGGAGGGTTTCTTGTCGGAGTCATCGTCATCCAGGATGGCGAGATGCTGGGGAACGCTGACTTGGCCCAACCGCTCGAGCGCGTCTTCGGCAGAGGCGACGCGCTCTAGGTACGGTTTGGTGATCATGGCCTGGATCAAATCGGAGAGATCCTGGGGGTAGCCTTCGATCAATTCGGAGAGCGGCGGCAACACCATCTGCGTCGAAGTGTGCCAGTACATCCACTTGGGTCGATCATCACCCTCTTTGTCTTTCGAACTGCGCATCGGGTCATAGACCGACGGGAATTGCTTTTCGAAGAGGGTCGTTCCGAGCGCCAACTCGTAGGCGATCATGCCGAGCGCGTAAATGTCGACCCGCGGGGTCTCTTCGCCCAGTCCGGAATCCAAGAGCTCGGGCGCGGCATATTTGACGGTGGCGAGCGTCATCGTCTCTTCAGCTCCCGCACGCTTCGCAAGCCCGAAGTCGGCCACCTTCCAGATGCCCGGACCTGTGCGCAAAATGTTCTGCGGCTTCAGGTCACGGTGAAGGATGGGAGGCTCGGTTCCATGGACCCACTGGAGAGCGTGCAAGACGTCGCTCAAGAGCGAACGAATTTGGTCCGGTTCCGTGGGCTTGTCGCTGACGGAGAAACGCAGGCTCTTGCCCGCGAGCTCCATCGCGATCCACGGGCCCATCTCTTCGTCAATGCCCATGCCGTACACGGCGACGATGTTGGGCGCGTCACCGATCTCAATGAGAACGCTGACTTCGCGTTTCAAGCGCTTCAGCTGATCTTCATCGTCGAGATTCCAGGCTTGCAGGGCTTTGACTGCTGCCGGACGTTCGATCCCTTGCCCCATGTCCTCCACGGCGCGGTAGACGGTGGTGTAACCGCCGACGTCGATTTGCTCGAGGAGTTCGAATCTGCCAAGTTTCTTATTCATCGGCCGGCCGCCTTAACTTTCTTATTCGTAGAGATCCCGCGTTTGCGGACAAACCACGTGAGTGCATCCGCAAAGGCTTCATCACTGCGCCATTGGGGATCGATGCTCATGTTTGTTTCTTGGTCCCAACCCATGATTACGTCGAGCGCTCGCTGATTGGGGCTTGCTGCTTCGGCAATGCTGCGACGACCGAATCCGGAACCCGGAAGCTCCAGCGTTAGGAGTACCGAGTGAAGGTCATCCCAACTCTCGGCCGCGACTTCGTTGTTGTAGGCCATCTCGAAGCGCCAAGCGTTGCGAAAGATGTTGAGCGCCTCTTCGGGGAACTCGCCGCGGTCGACCCACTCTTCCATGCGCGCGCTCAATCGATCGAAAGCCGTCATCCAGTTCCCGAGGGTGACTGGCTCAGCTTGTACGGGCTCCGGTTGCATCGCCTTGTAGCCAGTGAACAGGAGCGCAATCAGAATGACGATGATTCCCGCGAGCACAGGCGGAGTGAGCGTCGTCCCGCGGTCTTTACCGATCTTCTCTTCGACGACGAGCTTGCAGTTCGGTGTGATTTCGATCTCGTCGCCGTGAATCACTCGCGCTTCCGCACTTACCGGATGCCCCTTGAGGCGCGTGCCCGCCGCTGACAGGTTTTGCAGGAACAGCCGCCCGGCGAGGTCTTGAAGTGAGGCGTGCTCCCAGGCGACTTCCGGGTCGGACAGGAGAACCTGACAGCGCGGCGCGCGCCCGATAATGCACTGGCCTTCGACACGGAAGCTTGTTCCGTCATCGAGACCACCGTGGACTGTTACGTGGAAGGCCATGATTCTTGGGGGTCGGTTACGAGCCCAACGCACTGCCGCCGTAGTGCCAGCGGACGTAGAACGGAGCGAACAGCATGATGAGAACCGCAATGAAGACCAGCATGCCGGGAAGCAGGACGAGCACCTTGGCTTTACCCGCGGTGTCAGTGGCTTCCTGGACGCGTTGAATGCGAGCTTGGTCGGCTTGACGCTCGAAGACTTCCGCGAGCGGACGGCCGAGCTCGTCTCCCTGAATAAGATCGTCGGTGAAGGAGCGAATCGCGGGAATCGGAACACGCTCTTGCATGTTCTCGAAGGCCTCTCGAATGGAAGATCCGGTGGCGAGGTCCGCAAGAGCCGCGGAGAACTCAGCGCCAATCGGATGAGCGATGTAATCCGCAGCGACGCGTTCCATCGCCTGTTGCAGAGAGGCTCCCGCGCGCATGGTGAGCACGAGCAGGTCGAGCGCAAAGGGCATCGTTCGCGAGATGGCGATCTCGCGCTTGTTGCCGGCCGAGTTGTAGATCGAGCTCAAGAGACCCGGGCCGGTGATCAACATGATCAGGCAGACCGGGGTTAAGAGCGGGTGGACCGCGGAGAGAATGACCGCGACGGGCAGGGCGAGCGGAATGCCGAGCAGCAAGCCGAGGCCGATCAACTCGTCATCGTCGAGGCCGCCGGGGTAGCCGGCACGTGCGTAGCGCTCGGCAAGCGTCGCTCGCAGAGAGTCGAGGCCGAGTAGGCTTCCGATGGCTGTCGCAATTGGCAGAAACGGACCAGCAAGCGCGAGCAATCCACCGCCTGTGCTTCGCGGGCGCCTGCCTCTGGCCGCTGCGCCTTTCGCAATCTCGCCCGCCAACCCGCGCGCTTTGAGCTCAACAGCTAGCGCAAAGGAACCCAGGCCGACGGTAACGCCAGCCAGCACGCAAGCCGCGATCAGAATGATGGGATGATTGAAATCAAACATCGGATTTGACGATCTGCCAGGCCCAGTAAGTGCCGATGCCCGTCAGCATGACGCAGAAGCCGAGGATCGCTTGGCCGACGGGGCGCGTGAACAGCATCCCGACCGCCTCGGCGTCCATGAAGGAGATCAGGCCGAGCATCAGGAAGGGCGCGACGGCGAGCACCTTGATGTTCATGCGACCTTCAGCCGTTGCCGCATAAATGTCGCGCCGCATGCGTGCGATCGACTCGAGGGAGGTCGCCAGGCGGTCTAGCGTCGCCGTGACATTTCCGCCCATGTGGTGATTGACGACGATCGCGGAAGCGAACAGATTGAAGTTTGCGAGCTCGAGTCGGCGCTTGGCGTCTTCAATACTGGTCGTGAAGTCGGCGCCGAGCTTCCAGTAATTCGAGACGACGAAGAACTCGGTGCGGATCGGCATGGGCGCGCGAATCGCGAGGCGCTCGATGGCCTGCGCGAGCGAGAGTCCTGAGCCGACACCGGAGGAGAGCTGGCGAACGGCTTCGGGCAGCTGCTCTTCGATCTCCGCCTTGCGCTTCTTCCAAGCTCTTTCGGCGTACAGCCGCGGAATGACGACGACGATCGTCCAGACGATAGCCGAGAGGGCCGGGTTGCGGGTCGCGATAAGAAGTACGGCTAGCAACGAGAAGGAAAAAATGTACGCGGCGACGACATACGGGCGCGCGGGCTTCGGTGACGGACTGAATCGCCAGAGTGTGTGTTCTAGCCAAGCGACGTCACGTTCAAACCTCCTCACGCAGCTGGCGCGCAACGCGAACACGAACATCCCGATTGAGATGCCGAAGGTCGCTGCGAGGAGAAGGCTCTGGATCATGCGGTCGTCGCCTCGAACCAGCTGTCCAAATTCATCAAGCCGCTTTCGACTAGGTCGGGTAAGAACGTCGGCATGAAGCCGGTCGGGCGCAGCTCCATGCCCTCGTCGACTCCGACGCCCTCCATAACGTTGCGAGTCTCCGGCTCACCGGTATTGGGGTGAATGCCGAGCACTTCGGTGATCTCCACAACCAGCCGGCGGCCATCCTTCAAGCGCCGGATGTAGACAATCAAGTCGATCGCCTGCGTGACCTGTCGCCGGATCGCTGCGATCGGAATGTCGACGGCCATCAGGCACATCGTCTCGATCCTCGAAATGGAGTCGTAGGCGCTGTTCGAGTGAACCGTCGTCATCGAGCCGTCGTGGCCCGTGTTCATGGCCTGCAACATGTCGAAGGCTTCTTCGCCACGACACTCACCGACGATCACCCGGTCTGGGCGCATACGCAGAGCGTTTTTTACGAGGTCGCGAATCGTGACCGCGCCGGTTCCCTCGACGTTGGCCGGGCGTGTCTCGAGGCTGACCACGTGCTCTTGATCCAGATCGAGCTCGGCCGCGTCTTCGATGGTGACCAAGCGCTCTTCGGGGGGAATGAAGCTCGACAAGACGTTCAAGAGGGTCGTCTTACCGGAGCCGGTTCCGCCGGCCACCATGATGTTCTTGCGACCTTTGACGGCGGCTTCGAGCAGAGTTCTCGCGGCAGGCGTGATCGATCCCCAACCGACGAGGTCTTCGGCGGTGATGCGCTTGGTCGGAAAGCGGCGAATGGTGAGGCAAGGACCTTTGAGCGCGAGCGGCGGAATGATCGCGTTGACACGTGATCCGTCCGAGAGACGCGCGTCGACCATCGGAGTCGAGCGATCGACGCGCCGACCGAGCGGCGAAACGATGCGCTCGATGACGGCCATCAGGGCTTCGTCGCCGAGGAATGATCGGTTGGAGCGGACCACGCGACCCGCGCGCTCGATGTAAACGAGCTCCGGGCTGACGATCATGATCTCCGTAATTGCCGGAGTGTCGAGCAGGTCTTGGAGCGGACCAAGACCGAACACCATGTCGCACACGATCTTCTTGAGAAAGCGCGCAATCAGATAGAACTGCACGTTATCAGGGGTCTCGTCGATGACGTCGCCGACGAACTCCTTGAGCTTTTGGGTCATCAGCTCAAGGTCGTCGGCCGCGACTTCGGCCCGGCACTGCATTCCGATGCGACTGGCGAGACGACGGGTGAAGTCGTCGGCAGCTTCTTCGAGCGCGATGTTCAGTCCCGGCGTCGTGACGCGATCGATCTCGATCGTCGGCGCGGTGGACTCCGAGACGAGTGCCGTCAGTCGGTTCTCGTACATCATCGACAAGAGGCGAACGCGCGTGATCTTGGTTCCGATCAGCCGCTCTTTAAAGTCCTTGTGAATCAGATCGTCGATGAACGAATTGATCGCTTCTAGACTCTCCTCCGACGCTTCGAGCGTGGAGTCGCCCCCGCGCCTAAGATCGATCTTGCGCAGCACCGCGGAGTGAAGTTCGCGCTGCAGCGAGTTCATATCCTCGAGCGCAGCGTCCTCTTCCGAGAGTCCTTCGTTCTCGCCCGAGACGAAAGTCAGGACGAATTCGGCGAGTCGAACCTGACTGACCGGCTTGAGGTCGCGAGACGCTCCGGGCTCGACGGACGTACCGTCAACGGTGATCGCCCCCGCCCGCGGGTCGACGGTCAGAGTCCAGCCGGCCTCCGAGCGTTCGACAAAGATGTGCTGCCTCGAAACGAACCGAGACGTGGAGAGGCAGACCGCGCAGTCGGACTCGCGTCCGATGGCAAAGCCGGAGTCGGCGTCATAGCCGACCCACTGCCTGTTCTTTAATGTGTCTTGAACAACGACGCGTACCATGGGGAATCAGCCTCCGGTTAGCGAACTGGTCGACGATTCTCCACTCGTGTCTTCGGGTCGGAGCAGCAAGGTCAGCGGGTTGCGTCCGTTGGCTTGTACCCGAACAAGCTCACGCGCTTGGAAGGGAGTCAGCTCCAGAGTCACTGTCGAGCTTCGTCCGGAACCGCCTGAAATGCCGAATAGCTGCGCTTGGCGCGAGCCTGAGAGGGCTGAGCCCACCGCGATGATGCGCACGTCGAGGAGCACATCTTCCGTGACCCACTGTGAAGGAACGGATCCACCGGCTGAACCGAGCTGGTCCATGACGGCACTCATCATGTCTCCAATGGCGGCCGTCGGGTCGTTCGGGTCGCCGCCTGCAGCCGGCTCGGCGGTCGTGTCCTTATCGAGCTGGTAGCTGACCAGGATGTCGACGTGGTCACCCGGAACGAGGATGCCACCCATCAGGCTCTCGGAGGAAACGTTGATGGCCATCGCTCGCATTCCGGCGCCGATATCGACGTCCTTGATCGGAGCGAGGTGAGCGTAAAAGAGCGGGACGCCGGCGGGAACAGGCGAGGTGATCGGTCGGCCGTCAACAGCTCCGCGGTCAGAGGCCTTTACAGCCGCTCGCGCGTATTCGGGAGTATTGTCCACGACGACCGTGACCACACGCAAATCCTTCTGCGCATCAATAACGGAATTCGGCGCCAGGTCTTCGACGGTGAACAAAATGTCCAGCGTTTGCGGAGGAACGATCTCCTCGATCTGGTTCGTCGCATTTTCGATGTAGAGGAACGCCAAAAACGTTGCTGCCAAAGCTGCGACGGCTGCAACGAGCAGCATGAGTCGATCTTTCATCGTTCGATTATTGCGCTGTTAAGTTCCGGTGCAGTCCGCGCAATTCCCGCGATGGGCTAGGAAGCTGAGTACGCTGGACGGAAGCGTTACCGGGGTCCGGCAGTATACGAAATACGGCTCATTTTGCGGAGTTTCAGACCTGGATTAGACCTCGAAACCTGAGCCCGTTTTGCTACTCCGCCAGCTTGAGGCGCCCGCGCATATCCTCGTCAACAGCTTCTTGCTCGCCCTGCCAGTCCTGCATTTGCTTCGGTTCGAAAATGAGGTCTTGAGTGGCAACCATGGGATAGCCGAGCCACGTCCACGGCGAACGAATTGTGGAGCCGTAGGTCATGAAGTGCAGATCTTCAGAGTTCTCAAAGAAGCCGTTTCTTCGGACATACTCCCAACCCTCAACGGGATAGTTCGGGAAGCCATCTTCGAAGAGGTCCAGAGAGACCGTTGACGAGAACTTGATACTCAGTCCGCCCGGCGGATCGAAGATATCGTTGACGCTGCTGGGAACATCCGGCGGAAACGACGCGAATTCATGCTGGCGAGTTTGTGGAGTGAGCTCTCCGAATTGAGACGAGAGCTCATCATTAACGTGATTGCTCATCAGCGCTTCGGGCATGAGGAGCATGGTCGTCGTCTTGTCGAACATGTCGCGGTGCGCCTCGGTGCGCGCGAGCTGCAAGTCGAGGAACATGCCCGCCGCCCAAGGCGCGAGGAGGATTACGATCAAGAGCGGCATGATGATGAGAACAGTCTCCGTCATCGCGGTTCCGCGTCGGCTTCGATTCGGCCGATAACCCCGCACTTCGCATTGCTTTCGCCGAATCATCAGTGTTGAGCGGCACTCTGGCCGAAGCTCGTCAATTGAATGCCCTGATTGGCGAAGACGGTATTCGGGAGGTTCGCGCCGTGCGTCAGGCGCGGTTGCCACTGCCAGCCCCAATCCGTCCAGACCCGCCACGGGTAGATGGATGAGATGATTTGAAAGGGGGCGACGCCGCCGATTTTGAGAGTCGGCAACAAGCCATCGATGGCGTTGAAGGTCTCCGCTTGGGAGTAGGCCGCTGGGCGCAGTTGATCGGAGCGGGTGAACAGGCCCGGAGCCATGAAGGCGAGCGGTTGATCCGGGAACTGCTTCGACGCTGCGTTTGTCGTTCGCTTGCGCGCGACAGCAATGACCGAGTAGTCATCCCAAGTAGCGGGGTCTATGGAAAAGCCGAAACCAAAAGGGCCGATCTCGAGCGGGCTAAAGCCCGGCTGCGAGCTGAGAACGTGGTGGGTAAATCCGAGCGCTGGAATCGCGGCAACGGCGCCGAGCAAGCCCCCGATCAACCAACCCACTTTCGCTTTACCGATTTTGATCGTCGTCTTGATCTTGGTGTCGCTGTACCAACTGCCTTCCGCAAAGGCGTCGTAGATATAGCGCAAGCCGATCGGCACAAGGCAGGTCAGGGGCGTGCCTCGATGAAGTGGTGGCGCAATCGAAGTCGAACCATTGCCCAATTGAAGACTGATATCGCAGTCGTAGTAATCCGCGATCTGTTGTCGCTGGGTCTCTATCAAGCCCGGCACGGCGGCCACCCACGCTTGCTGGTAAGAGAGCACCTCCCCGAGGTGTTTCGCGAGATTGACGATGTCGATAATCGGGAAGACGGGCCAGCCGGTCTCTACGACAAAGATGATCCACTGGATAAATTCGGCCAGCCAGACGGCAAGTGCCGCCAGTCCGGAGGCGAGTGTGAATGGATTGGTGAGCTGGGGAATCACGGTTCCCACGAGGAAGATCGTCTGGAAGGTGAGGATCCAGGCGCCTTCGAAAATGACCGCCGTGCTGACGCCGATCGCGCTGGCGTCGCGCAAACCGTGCATGTTGGTCGCCGCGATCATGTTGACCGCGCGGCTCGTCCAGACCGCGCTGGTATAGGCCGCTGTGTCCGCTGCCGTTTGAGCTTCAATCGCAGAAGTCGTGATCTTGCCGGTGTTCCAGACCATCGCGGCGAGCGCGAAGATGATCAGGCCCATGAAGAGAACGAGGATCGAGACGCTGCCTCGGTCGCATCGGTGAAGGTTCTCGTCTCTCTCTTCCCCGAGGGAAACCGGACGCACCCCCGACTCTTGGTCGGAGTGCAAGCTCGCAAGGGAGCTGCCAAACTCGAAGCTCGAGGTGAGCGGAGAGATGGGCCCCAAACCCCTGCGAATCTCGCGATGTATCTGAAGGTTGCTCATGAGTTTTTCTTCTTCTCCTCGTCTTCCTTCTTCTTTTTCTCTTCCGCCTCTTTCTTCTTCTTCTCCGACTCCTCAGCGTCCTTGTTCGCGTCCTTGTTCTTGTCGTCGTCCTCGGCCTTCTTCTTGGCGTCGTCTTCCTTCTTCTTCTTGTCGTCCTCGTCGTCGTCGCTTTTCTCGCGCGGACGCCAATACAGCGGCGTGTTGTCCACCGTCTTGAACTCTTTGGTCACTTCCTCGTCATCATCGGAGTCCGCGTCCCAAAGAGTCCCGAGCGTACCTTTGATGTCGAGCACTTTCGGAATGATACCGAGCAGGGTTCTGCGTCCGCCTGTGGATTGCAGACGAACCGAGAAGTATTCGGGGTGCTCGAACTTGAACGCGTGTCCGTTGCCGAGCGGCGCGGGCTCGGTGACGCCGGGCGCAAGCTGAATCAGGCTCGGAATGGAGAGCCGGAACAGGTAGGTGAGCGTAATCTCGACTTCCTTGGGAGAGAGGATGTCGACGTTCGCGGGTGACCGCGCGAACGCGCGAATCGCCGCTCCCGAACCCGTTCGCATCACGTTGATGCCCTCGTCCATTTGGTTGAGGAGTGGAGCCATCAGCGATTTGGGACCGTCGAGTGGGATATCGATGGTGAGGCTGGGCGGGTCGACTCCGACGACATCGAGAACTGCGGTGGCCTCGCTCGGCAACGGAACCTCGAGGGTGATCGGAATCGAATCGGGAATCAGCGAATCGAGCGACGGAGGAGCGGGCAGGGTGTAGGCATTATCGAGGCCTTCCTTCTTCTGACGCGCGGGTTGCAGGACGTGCTCCGGAAGGGGAATCAGGGGCGAGAGCGAATCGTGCCACGCCGCGAAGACTCCACCGGCCGCGCCAAACTTCTCCTGCATGCGATCTTTGATCGTTTGAACCGTCGTCGCTGCGCGCGCATAGGTGACACGCTGTGCGAAATTCCCGGTGTCCCACACGTCACCGTTCGCCTTGAGAACCTCGTCCATGAAGACGCCGGTTCCGTCTCTCGTCGTTGCTCGCGGCGAGATCGACGCGAGAATCATGGCGGCGGCGTGCTCCGGGCGCTCGCCGTCCACGAACTCGGGGAAAGGCGGCATCTGGAACATCGACGTGAGGCTCGAGCCCGGAGAGGAGAGCAGGTCACGGCCCATGTCGGCGGAGAAGCTAACCATTGCGGAACGCGCGGCGACGAAAGCGGCATAACGGACGACGAGTGCGGCGTTCGCGATCAGCGCGATTTGGATAACCGTACCGAGGAACAGAAGCACAATCGGCAGAACGAGCGCAAACTCGGCCATTACGGTTCCGGAGACGGCTCGCGATTCAGGATCTAACTTTACGCGCCGGCCGGCGCGGATCAGGTGGGCTGTACCGCGCAGCGTAAGCCAAGTGAAGGAGAGAAAAGCCGCGATGATCGCGACGTCGAAAGCGAGAACGGGATTGAAGTCGCGCAGGCCAAAGAGTGCGGCGAATTCGGCGGGGCGCGTCATTCCGATCAATCCGAGCCAACCGACGCCGACGAGGGCGACATTGAGCCAACTGGCTTTGATAAATCGGCGGAGGGCTACCATGAGACCTCCCAGATCCTTTGATGGAGGGCCACGAACTGTGCAGAGATGAGCCCGATCAATAGGGAGAGAGCGAAGGGGCTCTCGGTCGGGCGAAAGCGGTAAACCTCGCGCATGTCGGCGCGCATGATGATGCTGAAGTAGATCGAGTGGGCGAGGCCCTGTAGCCGGCGCATAAGCGTTCCGCCGACGAGCCAATTGAGGATTCCGATCACCGCTGCGACGAGCAGCGTATTGAAGAGAACGGCAACTACGCTCGCGAATCCGATCATCGCGCCGACCGCCGCGAGCAACTTCACGTCTCCGCCGCCCAGGCCGCGAGCCATGAAGCTGACAATGCCGATCGCGGCGCACAGCCCGAAGCCCTGGACGCACTCGAGCGTTCCGGAGGCGCCGAGGAACACTTCGGCCGTATCCAGATGCCAGCGCTCGACGAGAAAAGGCAGCACTCCGTTGAAGGCGAAGCCGAGGATGATCGCCGGGTAAGTGAGTACGTTTGGAATACGCCGTGTCGCGACGTCGCTCCATGTAGCGCCGAAGACGATGACGATACAGAGCGCGAGCAGAAAGAAGCCGTAATCGGTTTGCTTCGATGCGTACTGCAATCCCGCTGCAGAGATTGCGGCGACGGAGAGAGCGAGGATCCAAGCGGTGGCGACTTGCGTCGTCGATGCCCTGTCACTCGCACTCGATTCCGACCCCGTCGGAGGAGCGAGAACTTCGAGCTCAGGTTCCGATTCAGGCGCGGCGGGCACAACTGCGGGTGGGGAAAGATCGTGTTCCATGGCCGGTGCCCCGCATTCTACTTGGTTCGGCGAACACCGTCAGTCGCAATTCCCCGCTTCGCGGATTTGCGGCCGATCGTTATCGATAGATTCCCGATGTCGTCATTCCGAGCGGGCCACTTCCAGTTGCAACCGAGGCGGCTCCAACTAGGGGCGTTAACGTTCCGGTTGCGGGATCAATGGTGAACTGGGAAATCGTGCTGTTTCCGAAATTACAAAAGTAGGCAAACCTCACCGATATATCGACAGCAGCTCCAGTAGGGCTGCTCAGCCCAGGAACGGTTCCTATGTTCGTTATGGCGCCGCCGACGCTGTTGATCGAGAACACAATCGCGTTCGAGGATCCGAGATCGGGTGCGAGCAAGAACTTGCCCGTGGGATCAAGCTCGCTCGAAAATGAGACATTCGGCGGGGTTGTGTTGACGGTGGCGGCGCTCAGCACCCCAGTCGAGCTGATCGTCAGCCTCGTGATGCCACCACTTCGATCGGAGACGTAGGCCGAGGTACCGGCGGGGGAAATCTCGACATAGTGAGAGTTCGATCCGGAACTAGAGGTGGAGACGGCGGCTAGTTCACCGGTAGTACTGTCAATGCTTAAAGAATGCGCTTGGGTGCCACCGACGGCGATTAAGAATCTACCGGTCGGGTCCACTCTTACTCCATCAATTCCAACGATCCCCGCGGGGAATGCCATGCTCATTGCCGTGAGCGAGCCACTGGCTCTATCGATCGTAAAACCGAGTACTGACGTGTTACTTCCCGCGTAGACGAACCTACCCGAGGGATCGACGGCGGCAGCTTGAGCACTGGGAACCGTAATCGGTGATCCGGAACCAAAGGGCAACCCCGAGAGTTCGGTCAAGGCTCCGTCACTCCCGATTCGGTAAAACGAAAGCGTAGATGTGCCGGCGCTCGGGACATAAGCGAAGTCACCGAGCGGGTCGAGAACGACATCGAAGGCCGTTGATCCGGCAGGCGCAGGTGAGTTCGCAAGCTCTGTCAACTCGCCCGTCAAACTGTCGATGGAGTATGACGAGACGTCTGCGGAATTTTGATTTGCCGTGTACGCGAATTGCGGCAAAAAAGTAACCGGTCGCATACCCGCAGCCATCGAGATCGAGGCTGGCCCCACTCTCGTTCGAACGATTCGGTCAAACAGAAGCTCACCCGTAAGCGAATCGACGGTGTATTCCGACACTGAATTTTCGCCGGAGTTCACGGCAACCGCAGAGCACTCCGACAAATCCATGGCGAACGAGATGGGATCCGTTCCAGAACCAAATGGAGAGCCCACGATCTCCATCAGGGAGCCGTCACTCAGAATGTCGAAGCCCGACACGTTATTCGATCCAAAATTGGTGACGTAGGCGAAGCGCCCCGTGGGGCTTACCGTTACTGAAAACGGATTGTTCTGCGTTAGATAAGGAGACGAGCCCAATTCAGCGAGTTGCCCCTTATTGGAAACAGCAAAAGCCGAAACAGTCCCTCCCAAGAAATTCGTGACGTAGGCGATCGAGCCGGTCGAGTTAACGGTTATGGAGGTGGGCCCAGTTCCGGTCGGGAAGGGAGAACCCGTGACCTCTGTTAATTCGCCAACGGACGGATCGTAGGAGAAGCTCGACACCGTGTTGTCATCCGTGTTCGCGACGAAGATCAATCCGTCGCCAGCAGTCGATGCCACGGCCATGGGATTCGCTCCGGTCGCAAACGGTGAACTCATGACTTCCGTCAAGACGCCCGTGAGGATATCGACCGAGAAAACGGAGACGGTGTTGTCGCCGGAATTGGCGACAAACACGAACGTTCCCGATGGGCTAACAGCAACGGACGCCGGTGTCATGCCCGTGCCGAATGGAGATCCGGCAACTTCGGTCAATCGACCATTGTCTTCGTCGACGGCGTAGGCGGAGAGAGTGTCGTCCCCAGAGTTCGCCACGAAGACAAAGCTGCCCGAAGGATCGGCAGCAACGGAGACGGGCTCGGTGCCCGTGACCACATAGCCGTTGTGTCGCATCTGGCCCTTGTCGCCATTGACGTCAAAGAGCGTGTCGACGACAAAGATGGACAGGGTGTTGTCGTTGCGGTTCGCCACATAAGCGAAGCGCGTGTGCGTGCCCGCGCTTAGACCCGTTGCGATAACAACAACATTCACGCTTCCGGTGCAGGCCGCTGTCATTGCCAGAAAGCCGAGCAAGATGGCCGTCGAGAAGCGCGATAGAACGCGTCGAACAGCGGACGAGCAGATCCTGAACAATTGACCGAATGCCATAGGAGTCTTTTCGGGACGTGAAGCGGAACCGGCGTTTTCGCCATTCCCATCTTTGGAGGGGAATGCGAGGGGCTGATGATAACCGCCAGGGCCGAAACCTGTCGACTCCAAGACCGCATTCCACCTCTGCTTGGCGGCAATCCCAGTTTGGACTTTGGCCACGGACGCGAAGGATTCGCAATCTATACTCTAACTCCCCGCTGGAGTCCGACGAGCTCTTTGCGATCCGAGCCATTTATGACGACAACGCACTCGTATTGCGATTGTTGTTTTTGCGTCAGACGAGCTTCCCCTCAATAGAACATTTTTGATGTTCGAGCGATGAAATCCATGCCACGTCACTTCCGCCTGTTTGTCATTTGCGTTTCTCTCCTCGGACTCTCGCTCGCGAGTTCCTGTGACGCAACGCGAACCACCGACAATCACAACGTGCTGCTCGTGACGATCGATACGGTGCGCGCGGATCACCTCGGCGCTTACGGTTACGAAGCCGCTCGCACTCCCGCGATCGACAGCCTCGCCCAGCGCGGCGTTCTCTTTGAAGAGGCCTACACGCCCGCGCCGATGACGCTGCCCGCTCACTCGACGATGATGACGGGCTTGCTTCCGCCGCAACATGGTGCGCGCGTCAACGGCGTTCACAAACTCGACGACGACGTGACGACCTTGGCCGAGCGTTTGTCGACGCGCGGCTATCGCACCGGCGCGTTCGTCGCGGCCTTTGTCTTGAACGAGAAATTTGGCCTCGCGCAAGGCTTCGACCACTACGACGATGATCTCTCGAATGCCTACGAACAAAAGGTCGACAACGGGCTCGCGAAGTATCGCGCGGGCGATCAGGTCGTAGACTCGGCGCTGACGTGGCTAGACGAGGAGAGCGACGCGCCATTCTTCGCATGGGTGCACCTGTATGACGCGCACTTCCCGTGGTATCTGCACGAGGAGGGCGCGGAAGCGACCGAAACCGGAACCTACGACGGTGAGATCGCATTCGTCGATGAGCAGTTCGGTCGATTGGCCACGTGGCTGAACGCGAGCGGTAAGGAGGCGAACACGATCGTTATCGTCGTTTCGGATCACGGCGAAGGACTCGGCGATCACTCCGAGATCGAACACGCGTACCTATTGAATGAGGAGGTTTTGCACGTGCCGCTGATCATCGCAGGGCCTCGCGCCAAGGCCGGAGAGCGCGTTTCTGCGCTCGTCTCGCTTGAGGATATTCACCCGACACTGATCGAAATCTTGCAAGTGCCGAGCGATCGCGCGCACGGGCGCAGCCTCGTCGCGGCGCTCGAAGGCCATCCGATGGAGTCCGGCGTGGGCTACGCCGAGACCGATTTGCCGTGGACGAGTTTTCGTTGGGCTCCGCAGCGCAGTCTGACGACGGCCGAGTGGAAGTACGTGCGCACTCCGCAGATCGAGCTGTACGACCGAGCGAGTGATCGAGGCGAGCTCGCGAATCTGGCGGTCGCGCGGAAGGCGATCGTGCGCGAGTTGGAAGCACAGCTGAGCGCGCTCGAGGCGGAAGTCGGTAGTCGCTCGAGCACGGTGACTACGCTCTCCGCTGAAGAATCCGAACAACTGGCCGGACTCGGTTATGTCGCGAGCGACACGACGGCGGTACCGGACAGCTGGATGGAGCTCGCCGACATCAAGGAACGCCTGCCCGTCAAAGACCTCAACGCGCAACTGCGGCGACGAGTAAGCGAAGAGACGATCGAGCCGGCCGAACATCTCGCCATTGCGCGACGACTGATCGAGCTCAGCCCGGAAACACCGAGCTTTCACGCGGAGCTCGGCAAGGTCTACGCGGAGTTCGGTGATCTTCAGAGCGCATTGGAACCCTTAAAGCGCGCGGTAGATCTCGCGCCGGAAGACCCCGGCGTGCACTACAGCTTCGGCGACGTTTTGCAACAAATGGGCGACTCTGCCGGGGCGCGACCGCATATCGAGTTCGCGCTGGAAGCCGCACCCGAGATGGCGGCGGCGCACGTCTGCATGGGGAATATTTTGCGGACGGAAGGGCGCTTTGATCTCGCCACCGGTTCCTACGCCGAAGCGATTCGTCTACGCGAGGAGTATCCGGAGGCGCACTACAACATGGCCCATGTCTTCGGCGATCGCGGTATGCCGGCGAAGGCGCTCGAGCACTTTCAAATCGCGCTCGAACAAAAGCCCGGGTGGGGGCTCGCCCACCGTGCGATTGCCGGGCTTCTGCTGGCGAAAGGAGACTTTGAAGGCGCTATCCCGCAGTTCGAAGCGGCGATGGAAGACGTCGACTCGGCCGACTTGCGCAACGATCTCGGTGTTGCGTACCAACGACTGGGACAGCCGGAGAAAGCGCTGGAGCACTATCTCGCGGCCATGGAGCTTGCGCCGGACTTCTTCCGACCGCACTTGAATCGTGCGAACATGGCCGTGGATTACGGCAACTATGAGGTCGCACTCAATGAGTATCGAATCGCGCTGCAACTCGCGCCGAGCCACGTCGATCCGACGGCTAGCCTCGCGCGTTTCTTAGTGACGACGCCCGTGCTCGAAATGCGCGATTCGCCGCGCGCGATCGCGCTGGCAGAGCGAGCAGTGGATCTGACCGGCGGGCGGTCATCTCGCGCACTGGAGATTTTGGCGGCCGCCTATGCGCAGGCCGAGCGATTCCCCGCGGCGCTTGCCGCTGCGAATCGAGCGCAGATGCAAGCGCGCGCGGATGGTGACGTGACTTTCGCGTCGTCGCTTGATGCGGTCATTGCCAGCTACGCGATGGGCGAGCCGTTCGGTATGCCGCCAGCTCCCTCCGAAAGCGCCGAATCGACGCCCGATGCTCCCGAATCACAAGTTGCGGAGCCCACAGAGACGAGCGCCGGAGATAAGGACTGAGCCGTTCGCCGGTGCGAGTACTCGCCGACTTACTCCGGCAGTTCAGCAAGCTCGAGTTCGGCAGCTAGCTCAAGACTCGGAGCAAAGTTCGGATTCAACCGAAGTGCCGTTTGAACGGCGTCCTTCGCCTTGTCCGAGTCGCCATGGTGTTGGTGATAGAGCGCGAGGTTGTGCCACGGCTCGGGCTCAAAGGAATAGTCGCGCACCGTCTCGATGAGAAGCTCGCGCGACTCTTCCCAACGATCGGCTTCCCGATCCAGTCGGGCGAGCTCGAGTCGCGGCTGGAGACTCGTCGTGCCGAGCTCGACGGCTTCACGCAACACGGTTTCCGCTCGCCCGGGCTGATCGCTGAGCAGCAAGCCGACACCGAGTTGCGCTAGAAACTCCGCTTCGCGCCATCCCAATTCGTATGCGCGATAGCGTGCCTCGCGAACTTCATCGAGGCCTCCGCCCGCACCCTGAAGCAGAGCGGCCCACCTGAGCTCGAACTCCGCTTGGCCTTCGGCGATGCCACAAGCGCGTGAGAGCTCTGCTCTCGCTTGCACGACCATCCCGCGAGTCGCAAGAACTTTGGCGAGTCCGCGCCGCGCTTGCGCGTAGCCGGGATCCACTCGCAGGGCTTCCGCAAAGTGCCGCTCGGCTACACCGAACTCGTCGAGTTCCATCGCCACCAACCCGCGGTTGTGATGCGCGGGCGCAAAGTTGGGATTGATGTCGATGACGGTTTGAAATAAAGCCTCGGCCTCTTCGAGCTCGCCGCGTCTGTGATGGATGACTCCGAGATTGTTGCGCGCGTGAAGATCTTTTGGATTCGCTTTGTGCGCGCGCCCGTACGCGCGAAAAGCCTCATCGATTCGATTCGCGCGAAAGTGAATGTTCCCGATGTTGTTGTAGGCCAACGCCGACCTCGGAGAAGCGGCGATCGCGCGTTCATAGTGCTCCATCGCTTCATCGCTGCGCCCGGCGCGTTCATGTTGATAGCCCAGGTTCGTCCAGGCCGAAGCCGAGTTCGGATTGACGCGGAGCACGTTCCTCCAGAGCGAGTCGGTGTCTTGCCAATGATTCCCCGCACGCGCCGAGCTCAAGCCGCAAGCGACAACGAGACCGACGGCTACGGGCCACGCTCGCCCGACTCTGGGAAGGCTCAGGATTCGTGCGGCGAAGAACGCGGGGATCAGCATCGCGAGATAGGCGTAGCGATCGGTCACCGTCGAGATGCTCTGGTGGGAGAAAGGTACGACACCGAGAACCGGTCCGAGTGCCGCGGGCAAGGCGAGCAGAATCAGCGCGTTGCTCCAACGCTTGCGGAGAACCATTACCAGGATGAATGCGAGGATGGCGCAACCGGCGAGAAGGACGGGCGTGACGCCTTGCTCCAGAACAAACTCGGGCGTTCGTCCGTAGTCGGGGCAAAACGCCGTGGGCACGAGAATCTGGGTGACGTAGAAGCCGAGGCTGTCGATCGAGACCCAGGCTCTTTGCATCAGGCCGAGAGGATCTTCGGTCTCGGCGGGTTGTGCGCTGCGTGCAAGAATGGCGACGATGATCGCGAGCGCCAGTTGAACGGCGAAGTGCAGCCAACCCCAGCGTCCGGGACGGCCGGAACGCGCGATGGAGAACAGGAGCCAGACGACGGGAACCACGACGACCGCGGGCTTGGCGGCGAGCGCGAGCGCGAGCAGTAGCCAGGCGAGAACCAATCTCCACGTGAAGCGTTTTGGAGCGACGGGTACGCAAGCGAGACTCGCTATCCCGAAGAAGACCGAGAGCGTGTCTTTTAGAGAAGTCGCCCAGTGAACGGCCTCGACTTGAATCGGATGAATGCTGAAGAAGAGGGCGCCGATGGCCGCAGCAAGTGCTCGGCGCTTCGCAGTCGGCGTCGTTATCCAAAACCTCAAGAGAAAGAAGACGAGCGCCGTCGTCGCGAGGTGAAGGAGCAGGCTCGCGGCGTGGTAGGGCGCGGGATCGAGGCGAAAATGATCGGGCTCGACTTGTTCGCGAGTGGCCGCTGCGATCGCGCTCGCCGCCGAGTAAGTCACGGGCATCCAAAGCCCCTGGTAGGGCTCGATCAAGTGAAGCGTCCAGCGAATCTCTCCTGTGATCAGGTTGGGATTCTCGTAGAAATTGATGTCGTCATCCCAACTGACGAACTCGTGTTCAAGCGCGCTTCGATGGACCGCGAAGCTTCCGGCGAGAATCACCAAGAGCGCGAGCCACGATGTCAGTCTTCGAGGGGCGGAGTCGTTCAATGCGGCATCTATCGGAAGAGTTCCGTGACGAGGTTCTCGAACGCGCGAGCCGAATCACCGCCTCGACTCTGCGTGAAGTAAATAAAGACGAGCCCCTTCTCCGGCGAAGCGAGGGCGACCGATTCATCCCCTCCAAAATAGCCAAAGGGTGCCGGAGTTTTGCCGTCGAGTGGCTCGGCGCCGTAGACCTTCCACACGTTCGTGTACGCACCTTCTCGAAACGGGACTCCCCTAGGCGTTTGATGACCGAGCTTGAGGAGCTTTCGCGATAGCAAAGCCGGCTTGCCGGAGGGAGCGGCGCCCATCCAGAACTGCATGAAGCGCGCGTAGTCTTCTACCGTCGAGTAGATCCCGCGCGAGGCATGAAAGTAGGGGATTGCGGGTTCGGCGGAACCGTCGACGATGCGGCGATAGCCCAAACCGCCTCCCGATACGGTGTACGTGCTGGCGAGCCGGCGGCGCCAAGAATCGGAGGATCCAAAACTCGAGCGGCTATCCTTCATGCCCAGCGGCTTGAAGATGCGCTCCTCCAAGAACTTCTCGACCGGCATTCCGCTCACCCGCGTGATCAAACAGGCGAGCGCATTGAAGTTGCTCTCGGAGTACCGCTGATTCACGGCCTGTCGGTGCGGCTTTCCTTTGGAGAGCAACTCGATATACCCGCACAGGTCGGAAGAGCGGGCCAACAGATCCTTGTTGTCCGCGGTCGGGAGTGTCGCCGTCAAACCGCATAGCTCTGCAATCGTCAGCGCGCCCCAGCGCGCGACGCCAAACTCGGGCAGGTACTCGGCGATCGGATCATTGAGAGCGAGCTTGCCCTTGTCTTGGAGCAGGAGCAGCGCCGTCGTCAGGATCGGATTGGAGAGCGAGCGCAGTCTACAAATCGTGTTCTTACTCCAGGCGACTTGTCGCTCTCGGTCGAGCTCTCCCCAATTCCCGCGAAAGATCGGTTTGCCTTGCTTGAGGATAATCAGCTCCGACCCCACGGGATCTCGCTCGGCGGCCCAACCCGCAACCCGCTTGATCAGCTCGCGATATTCGAAGGCCGGATGTGCCGGCTTGAGCTTGATGAAGTACGAGGTCGTCTTGCCGCTCGGCGCTTCCTCAGCGGGTGAGCAAGAGTTCAAGCTCAGAACCAGCGCTACGAGCGCGAATACAAGCGCTCTAGGGATTGTCGTTACGGCGTTCAAAACGGAGCTTCAATCGGTGAAGCCTCTGCGAGATTGTAGCCTCTAACCGGGACTAGCCAGAGTGCTCTTCAGCACCACCGCTTCGCCCGCTTTCCCATCGAGCTTCACCACGAGCGGCTTGTCGAGCCGCACACGTCGAACGAATTCGGTCTCTTCGATCGCTGGCTGTTGTTCGAGCCACGGCCAATCGAGGAAGCCCTCGTCGGCATCCGGGTTGACGGTCAGGTAGCCCACGTTGCACGAGGTCAAGTTTTGGAAGAAGTGCGTGCCCTGCGATGGCGTGACATGGATGTCCTTGAATCCGGACTCGATGATCACCCGCGCTCCGGAAATCTGACTCCAGGTTACGGGTATGCCCAAGCTGGAGTCCGCCGATCCCCATCGTCCGACTCCGATTAAGATGTAGGGCCGTCCCTCTTTGCGCTGAAGCGCGTCGTAGTGAGCAACTTGAAGGGCGATCTCGTGGCTCCGTAGCCGATCGAAGCTGTTGATATCGACGACGACAAGGTCGGTGATGTCGTCGATTCGCCCATTGCCGAGCATTTGCGTGGAGTGGCAAACAACGTCGCTCCGTTCGAACTTGCCGACCTCGACGTGCTCCTCCTCTTTGGACATCGCCAAGGGGCGCAGCTGCAGAAAGGCGAATTGAGCTCTTTGATCCGCGGATGAGGAGAGGTTGCCGGCAAACTCGATCTCGACCGGACCACCCGTGGCTTCCGCGCAGTGCTTCATCAAGTCGCGCAGAATGGCGGCGAGGGGAAAGGCGCCGTGCTTGAGGATTTGAGCGAAAGAAACCAGTCGAACGCCGGCTCTCGAGATGCCGTCGACTATCCGATCGTCTTCGGGCAAGTAAGTCGAGCCGAGCCAGGTGAGCGGCCCGTCCTCTTCGGAGACTCCGATGGGGTAGAGCTCGGTGCCGGCGAGTGCCGAGGTTGCGGTCTCGCGACCGAGTTGTAGGGCGTAGAAGTTTCGCTGCGAGTTGTTCAGCGCATTCTTCATCGTCGAAAAACTGACGAGCTCTTGCGGATGGTACGGATTGAACCGCAGGCACGGACTGCCCGAGACGACCGTTCGCCCCAACCCGAGAGCCACGGCGACAACGCCTTCTTCCGCGGTGTGGCCCGGTTCCGGGTAGTAGTTGAATGAGCGAGCAACACCCGAAAAGTCGGGATAGAACCGATCGGCGTGCTGGTTGCCGACTAGCTCTTGAATCATGACCGCCATCTTCTCTTCCTCGAGTCGGAAGGAGGTCATCGAGAGGTAGCTCTTGGCGCTCTGCAAGAATGCCGAAGCGTAGACTCGTTTCACCGCGCTCGTGAGCTGTCGCCAACGCACGTCGATGTCGGGGTCGTTGTTCGGCAACATGTAGGTCTCGTAGACGCCGGCGAAAGGCTGCGACAACGAGTCCTCGAGAAGGCTCGAGGAACGCACCGAGAGCGGGTAGTGGACTTGTTGTACGAAGGACCGAAGGTCGGCGACGGCTTTGCGCGGGAACGGCGCGTTTGCCATGAAGTCTTCAATGGCCTCGTCGTTCTCCGACTTGGTGACGATGTCGCGCAACTCGCCATAGGCCATGAACTTGTCAAAAACCTCCGTGCTGAGCACGAGCGAAGGAGGAACGTAGACATCGACGTTCGGGTACAACGAATCGACGCCGCTCTTGTGCAGGATTCGGTTGGCAAAGGCGACGCCGCGCGCCTTGCCGCCCAGAGAACCCGAACCCATGCGCGTAATCGTCGCCTCCGGTTCAAAGTGCTCGCGTTCAAAGTCGGAGATGATCGTGCGAGAGCGTTCCTTTCGATAATCGACAACCATCGCGAGCAAGTGCTCACGCAACTCTTCGAGCGTCTCGAACTCATCGACCTTGCACGGACGCAGTCGAGCTGCGAGAGCAAACTCTGTTCGTGTCTTGAGCCAGTTCGAGAAGTGATTGCGGGCGGCGTGATAGCCGATGCTCTCGGGGGGAACCGTCTTGAGCTTTTCGGCGAATGCTTTTAGGTCGTGCGCCGAGTCGACGATTTTTCGATCCGGAAGCCTGAAGATGAAGTCTCCGAAGCCAAAGCGGTCGACCAGGATGGTCTGCAGTTGATGGAGTAGTGCTGCTGACCCCTTGAGCAAGAAGGATGCACCCAGCTGGTTGGCGAGCTTTTCATTGGCCGGGTTACTCGACTGGAGGACTAGCCGAATACTCGGCTGCTGTTCGCGCGCTCTCGTGCACAGGTCGATACCAGCCTGCTTGTCGAGCACGCCGTTCCGCGGATACTCGACATCGGAAATCACGCCGAGTATGTGCTCGTTGTACTTCTCGAAGTAGCCCCAGGCCTCTTCGTAAGACTCACACAGAATGACCTTGGGCCGCGCACGTGCGCGCATCATCTTCTGCGAGAGATTTAAGTCCTCCGACAACAGAACCTGGAGGTGCCCAAACAGCTCGGAATAGATCGCGGGAAGAAATGAGGAGTAGAAGCGCGTGTTGTCCTCGACGACAAGGATGGCGGGCACGCCGTGCTGTCCCGTGTCGTTGTCGATGTTGATGCGATCTTCGAAGTACTTGACCACGGCCAGCAGAACGCGAATGTCGCCTTGCCAGAGGAAGATGCGCTCGAGAACGCTCTTGTCCTCGCGCTCCAAAAAATCGGCGAGCTCGCGGTTCGTGTAGGCGATCGCGATGACCGGCGTGTTGTAGCCGGCCTCGCGAAAAGTGCGAGTGACCTCGGCCGCATTGCCGTCCACCGTGTAGAGGCTCGAGATGATCAGGTCAAAATCATCGGACTCCGCGAGCAGCTTGTGCGCTTCGACGGCACTGGGGACCTGAATCAGGTCGGGAATATTCGTCACGTTCAAGTCGATGAACTGACTGAGCAGCGACTCGTGGAGGTGCCCTTCCTCCGACATGATGAACGAGTCGTAGAGACTCGAGATCAGAAGGATGCGCTGCACCCGATTCTGCATCAGTTCATGAAAGCTGAGCAGGTGTCTACTCATCTTCTACTCGGAACTCCCTGTTCCAGGTCGGTCATGTACCGATTGGACCGCGGGCAAGCTCCCGTCGCCAGTGGAGTGATTCAAAAGTTGGCACCAAATGTCGGTGGAGAACAGAAGCGGGGAGAGCGGAACTCATGTCCCACTCTCCCCGCGTTGATTTCTCGCCGAAAGGCGCCGACGTTGGTCGCTAGACCAGTCCCTGGTCGATCATCGAGTCGGCGACCTTCAAGAAGCCCGCGATGTTCGCTCCGTTGACATAGTTGCCGGGAGTACCGAATCGCTCGCCAGCCTCCATACAAGCGCCGTGGATGTCGGACATGATGATCTGCAACCGGCTGTCGACCTCTTCGGCCTGCCAGTTGTAGCGCATGCTGTTCTGAGCCATCTCCAGTCCAGAGACGGCCACGCCGCCTGCGTTGGCTGCCTTGCCGGGTCCGTACAGAATCTTCGCGGCCAAGAAGACCTCCACTCCCGGAGCGGTGGTCGGCATGTTCGCCCCCTCGCTCACCAGGATGACGCCCGTCTTCATCAGATTCTTGGCGTCGTTCTCGTTGATCTCGTTCTGCGTCGCGCAGGGGAACGCGCAATTCGCATCGTGAGACCACAGCGGATTGTGGTCGCTCGACGCGTCCGCATCGGTATAGACCGCGCTGCTAAACTTCTTGGCGTATTCCGAGATGCGACCGCGCTGCTTGTTCTTGAGGTCCATGACGAACTCAAGCTTCTCAGCATCGATCCCATCCGCGTCATAGATGTAGCCGCTCGAGTCGGACATCGTGACGACCTTCGCGCCGAGCTCGGTCAGCTTCTGCACCGCGTACTGAGCGACGTTGCCGCTGCCCGACACAAGGCAGGTCTTCCCGTCGAGCGTATCGTTCTTCGTGGCGAGCATCTCACGCGCGAAGTAGACCGCACCGAATCCGGTCGCTTCCGGGCGAATGAGCGATCCGCCCCAGTTGAGACCCTTGCCGGTCAGAACGCCTGCGAATTCGTTCGCAAGGCGCTTGTACTGCCCGAACATATAGCCGATCTCGCGACCGCCGACGCCGATGTCGCCCGCGGGCACGTCGGTGTTCGGACCGATGTGGCGGAACAGCTCGCTCATGAAGCTCTGACAGAATCGCATCACTTCCGCGTCGCTCTTGCCCTTCGGGTTGAAGTCCGAGCCGCCCTTGCCGCCGCCCATGGGGAGCGTCGTCAACGAGTTCTTAAAAACCTGTTCGAAGGCGAGGAATTTCAAGATGCCGAGATTGACCGAAGCGTGAAAGCGCAGGCCGCCTTTGTACGGACCGATCGCGCTGTTCATCTCGATGCGGAACCCTCGGTTGACTTGAATGTCATTGCGGTCATCCATCCACGGCACGCGGAACATGAGCACACGTTCCGGTTCGACCATGCGCTCGAGGATCTTCGCCGAGCGGTACTCCGGGTGTTTCTCGAGAACACCGGTGAGCGAGTCGATAACCTCGGTGACCGCTTGGTGAAATTCGGGCTCGGAGGGGTTCTTCGCCTTCACTTCGGCGATCAAGCCGTTCTGATAATCTTGCATCGTTGAAACTCTAGAGGGGTGACGGAGCGTCGGTGAGAGGTAGAGCGCCGAGCGGCTGATTCGAATGAGAGTCGCGGCCCGAACAATCGCGGGTGACCGCGGACAATAGCTGGCAGCTTTCCGCTAGCGCAAGAATTTCAACTCGATTGCCAGCTGTCGGATAGACTCAAAATCCTGATTCGTGGCGGGAATTAAACCTTCCGCACGATCGACGGCCGCCAGCAATTCGGGATCTTGGATCGCGACGAGCGCTGAGGCCAACTTATCGGTGAAGCCTTCGCCAAAGGTCGTATCGAGCTCAGGATGTGCCGTCCAGTTGTAGTCGGCGTACTCGGGCGTGACCCAGACCACGCGGCAGCGCTCCGGGTCGAGCTTGCCTTCGGCCACCATCGAGTCATAGGTCTTGTAGTTGAGAGCGCCCGAATCGAACGTCCCGGCCTCAACCAATTTCGCCGTTTTGTCGTGTCCACCCGAATAGCTGTTCGCCGATCCGAAAAACTCTTCCGGCGACTTCTCCGTGTTCTCACGAATGAAGTACTCGGGCATCAACCGACCCGAAGTCGAGGCTTCGGACCCAAAGGTAAAGCTCTTGCCTTCGAGCCCTGCCGGAAAGGCATCACTCTTCTCGATACCCGTCGAAGCATTGACGACGAAGTAGCTCTTGAAGGTCGGGTCGGCTTTTCCCTGAGCAATCGCGCGCGAGCCTTCGACGGCCTCTCGTGCCTGCACGCCGGTCAGTCCACCGAACCATGCCAGCTGCACATCGCCATTCTTAAACGCGTCCACGGATGCCGGGTAGCTGGCCGTGGGAATGTACTCGACGGTAATGCCGAGCTCGGCGCTCAGGTGCGCGGCCAACGGATCGAATTTCGCGCGCAACTCGGTCGAGTTGTGATCGGGAATAGCCGTGAAGCGAAGCACCGCGTCGCTGGCTTTCGCATCAGAGCAGCCGGCGCTAAAGAAGGGGACGAAAAGGGCGAGCGATACGAGGAGCGAGCTGGGAAGGACTTTCATGCCGGGGAGTTTATCTCTCCGTCTGCCCGGCGAAGCGCGAATGCTGAGAATTTTCCCAGCGCAGAGAACTCCGCCGAAAGGCGGACGTGATCGTCTGCGAACTAAGGTGAGGTCTGGCTCGCCGCTCTCCCCGCACACGTCCCGGTCGCGAAGCAGGCTTGCAGCAAATAGCCGCCGGTGGGGGCGTCCCAGTCGATCATTTCGCCGGCGACGAAGACGCCCGGGAGTTTTTTGAGTTGTAGGTTTTCGTCGAGCTCTTCCCAATGGATTCCGCCGGCGGTGGAGATGGCTTCGGCGAGTGGGCGCGGGCGCAAGAGGTCGATGCGGCAGCCCTTGATTTCGTCGACGAGTTGATCGGGCCGCTTCCACGGGCCGCGAGCGGGGAGAAACTTCAGGAGCGCGCAGGTGGCGGGGTCGAGGTGCAAACGGCGCTTGGCTTCGCGCACAAAATTGCGCTTTACCTTGCCCAGCTTGACGAGCAGGTCTTCGCGGCTCTGGTCGGGTTTGAAGTCGATCGTGATAGAAGGCTCGGATTGCGCGCGCAGGATTGGTCCGAGGCGATAGAGCGGACCGCCTTCGAGTCCATAGCGCGTGAGGACAAGCTCGCCGCGCTGGCTCTGCTCTCCGGCTGTGACCTTCAAGTTCTTGAGCGGCAGGCCTTCCGCCGCTTCGAGAATCGCGCTTGGCCAAGTCGTTTCCCAGCCGCAGTTCGAGGCTTGCAAAGGCGCGATGCGAATGCCGCGCTCTTCGAAGATGGAAGTCCAAGCGCCATCGGATCCGGTCTTCGGCCAGGACCCGCCGCCGAGTGCGAGGATGGCGCGATCGCAAGAGTGGCGGAGGGTCTGACCGGCCGCATCGAAGAGAAGCTCGCCGTTCTCTCCAAAGCCCGTAAAGCGGTGTTCGGTTTTGAACTGAACGCCGAGCTCCCGCAGTCGCGCGATCCAATTGCGAAGGAGCGGCGTGGCTCGCATCTTTCCGTCGACAGGAGTTGGCATGATCCTGCCGTTGTTCGCGACGAAAGTCTCGATGCCCAATCCCGCAGCCCACTCGCGAAGCGCGCGATTGTCGAACTGAGAAAGGATTGAATTCCAAGTCTCCGAGTGGAGTGATTCGCCGCTGTACTTGTCGAGAAAGGAATCGAAGTCCTCGCTATTGGTGAGGTTGAGCCCGCTCCTCCCCGCAATCAAAAACTTGCGACCGAGGGCGCGTTTGCCGTCGAAGAGTGTGACCCGTGCGCCGCGCTCCGCCGCGACCTCAGCCGCGCGCAATCCCGCTGGGCCGCCGCCGACAATGGCAATTCGATGTCCGGAATTCTGTGAGCCTGTATTCAATGGGATGGAGCAGTAGATGCGCCGTCACTTCGACGAAGTGTGTCGCCCGCGGTGAGAGAGCTGAGTCGTCGAAGAAAGCCCGTGATCCCCGTGATTGAGCCAGGCTGCCAAGACTCGCATCCGATTTTGATCACAGAGTAAATCGGCTCTCGCAACGGTTAGTTCGTCTCCCGGAAACTCTTCGCAACGTGATCGAGTTCGGAGAGACTCCACTCGAGCGACGCCGTCGCACACCAGAGCAGCACCTGATGAAAATGCTCCGCGCCGTCGATAGTCAGATGCACGTAGTGAATTTCGAGGTCGCCAGTTTTGATGTCGTACTCGGACCGCAATGCATCGAGCTCGCCGATTTTCATCTGCTCAGGAACAGGCTGCGTCCCCGAGTCTTCTTCGAGCCATGCGCGGGTCATTAAGTTATGGGTCTCGTAGCTGGTTCCGTCGACGAAATCGTCCTTCGGCTCGCTCAATACGACGGCGTAGCAATCACCCACAATATGGCCGGCCTGTATTTCCGCGTCCTCTTGGATTCCCTGGCGCCTCGTCCAAGTCGCTGGAATCGTCAGTTCAGAAGTACCGTCCGTTGCCGACAGTGTCTCTGATTTACGACGAAAGCTGCCGGCCAGGCGCTCGAATAGAGGCAGGTACTGCTCACGAGCGCTTTCGGAGGCAATGCCCTTCATGGTCCAACGACTGTTGCCCTCGTACAGAACCACGAGATAGATGAACGAAGGTGTTTTGCTCTTGGTGTCTCTGGCCGTGGCAAGGCATGCGTACCCACTTAGACGGTCGATCGTTATCGGCTCGATGGGGCCCAGCTGATAATTGTCGTAGTACCTGGTTTCTCGCAGATCCCGATCGACGAATTTTCGACGATCACCTTCGACGGGCCGCAATCCCGGAGTGCAGATGAAAAGTGGTTCGTTTTTATTGTCCTTACCACTTGGGGTGAACGAGACCGCACCTGCTGTACTCGAGAAGAACTTCATTCCCTCAATATCGCCGAACCGGAAACTGAGGACGGCTAAGGGGTCGACCACATGTTCTGGATCCCAAACCGCTGTAATTACTGTCTCGCGCAGCATGTCGAGTTCGGATTCGACAAGTTCTAGCGGGCAAACGCCCATTACGATTACCGTCGATTCGGCATTGCCGAACAACCAAGCCCATTTCTGCACCTGGAGTTCTCCAACGGTCTGAACGATCTTCATTAAGACCCCAGAGTGAAACCCCATCGAGCGCGGCTCACGGCTCAGGACTTCCATTCCCCTTTCACGGAGTGCTTGCTTCCTCGAGAAGCCTGCGGACACCCGGTCGAAGGGACCCTCGATTTCCGTAACCACCAATGAGCACCCGGTTTCGGCGCTGATAAAACCAGTGAAGTTCGCAGACGGAATGAAGTTTTCCGGCACTGCGATGCGGACTTTCGTCCCCGGTACAGGGACGAGTTCCGACTTTGATTGAACCGCGTGCACCGACACGCTGAGCATGCCGAGCGACACCGCGAGTAGAAATAGAAATGGCTTCCAGTGCATGTTCATTATCTGCCCGCTAATTCTCATGGGTTGCGAGGATCACGAGAGTAACAGTTGGTTGGAACCTCGGTGATGCGAACCTAGTTCGACGCGGTGACTTTCGCGCTTTGTCTCTCACACGGGGCAGACTTCAAACCGGAGCGCGCGGTTCTTCTTGAAAGTGGTGGAGATCACCAGATCGCGGACTGCGTGCCAACGATAGCTCTGTTCAGGCCAGCTAGTGGTCGAGCGGAATCGGATCTTTTGCGTGACCGCGCAACCAGGCTTGCACTCGTGGCCAGAAGACTTCGTGGAAGAGAATCTTGGTGCAGGCGGCGAGAGGGATCGCGACGAGTAGACCGAAGAAGCCGAGCAGGATTCCGCCGGCAATTGAAGCGAACAGGATCGTCGGCGTGTCGAGGTTCGTGCTCTTTCCCTGAATGAGAGGTGTGAGCACGTAGTCGTCGAGCGCTTGGCCGATTTGATAGAGGGCGATCGGCGCCAAGATGACCCACGCGACGGTTCCGCGCATTCCCGTTTGGTTCTCGAGCCAGAGGAATGCCATCACGACCGGGACGACGAGCAGCGCGGCGTAGGGAATCAGAGCCAAGAGCGCGACGGCTGGGCCGGCGATGAGCGGCGCGGGGACGCCGATGAGCCAGAAGCCGATCGTGTAGAAGCCCGCGAGGATGAAGGCGATCGTGAGGCGACCGCGGACGAAGCCGTGAACGGCGCGGTCCATCTTGGCGATGATCGCCAGCCACTTCGCGCGGTCTTCGGCGGGGATCAGCGCTTTTCCGTCGGCGACGACGCCGGGCCACGCGCCGGAGATGAAGAAGAAAAAGAAGGCGGTGAGGAAAGCGCCGAAGAGCAGGACGCCGACCGAACTGATGGTGGAGACGGCAACGGTGAGTGCACCGCGACTCGTTCCGAGGACGGTCTTCGCCGTTTGGTCGGCGTTGTCGCGCAACCACTTCATCGCGTGAGAAACTCCCTTGGCGATGACGGTTCGATCGATGCCGAGGATAGAGAGTTCGGCTTCGGATTGATTTGCCGGGCCAGTCGAGGCATCCGCGGATGACTTGGCGTCCGTATCCTCCGAACCGCCCGGGGTCTCTTCTTGCGCGAGCTCTTTGGCGGCACTCGTCGAAGGTGGTTGAAGCTCGACGAAGTAATCGCGGATCGCGAGCCACGCGCCACCGCCGACGTCCGCCTCTAACCCCGCATCGTTCGGACTCTCGACGCTCGCGATGACCGCACCGGTTCGTTTCGCAAGCCCTTTGGCGAAGGTGGCGCCCTGCAGAATCCCGAATCCCATCCCGATTAAGATCGGAATAACGATGAGCATGACCGTGGCAACGACGATGCCGCCCGAAGCAAAGCGCCGAGTCACCTTGGAGATCCGACAGAGCCAGACAATGAGCGGCTCGAACAGATAGGCGAACAAGAGCGCGAGCAGTGCGGGCACCGTCACCAAGCTCAAGCGCTCGCCCAGTAACAGCAGACCGAGCACCGCGAACAACAGGAGCAGGTCCCGCACGCACTGAATTTGCCAGAGGTGCTTTTTCGACCAGTCGATTCGACCCGTCTGCTCCGTTTCTTGCGAGTCGTCTTTCGTCATGAGGTTTCGAATTCTAGGTCCGTACCCGGCGAGATCCCACGAACTCTTTGTGGGAAGGTTCCACGGCCCGATCTCGCGCATGCGGCCGACACCATGAGCTACCCGGCCCTCGATGTAGCTCTGAAGCCAGGCAGGTACGTCATGCCCGGGATAGACGGTTCGTGGAGCTGCTCTCTAGCGAGCACCAATCAGGCCGATGTTTCGCTCGCCGAAGAGGTCACAACCTCGTTCAGAATCTCTGCATGCAGTTGGACGCGCCGACTTCCTCCGGTCGTGAACTTCGCTTCGTCCGCTTGTTGGATTCCTGTATCGAAGCGATCCAAGAACAAACAAAGTTCCCGACTTTGAATTTCATCCAAATCGATCGCGCTGGCATTCCGAGTACGCCCCTAGACTAGCCGCTGGCTTATGAAGCCACTTGCAGCGCGAATACGATGATTAAGCAGTGGAAAGTGACGGCAGCGATTCTATCGATGCTCGCGTTCAGCAGTTGTATCGCAACATCCGTTAACCCTCCGACGGGTGCATTGCCGGAACGGCCATTCGAGGCTCGTCGCACGATTTCAATTCGCGGCGAGATAGGTAAAGGTTCCTTCCGTGGGGAGTTTTTTGGAGCCGAGCTTTCGACGGAAGAGCTTGGGCCTATCGAGGATCTATCGCCCTACCTTAAAGCGCTGGACGATTCGGGCCAAGTTCGCATCTGCAACGAAGGCGGTGAACTGCAATGTGATTTTGTAATCGGAAGATTCGCTCCTCGTCCCTCACTGATCACCATACTTTCCACAATCACCTTTGGAGTCATCCCCGGTCGTTTGTCGAATTACAGTTGGATGCAGGTTCAGGTTCAAGCACCGGGGCGAACACTAAAAAACTATGAGTTTCGTTGCGAGAGAACGATGCGGTATTGGCTACCGCTCGCACCCATCTTTTTTGTTCAGCTTGCTTTGGATGACTCAGGCGCGCTGAATCGTCCGAACTCTCCGTACCACTTGGTTCACGCCCTTCTCAATCAACTTGATAAAGACGGATGGCTAGACGTTGAAGGAGAAACCGATGCGCTTTAGTAAGACGATCTTCGCTTCTCTACTTCTCACAACCGTCTTCTCCGGCTGCGCTGCCTACGAGCTCAACGCTCCAAGGAGTTTGCCTCCGGAGCTGCCGCTAAACGAACGCTGCAACTTGTCGCTATCCGTACATGAGGGCCAGATTCCCCGACGAGAATATTTCTTCTACGGGACTCTACCCATTGAGCACACCCGCAGAATTGACGACCTGTCTCCCTATTCCGAAGCCTTCCGGCGCACCGGACTCGTTCGCGTGGATCATGAGGCGAGCGACGTGCGCTGCGATCTCAGTTTCGGAACGCGTTTTCTCGGAGCGAGCACGGACGGAGTTCTCTCGGCCCTTACGCTGGGGTTTTTCCCCGGCAGAGCGTTTAGCGAGAGCGTGTTGCAGGCGAAGGTCTCTCGCGCCGGTCGCGAACCCGCGCTCTACGAATTTCGCTGTAAATGCACGAACTGGATTTGGTTGCCACTTATGCCATTCGGTGTCGTTCAGATGGCTCGGTACGGGTTTGATGAGTGGAGCAAGCCCAACGGCCTTCCCGTTCTGGTCGAAGCCCTGGTTTTCCGGCTAGAGGAAGATGGGTGGCTGTCTGAAGAGGGAAAGTAGAGGCGATGTGGAGCCAAACCGGGCTTCCTACATTCGGGGGAGTGCGTTCAAGCCATATCGAACAAGAGCATGTCCGCGTCTTGTTCCGCTTGAAGGTCGAGTGCGCTCTCCGCACTGATCGATGCCCCGTCGCCCGCCTCGAGACGCAGATCGTTAACGCGAAGCTGTCCACGCACGACTTGAATCCAGGCGTGACGATTCGGCTTCAGCTCATGACGAACCGCTCGCCCCGCCTGCAGCAAGACCGAGTAGACCTCCAAGTCTTGATGGACGCGTAGAGCACCGTCCCGACCGTCGCGGGTCACGACGAGCCGCAGCGCATTCTCCCGATCGCGAAAGCGTTCTTGTTGATAGCTCGGCTCCGACCCTTCCGAATCGGGCAGCATCCAAATCTGCAAGAGGTGCACGCTCTCCTTCGCGGAGGTGTTGATCTCGCTATGCCGAACCCCCTTGCCCGCCGACATCATCTGAAACTCGCCCGCCGAGATGAGCGACCCATTGCCCATCGAGTCGCGATGCTCGAGCCCGCCGGAGATCACATAGGTCAGAATCTCCATGTCCCTGTGTGCGTGCGTCGGAAAGCCACCGCCGCCATCGATGCGATCCTCGTTGAGCACGCGCAGAGACCGAAAGCCCATGTGCTCGAGATCGTGATAGTTGGCGAAGGCAAAGGAATAGCGAGCACGAAGCCAACCGTAATCCCCTCGACCTCGATCGTCCGCCCGGCGAATCGTGATCATTCGCGTGGTCTAGTCCTTTAGAGGCAGACTTTCAGCCCGTTGATTTCGTTAATCCGAGACCGTCTCGGTCAGCCGCGGCGAACCGAGCTAGAGGCCGTTTGTGAAGCCCTCTAGATAGCCCGACTTTGGGACGAAGCTCCACGACCCGAGCGGATTGTCGAACTCGATGGTGAGGCTGGTCATCCGATCGCGTTCTTCTCGCTCTTCGGGTGTGGCCGCGGCTCCCCTCAGTTCGGCGGTGAGCAAGTTGATACAGGCCGACATTTGCGGATCGAGGTTTCTGCCCGTCGGCAAATACGCGATGGCCATCGGTCCGGCCGCATAGAGGGCTGTCATGGCCATGAGGGCGTCGTTGGATTCGTAGTTGTCGGCGAGATGCGGGATCAAGACAGGTGCGGTAAGCGGTAGGTGATGAGCGGAGTTTGCGAGGGTGAGGACATAGGCGCAGAGAAAGCGCCTCGAATTGACTCGCGTCCTTTCGAATAACGCGACGAGGCGAGGTTCGAGGCGATGGAAGAACGCCAGAAGGAATGCCACCGTCTTCTCGTTGGAAATGTCATGGGGGACACGATCAAAAGAGGGTTCTGAATTCCAAGAGCAAGTGGATTCGACGCAGACATCGAGCATGCGGTCTGGCGGGTAGTAGGGAACTCCGTCCGACTCCGGCACCAACGAAAACGATTGAAGGAGTCCGAGAGCGAGGAATCTTTGTTGTCGGTCGGTGGAGTCGAGAGCGAGTTCGAGCTGGTTCCTCGTCGTGAATCGTTGCGCTTCGTCGCGAATACGATCTGCAAGTTCAGCCGTCGCGGTGCATGCGTTGTAGCGCTTGTTGTCATCGCGCAGATTTTCGATGAGCTCGGGCGTCGATAGGCTCGACGCCTCTTCACGGTACTTCGCCCAATATTTGATCCGCCCAGGAGACCAGAAAGAAGGAAACACCGGCCCCGCGAGGATCGTCGGAGCTTGCGCCTTGTCATCCATGCGAAGGATGGCGGTTCGCTGTTCGACGTTTTCAGCTTCGCGGTTGCTCTGATCTCTGAGACGGCTCTTTCGCTCATTTAGAGAGGAGCTCACGTCCTTGGCGATTGGGTCGTCGCCCTCAGCTCGCCATTGGCGGGGAGAATCTTCGCCCGAAACGCCGCGTTCCATAGCGAGGGTTTGACTCGGAGCGAGTGGAGTCAGGAATACTGCTAGCACTCCGGCGGCACAGGCGAATAGCAGCGCGAGAAGTCGCCGCTGTGTCGGGTTCGAGCGAGATTGGATCGTTCGCGTGGTTTTGCCGGCGCCCATGACTGCGAACGCGAGCATCGCTCTTTCGCGCAACGCGATCAATGCTCGCAAAGACGAACAGTTGCGTGCACTCCTGCCGGTGGGAACCGGCACCAGAAATCGAGAGCTCTACTCGCGCCGCACGATCACGCGGTCGGGGATCTCGTTGCGGTCGCCGTCTTTCCAGGGGAAGTGCGTCTCGAGGAGGTCGGCAGCGACTCGGATTCCATTGACGAGGCCGGTGCGCAGCGAGCCGCCGCGAATTCCGTCGAGGATGGCGCGGTCGGTGTGCTCCCAATCGGTGGGCTCGACCTGCTCGTTGATACCGGAGTCGCCCATGACGATAACGCGGTGTTCGAGCAGGCTGACGAAGAGCAAGACGCCGGTCGCGGCCTCGGTCTTGTGCAGATCGTTCGCGTAGAACTCCTGGAAGGCTTGTTCAGCGGCGACCTTGGAAGCGCGGTCTTCGGAGATGAAGAAGCGCAGGAAGTCGGGTAGGGTTTTCGCGCTCAGGAATCCGATCGCGCCGAGGGCGAGTTGGGAGGCCATAAGCCAGCCGGGCGTATTCCACGGCAGGTAGGCCGCGAGCAGAACCGAGCCGGTGAGCAGCGTGACGAGCGCCGCGATCCAAGGAGCACCGGGGTGGGGGTCGGAGCGCTCGACAACTACGGGCAGAATCTCGCCGACGGTTCGGGCTTCTGCCGCTCGAATCGCTTCGTGGACGGCTTCGAGGTCATCTTTCCCGAGAGCTTCGACGGCTCGGTAGCGGCTCTGGCGCGAGAGTGCGCGCAGAACGGCGAAGATGAAGAGCAGGCCCATCAGGGATGCGCTTGCGAGGCTGAGGTGACCGAGCCAGTCCGTGGTCGCTTGCGCGCCAGTGGCTGACCAGTCTTGTTCCGCCGCGTTCATAAATAAGAGTGCGAGCATTACCAACCTCCCGACGCGCCGCCGCCACCGAATCCACCGCCGCCGCTGAAGCCGCCAAAGCCTCCGCCGCCACCGCCGCCGAAACTTCCACCGCCGAACCCGCCGCCTCGGCTGCCCATGGAGTTCATCAGGAGCATGGGCAACACCCATCCGCCGCCAACCCCGCGACCTCGACCGCGGCCTCCGAAGACGAGCAAGATGATCAAAATCGGAACGATGGCGAAGCCGCCGCTCGAACGGCGCCTGCCGCGCGAGGTGCTCTTGATCGGACCGTAGTCGCCACCGGCCGCTGCGTGAATCGCGCGAACGCCGGCATCGATGCCGCCGTACCAGTCGCCTTTGCGAAAGTGGGGTGCCATCACGTCGCTAATGATGCGGCCGCAAATGGCGTCGGGCAGGTTGCCCTCGAGACCGTAGCCGACCTCGATGCGCATGCGGCGATCATCGCGGGAGACGACCAAGAGAGCGCCATGATCTTTCTCCGCTCCGCCAATTCCCCAGGTCTCGGCGACGCGCAAGGCAAAGCTCTCGATCGCGTCGTTCTCCAAGCTGGGGATGGTGAGCAGGGCGATCTCGTGGCCGCTGCCCGCCCGATAGGATTCCATCAGCGCGTTCAGGCGTTGCGCTTCGTCGGAGGACAGAAGGTTGGCCTCGTCCGTAACCCAGCCGCGGTTGGTGGGCACGTCCAGCTCGACCGCAGTGAGTGCGAGCGGGGGGAGGGGCGCGGGCTCAACCGTGAGCGGCGGGGCGTTGGAGGCGAGAGCGAGCAGTAAGGTCGAGAGCATCGCGGCTTACTTGGCTCCGCCGAAGTCGATGGCTGGGACTTCGTTGGAACCGGCTGGCGTGGTGAGCTGCGGCTTTTTCTCTTTGCCGAGCATTCCGGCGATGATGTTGCTCGGGAAGACGACGATCATCGTGTTGAACTTTTTGACCGACTCGATATAGCGACCGCGCGCCACAGCAATGCGATTCTCGGTGCCTTCGATTTGGACCTGGAGATCGCGGAAGCCAGCGGTAGCGGTCAAATTGGGATAGTTCTCGGCGACGAGCAGGAGTTTCGAGAGCGATCCGCTTAGTTTGGATTGCGCCGCAACATAGGCGTCGAGATCGGCTTGATTCTCGGGCGAACCCGTGAACTGCATTTTGCCGACGGAAGCACGCGCTGCCGTGACTTCGGTGATCGTGGACTTCTCGAAGTCCGCGGCGCCTTTGACGGTGGCAACGAGCTGGGGGACGAGCTCGCTACGGCGCTGGTACTGGCTTTGGAGCTCGGTCCACGAGGCTTCAACCGCGGGCTCCTGTGCGACAATTCCGTTGTACTTCGACACCGCGCAGCCGCCGAGGGCGAGGCCGAGTAGGAGAAAGATGCCGAGGACGAGGACGAGGGCGTTGACGGCGCCGCGGCGATGAGGGCGCGGTGAGTGCGTGCGGATCATGATTCTTGCGGGGTTGGAAGTGGAGACGGCGGCATCTTACCGAGGTGCCGGTCGGGTATTCAGTGCCCGTTCGAATAAGTGAGTCGCGAACTGCGCTCAGCGCGCTAGCTCATCTTGTACGCGTCCGCCGTCGGGTGCAGCGGGCGGTTCAGCCACAGCGGTCTTCGCAATCCGCCCGGGCCGGGGGCGGGCTTGGTTTGTTTGAGCCACTCCTCGTAGACCATGGTGGCTTTACTGGTATCGACCATGATGTCGCCGTACTTCTCGCTATCGGCGGCGGGCTTGATCGTGACGAGCTGATGCCAACAGTGCATTCCGCTGACCGGATCCGGCTGCACCGGGAAGGTCATGTTCTGATTCACGCCAGCTTCGTTCCACCAGATCTTCTCTGTGTCCTCGTCCGAACTCTTGAACGGACCGACGCCCTGATTGCGACGGAAGAGAAAGTGATCGCCTTTGCGGAAGAGCTGCACCGGCGCGGCGGACTGCCGATCACCGGGACTCTGCGGATTCAATCTCCAACGACCGACGTGGTGCGAGCAAGCGACGATGCCGGGATGAATTCCCTCCGTTACCCAGACGCGCGGAATGAAATATCCAATGCGCGTCTCGACGCGAACCAATCCACCGTTCTCCAAGCCGAGCTTTTCCGCATCCGACGGATGCACCCAGAGCGGATTGGTATGCGAGATCTCCTGCAACCACTTGGCGTTGCCAGAGCGCGTGTGAATCAGAGTCGGGAGCCTGAAGGTCGGCAATAAACAGCGCTCGCCCTTCGCCTGATCGAGCTTGCGCCAGTGAATGTGCGAGCGGATGTACGCCGGCACTGACCACTCGTCAAAGCCCCAGTCGGTCATCGTCTTCGAATAGACCTCGAGCTTCTTCGACGGCGTATTGAAGCCCGCCTTGCGATCGGCGTTGCCGAGCTCGACTCCCTCCGCGTCGTCTTTCTCATAACGCTCTTGCCCCGCATACGGAACGTCAAACGCTCCATACCGACGCATGTACTCGAGCGGTTTGATGTTCTCTTTCGCCGCCGCTTCCGGCAGTCCCGGCACCGAGTTATCGAAGATGTCGGCGTAGTACTCGTCGATCGAGACCTTCTCGCCGGGCTTCTCCTTCGACTCGAACCACTTGGCGATCCCGCGCGAACCGTCGGGATCCATCTCATGAGTGAGCGCGATCCAAAACTCCGCTTCCTCCCAGACCTGGCCGGGATTCGTGCCGAGCGTCTCCGCCTCTTCGCCGTTCAACCGCGCAAACTCGCGTCCAACCGGCTGCCGAAATCCGATCCACGTTCCGGCGTGAGTCTCCTGACTCATGATGTCGTGCCGCTCCGGACCGAGCCCCATCGGCAACACCCAATCCGCCCACTGCGCCGTCTCCGACCAAGTCGGCGTAAGAGCGACGTGACACCCAACGCGCGTCTCATCCTCGAGCATCTCGATCCAGCTGCACCCGTCGGGATTCGTCCAGACCGGGTTGTAGACGCGCGTGAAGTACACGTCGATCTTCTTCAGTTGATCGCGTTGCAGGTGCGGCAGCAAAAAGCTCATCTCATAGTGAGCGAGCGGAAACTGCTTCGGCCAGATCATCGTGTTCCAGCGCGAGATGTGCGGCGGGTTCTCCGTCGGCTTCGGAACGAATTTGTCCCACGCGTTCGGATTGAGTCCGCCGGGCGTTCCGAAACTTCCCGTCAAGACGTGCAGGAACATCAGCGAGCGCGCGACCTGCCAGCCGCCGTAGTTTCCGCTCGCCGCGCTGCGCCAGACATGCGAAGTGAACTGACTGCCGGCCGCCGCGATCTCGTCCGCGAGAATGCCGACGAACTCCGGCGCGATCTGGCACTCTTCCGCCACGTACTCGGGCGTGAACTCGGCGTATTGTTCGGCGAGATGCTCGAGGAAGCGCTCGAAGGTTTTGGGTCCGCCTTCGTCGCGCGCTTCCAAATACTCTTCCCAGTTCGTCCAGCGCTCGACGAACTCGCGATCGATTCGATTCGTCGTCAGCAGGTTGTGCGCGATTCCGAGTAAGAGCGCCGCTTCACTGCCCGGCCACGGCGAGAGCCAATGGTCGGCGTGCGTCGAAGTGTTCGAGAGCCGCGTGTCGAGCACCGCGACCTTCATGCCGCGCTCGCGCGCTTCGATGATGCGTTGCGCGTGCGGATTGAAGTAGTGCCCGGTCTCGAGGTGCGCGGAGATCAGAAGCGCAAACTTGGCCTGCGAATAGTCGGGCGAAGGGCGGTCCCATCCGCACCAGAGCGCAAAGCCGGTCCGCGCTCCCGCACTGCACACATTCGTGTGACTGTTGTGCCCATCGACACCCCAAGCGGTCAACATGCGCGCGACGAAGTGATCGTCGCCGGGTCGCCCAACGTGATACATGATCTCGTTGTGTCGATCTTCGTCGATCGCTTTGCGCAAGCGCCCGCCGATGTCCTTCAGTGCTTCCTCCCACGTCGCCGGCACAAACTGACTCGTGCCGCGCTTTCCCACGCGCTTCATCGGCGTGAGAATGCGATCCGGATCCTGTACCTGATTGATCGTCGCCGGTCCCTTCGCACAGGTCCGACCGCGGCTCCCGGGGTGAACTGGGTTGCCCTCGAACTTGTGGATCTGGCTCGTCTCTTTGTCGACGAAGGCGAGCAAGCCACAAGCCGATTCGCAGTTGAAGCAGATCGTCGGGATGACGCGGTAGTGTTTCTCCACGCGCTCGGGCCAGGCATGGCCGTCATACTCGATCCAGTCATCCCACTGATCCGGCGGTGGCCCGACTTCGAGTTCCCAGGGGGACTTGCGCGGGGGAAGGAGAGGCTTGGTGTCACTCATGCGGAGAGCTTCGCTTTCAAACTTCAGACGGGTGTGCTGGGGAGCGAGTGGCGCTCAACTAATCGGCAAGGCTTGGCCGGCGCGCACCAAGATGTCCTCTTCGGTGTAGAGGCCGATCAAGGCGCAGAGTGCGGCTGCGACGAGGGAGGGGGGCGAGCCGAATGAGGTCGAGAGAATGAATGCCAGAACGACGCCGACACCGAGTCCCAACCACCTGTGACGCTTCGCGAACGGCCCTTTGGTGATCAGCGAAGTGACGCGGTGGTATTCCTCTTCGCGTCCTTTCGGCGCCATGTGCTTCTCGAGGAGAATCAGTACGAGATGTGCGATCAGGGAAACCTGGAGGGTGCTCGCGATGTTGAGGACGTCGAGGTCGAGGAAACTTCCGAAGAGCAGCAGGCTCGCGCTGCCCGCAACGAATGCCTGAACGATCAAGTGCAGGGCGAATCCGCGCTTTAGCCAAAGCACGCGGCCGGTCGCTTGGCCGAAGAGCCAAGCGGTGTAGCAGGCGGTCAACGCGGCCGTGATTCCGGTGGCTCCGATCAGCGCTATGCGGATCGATTTGTCGACCTCGAGGCCAAAGACGGCCAAGCCCAACCACGCGGCGAGCAGCGCGCCATATGCGGTGAGAACGATCGCGCCCTTGGCGACCCAGGACTTCCAATTCGGGCGCTTGAGGATGAGCAGGAATCGATCGGGTCGTTTGAGGTCGCCGACCAGCAGGCCCGTGGTGATCAGGAGGAACAGGATTCCGAGTACGGGAACGAGCCAGCTCGAGATCCCGTCGAATTTGTAACCGTCTTTGATCGTGATCGCGGCGCCAGCCAGGAAGACGCCCGCCGAAATCGATTTGGTGAACAGGTAAGCGCTCACCTTCGGCCCCCACATCGGTTTGTGGTCGACGTTGTAGACCGTGCGTGCGGCGGCCTTCTCCTCGGCTTGCGCGAGATAGCGCTCCGCATCCTGCGAATCGCCGGGTTTCTGGTTCGCCCATAGGTAGCCACCGGCTCCGTTAGTCGTGAGCGGATCGATGCCCTGCGCCGAGACTTCGCGATACCAGACGTTCGGCTTGGTGCCGAGCTCGGTCTTGCGCGCCGAGAGCTTCCCAGTCGCCTTCATCTTCGAGACGACGGAGTCCGGATCGTCAAAGTCGCCGGGGATCAGCGCTTCCGTCGGGCAGACGACCGTGCAAGCCGGAGCAAGTCCGCGCTCGGTTCGATGTGCGCAGAAGTGACACTTGTTCGCGGTGCCCGACCGCGTGTCGAGGTAGAGCGCATCGTAGGGGCACGCTTGCATGCAGCTCTTGCAGCCAATGCACGCGTCCTTTTCGACATCGACGATTCCGTCCGGGCGCTTGTGAAGCGCGCTCGTCGGGCAGATCGTCATGCACGGCGCGTCCGTGCATTGGTTACAGCGCAGGACCGTGAACGACCGACGCACGTCGGGAAACTCACCGGCTTCGGTGTACTTGACCCAGGTGCGAAAATCCCCGAGCGGGACGTCGTTCTCCGACTTGCAGGCGACGGTGCAGGCGTGGCAGCCGATGCAGCGCGAGTGGTCGATGACAAAGCCGAGTTGAACCATTCTCGAGAATACGTGGAGGGCTTAGGGGACCGAGAGGAGTGAGGGGCGCGGTGACGGGCGGAGATCATAACCTCGGATGACTTGACCCGTGCCCGCGCGACCGATGTACTTCGCGGATGCCGTCACGAAAGAGCTCAAAGCGTCCCGTCCGAGGTCTGGCTCGCGCTCTGGAACGCGGTCGCCGAACCTTCTTGAGGTTGCCGATGGCAGGTGACCGGCGGGAGTATCTCGAGCTCCTCCGAACGAACGCGGAGTTCCACCGGCCCTGGTCGCCAGCGGTTCCGCCCGGCGTGGATCCCTATGCCGATGAGGTCTTCGAGCGCGTACTCGGAGATTGCCGGTCGGAGACCAGCAGTCGGACGCTGCTCTGCCGAAAGTCCGACGGCGTCATCCTGGGGAGCTTCAACCTCAACCAGATCGTGCGCGGAGCTTTCGAGTGCGCATTCCTCGGTTACTGGGTCGGCGCTCCCCATCAGGGGCAGGGCTACATGACTGAGGGCATGCGCCTCCTACTTCGCCACGCGTTTCAGCGCGTCCGGCTTCACCGCGTCGAGGCGAACATCATCCCGAGCAATCGACCATCGCGCGCGCTCGCCAAGTCGGCGGGTTTCCGTTGCGAGGGCTTATCTCCGCGCTATCTCAAGATCGCAGGGCGCTGGCAGGACCACGAGCGCTGGGCGATCACGGTCGAGGACTATACGGAGTCAGGCTCGTCTCGAAACCTCAACCGATAAACAGTACCGCACTAACAGCGACCATTCTCCACCCTCGTTGTCTACCTAACATGGCTCGACAGCCCAGGGAAGTTCACCTGACACTTGGCATCAGGTCGTCAGCCGCGGTAATGCAGAGCGCCCGCTCATCGAGATGCGCGACGACATCAGCGATTACTCGAAGCGAATATCGATTATGCCAACCGTGCCGTAGGAATCGCACGCCTAACCATGCTTCGTTGTTTTTGAATGAGCCAGCCCCGCACAAAGTTAGTGCGGTACCCATCAACGGTTGAAGTTGCGAGGGGAGCCTGACTCCGTATCAAGCCGAGCGACGGGGCGGATTCTCGATGGTCCGCACCAAGCTCACGTCGTCGAGGAGGTCGGCGAGGGTGTACTGACTCAAGCGGGCAAAGAAGCTCTCGAGCGCACCGTCGAGGATTTCGGAGAGCCCGGAAGAGGTCGCCACGTCTTCGACTTTCGACTCTGCCTCGGGCGGTTCGACCATCCGAAAGTTGGGCTCGGTTCCGCGAATGACCTCGGCGAGGTTGATCTCGGACGGGGGCAGATTAAGCGTAACCCCGCCGCTGCGTCCTCGTATGGTCTGCACGATTCCAATCTTGGACAAGCTTTGAATCACCTTCACGAGGTGATTGCGAGAGATCGCGTAAGCATCACTGATCTCCCCGATCGCGATGCGGCGTCCGGGGTGAACGCCGAGGTAGATCAGAGCACGGAGAGAATAGTCGGTGTGGCGGGTCAACTTCACTCCGACGCTATCGGCGAGCGGTATGCCCAAACCCGAAGCGAATAAGGTGAAAGCGGGTGACCACTTCAGAACTGGGAGCAGGCGGAAGAAAATTCCGTTCGAATCGCGCTTGAGAGTCCCCGTGGCGAGGTGCTTCACGACGTTGGAGACTAGAATCTTCCCCCATCTCGCTCGCCTTCACGTACCCATGAACTGCCCCTCCATTCGCGCGCTCTCCCCAGGACCCTGGGGTCTACGGTTTGCCTGCGCCGTGACTGTCCTCTTGCTGTGCGGCGGTCGGGGGGCGGCCGCTCAAGCGGGGTTCAACGCATTGGGCGAGCAGAGCGAACCCGCAGCGGAAGCTGGCGAGACGACGGTGGATTGGTACTGGTGGTGGCACCTGAACAAGGACCGATACCTAAAGCTGCGAGAGCGAATCTTCGAGATTGCTCCGGTGACGGGCGGCACCAAGTTTTTCACCGGTGAGGGTGCCAAGCAGCGCAAGCGAGACCCCAGCAAGCTGACGCCGTTCGAGTTGCGAGTACAAATCGTGCCCGCGATATTGGGAACGCTGGAGAAAGAGTATGAAGGCGCGAACCAGCCGAACGATCAGCTTGTCGTCGCGTGCTTGTTTGCTCTGGCGAAGATCGGCGTCGAGGGCGAGCTCTCGGATGGAGACGCCTTTTACGAGCTGATCGGCGACTACCTCAACGATGATTCCGGGTTCGTGAGGGATCGCGCTGTCGTCGCACTCGGAATTCTCGGCAGTGTTGAAGCGGTACCGACTCTGATCGAGCTCTTGCGCGATTCGCCGGCTGGGCAACGCATTGTCGACCGCTCCGAAGTGCCGCGCAATTTGCGTGCTTATACCGCCTACTCGCTCGGCATGATCGGTGCGCGCTCCGGCGACATTGAATTGAGGCGCGCGATTCTGCTTGAGCTCGTACAGATTCTAGACGGACCGAAGTTCGCCACTCGCGACATCAAGACGGCTTGCCTCAACGCGATGAGTTTGCTGCCGCTCGAAGTTGAGCCATGGAAACCACCCGTGCGTTGGACCGGCGGACCGCGTCCGGATCCGCCCAATCCGCTTGAATCGAGGTTGGGACAAGTTCGATACCTGCTCAAGTACCTGCAGAACACTCGAACAAGAATCGACTACAACCGTTCGCATGCGCCGATCGCGATGATGCGCCTGTTGGACGGCGAGGATGTACGCACGCGCGATGAGGTCCTCACTTATTTCGTGCGCATCACTCGCAGGAACACGCCGGAAGAGAACATTGTGCAGCAATCGGCGATCATTGCGATGGGGGGACTCGCGGACGCCGATACGGACAAGCTGGATCGCAAGGTGATCGATACCCTGCGGCGATACGTCGACAAGGGAGATCAACAGGCACGGCGATATGCGTTGATTTCGCTTGGGCAGATCGCAGCGCGTCGAGGGGTTGGAGAAGAGCCCCTCTACAGTCAGGAGGGAATCGTTCGATACCTCCGCCGGTATATGGAAGGACGCGGGCAAAGTCGCGTGCGGGCTTGGTCGGCCATGGCGCTCGGCATCATGATGCGCGAGATGTTAGAGACGGGTCAGGCGGTGCCTGAAGATGCGCTTGCGTCGATGCGCAAGGCGCTTAAAGATTGTCTGACGCCGCTCGATATTGGCGGCTACGCCCTTGGGATTGGTCTCGCGCGTGACTTCGAGAGCCTGCCGATCTTGGTCGATAAGCTCTTGCGCTTCGAAGTGGACACAGCGCGTGGGTTGGTCTTGCTCGCGATGGGCATGATTGGAAATCGAGAAGCGGAAGAGCCGTTGCTCGAGGAGCTTCGCGACGTCAAGTTTCGCGGCGAACGAATGGCTTTCGCATCGATTGGACTAGCGCTCGCCGGTTCTGCCGAGCGAGTTCCGGTCTTGACCGAAATGCTCGATGAGGCGGGCAGTCAAGCATCGCAAGGACCCATCGTCGCAGCGCTCGGCGTTTCCGGTGACCGGAGAATTATCGGACCCCTCTCCGAGATCGCGGCTGATGGGGACAAGTACACGGACGATGTGCGAACCGCCGCGATCGTCGGCTTGGGCAACGTCGCCGATAAGGACAAGCTCTTGTGGCGCGCCCAACTATCAGAGAATGTGAATTACCGATCGGGACCGACGACCTTCATTACTCCCGGTGGCGGAATTCTCAGCCAGTACTAGCAGCCCGCGGCAAAAGTCATTCGCCCCTTGAGGGGCGTCCTTCTGCCCAGTCCGGCACCCGAAAGCCTCGCCGAATCTAGAGATTCGACTTCATTCCCGGGCGCCAGCCTGACCAAAACCCCGCAGCCCATGGAACAAAGCACTTTCGCCAGGGACAGCTAGCGGTCGTCGCCGTCGCTTTTGAGATGGCTCGTTCCCATCGAGCTCGAAATCGTTGGAACCCATTGCGTCATGGAGGAGTCATGTTTGTGCATCGGCGTCGGTGTTTGCCGGGCTGGGTCGATAAATAGTGGGTCTGTGACTGGCTTTTCGCATTTGTCCTAGCCGCACAAGTCGGAGCACGGGATGCTTGGAGCGAGTTGACCGCCGCATTGGTGTCGGGGGAGACGACAGCGCATGAAGCTTGGCGGAAATAAACTGTGTCGTTCGGTGAGGGACTCGATCCCGAGAACGAAAGAGCGCGAGAGAAAGAACGGTAGTTCGTGGTGAACCACAAGCGGGATTTACTGATCAGCTTGATCGTGATGACGGTCGCGTTGCCGCTGCTCGATTACCGTTCCAAGCACGGCGGCGAGTGGGGCGACGAGGGCATCTTTCTCGGCGGTGCGGAGCGCGTCCTCAAAGGGGAAGTGATCTACCGCGACTTCCAGCACAACTATCCGCCCGGCCGAAGCTTCACGCTGGCGTTGATGCTCGATCAGTTCGGGCGGAACATCTCTGTAGTTCGAAGCCTCTGGACCATCTTTCACGTGCTGGCGGTCGGCTTCGCGTTTGTCGTTGCCCGCCGATTGATGTCGATACCGTTCGCGATATTTACCGCGTTTACGGTAATGGCGAACTGCGTGTTTCTGAACAAGACGGCAGAGCTCTTCCTCGCCGCCGCGATCCTCACCGTTCTGATGCGCGTCGTGGAGGGGCGCACCAAGGATATCGCCGCCGGCCTATGGCTCGCATTCTTGGGGCACTATCGGCACGACGTCGCGGTGTTCGGAATCCTTCTCTTCCCCGTCGCGATTGGACTTCGAGTCTGGGTCGATGCAGAGCGAACGGAGCCATTCGCCCTCGCGCTTCGAGCCCGCCTGATGGCCGCATGGCCTTTCATTGCAGGCGCGGTGATCGGAGCAGCGCCCCTCGTCACCTATCTGTACGCGAACGATGCGCTGCGAATCGCGTTTCGCGAGCTCGCTCTCTCAGGCTTCGTCGCCAACCAGACTCTCTCACGAGACTTCCCCAGTATGTTTGACGAGTCCGGCATCCTCGCCGGTTTCGCTTCCTTGCAGGCCATTTATTACATTCCCCCGGCAACCTATTTGGTGTGCTTAATCGTCGCTCTGCGAGGTTTGAAATCGACGGGGACGGACCGATTAAGAAACGCCAAGCTGCTGGTCATCGTGCTCTTCGGATCGATGTTGTTCCTGCAGGTCTTGCCGCGCTCCGACCTCGGCCACTTGAACAAGGCTTATGTGCCCACGCACATTTTGGTCGGGGCGATGATCGCGTTTAGCTGGGCGGCTGTTGCACGGAGCCGTGCGACTTTGCGGGTAGTCGGCGCAATCTCTCTGGTGGTGTCCGTCGCCTTCGCCGGCTCTTACCTGTACCACCTCAGCTATAGCCGACTCTCCTCTCTCGGCTCGCTCTACTTGAGGAAGGTGAACTACGCGACGATTTACTTCCCGAACGGCATCATGAAAATGCGCCCCAGTCAGAAGCATATTTGGCGCGAGATCATCTCGAACATGCGCCCGTATAAAAACAAGCGACGCGAGTATCTCGTGACCTATCCGGCTGGCGCTTCCATCAACTTTTTATGCGGGATGGAGAATCCGTTGCCCTTTGACACTCTCCGGCCGGGGGAGCTGGCGGGGGCGGATCGCGGAGATTTGATTCCGAATCACCCCGATATTCTCAATGAAATCTTTGCTCGTTTAGAAGAGGTCAAGCCGCGGTTCTTGCTCGACCTTGGCGAAGCTACGAATCCCGAGCTTGTCGAACGGATGGAGGACTTCGCGAACCGAAACGGCTACGAAGTCATGCGCGGAAATCGAATCTCGTTCTTCCGGCGCAGGTAGGGCGCCGTTCAAATTGAGTCCGATTGCGTCGAGCAGAAGAATGGCGTTCCCCTTAGAATCGCTGGCTATGTCGCGTATTTACCCCGCCCTTGTGGTCGTTCTAGCGCTGTTGTCGGCAACGGGATGCTCGAGTGATCAAAAGCGTCCCAACGTGTTGGTCGTTGTCGTCGACACTCTTCGCGAAGATCGACTCGGTTGTTACGGAGCGGATCGCGACACCTCGCCGGCGATCGACAAGCTGGCCGCGACCGGGGCGCTCTTCGAAAACGCCTACGCGCCTTCACCCTGGACGAAGCCGTCGGTGGCTTCGATCCTCACGGGCAAATTTCCATCGGGACACGGACTGACCGGTCTTGATGCCAAGCTTCCCAGCGGTGCGCGGTCGATTGCACAGCGACTCAAAGCGGCGGGTTATTCCACGGCCGGGGTCGTCAGCAACAAACTGATCGGTGGGTTCAGCAAGGGGTTCGATACCTTCGACAAGTCGGAGGCCAAAGGGCCGAACCACGTTTCGGCGCGCGGCGTAACGACCAAGGCGATCGCGTTGATGAACGAGCTCGGCGCTCGTGAGAATCCGTTCTTCCTCTACGTTCACTACTTCGATCCGCACGTGGACTACAAGCCGCATGCGGAGTTGGGCTTTACTCCGAACAGTGTCGGTCGTTTGGACGGCACGCAGTCTTGGAACGAGCTCGATGAACTGGGTCCAGACCTGACGCCAGAAGAAATCGAATACGTGCGCGATCTCTATGACGGTGAAGTTCGCTACACCGACGATTTCGTTGGTGAGTTGCTCGCGGAGCTCGACGCCCTGGCGATTTCGGAGAACACGGTCGTCGTCTTTACCGCCGATCACGGCGAAGAGATTTTTGAGCACGGCAACATCGGTCACACGCGCACGCTCTATGAGGAGCTCATTCGCGTGCCCTATCTCATTCGCGCGCCCGGCGTGAAGCCCGGCTTGAGGTTGGAGTCGCCGGTTTCCATCGTTTCGCTCGTTCCAACGGTCATGGATCTCGTCGGACTCTCGCCGGACGCGAAAGATTTCCAGAGCTCGTCGCTCAGCAATCAACTGCTGAAGGGAGAGCAGCCAAAGATCACTCCGATGATTTTCGCGGAGGTCGACTTCATACCGCCCAAGAAGGGCAATGTTCCGGTGGGCTTGACGCGGATGAAGTCGCTGAGACAGGGCCGCTACAAGATCATCGCCGATCAATTGAACGACACCGTCGCGCTCTTCGACCTCGAACAGGATCCCGACGAGATGAATGATCTCTCGTCCGAAGATCCCGAGCGGCTGCAGAAGATGGCCGAGCTCCTCGCGCTTGCTATCGAACATTCCAAGCGCGATGCGCTGACCGCCGAGACGGAAGAACTCACCGAAGAAGAGATCGAGGCGTTGCGCGCCCTGGGCTACGTCGAATGAGGCTCGGTCTATTGCGACTACTCATCCCGGTGCTTGCGAGCATCGCGGTCGCGAACTATTCCGCCCCCCCAACCGGTGACGACGAACTGACTGAGTTCATCGAGTCTTACTTCGAGGCCGACGAGCGAACTGCGGATGGACGCGCAGATCGAGGGCGGATCCTCAAGGAGATCGACCGGCTCGCTCCCGATCGGCTCTCGAAGTCCGAAGTCAAGAAGTGGACGAGCGCGATACACGAACGCTGGGAATCCGGGCGAACGCTTGAGAAGAAGACGGGCAGTCATCGCTACTGGGAGGATGAGAATCGCGGGCTCTACATCGTTGGCGGGTCGACGCGCAAGCCGAAGGGTCTGCTCATCGGAATGCACGGCGGCGGAGTCGGATCGGGAGATGCGCGGGAAGCGGCGGGCTTTTTGGGGTCGGCCGCGAAGAAGCTGAAGTGGGTCGCGATCTTTCCGGAGGTGCTTGAGAAGACCGAGCACGGCTGGACGACTTCGGGCACGGAAGAGTGGGTCATCGATTTGGTCGATGCGGCGCGCCGGACGTACGGAGTCGATGCCAATCAGGTCGTGTTCGCCGGACATTCGATGGGCGGTTTCGGCTCGTGGATGCTGGGCGGACATCACGCGGATCGGGTTGCGGCGTTGGGGCCAGCGGCTGGCGCTCCCACGCCCTATCTCGGCGAAGACGGTGAGCCGAACGACATCATCGACGGCGTTGTGCCGAACCTGCGCAACGTGCCCATGCGTGTCTATCAGAGTGACGACGATCCGCAGGTTCCGCCCTCCGCCAATCGCATCGCGGTGAAGAAGGTCGAGGAGTCGCGGGAGAAGTGGGGTGGTTACGAGGATTTCGAGTACATCGAAGTGAAGGGCAAGGGGCATGCCTATCCATCCGGCGGGGGGAAGAAGTGGCTCGCCGCTCTCAAGGGATTCGAGCGCGAACCTCATCCGCTGAAGGTCGTGTGGCAGCCGTCGCTGCGCTGGAAGCGGCACTTCTACTGGCTCTACTGGGAGAGCCCGCAGCTCAGTCGAATCGTTGTTGCGGAGATCGATTCGGAGTCGAATTCGATCGAAGTGACCAGCGAGTACAGGACGGAAGGGCTCTGGCTCTTGCTGCCCGAGAAGCTGATCGACGTCGATAAAGAAGTCGTTGTGAGGGCGAGCGGCAAAGAGGTTTGGCGCGGCATTCCGCAGCGCCGCCTCTCGACACTGCTCATGACGGGCGTGCGCGGGGACGAGGATTTGACGTTCTCTGCGCGAGTGCCTGCCTGGAAGCGCTGACCGGAAGGTGCAATACCGAACCCGGTTCATCTCTAAACTTTTGGGGCCCGTACCCCTGGCATTCAGCCAGGGGTACGGGCCCCAAAAGTTTAGAGATGAACCGGGTTC
>JAJDEU010000037.1 GCA_029259635.1 Planctomycetota bacterium | reverse complement strand
GCCGTCTCCCATGGCATTCAGCCATGGGAGACGGCCCTAAAAGTTTAGAGATGAACCGGGTTCGGTAATCCACCTTCGCGCACCGCGGCTTTAGTTGAAGAGGTCGGGTAGACCGGCGCGCTCGGCGGACTCTTCGTCGATGAAGACGACCCCGGTCTTGTCTTGAAAGACCAAGCGCCAGTTCGCACGCAAATTCAGCATTCCGTTGATCTGGTCCCGCGAAAACTGACTGTCGAGAATCACGGCGGGCAGCGCGCCGTTCGGCATGCGGATCAGGTCCTCGAAGCCCTCGTCGCTCGCAGCCATCAGGCGACTGATCTCGTGGAAGCTGCTGAGCGTCGCCTTCGTCGCGACTTCTAAGCGGCTGTCCATGAAGACTTTGCGCCCCGGTCCGGCCGCGTGTATGTAGACTGCAGCTTGTCCATTGTGGCGCACGAACGCGCCAGCGGGCATCGAGGGCGAGCTGGCGAACTTGACGGGTTCGTGCATGTACCAATCCACGCGTTCACCCAGTCCAAGTCGGCGTCCGTCGCCCGCAAAGGAGAACAGCGCTCCGGTCGGAATGCTGATACACAATCCAACGAGAACGAGGATCGCAGCGGGCGCGGCTAAAGCCGAAAAGACTCCCTCCCTGTCTTTGGTACGCGTCGCGCGGGACTCGACCAAGTTTCCGAGAACGACGAAACCTGTGACGATCGCGAACAAATCGGCATTGCGGATGGCGAGCCACGCGAGAAGGGAAAACGAAGCGAACAAGAGGGCGCGAAAGGGATGGAAGCGGCCCTTCGACAAGGCGGGTGCAAAGCTGAGCACTCCAAGGCCGAAGAGCGCCGCTTGAAAGAACATATAGGCGCGCTCCCAGCCGTTGTCGTTGATGAAGTCGACAGGGCGCTGAAAGGCGAGCACGATCGAATAGATCTCTCGGTCCAGAGTGAACTTCTTCCACAGCTCCATGGGGAAGAGCGCGCCGTCGACTCCGTACGGATTGACGAGGCAGGCGAGAGCAACGGCGACAAGGACACCGACGTCGAATCGGAGACCGCTCTTCAGCGCACCAGCTGAGCTGGAGTTCCCGCCGAGAGCGCGGTGCATGACTCGATCGGCTAGCCAACAGGCGACCACGATGGGGCCCAGCACGAACAGCCCTTGGACATTCGTCCAGAGAATCTGAAAAGGGACGAGCGCGAGCATAGCGCGCGGCTGCTCCTCGCCACGCCTGCACACGAGGAGAAAGAGCGCCAAGAAGACGAGCGTCAACATCTTCGGCCGCACAATGGCTTGGCCGCTGACAACGATCGCGACCAGTGCCATCACGAGGGCGGCGAGCGGGAAAAAGGCGCCGCGTCCGGCTCGCCAGGTGATCAAGACAGCCGCCGTGGTCAGCGCTGCCTTCGCGAGGATCAGAAGGTCCGTGCCGCCGAGCTCGTACAACCCATGAACGAGGAGCTGGAAGCCCCAATGCAAATCAATCCACGGGCGGCCTCCGTCGGTATAGGTGTACCAATCGCTCTCGGGAAGCTCGCCGATTCGCAGAATCTCGGCGCCGGTTCGGAGGTGCCACCAGATATCCATGCTGCTCAGCGGAGTGACGCAGAGCGCGAAGCAAAAGCCCGTAACCAAGAGCACCAGCGGAACCGTGATCGAGGCGTTCTTTATCGACATGACGGGAATGGGATGGCGATCCGGCAGTGAGCCTCAGACGCCGCGGCGAATACGACGGTCGGCGAACGCCCACAGTCCGCTCTCTTTGGTCTTCCAGTGACTGCGTGCGCCCAAAAATTGCGCCGCGGTCTCGAAGAGCGCGTGGGGGATCGAGACCAGACGCCAATGCAGACGGGTGAGCGCGGGCAGCTCGAGCCCAGCGAGCAGCTCGCGATAAAACTTGCGCTGGTACTTCCAGCCGCGAAAGACGTCGCCCCAGGTCGGGACGTTGTGCAGTCCGAACAGCTCGATCAGGTTGCGGTGATCGCAATAGATGCGCTTGAACTCGCGACTGAGCTTTAGGTTGTGAGAGTGCTCGACGCGCGCGCTCGGCTCGAAGGCGATGCGTCCGCCGGCTCGCAGAACTTCGCGCGCCCAGGCGACATCCTCGCCGAAACTTCGCTCGGGATAAGGGTGACGCTCCCAGGTCGAGCGCCGCATACACGAGGCGACGTTGTCGAAGGCGCAGGTCAAGTAGCGCTCGATCGGCGGCAGGGATTCAAACCTCTCGACCGAACCCGGCGCGTCCCCGGGCACGAACTCTTGAATGACCGGCGTGTCGCGCGACGCGCTCCACTGCCGCAGGCGCTCCGCGATCAAAGGATCACAGTCGGGCAACGGAAACTGACGAGCGTAGGCACCATCGACACTCTTATCGTCAAGGGCCGCAAAGAGGTTCGCGAGGTACTCGCGGTCCATCGGAATCGCGTCTTGCGTGAGCAGCGCGATTCGCTCGCCGCTGCTGGCTGCGATCGCCTGGTTGCGGGTGCGCCCGTGCCCAAAGTCCGCTTGAAGTATGTCGATGACCCGAGCGCCCGCGCGTCGCGCAGCTTCCGCCGTTCCGTCGGTCGAGCCCGAATCGATGACCACGAGCTCGAAGCCGCCCTCGAGCTCTTGCTCTTCAAGGACTTCCAAGAGACGGACAAAGCGCGCGCCTCCATTCCAAGTCGGAATGACGACGGAGAGCGGGCTTGCTTCAGCGCGGATCGTGTTCCCCACAGGAACGGAGACTAACTCGCGGAGCTAGCCGCGAACAGCTTGCTTGAGCAGCTGGATCGAAGTCTCTCGCGCAGCGATGACGCACTGATCGGAGTTGTGATAGTCGTAGTGTCCAAATCGCCCGAGCGCGATAAGTCCACTGGACTCACACCAGTCGAGCGCGGTCTTGCGACGCGAGTCCAGCTCGTGGTCGTAGACGATGTAGGCAAAGCGATGCCAGCTCTGGTGCGTGAACAAGAGCTCTTCCTTCCGCATCAGGCCCGACGCGACCATCCCGTCGACCACCTGACCCTCGACCTCGGCCTCGCAGTGCTGGTCGGGACGATTGGTCACCTCGCACAGAAACGACGTCTTGCCCTCGGGCGCGTTGCTGTCGGCGTAGTTCGACATGTAGGTGATGCGATTCGCCGGTCCCTGCTTCTTCTGCGGAAAGTAGACCCACGAGAGGTTCGGATGTTCGGCGCGATCGAGCGCCAGCAGATAAGTCGTGATCGAGTTGTAGGCCAGTCCGCGCATCGCAATCGCCACGTCCGCGGGAACCTCTTCGACGATGTCGGGCACTAGATTGAGCGCGATCGTGTTGACGACGCAGTCAAAGCTCTCGCCGTTGACCGTCCAACCGTCCGCTTCCTTGCGAACACTCTCCACTCTCGTATTCAGGCGAATGCGCGACGCCAGTCCCGCGGCGAGCGCGTCGGTGATGTGCTGAAAGCCACCCTGTTTCGGGTAGTAGAAGATCGCCTGGTGGGAGTAGCCCTCGGTGCGAATCCCGATCGACGCACGCAACACGTCCTCGATCGGCGCGTCCGGCACACGACCCGCCACCCAGCTACTGGTGATGTCCTTCAGCGGGCGCTTCCAGATCTTCTCGTTGTACGGATCCATGAAGTGCTCGGCGATCCCGTCGCCAAAGCGCCAACGAATCCAGCTCGCGAAGTCAGCAGGTGCCGTCGTGCCGTCCTTCTCGCGCGCGTGCCACGCTTCGACATAGCCCTTCAGGCAGTCGAAGTTCGCTTGCTCGGGTAGGTCGCCCAATCCGTTCTCAAACGGGTAGTGCACCCACTTGTCATCGAACCGAATTTTGGTGTTGCGATCGCGCTTGGCATAGGCGTCATTCCCGCCGGTCTGGTCGATCATCCACTGCATCGCAGCGGTGTCCTTGCTGAACAGAATGTGGCCGCCCGAGGTGTCGTAGGTGAAGCCTTCGACGGTCTTGGACTCGCACAGTCCTCCGGCGACCGGGGCCGCTTCGAAGAGCGTGACGTCGCTGGCGTCGAGGCCGCCGTCGATCAAGAAGCGCGCGAGGGCGAGACCGGAAACACCGGCTCCGAGAATGGCAGTTTTCACAAGTTCCTTAGGTGAGCGTGCTGGGGGCCAGAGGGCGAGAGTCTCGCGCTGCGGACAAGCAGCTTCTGAGCGAGACCGGGTGAGCGGTCCTCTGGCGTGCCGTCTGAGTGGCAAGAGGGGCGGGTACCATAATTCAGCCTACCCCGGGGCGCTACGCCCGGCCTCTCAGCGACTGCGTTCGACCGTTTTTCGTGGGAGCCCCGAGTCGGCCAGCGTCTGCTGCGCGTCCTGAACCCAGCGGCGGCCATCCTTGAAGTAGCCCGCCGTCGGCTGGAGCCCGGGCTGGAGGCCCTCGAAGTAGCGGTTGAACGAGGTCATGGCGAGCTCGCGTGCGTATTTCGCCAGGCAGGAGGCCAAGGCGACCGGGAAGGAGTGGTCCTCGGCCTTCTCCGCGAAGGCCAGTCGCAGGCGGTGGTCGCCACAGCTCCCGCTCGCTCGGCCAACCAGGTCGTACTCGGAGTACTTGGGTGATTCGGTGACGAGCTTGACCGAGGCGTCGGGAAACGAGCGGCCGAGCGGGGGACCGTAGCGCCAGCGACCGCCCTGACGATCGATCACGGCGCGCAAGCCGCCGCTCGCCTGGGTCTCCCACAGGTGCCTCATGATCCGGTGCAAGAGTTTCCAGACGGTGGCGCCCTTGTTGCCCGTCTCGCCGAACGAGCGGTTGAGCTCACCAGCGGGAACGACCCGAACGCCATAGTCCACGAGCTCGATGCCGGCTTGATTCAGAGCGCGATGCAGCCGCTCCGCGCGCAACTCGATCGCTCCCGCTTCCGAGGTCGTCGGCAACGCGGGCAAGCTCTCGTACCAGGGATGCTCGCGAATCAGCTCTGGCTCCGGAGCGAGCGTTCCGCCGAACAGCACGTCGCGCGCGTGTGCCTTCACGCGACGGTTCTCGTCGAGCTGCGCGAGGAAGGCGAGCACCGTGTTCTCAAGTCGCTTCCGTCCGCGGTCGTTGCGCGTGTGGACGCGCTTGCTGTCGGCGACGATCAAGCGCTCGCGGTCGAGCTTCGGATCGCTCGAGACGACCGACTGCAGGGGCTTCCACAAATCATCACCTGCATCGACCGGTGTGCGAAAGACAGCCCAGGCCATACACAGCGGTCCGAGCAACGGCCCCAGTCCGGCTTCGTCGACTCCGGCAATCAGACGCGTCGGCGAACTCTCGCGGGGATCTGGCTCGTCGGTCACGTCGCTCACACCAAGCTCAGGACGGTTCGACCGGCGCGCTCTTCTCGCTGTACTTACGCAAGCGCCAGAGCAAGAAGATCGCGGTCAGAGCGATCGGGATGGAGACCAACTGACTGGTCGAGAGCCCGCCGAACCAGAGTCCGCGCAGGGAGTCGCCGCGAAAGGCTTCGATGACCGAGCGCGTGATCGGGTAGAGCAGGAAGAGCCACAGACTGGCGTGACCGGCGTAGCGTCGGTTGCGCAGGATCAGGTAGCCGATGAAGGCCAGGATCAGTGCGTTGACGCTCATCCAGGGTTGGACGGCCCAGAGGACTTCGCCAGCGACGGCGGGGTCGGCGTCGCGGAACAGGCTCTCCGGCTTCAGCTCACTGAGCGGGGGGACGCGAATCGTGATGGGAAAGGGCAGATCTCGAAAGCGCTCGGGGACGATGCTGCCGTAGTCGTCGCCGACCAAGAGGCAGCCGATGCGTCCGATCGCCTGACCGACGAAGGCCGAGACCAGTGCTGTGTCGAGGACCTCGAACGGACGCAGGCCGAACTTGCGGGCTTTGTAGAGCCCCAGCCCGGCGGCTCCGAGCATCCCGCCGTACATCACCAGGCCGCCTTTCCAGATGAACAACATCGAGAGCGGGTCGGCCAGATAGTTGGCGCCGTGCGAGTTGGGGGACGGGTTCTCGGCGAGGAGGTGCTTGGCGACCTCGACCCCGATGTACATCAGGCGGGCGCCGCCGACGACCCCGATCAACGTCCACAGGACCAGCTGGGACACGCGCGCCGGGTCCTCTTCGGGATGGTCTCCGTACTTTCCGGCCAGCCGGGACCAGAGGTGAGCTCCCACCACGAAGCCCAGGGCCAGCATCACCCCAAAGCTGCGAATCGGCAGCTTGAAGTCGAGAAACTCGATGGTGTAGAGGATCGGGTGCATGGCTCGCGGTGCCGGACACTACGAATTGCGGCCGCTGATGCCAACCGTCGGACGCACGGGATCGGGAATTCGGAGGGCCTTTGGGATTGATCCCTATCCGGTGAGAGGTAGGCTCTTCGCCCGCTTTACGCTTTTCGCGTCTGGTGCTCGCTCCAGAGCGAAAGGCATCCGAGGACGAGAGGCCCATTCGAACGTTCCATTCGTTCCGGGGAACACCCCGAGGCTCTAACCGATGAATCAGCCGCCTAAGGCCAATGTCTTTGTTGAGGCACGCTATCGCAAGCTCACTCGCGATCTGCCGCAGACCGTCTTCTTCTGCCCGGACTGCAAGGGGCACCCGCGCCGGCGCCGCAAGTGCGAACGTTGTGAAGGGTTTGGCAAACTGACCCGCGACTCCGTTCAGGAGCTGTTCGGCTGGGTGGTCGCCAAAGCCTTTCAGACGCGCCGACACAAGTTTCACGGAGCCGGTCGCGAAGATGTCGATGTTCGCATGCTCGGCACCGGACGCCCGTTCGTCTTTGAGCTGTGCGGCCCCAAGAACTTTGACGTGGACCTGGCCGAACTCGAAGCCGAAGTGAACCGTCGCAACGACGGTCGGCTCGAGATTGTCGGACTGCACTACTCCGAGAAAGCGCGCGTGCGCGTAATCAAGGAGACGCACCACGCCAAGGAGTACGAGGCCCGCGTTCACTCGGACGGACCTGTCGATCCGCAAGTGATCGAGGAGCTCATCGGAACTCGGATCGAAATCTCTCAACGCACACCCGAGCGCGTGGCGCACCGTCGCGCGGACTTGGATCGAAAACGCTGGATCGAGTTTCTCGAGTTCGAGCTGCTCGGCGATGACGAGGAGAACGGCGGAAAGCTGTGGCGCGTGAGAATGCGCACGCAGCACGGGACCTACGTGAAGGAAGTTCTCTCCGGAGAAGGCGGGAAGACCACTCCGTCGTTGTCGGGCTTATTCGACGTGCCCTGTCGCTGCCTCGAGCTCGACGTGCTCGGAATCCTCGACGAAGAGGGCGAAGAGGAGATCGTCGTCCCGAGCGGCCCGCCGCCCTTTGGCTCGGGCGTCTAGGCTCTCGACGACGGGCGAGCAGGATCTCGGCGAGCAGGATCTCGGCGAGCAGCTGAACCCAACGCAAAGGGCGCTCGCTCCGATACCGGAACGAGCGCCCTTTGCGCTTTAGAGCCTCTTGAGGCGCTCTACTCGAACAACTCTCGGAGGAGTTCTTCGATCGGATTCGAGGCAGGGCCGATCTCGGTGTTGCGATTGATATCGAGGTTCGCGCCGTTCCCGCCCCATGCTCCGTCGGCTCCCAAGGTATAGAGGTGCGCCTTATTGTCGGTCTCGCTCGGCGCATCGTAGTGGTAGACGCGTCCCCACGGATCCATCGGAAGCTCGTCGCGAACGAGGTACTGATCGCCGGCTTCCGTCTTTTCGATGAGCTCTTGAAGCGTCTCTGGATACTTCCCGTCGTTCATCACGGCAAAGCTCTCTAGGGCGGACCAAATCTCCTCGATCTCCGCTTGAGCCAGGAACTGATCACCCGTGGAATTATTCATGCTCTTTTCCGCTCCACTGGCCGCCAAACCAAAGAGGAAGGAGCCGGCGTAGAGCGTGCTGACGTAGGGGAAGATCGCCGTGGCGTTGACAAGTGCTGACTTGTCCGTCCGATACTCGGTCATGAAGTTGTCCCCGTCGATCCAGCTGAGCGCGACCATCGGCAGAACATCCTTTTCGAGTTCGAGCAGGGGCGGTACCAAGCGTCCCGGATCGCGCGCTTCTCCTTCCGCTCCCGCACGGGTTCTTACCGTATTGGCGAGCATCGTTCCCATCATGTCCATCGCCGAAAAACCACTGCGCAAGACGGCGGGCGTATTGAGGTAGTTGATCGACGAAGCAGCGGTGGGATTCGTAGCGGATTGCTCGAGGAAACCCGGAGCGTCGGTGAGTCCGGGGCGACCGCTTCTCGCGTGGGCGACCGCTGCATCGACGGCGCTGCTCGAGAGACCCGCGACGAAGTAGCCGTCCGCGATGGCGTAGCTGAAATTGAGCGGAATAGGCAAGCCGGGGTACTGGAAGGAAGTCATCTGAACCCCGTCGGACTCCTCCTTGTGAATTCGAACGTAGCCGCGGGACAGCTCGCCGAGCAGCTCCATGATTCGGTCTTCGATACGGACGAGCGACGCGGCGAAGGCCGTCTCATTCGTCAGTGAGCAGAACGCGACGGTGGAGTAGAGCCCGCCACCCGCACTCGGCGAGGCGTACATTCCTTGGACGGTTCCCATATAGCGAGTCAGGTCGCGCTCGAGCTCGAAGTCCGGAATGCCGGTCGCTTCGGAGAACAGTTTGGGATACTCGCCCTCGGCATCGATCGCCGTCTCCAGCATGTTGCCGTAGAAGGCGAGCGCGCCCGAGAAATCCAGGCTCGTCATCACAGCCCACTCGGAATCCGCGGGGACGCGATTGAGGGCGTCCGTCGTGAGCGGCGTCCGCGAGAGGACTTCCGAAGCCTCCGAGCGCAGCCAGTCTCGCATGATGTACTTGCCATAGGAACGCGTCTCGTCGGAGCCCGTCAGCCAATCGATCTTGAGATCGGCAGCTCCCGAGCTCTCGAGGAGTTCACCGAGCTTCGCTGCCTCGGGGTCCGTCCCCGCGAGGGAGAGCATCAGGTTCAAAAAGGCGCCATAGTCGATGCTCGCCGAGAGCTGCTCGGAGGCTCCCTCCGGCAGCTGAAGCGGGTGCTCCTTCGCCATCATGGTGGGGACCTCGCCGATCTCGAGCACGAAGTTCCCATCCGTATCCTTGAACCGATTGGGGAGCGGGAGTTCGAGGCTGGTGTACCCGTCCATATCCGGCTCGCCGGGGGGCATTCCGACTTCGGTCAAGAGGTTCGTGAGGAGCACGCTGAAGGGTTCGAAGCCCTCTTCTGCATCCATCTCGAGGCGCACGTAATAGGGGAACGGTGATGAGCCGGGATCGTTCGCGCCCACCCGCATGGCCACTTGCCCGTAGACCAGACGCGAGATCAGCGGAAGCGCAGCGGGCGGAAGCGGATTCTGCTCTCCGAACTCCGCGGGCATCTCGTTCGCGCGCGTCACGAGCATCTTGAGCGCACCGAGGAAGGCCTGGTCTTTCGGCGAGGTCATCATCGAGTCGATGCCGCTATAGCGGATAGACAGGATGTCGGCGGTAGGGGCGGGTGCAGCGACCTCCTCTTGCGAATCCGTTTCTTGCGCGATCGAGACTGGTGCGCAGAGGAACAACGCAACGGGAAGCACAGTTTTCGTGGACAGTGTCATAGCGAGTTCTCGTTCTAAGTAATTAAACAACTACACCGCGAATTTGGGTCTCGAACGCCAATTGTTGGCCGACGAAACCCTGCGTGTAGTAGATGAACATTCGACTGCGAATCCGTTCTACTTTGGCCGCGATAATCAGTCGGCAGTCCGGTTCAACGGCCGACCGAAAGCGCGTGTTGTCGAGGCCTCCGAAACCGAAGAACAAGTCGGCCCGGTCGGGCTGCCGCTTGAGATAGTCGAAGTTGCACAGCTGGGCTGCGCCTTCCACCATCAGAGCGCCGGGGAAGAGCGGACGGCCGGGGATGTGGTCCGGAACCCACCAGTCCGTCGATTGAATCTCCTTATAGCCGATGATCAAGTTGCTCTCGAAGTCCATGTGGAGAATGCCGTCGAGCATCTCAAAGGTCCCGCGCTGTTTGAGCACGGCCAAGATATCGGCCTTGGTGAACAGGTCTTCGGTGAGGTTGACGCTATCAAAATCAATAATCGGTTCGCTTGCCATGGCTGCAGTGTAGGCAGGCATCGGCGGGAATCCAGAACGACGGCTTCACTTGGCGCAAAGTTGAGCGAATAGCTAGGCTACCTCGCTTCTTCGGCACCTACTCGCCGGCACCTATTCGTCCGGCCTCGCGCGGCGCGCCCGGTCGTCCCGCCTTTCTTTTTGGAGCTTCGGCGCTATGTCATCCGCTACGACCCAATTCCTCGACAATCTCAACCAGACCTCGGTCCGAATTCACACTGCGAAGGAGGACGCCTTTTGGGTGGCCTTCATGGGCCTCGCCGACGACTCGGCCGCCGCACGCGCGGACTTGGACGCGAAGGATATCGAGGGGAAGCGCTTTCTCTCGAACCCAGAGCGGCAAGCCGCGGTTCGCAAGGCTCTCGCGGAGGCGGAAGCTGCGAGCGGGATTACGGAAGACGAGCTGGTGGCTCTGCGCGGTTGGCTCCGGACCTTTGAAGCCCACGGTATCGAGAGCGCAGAAGGGCGCGCCTTGGAGGAGGAGATCGTCGGTGATGAAGGCGAGCTGGCGAAGCGACGCGGCGGGATGGAGACCGGCTACGTGGATGGCGATGGAGACTTTCAGCGCGCTTCGTCGGTCAAGTTGAGCGTGATGCTGAACAGCGATCCGGACGCGGGCTCGCGCAAGGCCGCGCATGACGGCTTGCGCGCGATCGAGGACTTTGTGCTCGCCAATGGTTACCTCGAGCTTGTCAAGAAACGCAATCGTTTGGCGCGCATGATGGGCGCCGAGGACTACTACGATTGGAAGGCGAAGCGCGAAGAGGGGCTCTCCAAGCGCGAGATCTTCGACTTGCTCGACGAACTCGAAGTGGCGACTCGGGACAGCGCGAAGCGCGCGATCGAAGGCTTGATCGAAAAGCACGGCGCCGAGTTCGTGACGGCTTCCAATGTTCTCTACCTGAAGAGCGGCGACATCACCCGCGAGTTCGACCCCTACTTTCCGTTTGAGAAAGCCATCGAGCGCTGGGGGCGGTCTTTCGCCGCGCTCGGAATCGAGTATCGAAACGCCAAGCTGGTACTCGACCTGGTCGACCGCGAAGGCAAGTACGAGAACGGCTTCATGCACGGGCCGGAGATCGCTTGGCGCGAGAACGGCGAGTTTCACCCCGCGCGGATTCACTTCACGGCAAACGCAATTCCGGGGATGGTGGGTTCGGGTAAGCGCGCGCTCGAGACGCTCTTTCACGAGGGCGGCCACGCCGCTCACTTCGCCAACGTCGATATGCCCGCGCCGTGCTTCGGTCAGGAGTTCGCTCCGACCTCGGCCTCGATGGCTGAGACGCAGAGCATGTTCCTCGACAGCCTGGTGTCCGATGCCGATTGGATCGCGCGCTATGCCCGAACGTTGTCCGGCGAGTCGATGCCGTGGGAGTTGTTCGAGAAGAGCATTCACCAGACGCAGCCCTTCGCAGCCTGGTCCCTGCGCAGCCTGCTCGTCGTCTGCTACGCGGAGAAGGCGATCTACGAGATCCCGGACGACGAGCTGACTCCCGAGCGCGTCCTCGCGGAAGTTCGGCGTGTCGAGAGCGAGTTGCTCTTCTTGCCGGACGGCGGCCCGCGACCGGTGCTCTCGATTCCACACCTCTTATCAGGAGACGCCTCCGCGTCCTACCACGGCTATGTCCTCGCCGAGATGGCGGTGTACCAGACGCGTGCCTTCTTCACGGAGCGCGACGGCTTCTTGGTCGACAATCCAAAGATCGGACCGGACCTGCGCGATGCCTATTGGAAGCCCGGCAATAGCCACACCTTCAAGGTCTTCGTCGAGAGCCTGACCGGCGCACCGGTTACGGCTCGTCACCTGGCGGAGCACGTCAATCGAACGGTGGAGCAGGCGCTCACCGATTCGCGCAAGGCGTGGGATGGGGAAGCCGAGCTGCCGCGGTTCAGCGAGGAGGTCGACCTGTGCGCTTCGATTCGCGTGGCGCACGGCAACGAGACCGTGGCCGATTACGCCTCCGGCGACTTCTCCGCCTTTAGCGGCGCTTTCGAGAACTGGATCGCGGCCAAAGTGGCGGCGAACGCTTAGCAGCCCGATGAGTTTGTTTTCTTCCATCGCGGATTTGCCCCTGGTGATCGACGGCTATTCGCACGAACCGCACGAGCAGAATAATCCGGGAGGCTATCGGCGGCTGACCACCGTGGTTCGCCTTAAGGGACGCTCCGTTGTCGGTCGCGGAGAGGACGTCTCTTACTCCAAGCGCGATCAAGAGCGCCTGCGTGCCACCGGACCGATCCTCGAGTTGGCGGGGGAGTTCACTCTGGCGAGCTTTTCAAAGCATTTGGATTCGCTCGAGCTCTGGCCTGAACATCCGGAGCACCCGACGTACTTCGACTATCGGCGTTGGGCGTACGAGAGCGCCGCTCTCGAACTCGCCGTCGCTCAAGCGGGGAAACCGCTCGCCGAGCTGCTCGGACGCGATCACCGCGCCGCACGCTTTGTCGTCTCCACCGGTCTCGGCAATCCCGCCAGTACGCAGCGCCTCGAGGAACTGCTCGAGTTCGAGCCGCGCCTTCGGTTCAAGCTCGACACCGACAACAGTTGGGACGCGGGCTTTATCGAAGAGCTCGCTCGGCTGGGTCGCGTTGACGTCGTCGACTTCAAGGGCGCCTACTCGAACACGATCGTCGATCAAAAACTGGACGCGGATCTCTACCGTCGCGTGCTGGCTGGCCTGCCCGACGTCTGGCTGGAAGACCCGCATCGCGATCCGGCCGCTTTCGAATTGCTCGAAGGGTTTTGGGAGCGCGTGACTTGGGACGCGCCGATTCATTCGGTGGACGATGTCCGCGCATTGGCTCACGCGCCGCGCATGCTGAACATCAAGCCGTCGCGGTGTGGAACACTCGAGAAGTACTTCGAGCTGATCGACTACTGCGAGTCACAGAAGATCGCGATGTATGCCGGCGGTCAGTTTGAGCTGGCCGATGGGCGCCTGTTGATTCAACAGCTCGCGGGTATCTTTCATCCCGATGCGCCGAACGACATCGCGCCCGTTCAATTCAATCGCGTGAAGCTCGAGCGCCCAATCGACGACGCGGGCCTCACCTACCCAGGCGCTTGAGCCAAGTGCCCCGTTCGACGGTCTTCCAAAAGAGTCCGGCTTTGAGGTAGGTGGTCAGGTTGATGGCCCACCAGACGCCGGCGGCGCCAAAGCCGAGCGGGGAGGCAAACAGCCAGGCCAGGGGAACTCGCAGCGCGTTTCCGAGGAAGGCGATCCAAAAGATCGGGCGCGTGTGTCCGGCGCCGAGAAGAACCTTTTCGTTGACGGTCTCGACGGAGACGAAGTACTGCGAGAAGGCCAAGATGCCGACGTAGCGCAGCGTCTCGAGCTCGACTCCCGGGTCTTGAGTGAAGATCGGAACGATGTGCGCGCCTAGAAAGAAGAAGACAGCGGTCATGATCAAGCCGAGACAGCGAGCGACGAAGCGCGCGGCGTGAACGACTTGGAGCGCGGCCTCGGGTTGGTGGGCACCGAGCTTTTGGCCGACCAGCGATGCGCTGGCGATACCGACGCCGAGGTAGCACGGAAAGGCCAAGCCCTCAAAGACTTGGAAGCCGATGCCGAGGCCCGCTTTGACTTCCGTGGAGAGCGGCTCGAGGACCAGGCGCAGGATGAGGAGGTAGACGCTGGCGAAGATCAGAATCGAACCGGAGACCGGAAGGGAGATCTTGGCGATGGCGAGTATGCGCGAGAGCTTGGGTCTCCAGCTGCCGAAGAAACCCATCCCGAAACCGAACTTCAGAATCAATAAGCCGGCGAGGATCGTGGCCGTGCGCGAGAGGCAGGTTGCGAGCGCTGCGCCGCGCATTCCAAAGCCCTCGATTCCGAGGGTAGTGGCGATCGAATCGGCGAACTCCGCGCCAAAGGGTGCGGCGCCGTTGAGGTCGATTTCGAGAGCGGCGCTCCCGCCGTAGATCATGATCGGATTGAGAAAGTAGTTGATGCCGATCGCCGCGAAGTCGAGGACGAACGGTATCGCCGTCTTACCGCGACCGATGAACGCGTTGTCGAGGACCGGAACCAGCGCGAGCGGAGTTAAGAAGATATACAGCGTTCCGAGATACTCGACGGCATAGGCCGACGCGTCGGGCGGCAGGCCGAGCGCAGAGACGATCGTATCGGTGAAGCTTGTTCCGATGACCCCGATCACGAGCGCGAGCCCAATACCGAAGAGCACCGCGTGGCGGGTGACGGAGTGCGCGCCCTCTCGATCGCCCGCTCCGGTCGCTCGTGCGACGAGCGACAGAGTTCCACCGGCAGCGAGGAAGATCGCCGCGAAGTTCAGGATGATGACGAAGAAGGAGGTGCCGATTGCCGCTTGTGCGCTCGGGCCGAGCCCCTGAATCCAGAACTGGTCGTTGATCCGGTAGGCGTTGTGGAGGATGTAGGATCCGACGGCAGGCCAAGCGAGCCGGAGAACCTCTGCCTTCCTACTCATCGGTCACCGCGACAGCGAAGCACGACGCCGTGGAGGATCCAGCGCTCGCTTCTACAGCTCGCCGGAATCAACACAACCCGTGACCGCTTGCTTGCGAGTCCATCACTCGGTCAACGTGATTCGAAGGACCGAGCCCTCAGCCGGCTCGATGTCGAACACTTTGCCCTGGCTCGAAAACCCGGGGTGATCCGTGCGCAGGCGATAGTGCCCGACGGGCATGCCGGTGAGGCGACAGCGTCCGCTCGCGTCCGTGAAGTGATCGAGGGTTCCGCCATTGCTGCCCGCTCCGGTGATGGACACGTCCGGAATCGGATTCCCCGCGAAATCGAAGACCTCGATGGTCACCTCCGAAATGCCGATCAGCTTGCGAGTCGGAAGGTACATGGCGGGCGCGACGAAGGTCAGCTTCTCCGGCTTCAAGAGCGGGTTGAAGGCCTCGCCATATCGCAGCTCGTATTCACCGTCGGGCAGACTCTCGAAGACAAAGCTGCCGTCGAGCCCGGTTGTCGTGTCGTGCAGAATGTCCGCGTCAAAGTCTTGAAGCTTCGTTCGTTCGATCTGAACGAAGATGCCCTCCGCTGGCCGACCGTCTTCGTGCTCGAGAGTACCGTGCAGTTTTCCGGCTGGACTCAGCACGAGGTTGACGACGATTTCCGCGGTCGTGGGGGAGAGCTCCAGGGGGAGCGCCATCGAGTTCATGCCCTCCGCGACGGGGTGCAGGTCGTACCCGCCGAAGCCGAGGCCTTGCACGTCGAACTCGAGCTGGTCGCCCGTGAATTGGATGCGGCGCTCTTCGGCATCGCCCTTCGCGTAGAACTGAGACGGGCGAATCAGGAGCTCCCACTGCGCCGGTGCCGGCGTCCCCGGAGCCAGGCTTAAGCTGCCGCGAATGCGTCCTTCGGTCGGAAGGCTAGCGGTGCGCGTCGAGGTCGAAGGGAGTCCCCGCTCGGTCCGTTCGGCCTCCGCGTTCACCGCTGGGGTCTCGGGAGCGTCGGCGGGCGAGGTCGACCGAGGGGGAGCTCCATCGTTCAGGAGGAGAAAGAGGACTCCGGCGATCAGGGCGACCGCGATCGCGAGCAGGGACCAGCTGGCCGCTCCGCGTACGGATTGGCCGGCGCACCAGGAGAGGAGGGGCAGAGGTCGAAGACTGGACCCGACGCCAACGGCCTCTTCGCGACTCCGTAGCTTTCCCCTTAGCAGAGCGGTTGGAATTGACAGAACGCCGCTGGGCGCCCTACGCTGCGCCCTCACCAGGGTAGGTTTGGGCTCATCCAAGCCCTGAACTGACAGTCTCTTACACATTTTGCGCGCCCCATGGCGCCCCATCGAACGCCAGCTCTTTGAGCGGGCGAGAATCCTACCCGGCCCGATCCCGCTGCGATAGCACTCCATCCCGCTGCGATAGCCAATCCCAATGAAGTTAAACGTGACGTCCCCCTTCCGCCTTCTTCGATCCTTGAGAAGCGCCCGCTTCGGACTGCCGATTCTCACTCTGCTCGCGCTCGCTTCGGTGAGTGGCTTTTCAGAGGCCAACTCGGCAGTTAGCCCGGCTGGCGAAGAGCCAGACGGTCGCGTCATCGTGATCGGCTTCGACGGCGGCGATGGTCGCACCGTCGAGAACATGATGGACGCGGGTGAGCTGCCCAACATGCAGCGCCTTCGCGAGCAGGGCACCTTCGCGCGACTGGGCACCTCGGTGCCCAACGAGTCGCCGACATCGTGGGCGAGCCTCAACACCGGACAGAACCCCGGGAAGAACGCGGTGTCGGGATTCATGAAGCGCACCTATACGGGTAGCGGAGTCCCGAAGGCGGACTTCGGCTTCCTCAATATCTCGGACGAGAAGGGGATCGAGGAGTTCGACAACGTCTGGATGCCCCAGTGGGAGCCGACGACGATGGGGGCAGCCGTCGGCGGCGCCGTGCTCGTCTTCTTCATCATCATCTTCGCCGGCTTGCTGCGCTTGAAGATGGTCGTCGCGGTACCGCTCGCACTGATCCTCGGAGCGGGGGGAGCCTATGCCGGCTTCGAAGCGAGCGGCTTCTTTCCCTCCAAGTTCAAGCGCATGTCCAACGTCAACGTGACGCGCAACTTTTGGGACTATGCGGGTGACGCCGGTGTGAAGAGCATCGTGCTTGAGGCCGCGCAGGCCTTCGACATGCCCACGCCTGAAGGAACTCGCGTGCTAGCGGGCCTCGGCGTGCCGGATGCGCGCGGTGGAATCGGTACTTGGTTCATCTACACCGATGATCAAGACATGACCGACCGCCCGCCGAAGTACAAGACCAGCTCGACGGCGGGCCAGATCTTCCGCGTCGACTTCGTGAACGACAAGATCGAGACCGAGATCTATGGACCTCTGGATTTCTGGAATCGCGAGCGAATCGATCAGCAACTCGATGCGATCAAAGAGGAGCGCAAAGATACGTCGCTCAGCTACCCGCGCTCCCTAGAGCTGAATTCTCTCCAAGACGAACTCGATGCCGAGCTGAAGAAAGTCAGGTCCAAGCGCATCACCGTCCCGCTAGTGATTGAGAAGCGCGGCGAGAATACGGCAGCGATCAGTATGGACGGCACCGAGCAGGTCTTGAAGGTCGGCGAGTGGTCGGACTTCTACCACCTGACCTTCGTGCTCAATCCGCTCCTCAAGGTGAATGCGGTCACGCGCTGCAAGCTCGTCTCCCTCGAGGGGCAGTTCAAGCTGTTCATCAACACGCTCGACCTCGATCCGGAAGCGCCCCCGTTCTGGCAGTCGATCAGTCAGCCGCACGAGTTCTCCAAGGAGCTTGTCGAGACCTCTCACGGAACCTTTGAGACCTACGGCTGGGCCTGCACGACGATGCCGTTCAAGGATGGCGAGATCTCATCCGAGACCCTGCTCGAAGATATCGAGTTCACCATGAAGTGGCGGGAGCGCGTGACCTACGCGCAGCTCGCTCGCGGCGACTGGGAGCTGTTCATGTCCGTGTTCAGTACGCCCGATCGCGTGCAGCACATGATGTATCAGTACTACGACGAGAAGCACCCGATGTACAAGGAAGAGGAGGCGAGCCGCGAGGTGACCTTCTTCGGGAAGCAAGTCGCGCTCAAGGACGTGATCCCCGAGATCTACCGCCAAGCGGACCGCATCGTCGGCCGTGTGATGGATGAGTTCTTGAAGCCGAGTGACACGCTGCTGCTCTGCGCCGACCACGGCTTTCAAACTTTCCGCCGCCAAGTCAGTGTGAATAACTGGCTGATCGACAACGGCTACATGGTCCTTAAGGAGGACGCCACGACGAAACAAAAGAGCGGCTTCAAGGCCGTCGATTGGTCGAAGACGAAGGCCTATTCAGTGGGGCTCGGATTCATCTACATCAACGAGATCGGAGACAGCAACCGAATCGGAGATGGATCCGCGATGTTCGGCAATGGAACCGACTCCGGCAGCTCGAATAAGAAACGCCCGGACCTCGGCATTGTGACTGCCGAGGAGAAGCCGGCGCTCCTGAAAGAGATTCAAGAGAAGCTCAAGCTGGCGCGCGACGAAGAGTACGACGTCAACACGGTGCTTGAGAGCTACATCCTCACCGAGGAGCACTCCGGTGACTACATGGGCATCGGCCCGGATATGGTGCTCGGCTTCGCGCCCGGCTATCGCGTCGCTTGGACGACGACCGGCGGAGGATTGCGGCTCGAAGAGGATGAATTTGCTAACGTGGTCTCCGGTGCGACCTACACCGACAACAAGTCACCCTGGTCCGGCGGCCACCCGTCGGTCGCTCGCGATCACGTCCGCGGCTTGTTCTTCTGCAACCGCAAGGTGACGCTGCCGGAGAATGGTCCGAACCTCTTGCACATCGCGCCGACGGCGCTCGACCTCCTGGGTGTGCCGATTCCGAGTGAGATGGATCTCGCTCCGCTTGAGATTGCGGGTCACTGATCTTGAAAGAGCTCACACCCACCGAGTTCGCCGAGCGGAGAGCCGCTGGCGAAGAACTGATTCTCGTCGACGTTCGCGAGCACGAAGAGCTCGCGATCGTTCGAGTCGAGGGCATCGTGCACATTCCGATGGGGGAGATCACTTCACGCTTCAGTGAACTGGACCCCGATGCGGCGATCGTCTGCATGTGCCACCACGGCATGCGCAGTGCGAGCGTCGCGGGCTTCCTCGAGCAGAATGATTTTACGAACGTCCACAACCTGACCGGCGGGATCGATCGCTGGGCGGCGGAAGTGGACGCGAGTCTCGCTCGGTATTGAGCGCGGCTGGGCGGAAATAGAGCGGAGCGCCAGCCACCGCTCTCGCCCCCGCTCTATTCGTCCTGCACCGGATCCGGCTCGTCGTCGCCGCCGTACCCGAGCTCCTCGACCGCCGACCGATGCTCGTCGTTTCGCTCGCGCGGCACCCCTCTCGCGAGTCCGCGATCCCGAACGAGCGCCTGCTTCATCCGTTTCGAGAGCTCTTTTGCGATGCCCTCGAGCTCGTCCTGTGAACGCCCCGGTTCTTCACCGCCACCGGCACTCTGATCTCGCAGCAACAACTCGTTCGTCTCGCCGCGATCGGTCTCGCGATGATAGAGCAAGCGAATGTTCTGCTTCGCTTGCTTCAGGAAGGTCCACTCTCGCGTGCGCAGCGACCACACCGGCGCGTCGCCGACCGTGCGTGACAACACCGGTGGCGATTCATAGTCCGTCCAGACCGCGCTGAGAAAGGACTCGCCGCGGGGGAACGGTAGGTCGAACAGCTCGCACAAAGTCGGCGCGAGATTCACGGTACTGACAAGCTCCTCCACTACGCTCGGCTGCGCGCCGGGCCACGAGATGACGAGCGGCACGTGCGTCATCTCGTCATAGACGGTCGAGCCGTGAAGCAGGCGACCGTGTTCGGCGAAGGCTTCGCCGTGATCCGAAAGAACCGCGTAGACGGTGCGCTCGCCTCCCGGCGAGTCCTTCAGGGCTTGAAGGTATTTGCCGAGGAACTCATCCGCTTGATGCAGGCCGGCGTCATAGCGCGAGCGAATCTTGGCGGCCAGTTTACTTCCGTGCTTGACGGTGCCCGCCTTGTCCGCTTCGACGAGATACTCGGTGAAGCCGAGCTCGCGCTTGGTTAGGTCCGCGCCGAACAAGCTCGCGTGAGGTTCGGCGGCGTCATAGGGCTGGTGTGGCGGAAGAACGTGCACGTAGAGCAGACGACGCTCTTCCGCATGGGCGTTCCACCAGCGCAGCGAGTCTTCCTCCAACCCCATGGAGATGCCGTGATAGTCGAGCTGATCGCGGCCGTAGTGACGGAACTCGTCAAAGCCCTGGTGAAAGCCGCCGGCCTCGGTGATGTGGGGGTTCGAGCTGAATCCACCGGTCGCGAAGCCGCGATCGCGAAAGGCCTCCGCGAGAGTTGCGTGTCTGGCGGCGAGGACGTTGCTCGAGAGTCCGACGACGCGATGCGCTTCCGGCGAGAGTCCCGTGAACATGGACGAGACCGAGGCCAGCGTGTAGGAAGCGCCCGCGTAAGCTTGGTCAAAGCGCACGCCGCTCTCTGCAAAGGCGTCGAGATTGGGCGTCACGTCGCGCGAATAACCCCACGCGCCCACGCCCGACGCGGGCAGGGCGTCGAGCAACACGATCACCAGATTCCAGTCCGAACGGTCATCCGGAAGAGGTGAGGAGTCCGAGACTTTGCTGTCACAGCCCGCAAGAGCGATCGCTCCCACGAAGAGCAACTGACGGAGCGAGAGCCTCCCTTGGTTCTGTTTCTTTGCGGCACGCATCACTCGTCCTCCTCATTCGAACGAATTCGAATCGGGCTCGTCCAGGCCAGATTGCCATCGGACCACGCGATACGCGCGTAATAACTATGCCCAAGTTCGCCGCTCACGCGAAAGCTGTACTCGTCGCTCGAAGGTTCCAGAAGAGCGCCCTGCCGCCAAGCCTGCACTCGCAGGTCACCTCGCTTAAGCGAACGCGAAGTCCCGAGCTCAACGGAAGCTCGCGGCACCTCGGCTTCGAGGTCGCCAGATCGAACGGTCACGCTCTGCACCTCCGCCGCCGGGTCCCAACGAATCGCTACGCTGAAGTCGATCAGAATGAAGTCCTCGCGGCGAAGCTTCAGCAGGTGTTTCTCCTGGGCGAGGATGCGGGCACCCGGCGCGTCGGGACGCCGCGGCCGGACGCCTTCGAACTCGCCGCCTTCGACTTCGACGGTTAACAAGCCGCGGTGTGCTAGCGGGAGTTTGCGCAGCGAGAGAATCCAGTTCTCAACGTCACCGGAGCCGGCCAAGCGCTCGTGCGTGAAGCCATCTCGGACCAACTCGACGTAGGCGACGCTCGCGGCGGGGTTCTCGGGCACGCTGACCCGAAAGATGGGCTCTTCGGTCAGTTCGCCGCTCGATCCCATCTCGAGATTTCCCAGCGAAGCGTCGAGCGGGCGCGCGACGGTGGCGGCGAAACAGCGGCGATTCTGCAGCGCCTTGAAGATGGACTCTCGGGTGAGCTCCTCGGCATACAACCCGGCGAAGGAAGTCGAGCTGGAGGCGTGATCGCTCGCGGCGATCAATCCGAAGTGAGCGCCGCGCTCGAACCCCCTCGCGAGAGCCACCTCTTCCTCGACGCGGTCGTCCGCTTCATAGGGCAAGCCCCGACCTTCGTAGGAGCCGCGCTTGCCTTGATAGATCTCGAACAGGCGCGTGCGGTCTTCGGCGAACTCGTCCCAGTCGAATCCCGTTCCATCGTCGACGGCCATCATGTGCGGGATCGAGATCACGTGTTGGGGCGGAGCCGGTGCAAAGCGCGCGGGCGGCCGCATCCAACTGTCGACGTCAAAGGGGACCTCGGCCGGATCAAAATAGATGTCGTTGTAGTGTCCGCGTTTCGCGCGCACACGCTCGACGCCCGACAACACGACCAGACTGCCCGGAGCGTGATAACGAATCGCGTCGCGCTTGGAGCAGAACCAAGACCAGGGCTTCATGTGTTGGAAGTGGTCAGTGATCGCGATGAAGTCGAGAGCTCCCGGTCCGCGCGCGTAGCGGTAGGCGTCGAGAATCGTTCCGTCTTTGGCGCCAGCGCAGCGCGACAGATGAGTGTGGCGGTGGAGGTCGCCGAAGTAGACGCCCGGGGTGGGCTTCGCGGCGCGATTTACGCTCTCTTTGGGTTCCGTCTGGGGGAGCGGAGTGCTCTCCAAGAGTTGCGGGAACCCGCCATCTGAGTTCACGCGGAGGATGGCGACGTGCGGGCGGCGTTCGATCGAGTCACTCCAAGCCGAGACCTGGTCGAATTGTTCGCGGCGGCGATCGGAGGAGAAGACGAGCCAGGCACCGCCAGCCGGGTCGGCGACGAGAACGGAGTCGGGGTCGCTGTTTCCGTCGGACATCGGAACGCGCCGTTCTACCGATTGGCCATCCGCGAACTCGACGACGGAGGTCATCCACGAGGTGAACAGGTGGCCGCGTTTGCGGTTTGCGCGAACGGGGAAGTTGTAGGTGAGGAGCAGCCCGTTCGTGGTGAGAGTGGGGCGCGCAAATCCGCGTTGGCTGACGTCGGCCATGAGGCTTCCGGGGGCGAGCCGTTCGAGTGCGAGCGCGCCGGAGTTTTCGGGCGCATCCGATCGCGAGAGCTTGGCCAAACCGAGATTGCGAGCCGATCGCAGGCCGCCGTGCTTTCCGAACTGGGGACCCGCTTCCCACGCGATCCACGCCGTGCCATCCGTCTCCACCGCCAACTCGGGATAACCCTGAAATGGAGCGCCGCTCGCGACGAGCCGCTGGGCTTCGAGTTTTCCTCCTTCGATCCGAGCGTAGGCGACCTCGAAGCTCTCCCCGTCGAAGAAATCCCAAACCAGGTGCAGACCGTCGGCGCCATCCACCGCCACGCGCGGGTTCCACTCGTCTGTGTCGGTCGTGGTGAGCGCTCGGCTCTCCGACCAACCCGACGCATCACGTGTCGCGAAGAACAGCTCGTAGTTCGACCCGCGCAGTCCTTGATAGACGAGCGCGAGCGAGTCTTTGCGAGCGGCGAGTCTCGGGACGAGCGGGCGGGGCGTCCCGGCCGGAAGGATCTCGAGCTCTCCGAGGATGACCTCGTCTCTCGACTCCGCAAGCGTGAGCTCGCGACCGAAGAGCTGTCTCGCGCCATCGCCGCCCGCTTCCCAAACGAGATAGGCACCGCTCTTCCAAGCGGCGAGGTGTGGCGCAGCGGGAAACAAGCCGGCGTCTTCGATCGTGAACTCGGCAACTGCAATGCTCCCGAGCCGGACCGTCCCGGCGATGCGCGCCGTGGTCTCTTTCGCGCGGCCCGTTGAAATCCACAGAGCCCACAAATGGCCGGAGCTGTCCATGCAAGCCGTGGGTTCGAAGGCCGCTTGTTTGGGGTCGCTGACCCAGGTCGGTTTCTCCGGAGTCTCGGGTGAGAACAGAATGGCCGAGGACAAGAGCGCAACCAGCCAGAGTCCGCGGGCGCCGAGAGTCGTGGTTTTTGTGGGAGCGCTCATTCAATTATTCGAGGCTCGTCACGCGAATCGGACTAGTCCAGACAACGTTGCCGTCGGTGAAGGTGATGCGCGCATAGTAAGAGTCACCGGCAGCGCGGTTCGGGTCTTCGATGGCGATCTCAAAGCCCGAGAGGGTTACAGCAGGGAGGAACGGCTTGCCGATGCGCCAAATCGATTCGCGAACCAAGTTCTTCGCGTGCTTGATGGAGCGCCCGGCGGGGATCTCGTTGAGCGGAACGGAATCGCGCAAGTCGCCGAGTTGGAGCTCGAGTACCGGGCCACCGCTCTCCGAGGGAGTGGGCTCGATCTCAAGCACAAAGTCGATCCACGGAATCTTCTTTCGCAGCGACACGGTTCCCGAATCGAGCGCGAGCGTTGCGCCCGTTCTGCCGTGCATGCGTTCCGTCGCCTTCAGAATCCGGCCGCCCTTGAGGCTGACCTTCAGTTCGTCGGGCGGCTCGGTCCCCAGCGCTTGATAGCGTCGACAGGAGATCGCGACGAGCTCGGTGGGGCCCTCTCCCTGTATAAACTCTAGCGTCTCGCCGTTCTTGATGACTTCGATAGTCGCGATGGGCGCGGGACTCTGCACGCGAATCCAGAGCGGATCTTCGGCGCTCGCGCTGCCGCGCGCGCCCATCGCGAGCGAACCGAGCTTGAGGTCGGCGGCGAACTGCGAGGTCGCGCCAAAGGTTCGCCGGGCGCGCAGCGCTTCGAAGACGGACTCGCGCGTGAGCTCCGTCGCCCAGACACCTGCATAAGCGGTCGAGCTCGCACGGTGGTCCGACGAGGCGATAAAACCGAAGTGCAGTCCGCGCCGAATACCCTCGGACATCGACGAGCTGTCCAGCTCGCGATTCATCGCTTCATAGGGCAGACCCGCGCCTTCATAGGAGCCGCGCAGGCCCTGATAGACCTCCATCACGCGGTGCAAGTCGCTGCGGAAATACTTCCACGGAAAGGGCGCGGCCTTCATGCCCATCATGTGCGGAATCGCGACCGTGTGCTCGATCGGAACCGACCCCTTCACGTCGGGTTCGCGGTGAAAGGAATCGATGCTCCCGGGAACTTCAACGGGATCGAGATAGATCTCGTTGACGTGGGCGCGTTCGCGCAGGGCGCGCTCGACTCCAGGGAAAGTGACGAGGCTACCCGGCGCATAAAAGCGCTCGACATCGCGCAGCGTGCGCCAGTGGCTGAGCGCCGTCAGGTGTTGGTAGTGGTCGGTAATCGAGATGAAGTCGAGCTGGCCCGGACCGCGCGCGTAGCGATAGGCATCCAGGCTGGTCCCGTCGAGAGTGCCCTGGCATCGGGAGAGTTGGGTGTGGCGGTGCAGGTCGCCGAATAGGGCGCGTTCGCCGGGAGCGCGTTTCGTCGGTCTGTGCGTGGCCGGCGCGTAGGGCGGCGTCTGTTTCTGGCGCGGGACCAGTTCGGGGAAGCCGCTCGGCGCGGGTAGCTCGACCTTGCCGACTCGCCAGTCCGTCTCGATGGGAGCCTCGAACGCGGCGGGCTTCGGTTGTTGCCGGCTGCGCCCGTCGGCGGAAAACACGCAGAGGATTTTATCGCCAGAGCGCGAGGCGAGCAGCTGTTCGGTCGCCTCGCCGTCGCCGTCGGTCGCTCGCAACACGCCGAGCTGGGCTCGTCCCTTCGCATCGAAGCTGAGCACTTGGGTGAACCAAGAGGTGTAGAACTCCGAGTACTCCTTGGCGTGTTTGGGGACGAAGCTCTCGCCCGTGGTTCGCGTGGTTAAGAGCAGGCCGTTCGGGCCGCAAGCCACACGCGGAAAGTCGGCGCGCGTGAGACGGTTGCCGCCGGGACGCAGTGCGGAGCCGGGAACGTTGAAGATCTGGGTGCCCTCAATGGCGGCGAGCTTTAGCCGGCGCTCGGCTCGCAGGCCTCCGATCTCGCCGAACTGATCGGCTTCTTCCCAAGCAACCCACGTTCGCCCGTGCGAATCGAGCGCCAGGCTCGGCATGCCTTGGTAGCCCGCCGTCTCCGCGACGCGAATCACAACCGGGAGCTCTTCGTTCTCGAGGAGCGCGTAGTCCACCACGAATCGATCTCCGTCGAAGGAGTCGCAGACGACGTGAAGCGCCCCGTCTCCGCGGGTGGCGCTGCGCGGTCGCCAATAGTCGCCGCGCGCTTCGAACAGTCGCGTTGGCGAAGACCAACTCCCGTCAATGCCGCGTCGCGCGTGCCGAATCTCGTACTGTTCGCCCGCTAACGCTTGGTAGACCACCTCAAGAATGCCGTCGCTCGTCTCTTGAACGGTGGGAAACAGCACTCGGCCGGTGGCGATGACTTTTTTGGAGCCGAGCTCGAATCCACCTTGGCCGCCGCCGAGGGCTCGAGCGAACAGGCCGCGCTCTTCGCCATGATCGGCTTCCCAGACGAGGTACACCTGGTCATTAAAGCTGCACAGGCTCGGGGCAGCAGGCGCACGGCTAGAGTTTGGCTCGACACGGATGGTCACCATCCTGCCATCCGGCTCTTGCACGCTGGCGATGAGGGAGACTTGTTCTCCGGCTTGGGTGCTCTTGACCTCGAGGTAGGCGGTCCACAATCGACCGCTCGAGTCGAGTGCGCTGGTCGGCTCGATCGAGCTGCGCTGTGCTGTCGTCCACCACTTCGTCGGCAGCTCGAGCGTTGCGGAGGAATTAAGAGTGGCTGCCCGCCGCGCGCCTTCACGCGCCGGAGGAGCGTCGGTTCCGCAGTTCACAAGGCCTGCCGTCGCGAGCAAGCCGATGGCTATGCCGACGTGGATCGATGTCGATCGTCTCACTGGTCTTCCGCCGCTTCCGCTTCGAACTCGCGCACTCGAATGGGGCTCGTCCACGCGATGTTTCCGTCTTCGAACACGACACGCGCGTAGTAGGTGTCACCGGGCTTGCGATCCTCGTCCGGGAAGGCTTGATCCAACTCCACGGCGTTCAGCGATGGGCCGATGCGCCAGAACTGTTCGCGCTGGAAGGGAGGCTCTAGGTTGGCGGTGCGGTCGAGAGCGATTGTCGAGAGCAGAGTCTTGGACTCCGTCTCGCCGAAGGTGAGGTCGAGAGAGACGGGCTCGGCCGTCGGCTGGACTTCAAAGACGAGGTCGAGAGCAAAGGTGCCTTTGATGATCGAGAGGGAGCTTTGGGTGAGTCGTTGAATCACGGTACTGATCTCGCCTCGGCGACGTACATGCCAGCTCGCGAGCTCGGCATTCTGAAGGTCGAGGTGCATGGGCTTGGCGGGATACGGTCCGTAGCGCCGTACCGTGAGCACGACCAGCTCGGGAGCGCCGGCGGGACCGCCCAGCCTGCGCCAGGAGGCTCCATTCTTGAAGACCTCGACGGAGGCAACCGGTGCGTTTCCGCGAGCACGGATGACCAGCGGAGCGGAAGCCGAGGCCGCTCCGTCGGCTCCCGAGTGGAGCGGTCCGATGGCGCTCTCCGCGCGGGCGAAGTCGGTGGTCGCAAAGCTGCTTCGGGCTTGCAGCGCGGAGAAGATCGCGGCGCGCGTGAACTCGTCGGCCCAAACACCAGCCAGGCCCGATGCGGTGGCGCTGTGATCCGAGGCGGCGACGAAACCGAACAGGTGTCCTCTCGACAACCCGCTGCCGACACTGGCCTCCGGCACATCGAGATCGAATGCGGCGAGCGGCTGATGAGGGCCTTCATAGGATCCGCGCGCGCCCTGATAGATCTCGAAGAGGCGGTGCAGGTCGCTCTTCATCCAACGCCACCGCCAGGGACTTCCGCTGCGACCCATCATGTGCGGGATGGAGATCGTGTTCGCGACGGGAGGCGACTTCCAGCGCGAGCCCGTTTCGGGAAAGTCGTTCCAAGCGCGGGGCGTGAACTTGAGGTTGGAAGCGTCGAGAAAGATGTCGTTGCGGTGTCCGCGCTCTTTGCTCGCACGTTCGAGGCCGGAAAAGACAACCAAGCGCCCCGGCGCGTGAAAGCGATGGACGTCGCGTTGATTGCGCCACCACGACCAGGGTTGCAGGTGTTGAAAGTGATCGGTAATCGCGACGAAGTCGAGCGCACCGGGACCGCGGGCATAGCGATAGACATCGGTGGCGATGCCGTCTTTCGAACCCGCACAACGGGAGAGGTGCGTGTGGCGGTGAAGGTCGCCGAAGTAGACCTTGGGCTCGCCCTTCTTTGCCGTGACTTTCGCGCGCAACTCGCTCGCGGTTGTCGCCGGCGGGGCTTTGGCTTCGGTGTCCGGGGGAACCTCGACGAGCTTCGGAAAACCCGTGGCGGGATTCAGGTCGATCGAGCCCACTCGCCAGGGAGCTTCGATGGAGGATTCGAAGGGATTTGGTGTGGGGACAATCGTGCTGCGGAGATCGGTGGCGAACACCAGCTTCGGCCCGCCTTCGGTCATGAGCAGAGTCTCGGTCGCGAGGTTGTCGCCTTCGGTCTGCGGAAGCTCGACGAGCGTGGGGTTGCCCGCGTCATCAAAGCTCATCACGCGCGTCCACCACGCAGCGAAGAAGCGCCAGCGCTCGTGCCTGTAGACGCGGCTTCGCGCGATCGGGTCGCGAAAGTGTGTGTGCTCGCGCTCGGGATCCGAGCCGGCAGCCGCGTTGGTTCGGCGAGCGGAAGTGGCGAAGGATGGACCGAGCCCGCGCGTGGTTATCAGCAGGCCTTCTGGGCTCCAGGAGAGTTTTGGAAAGTCGGAGCGAAAGAGGGCCGACGGCAAGCTCGACTCTGCGGCCCAGCTCACTTGGCCTTTGTCGACGAACGCGAGCCCGAGGCTGCGCTCGTTTCGCAAGCCGCCGAGCTGCCCAAAGAGCGCCGCTTCCTCCCACGCAATCCAGGCCGCGCCGGTGTCGGTGAGAGCGATGGCCGGATGAGCTTGATAGCCGGCGCCGTTATCGAGTGGGATTCGTTCCACCTCGGCACCGCCGTCGAGAACGGCGTACTCGACGCGAAAGGTCGTGCCATCGAAGTAATCCCAGGCGACGTGAAGCCGTCCGAGCTTGTCCGCGGCCAAGACGGGCGACCAAGTATCACCGGGTGACGGGAGGATCGGTCGAGGGGAGGACCAGCCCGTTGAGCTGCGCGTCAGGTGAAGGAGAGCGAGGTCGGCTTCGGAGCTTTCGGCGGCCACGCAGATGAGCTCGACGCGATCGGCGCCCGTTCGGCACAACTTGGGTGTCAATGCGGGCTGGGCGAAGGGCACCTCCACGGGTCCGACCAAAATTCCGTCCGGGCTGAGTGTTGCTGTGCGCGCGAGGAGCCGCCGCCCTTCGCCTCGATCGTCCCCGGTCTCCCACACGCACAGGACGCCCTCGGCCATCGGCGCCAAGGCCGGCGCGGCTATCCATCCGTCCGGGTTCGCTAGGGTGGACTGAACAAGTTCGCCGGAAGCGTCGCGACAAGCGAGCACCAGCTCGGCGCTCTTCCCGGCCTTGTTGATCCAGGTCGCCCACACGCGTCCTTCATTATCGAGGACGGCGTTCGGCTCGAGCGCGACTTGACCGGGCTTAGACCACCAGCGAATCGAAGCCTCGGAGGGTTCGGAGGAGGGCGACGCGGGTTCCTTCGAAGGCGCGCAGCTCGTACTGACCAGCAAGGCGAGGACGAGGCCGCCCACTGTGGAAACGCGCGGGAGCCACTCTCTCGTCGTCAGGAGTCTCCAGCGGGCTCGATCGTCGGAGCTAGCGATGGGCGAGCTCCTCAGCGAAGTTCGGGAGCTCGCTCAGCCGCCTGAGGATTTGAGTCGCGGCCCAGCGATTGCCTTTCACGGTGAAATGCCCCGCTGCGCCGGAGAGATCGATCTCACCCGGCTGGATAAAGAGCGACGGAATCGCAGGCTCGGGAACCTCTCCGAGGTCCTCGATTAAATTTAGATAGGGGACGCCGATGTTTTCGAGCTCGACGGTCAGGAACTCGGCCCAACTCTTGGACTTTTCATTCGTGAGGTCTCTCTCGCCGGGCAGGTGCACAGCGACCAGCCGGCTTCCGCGCTCTTCGTTGAGTCGCTTGAGTTCTCGAAACATCGCGACCATGGTCTCGCGCAATTGAATCTCCGTCATCGCGACGCCCCGCTGCGCGTTCGGCACCTCTGGGCCGTTGACAAGCTGCAGAATGTTCAGCTCGGAGAACCGGCGACGGTTGTGAACGAAGTAGGGGACGAGGTAGGGCAAACGCGATACGGGAATGCCCGTCGTCTGGAGCTCACCGTCGTTGAGAGTCAGTACGGGCTTGGGCAGTCCAAAGTTGGTCGAGCGTCCGGCGCGAATGAAGTCGCCGGTGATAAAGGCGAACAGCTGTACGTCGTGCTCCAGCTCCGAACCGTCGCGCTTGTACCAGAGATAGGCTTGATCCGCGCCATAGCCGCCCTGGCCCATATTGACCGTCTCCAGCTTCGGCTCGAGAACTTCCAGTTGGCTGGCCCAGGTGGTTTGGTCGGAGACCCCGTAGCCGAGCGTGAAGGAATCGCCGCTGCACACGATCCTCATCTTTCCCGCGGGGACTTTTTTCGAGAACTCGTGCGTGGCGCGAAAGCCGAGCGAGTTGGTGTGCAACCCGAGGCCGGGTCCGTACATGTTGGGGATCGATTGGTTGGGCTCGTTGACCCAACCGAGCAGCGGGTCGTAGGTCGTGTGCCGGTGCTCCGCGAGCGTGACTCCGGATTCGTCGAGGTCGCGTACGAGCAGAGTGATGCTCGCGACTCCTTCTGCGATCACGAACAAGAGCGCGGCAGAGAGCAGCGAGAGTGCGAGCTTGACGAGGAGGCCGCGCAGTCGTCGCCCGGATGTCGGTCGCTCGGTGGCGTCGGAGCTCTCCGATGTCGCCGGTTCTTCGGGATTAGATGCCGTCATGATTCAGAGGTGTTTCGATCCGGCATTCGTGAACGGACTTGTGGGGCGACTCCGCCCCGGCGACTCTGCCACGACTTCGGGTAGAGGAGTCGCGAAGGTTTGCGAAACCCGACGCTCCACAGGCGTCCCGCCTGTGAGACGAGAGGGTTCCAAGAGCAATGTACTTCATGGATGAGTGCTAATCCGGAGTGCGCGCTCTGACTTGCACCCGATCTGTCGGGATCGGTTGGGTTGTGACTGCGCCGTTTTCCACGATACCCGATCCCAACGGCGATTTTTAGTGCGTCGAAATCATCGCTGTGGCTCTCCCGCCACCCGCTAGCTAGGGTCTAGCCATGAAGTTTCACTGGAAGGTTCTCTTGTGGATGCTCGCGGGGGCCGTTGCCGGAATGGCGATGCAGCTTACGCTCGAGGCACCGGCGTGGACGGGTGCGAGCTGGACGAAAACGGAGGCGGGGATCGTCCTCACCAAGACGGCCGGCCCGACCAAGAAGATTGCCGGGGGGACCGAGATCGTCGCGGTGGTGACCGGACGAGGATCGGCGGAAGAGCAGAAGCTTTCGCTCGAGAAAGAGGGCGAGTTGAAATCCATCCTCGCCGAAGCGGATAACGGCGAGGTCTTGTGGTTGGAGACGAGTGACTCCGAGCTGCTGCCGGTCGCGCTCGCCATGGATCCGGACTCGGCGCGCTCGCAATGGCTCGCGCCCTTCGACTTTGCCGCCGACATCTTCATGTCGCTGCTGAAGATGCTGATCGTTCCGATCATCCTGACGTCAATCATCACCGGCGTGACGAGCGTGGGCCAGATGGCCGACCTGCGCCGCATGGGGATCAAGACGGCGCTCTATTACGTCGCCACCAGCCTGCTCGCCATTCTGCTCGGTCAACTCTTGGTCAACCTTATTCGGCCTGGGGATGGAGCGACCCTCGGCCTTCAGATCCTCGACTCGGAATCCCTCGCGCCCGAAGCCAGCTTCATCGACGTCTTGAAGCGCATGATTCCCGAGAACATCTTCGCGTCGCTCGGAAGCAACGGCGCGATGTTGCAGGTGATCTTCTTCGCGCTCCTGTTCGGCTTCTTCGTGACGCAGGCTCCAACGCCACACCGCGAGCGCATCACGCAGTTCTTCGAGAGCGCTTTCGAGGTCATGCTCAAGATGGCGCAGGGCGTCCTCAGCCTCCTGCCCTACGGCGTCTTTGCGCTCATGGTCCGCGTCGTCGCGAAGACGGGGTTCGTCGCCTTCGAGCCGCTGCTCCTCTATATGGGGACGGTTGCTCTGGCGCTCGTTCTGCACTCCTGCGTGGTTCTTCCGCTGATTCTGAAGCTGGTCGGCGGCATCTCGCCCATCAGCTGGTTCAAGGCAGTCTCGCCGGCCTTGATGACCGCCTTTAGTACGAGCTCGTCGTCGATGACCCTTCCGGTCACGCTGGAGACGGTTGAGAAGCGCGGCAAGGTCAGCAACAAGGTGACCTCGTTCACTCTTCCGCTCGGCGCGACCATCAACATGGATGGAACGGCCCTGTACGAATGCATCGGCGTCATCTTCCTCGCGCAGTACTACGCCGCGAGCACGCCCGAGTTCGTGCTCACTCTCGGGATGCAGGGCATGATCGTTCTCATGGCGCTGCTGGCGAGTATCGGAGCTGCCGGAATTCCTTCCGCCGGTTTGGTGATGATGCTCACGATTCTCGCCGCGCTCGGCTTGCCGCTCGAAGGCGCAGCCCTTCTACTCGCCGTCGATCGCCCGCTCGACATGTTGCGAACCGTGGTCAATGTTTGGTCGGACAGCTGCGCGGCCGCCGTGATTGCACGGACGGAAGGCGAGATCGGCCCGACGCTCACCGGCGAGAGTGAATGACTTGGATTCCAAAGATGCAGAGCGCCCGGATTCTCCGCCCGGAGCCCTCGAGTGGGACGAGGCCCTCCCGCCTCTGAAGCCCAAGCCGGAGGAGCCGGTCACCGAATCGAGTTCGCCGGAAGAGCTCGAGCCTCCGGCGCCGCGCTGGCTCGAGCCGGAGATCGCGTGGCCGATCGCCATCTTTGCGGGATTTCTCGGCTCGGCCGCTGGCATAAAAATGGGAGTGCCCGGCGCCGGGGCGCTGGTCGCTTTGATTTGCTTCGCGCCGCTCTACCGCGTCATGATTCTGCGCGAACGAACCCTCGCAGCCGCCCTCATCTCGATCGGCTGGCTGGCGGGAATCGGCGGGGGGGCGGCGGGGTCCGTTCAGGAGTCCTCCTTCGAGGCGGTGGCGGCCGTCTCACCGGGCGCGGAGCGCTTTCGGGACCGGCAGCTTCAGCCCTGGCTCGCCGGGGAAGACCGGGCCGCCGCCGAGCGAGCCACCCTGGTGACTGCCGCAGGAGGTTTTTTTCTCCTACTTATCGCCCGCTTGAGCGCCGGAATTCTCAGCCTCGCGGGCCTGGCCGTCGCGGTCTCCGCGATCGGCGCCGGAGCGGGGTGGTTCTCGACGAGAGCGATGTCACTGGACCCGGCCTGGGCCTGCTTCGTCGGGATCCCGCCGCACAATGCCCTCGCCATGGCGGGATTCCTGCTCATTACGGCTCCTCTGGCGGATCGTCGGCCACTCTTTCCCCTGCGAGAACTCGATGATGTCCGGCGCCCCATGTTGCTGATCGGCTCGGCGCTGGTCGGATTCGCGCTCCTCTTGGAGCCCTTTCTGGCGTCCGCTTGGGGACTTTGGATGTCCGAAGCCTTGGGCTAACTCTCGCGGGTTCGCACTTTGCGTTCTAGAATCTCCGCGCGATGAATCAAAGTCTCACCGAGCGCGTCACGCGCCTTCTGGCCTTCATGCTCCGCCATCAACCGGAGCAGTTCGATCTCGAAGTAGATGCTTTTGGCTATGCCGATATCGAGGATGTTCTCGACGCTCTCTCTGAGCGCGTCGACGACGACCTCGAAGCCGAGGATCTCAAACAGGCGATCGAGGAGGGAAACCGTCCCCGCTACGAAATAGTCAATGGCAAGATCCGAGCGCTCTACGGGCACTCGATCGCGGTCGAACCCGGCGAGCCGGCTCAGCCTCCGGAGCTCTTGTATGTGGGCTTGCCCGCACGAGAGGCCGAGCGCGCCGTTGAGAATGGCTTACGAAGTGGAAGGCGACGCTTCTTGCACCTCGCGCTCACCTCGGAAGACGCGATGGAGACTGGCCGACGCTCTGCCGTCGAGTACAGCGTCATCACGATTTACGCGCTCGACGGTTGGGAAGACGGGATCAATTTTTACGACCGCAAATCGCTCTTCCTCGCTGAAGAGATTCCCACGAACTTGCTCGAAGTCGGTCCAGTTCACACGGACGGAACGGATCCGGCGGAACGCAGCGGGCGCTCTGGTGGCGGCCGTGGGCGAGATCGCGGAAGAGACCGTGGACGCGGTGACGGGCGCGGCGATGGGCGTGGACGCGGTCGCGGCCGCGGACGTGGTGGCCGAAGCTCGGAACGCGAAGAGCGGCCGAGCTCCGACCATCGCGAAGCAGCTCCTGTCGAAGCATCCGGTGAAGGGGAAGCTCGTCGCGAGCGCTCGAGCTCCCAACGCGAATCAGCACCGCGCCGTTCGAGTCGCGGACGCGACGGCGGCGGCCGGACGGAAGGCAGCCGTGGTGGCGACAGTCGTTCGGGCGGCGGCCGTTCGGGCGGCAGTCGATCCGGTGGCAGTCGATCCAGTGGCGGCGGGCGCGGAGGCGAACGCCAGACAGAGCGAAGCGGCCGCGAAGAACGTGCGCCGCGATCGGATCAGGACTCGGTGAAGCCGGCGGCACGCGTGACGGAAAAGCCCGCAGCAACGCAGGCTGATTCGGGATTCGGTAAAGGCATCTTCGCGGAACAGTCCGAACCGGCAAAGCCGAAGAAGGCACGCGCTCCCAAGCCGGAACGCGCCAAGCCCGAGCCGAAACCCGCAGCGCCGGAACCCTCGGCTCAAGAGCCGCCCTCGTCCTTCGGCGCAGGGCTGTAGTTCAAGGAAGGGGGCCGGACGATTCGTTCGGCCCTCCGCCTTTTCCGGGCGGATCGACTCATTGCGCAGGCGATCTCCCGAGTCGATCGGAGTAGGCTCCAGCTATGGCTTCCCTCTCGATTCTCGAAGAGCTCCCCAGTGGGTTCTTCGTCGATGAATCGCCGCTCGGAATTCTCGCCCTGTCGGTGGATATCGCACGTGCCGCGCACGAAGCGGGCTTTGGGCCGGACCAAGACGGCCCCATGGAGCTCTCCGATCTTTCGGGCCGAAAGCCGCTCTTCCAGATCGAGCTCGATGGAGAGTGTTTTGTCGTGCGGCGCTATTGCCGAGGCGGGTTGTTTCGGTGGTTCTATCCGCGCACTTCCCTCGACCCGGCGCGGCCGTTTCGCGAGCTAATCCTCGCGGACTCTCTCGCGCGCAGCGGCATTCGAACTCCCCGAGTTGTCGGAGCGCGCGCGGTCCGGTGGGGTAGCGCGGCAGCCATCGGCGCCTTCAATCCCGGCTGGCGCCTCGAGTTGATCAGCCGAAGAATCTCGAACGCGCTCGACTTCGGTGAGGTGCTTGAGCGGATGCGCGAGGGAAAGGTGGGAGCCGCTGCTCGCGCGAGACTCTTGCGATCCGCGGGCGCGATGATTCGGCAGATGCACAGCGCACAGTTCTTGCACTCCGATCTCACGCCGAGAAATCTGCTCGTTCGGCGCGAGGCTTTGGAGAACGCGAACCCCGAACCTTGGGTGCTCGACCTGGATAGTTCGGTCTTCGTCGAGAACTTGTCGGACAGCGAGCGTCAGAACAATTTGCGCAGGCTCTTCCGTGCCGTGCAGCGCAGAGAGAAGCGCGGAAAACGGTTCTTGAGCCGCGCGGACTACGCGCAATTTATGCGCGGCTACGATCCCGATCGCAGATGCTGGAAGTCCTACTGGCGAGCGATTCAGACTAAGCACCAGCGCGGAACTCCACTGCACCTTTTTGGCTGGTTCCTCGAACGACTCTTCGGCGGTGGTGCGGAAACCCGAGACGGCCAAGCGGTCGTTCGACAGTAGCTCTATTTTGGAGCGCGCCTTCTAGTCGCGCTCTTCAGGGGCGAGGTCTTCGTCGAAGTCATCGTTGAGGAGATCGGCAAGGTCGGCCGGACCGGGCAGCAAGCGGTGAACGACGTAGCAGAGGACCCAAAGGCCTGAGCTGATCCAGTGTGTCCACAGCCAAGTCGTTCGCGCTGACTCGCTCACCGCTACTTGAAGGCCGTAGCCCGAGAGTACCATCGGCAAAAAGAGCGCGACGAGGCAGAGGCCTGTCCGACGCTTGTGAGGAAAGCCGAAGCGGAGTCGCATCCACACATGGGTTTGCCAGGACAGACCAACGGCGAAGACGAGCAGCGGGGCGAAGAGGATGTGGAGGGACTGGAGTTCGCCCTGCCACGGATGATTGACTAAGGCGAACGGATCTTCGGGCTCGATGGCGTAGATCATCCATGCGTAGACCAAGCCGGTGCCCGCGACGAGCGCGTTTGCGGCATGGTGAAAGGCGCGCTCGGGACCCGTCATTTCTTTGACTCTTTCGGGTGCATCGTGATCTGGTGGGCGGCGAGGATCTTACGCACGGCGATCACTGTCGCCTCGCCCGTCAGCGTCGCGCCGGACACGCCTCGAATATCGCGGTTGATGCGCAGGTCTTTGTTGAGCTTCTTGCCCTTGAACTGCGCGTACCAGATGGCCCTCGGCAGGTACTCCCGTGGCTCGAGGAAGGCTAAGACTTCGATGCGGCGAATGCTGTCGTCGGGATTAACCACGATCAAGAGCGACTCTCGTTTGGCGCGAATCTTATGAGTATCCAGATAAGCCCAACCCGCGAGTTTGGGCTCTTCGCCTTCCTTCTGACGCATCGCCGTGTAGCGCAGCAACAACCTCGACTGGAGCTTGTGACCGGCCAGCTTCTCCGCGCTCTTCTGCTCTTTCTCGGTGAGAAAGATCGACTCGCGCTCGAACTGGCACTCGGGGTAGGCGAGCTCTAGGGCTTCCTCGACGGAGAGAAACTTCGACTCCTTCACCCTTACTGATGCGAGGGCGGGAAGAGCTAGTCCGACGAGTAGGCAGAGAAAGAGGAAGTGACGCATGGGCGGGGAATCTAAAAGATGTAGCCCATTCCGAGATTGAATTGATTCGGATGAGAGTGATCCAGTGAATCATAGTTCTGAAAGTCAGCTTTCAGAATCAGGTTCTTATTCGGTTGCCAAGCCAAGCCGACGGTAGTGACTCGCACGTCGAAGGCGCCGGTTGCCATAAAGCCCATCGGCGTATTCCGCTGCAAGTCGTAGGACTCCCAGCGAATGAACGGTGTCAGGTGATCTTCGCGCTCCGTCAGGGAAAAGACGTCGAAGCTGCCTTCCAGATAGCCGCCCTGCAGGTTTTGTCCGATGACATCCCCAACGGCTGGCATGGCACCGTTCGCCGTCGCGAGCGCGGCGACATCCTCGACTTCGGCGTCGGCCCACAGAGCGCGACCGCGAAAGCCACGGTAGTTGACCTCGGCGTGGGCTTCCATGATCGAGACCTTACCGTTGATGCCGTCGACGTCTTGCGCAGAGTGGCCGACGTAGTAGGAACCGCCGATGAGGAAGCCGGGCAGGCCGATGTAGTCCAGACGCGCGACACCGGCGAGATCATTCGCTTTCGCCTTGCTGCCCTTCTGACGACCTTTCCTTAGACCGTCCTGGGCGCGGAAGTTCTGCCCGTCGAAGCCGTTGACGACGTAGGCACGGTAGGCGAACTGATCGCACTCGCCGTAGATGCCGACGCCGTTTTCGCGCCAAGTGCTCGGAAGGATAAAGGACTCAATGTCCGTTCTGCGCACGGGATAGAAGGAGGTCGGCTCGTGCTGTTCGTTCAAGAAGCCCATCGGGATCAACACGAGACCGGCTCGAAAGTTCAGCTCCTCCCGGTAGAGGTAGTCCAGCGCTGCGAACTCGAGAAAGATCTCGTCGGCATGCTCGATCTCAATTTCGGTGTTGAGCACCCAGGTCGAGTTGAACTTGTAGCCGACGTAGAGGATGGCGCGCAGAAAGTCGGCCTGATCGGTGACGCCTCCCGACCGGAAGTTGTTATAGATCCCTTCGCCGTAGCCGCCGAGCGAGAGTCCTTGGGCTCCGAACACGCGCGAGGCGGCAGCTCCGAGACCGGAGACCGATGCTCCGATCGGGCTGGAGAGGTCGCCGCTTCGCAGGAGCAAGACCTCCTCCGTGAGGATGTCGACCTTGGCTTCGAGCTTTTGATAGCGCTCGTCGTCCGCGCTCAAGTCGGAGGGGTCCGTCGTGTTGGCATTCGCCGAGCCGGCAAAGCCCGCCAGCAAAAGGAGAACGGTGAGGATCCTTGAGGGAGTGGAGCTTGATGGAGTTTTCACGGGATGTGCTGCTATTTCGTTGGAGTTTCGGTTTTCCATTCGACGATCAGGGTCGAATCGACATGAGTGAGCTTGTCGCGCATTCCGCTGGAGGCGAAGAGGCGAAGATGAGCTTGCCGCGTATCGAGGATCACAACCTCTATACCGGGAGTTTTTTCTGCGAGTGCCAGGGCTTGAGCGGGACCCATGACGTAGAGGCCTGTCGAGAGTGCGTCGGCGGCCAGGGCGCTCGTTGCGATCACGGTCAGGCTGCCAAAGTCCGGCGCCGGTTCACCCGTGCGCGCATGGAAGAGGTGACCGATGCGCTCGCCCTCGACTTGAACGCCGCGCTCCGAGTTCCCGGAGGTCGCTAGAGAGCCGTCGTTCAGGGTGATGGAGAGCACGGCGCGCGAGCGGTCGCGCGGGTCGGCGAGCGGAATCGATTCGCTGCGGCCGAACACGACAACCTGTCCGCCCAAATCCAGGAGAGCGGAGTGCGCACCGGCGCTGCGAAGCGCGGCCATGGCTCGGTCGAGTCCAAGGCCTTTTCCGAAGCCGCCCTCGTCGATGCGCAGATTGGCCGAACGTCGCAGCGCCCAGGGACCCTGCGCGCCGTCCGCAGCTTCGACTTCGAGAGCGCTGAGCTCGAGCGCTGCGAAACCATCGGCGACGATCGTTGCTCGGCGCTCTTCCGCAGTTGGAATGCGGCCCGCGTTTCGAATATCCCAGGCCTGAACGGCCGCGCCGACGGCGGGATCAAAGGCGCCATGAGTGAGCGTCCAGTACTTGCGAGCGGCAGAGAGGTCGGCGTGGAGATCGGCCGAAATGGCGAACGGCTCCCCGAGGGGAGAACGGTTGAGCTGGGAGAGCTCGCTCTTCTCGAGCCAGGTGGAGAGCCGCGCCTCGGTGGTCTCGAGTACTTGCACGGCCGCCTCGCTCGCGGCGAGTGCGACGCTTCGATCGTCGTGCTCGACGGAGAGCCGGAGCAGGGTGCCCATCATTCCGAGCTGGCGTTCCACTGTGACGCCGGGCTCGCTGTGCGATGCCTCTTGGACCGTTAGGTCGTCGAGTAGCGGGAGTGGCGCCCCGACTGAGGTTTGGGCGCAAAGCGCCAATATTCCGGCGCAAAGCGGCGAAAGGAGGCGGTTGTGGGGGCGACGCATGGGGGAGTGCACAGGCTGCGGATCTGTTTCGTATTGAGAATCAGTCTCAACAAGGGGTCAAGGTACAGCGCTGTTCTCGGGGCGCAAGCCATCGGCTGGCTTTTCTTGGACAATTCCAGAGGGCGCGGCTGCGCGCTCCCGATCGAGTCAGTCGTCCAGTCGAATGGGAGGGTAGAGCGGACCCTCTTCGGTGACCGTGGCCTCCAGGAGGCGCTCGGCGTAGCTCCGTTGAGAGCTCCGCAATTCTTCGTCATCGAGCGCTCGGCTCTCGCTCCGAATTCGCCGACGAATCCTTCGGATAACACTACGTGCGCGGCTCTCGTTTCCCGACAGGCGCTCGACGAGTCCGAGCGTTCCTCGAATCACGATCCGATCCGTGAGCTCGGCACCGTACCGATCGAGCAGCTCCGCCGCCTGCTTTCCAAGCTTGAGCGCGGCTTCAAGCTCGCCTACGGACGCGCGTTGACGCGCGAGGATGGCCAGCGCAAGCGCGCGGAGTCGGTGGTGTCCGATCTCTGCCGCAAGTTCAATCGTGCGCTCCAAAACCTGTCCGGCCTCCGGCGCGTCCCGCTCCCACGACAGGATCGCCATCCACATCTCGACGAGTGCGCGACCGCCTTTGTCCTCGATCTCGATCGCGAGTGAGCGCGCATCTCGGAGTCGCTCGGCTGCGCTGTCGAATCGACCCAGATCGATTTCGAGCCCGCCGAGCCTCGCCGTCGCCTCCACTTCGAGCCGTCGGTCACCCGAACGCCGAGCCCGCTGGACCGCGCGACTCGCGGAAGCCAAGGCGCGTCCGTGCCTGCCAATCGATCTCGAGATTCGCGCGCGCAACATGTCGACCGCTGCGTGAGCGCTCTCGAGTCCGTCGGGGTCTTTGTCCGCGAGCTCGGCCCGGGCGGTCGCCACATCTTTTAGCGCGTCGGTGATGCGATTCTCAATGACAGCAATCTGCGCGCTGGCGAGAGAAGCGAAGGCGCGCCGCCGCGAGTCGGGAGCGATCTCAACGGCCTCGGTCACCATCGAGCGCGCGCTCTCAAAGTCGCCGGAGAATGCGTGCAAGGTCGCGAGTCGTCGCAGTCCGTCGCACAGAAGTTCATTCGAATCGGCGCTGCGAGCGAATCGAATCGCGTTCGAGAGCCAGCCACGCGCCAAGCCCATCTGCCCAATGCCCAGCGAGAAGCGTCCGTGGGCGAGGTAGACGCGTGCGGCGATTTTCGGGTCGCCCTCCAAATTGAGATCGAGGTCGATCATGTGATCCAAGAGGTCGCGCTCGAGGTCGCGGCGCCCGAGCCCGTTGGCCGCGTCGACGGCGATCTCGTACAGGTCCATCAGTTCAGCGGCCGAAATCTCGGGGGCTGGTCGACAGGCTTCGATCGCCCACTGCGCGAGCGTCAAGACTCGCTCGGGCTGACCGCTCTTGGGGATATTGGGAATCAACGGCCGGAGCAGCTCAAAGAGTGCCTTGCTTCGGTCCGCCTGTTTCAGGTGGTGCGCGCGGTAGAAAATTCCCTCCCAGTTGTTGCCACCATCCTCCGTGGCGAGAGCGTCGGCCACTCGCGAGTGAATCTCTCGGCGCTCGGTGATGCCCAGTCGGTTGTAGATGGCTTCACGCAGTGCCGGCCTGGAGAAGCGATAACGGTCGGCGACGGGTGTGAGCCAATCGGCTGCCGTCAGCGCGACGAGAACGCGATCGAGTTCGCCGGAGGGAGTTTCGGGAAAAGCATCCGTGACAAAGTTCTTGGCAATGCGTCCGCCGATGACCGAGAGCCGACCTAGCCAGATGCGCTCGGCCGGTTCGAGCTCGTTCATCCGATCTTCGATCGCGCGCTTAAGAGATCTCGGGTAGGGCAGGGACTCCGGTTCGATGTCGAGCTGCCACAGCGGGTTTTCGGGACTAATGGAGCCCGCATCTTCGCGCGCTTCCAGTCCACGCAAGAGTTCGGAGATCAGGCCGGGGCTGCCCAAGCTGCGCTCCCATAGAACGAGCGCGAGTCGATCGCGTGGAACCGACGGATCGAATCGCGCGGCGACGAGCTCGCTGACGGCAGCTTTTGTGAGCGGGCCGAGGGAGAGGTCGAAGAGCGGCAACGCACGGGTGCGCTCCGCAAACTCCTCGAGCTTGATCCTCAATCGCTGTAGAGCTTCAGCCGAGGCGTGCTTTGCATCGGATCGGAGGCCGAGCACGAGCAAGGCTTCGGTCGTGAAGAGCTCGCGGGCCAATTCGCCCAGAGCTCCTAAGGTGGCTCCGCCGGCGTGATGCAAGTCGTCGATGAAAATGATCAAGCGCCGCGTCTCGGCGAGAGCGCGCAGCCAGGCGACCACCGCCACGGGAAGCGCGGGCGCGAACTCGCCGCCCCCCGGACCGAGCGCCAGCGCGAGTGCTTCGGCGTCTTGGGGTGGGACGGTGCGGTTCAGACGATCAATTCCGCGGGGACCGATGTTCGCGCCCGGCGGAAGCTGGAGCCAGCGGCGTAGCAGGGAGAGTAAGGTGCCGAGCGGGCGTGACTCGCGGCGCTCGGAAGCCCGGCCGTAAAGATACATCGGAGGACGCGTGGCCGTTCGCATGCGAGCGGCGAACTCGGTGACGAGGCGTGACTTACCACTGCCCGCGGGCGCAGAGCACCAGACCACGGCACCCGAGCCCGGCTCTTCAGCGGTCGCGAGTTTCAGAGAGCGGTGCGCGAGAGTGAGAGTATCGAGAGCGTCTTCGCGACCGACGAGCTGAGTGAGGTGCGCGCGCGGATGGTCCGTCGCTCCGCGACCGGACTCGCCACGCGCCACGCGCTCGCGCCACCAGGGGTGCGTTTCGCCGTTCTCCAGAAGGGTCGCGAGCTCTTTCGCGGTTGGCCGCAAGGTCGGGTAGGGCGACAGCAGTCTCTCGATGAGTTGATCGAAGAAAGGCGAGAGCTCGACGACGAAGGCGGACGGGGGCTGCAACCCATCGCGGTGGAGGTCGGCGAGGCGCTCGAGCAATTGAGTCGCACCGGATTCGAGGTCGGCGCCTCGCTGTTCCGAATCGATGAAGGGGTGTTCGCCGGTCGCCAGGAAGTAGAGCAGGATGCCAATCGCGAAAACGTCCGAACCCGGCGTGGGTGCAGCGCCTCGCGCGGTCTCGGGCGACAGGAAGAGCAGATTTCCCGGCAGTGCTTCGCCTTCGCGATCGGGGTTCGTCCATTCGAATCGGCGCGAGAAACCGAGATCGATCAGAACCGCGCGACCGGAATCATCGAGGCGGGCATTCTCCAGCTTGAGATCCCCGTGGACTCGGCCGGCCGCGTGAAGGGCGGCCAGAGCACCGGCGAGTTGTTCCCCAACCGACCGAACCCGGGGTTCCGGAAGGGGACCGGTGTCCGCCAGCACCTCATCGAGGTTCTTGCCGGGCACGAACTCGAGTGCGAGGAAGGACCCGTGGTCATCCGATCCGCTGAAGAGCGCTCGGACGAGCGACGGATGCTCGGCCTCGCTCAGCGCCTCGGCCTCCTCTACGAGAGCTGCGAGCGCGCGCTTGTCCGCACTCAGCTCGGGCAGCAGCCTCTTGACCGCAACCTCCGTACCCTCCGGCCAATCTCCGTAGGCAGACCGGAGCACTCCGAGCTCCACGACGGAAGTCGCTCCGCGTCCGAGGATTTTCACGCGATCCACTATGGGGGTAGGGCCAGTCACGGGGTGTCTCTATAATTGCGCGCTCGCCGCACGCTCGGCCGGCATCTTTGCACGTCGAACTGACCGAGGACAGAGTTTTGACCTTCGTCGTATACAACACCAGAAGCCACACCAAAGAACCCTTCGAGACGATCGAGGATGGTGTGGTTCGCATGTATAACTGCGGACCGACGGTCTACAACCGCCAGCATATCGGGAACTTTCGCTCGTTCCTGTTCGCGGACATTTTAAGACGTTGGCTCGAGTACCTCGGCTATGAAGTTCGTCAGGTGATGAACATCACGGACGTCGGGCACCTGCTCCACGATGCGGATGAGGGTGAAGACAAAATCGAGGCCCAGGCGCGTCGGGAGGAGACCGATCCCAAGCAGATCTCGGAGGGCTACACGCGCGACTTTCTCGCGGACCTGGAGGCGCTCGGCTTTCGCGAAGCGGAGATCTATCCGCGTGCGACGGATCACATTCCCGAGATGCTGGAGATCATTCAGGCATTGATCGAGAAGGGCTATGCCTACCAAGTCGGCGGAAACGTCTACTACGACGTGTCCAAGTTCGAGCGGTACGGAGAGCTCTCCGGCAATCGGGTCGAGGATTTGGAGGCGGGAGCGCGGATCGAGGTCAACACGGAGAAGCGCCACCCCGCGGATTTCGCGCTGTGGAAGTGCGACCCGAAGCACCTCATGAAGTGGGACACCGTGCTCGGCGCGGATGGCTTTCCCGGTTGGCACATCGAGTGCTCGGCGATGGCGCGCAAGCACCTGGGCGATCAGATCGACATTCACACCGGCGGTGAGGACAACGTCTTTCCGCACCACGAGTGCGAGATTGCCCAGAGTGAGGCCTTCACGGGGAAGACCTTTGCGAGCTATTGGATGCACGCGAAGTTTCTCCAAGTGGACGGCGGGAAAATGTCCAAGAGCTTGGGCAACGTCTACACCCTGGATGACATCGAGGAGCGGGGCTTCTCGGAACGAGCGCTGCGCTACTCGTTGATTCGGGGGCACTACCGTCAGCCGCTCAACTTCACCTGGAGCATCCTGAAGGAGTCCGAGTCCGCGCTCGCAAAGCTCGACGACTTGGTGGTGCGAGTTCAAGAGTCCGTCGAAGCTGGCGGCGAGTCAGTCGCCGACTCAACAAGTCGCGATCGAGAGATCTTGGATGCTGCCCGCGACAAGTTCGAGGCGGCGCTTAACGACGACCTCGCGATGCCTCAGGCATTGGCTGCGCTCTTCGAGTTCCGTACGGCCATCGAGAAGGAACCGCTGGGAGCGGAGGCCGCGGCGGACGCGCTGGCATTCTTAGAGCGTGTGCACGGAGTCCTGGGTGTCCTTGAGTTCGAGCGCGATGAGCTCGATGGTGGAACGGTCGCCGAGATCGAGAAATTGGTCGCCGCTCGTACCGCGGCGCGCGACGCGAAGGACTGGGGCGGGGCCGATCGAATTCGCGATCAGCTACTGGAGATGGGAATTACTCTTGAGGACTCGGCGGACGGCGTGACCTGGAGGCGGTAAGCGCTCGGCAGGTCTCGACGGAGCTGAGCTCCAGCGCTCACGCCGTGATCGACTCCGCAGTTCAGCTGTCGCCCGGCAGCGGGTCTTGCTCGGCACCCGAGTCTTCGACCCAGCCCTCGTGCGCGTCCGGATTGATTTCGCGGTCGCTCTTAAAGGTCTCGTTCAAGAGGTTATCCATGCGATCGATCTTTTCGATCGTGTCGTCAAAGATCCAGCTGATGCGCGGTGTGTGGCGGGTCCGCAGCACGCGACCGACCTGGCGTTGGATGAAGCCACCGGCGGATTCGAGCATGCGCGCGGTCTTGTTCTTATCCGCTTCGCTGCCGAGGACGGAGTAGAAGATCTTGACCGACGCTAAATCGCGAGCGAGCTCACAACGCGTGAGCGTGATGAACGACGAGCGCGGATCGTTGAGCTCAAACTCGACGGCGTAGGCGGCTCGCTCTTTGATGCGCGCCTCGAGCCGCGCAATCGTTCGATCGTTGGCCACGGGCTGCTAGATCTCAAGCAGTCGGCGAGACTCGACGACCTTGAAGGTCTCGATGACGTCGCCGGGCTTGATGTCGTTGTAGTCCTTGATCAGGATTCCGCACTCGAAGCCCTCGCGGACCTTCTTGGCGTCGTCCTTCTCGCGGCGCAGTCCGGAGAGAGCGCCGGTGTGAACCACGGTGCCATCGCGAAGCAGGCGACACTTGTTGTCGCGGCCAATGGTTCCGTCGAGGACCATGGAACCCGCGATGCTGCCGAAGCGCGAGGAGGGGAAGACCCGTCGAATCTCGGCGTGGCCGGTGATCTCCTCGTTGAACTCGGGCGAGAGCGAAGACTCCATCCGCTTGTGCACGTAGTCGAGCAACTCGTAGATGACGGAGAAGTTGCGGATTTCGACGTGTTGGCGCTCGGCGGCCTTGCGGGCTTTGGAGCTGGTACCGACGTGGAAAGCGAGGACTGTCGCGCCGGAAGTTGCGGCGAGGTCAATGTCGCTTTCGACGACCTCTCCGACTCCGGTCAGGATCAGCTGGACGCGCACCTCGTCGTGCATGACATCAGCGAGCTGCTGCTTGAGCACTTCGACCGAGCCCTGCACGTCGGCGCGGAGCACCAGGTTAATCGAGTCGATGTCCTGCTCGGCAACCGCTTCAAGCACGTTGGTCGAGGTGACCTTGCGGCGCTCGGTAAGCTCGACTTGGCGCAGCTTGGTTCCGCGCTCGGACGCCACTTCCTTGGCCTGGTCGAGATTGTCCACCACGTGGAAAGTGTCGCCGACACTCGGAAGCTCGTTGAGTCCCGTGACTTCGACGGGCGTACCGGGACCGGCTTCTTTGATCACCTTGCCGCGGTCGTTCGTGATGGAACGCACCTTGCCGTAGCCCTTACCCGCGAGAATGACGTCGCCTTTTGCGAGCGTGCCGTCCTGGACGAGCAGGTGAGCGATCTGGCCTTTGCCCTTGTGGATCTCGGCTTCGAGTACAACGCCGGAAGCGGCACCGTCCAAGTGACAGGTCAACTCCAGAACTTCGCTCTCGAGGAACAGACGTTCGAGCAAATCCTCGACACCGGTGCCGTTGAGCGCCGAGACCTCCATGAATGCCGTGTCGCCGCCCCAATCTTCCGGTTGGAGCCCCAAGCCGGAGAGCTGGGTCTTCACGCGCTCGGCGTTGGCTTCGGGCTTGTCCATCTTATTCAGCGCGACCACGATCGGCGTACCGGCCGCCTTCGCGTGCTGAATCGCCTCTTCGGTCTGCGGCATGACACCGTCGTCGGCGGCGATGACGAGGACGGCGATATCCACCGACTGCGCACCGCGGGCGCGCATGGCGGTGAAGGCCGCATGGCCCGGCGTGTCCAAGATGCAGAGCGTGTGCCCGTGCTCGGTGGTGACCTGATAAGCGCCGATGTGCTGTGTAATACCGCCGGCCTCACCAGTCGTGATGCGCGTCTTGCGAATCCCGTCCACAAGCGTGGTCTTACCGTGGTCGACGTGGCCGAGGAAGCAGACGCTCGGCGGACGCGTCGCGAGCTTCTCTTCCGAGATCGCGTCACGGCGATCGGAGAGTGCGGTGAGCAAACGTTCTTCCGCTTCGACTTCTTTAGTGATCTTCAGATCGACTTCGAACTCGCTGGCGAGCAGGGTCGCCGTGTCTTGGTCCAGAAGCGAGTTGATGTTGACCGTGCCGAAACCGAGCTCCGCCCATGCGGTCTTCAAGAGGTCGTTGCCTTTGATCGCGAGCGCTTCGGCGAGCTTCCTCATCGTCACCGGCTCGGCGACCTTGACCTCCATCCCCGAGAACGGCGATCCGGTTGCGCGAGGACCACGTGATCCGCCTCCGCCTCCGCGTCCGCGCCCAGCAGCCGGACGGCGCCTGAGGAACCGACTGTTTTCGCGCTCGCGTAGCTGAGCCGCGGTGAGTGCGCCTCGCGTGCCGTGATCGCCGCGCTGAAGAGCGGACTTTCGATCGTGCCCAAGGGTCGGTTGGACGTTCGGCGCAACATCGTCGCTCGAGCTGAGGCGTCGCGATTGCGGACGATCCGCCTGACGCGGTTGGATCTTTGAGAGGTCGATGAAGCCGACCACTTTGCCCGCGCGGCGCTTGGGCGATTCTTTGGTGGGCTTGGCCGCTTCCGTGCCAGCCTCGGCGCTCTCGGTCTCCGTCGCCTCGGCCTTGGCGGCTTCGGTCAACTCAGCTTCGACGGGGATCGATTCCTCGTCGGCTTCGACGGGAGGCTGCTCGGCTGCCGAGACCACTTCGGATTCCGTTGTGCTCTCTTCGACAGCGGCTACTTCCGGCTCGCTCATTTCGGCGAGCGGCGCCTCGGTTTCTGTCGCTGCGCTGGGAGCGGGCTCTTCTACATGTTCCTGAGCAGCAACTTCCGGGATCGACTCCTCGGTAGCCGCGGCTTCTTGTACGGATTCCACAACCGGAGCGTCGGGCTCCTCTGCTGCGACCGGTTCGTCTTCGATCGGCGCGGGAGTGGCGACGGGCTTGGGCTCGGCGACCTTCTTTTTCTTCTTGCGCTTGATGACGAGCCCACCGTGTTTCTCCTCCACGGTCTCGGGCTTGCTCTCTCCGACGATGCCGTAGGCTTCCAGTCGGCCTTGGATTTCGATCACTTCGAAATCCGTTAGCGCGCTCATGTGGCTCTTGATGTGGCTAAAGCCCAAGTCACGAAGCTTCCCGGCGAGGTCCTGACCGGACATGCCGTACTGTTTGGCGAGATCGTAGACTCGGGTCTTACTCACGTGGGAAAGGCTCTCTAAATCCTAGGTTGGGGGAGAAGTGCGGCCTTCTCCTCCGGGTGTTCGATAAGGCTGATGAGGAATGCTGAAGATCAGCTATCCGTCCGCGCCTCAGTGGTGGATGCGGAAACGGATCCCGATGGAATCTCGGGGGTGCCGTCCGCGGTTGAGCTGGCTTGCTCGGATGGTTCTTGAGCGGAAGGCTCCGGTGCAGACTCGGTACTTGCCGCAGTCGTGGAGGCTACTTCCTCTGATGGGGTGGATTGCTGCTCGTCGATGGCCCCAGCGTCCTGAAGGTCTCCTTCTTCCGAGAGCTCGCCAAATTCTTCGGCTTCAAACTCGGCGCGCGTCTTGATGTCGATGTCCCATCCACACAAGCGACTGGCCAAGCGTACGTTTTGGCCCTTCTTGCCGATAGCGAGGGACTGCTGGTCCTCGTCCACGATCACGACCGACGAGTGCGAGTCGATGTCGGCGTAGATGTTGTCCAGATTGATTACGGCCGGCTTCAAGCCATTCATAATCAAGGTCTCGAGCGAGTCGCTCCAGCGAATGATGTCGATGCGCTCGCCGCGCAGCTCGTCGATCACGGCTTTGATTCTCGAACCGCGTACACCGACGCAGGCTCCGATGCAGTCGATCTTCGGATCCTGCGAGATGACGGCCATCTTCGTGCGGTAGCCGGGTTCGCGAACCACGCGTTTGATCTCGATGATCGAATCGGCGATTTCGGGAACCTCAAGGTCGAACAGGCGGCGAACCAGGTCGGGGTGTGCGCGACTGACCGTGATACGGATTCGCGGTCCGTCCTTGGAGACTTCGAGCACAATCGCGCGAATGCGATCACCCGGCGAGAAGGTCTCACCGCGAACGCGTTCGTCGCGGGGAAGATAAGCCTCCGTTTTGCCCAAGTTGACGACCAAGTTGTCGCCGTCGAAACGCTGCACGGTTCCGTTGACGAGGCTGCCGACGCGCATCTCGAACTCGTCGTAGAGTACGTCGCGCTCTGCTTCACGCAGCTTTTGCAAAAACGATTGCTTGAAGGTCTGCGCTGCAATTCGCCCGAGTTGGTCGAGCTCGAACTCGTACTCACCCTCGTCGTCTTCCACCTCGACTTCAGCAGTCGTGCGGTCGAGCCGAACGATGAGATCATCACCAGCGCCGATGCGCTTCTTGATCGCGGCCGCAATGGCTTCCTCCAGTGCGTCGAAAATGACCTCCACCGAGATGTCTTTGTCTCGGTGGATCACATCGACCATTCGGAGTAGGTCTTCCTTGTTCATCGCGGTAGTGGGGGGGCGAGCAGGTACGGGGAGCAGTTCGAGGATTGGGTAGACACGAAACCACCCCCCGCAGCGAGGCTGACCTCACCGCAGACGGGCGCAGAGCCAACTCAGGGGTTGATGAAGCGCCGGCACCCGACTCGGGGAACCGTACTCTCCGCACTCTCGGCGTCGCGTATAAGCCCCCATTAGAAACCAAGTGGCGCTGCATATCTACATCTAGGGGGCCTGGAGCCCCTAATCCTCGCGATGAATTTCAAAGATGGTCCTCCGCCGGAGGTGGCCGCCGGAAGGGGACGATCCTCGATAGGCCTTCATCGTGGTAGGTTCCGAGCGGCTGAACGCACGATGAGCTCCTCCAAATCCAAACCCTCCCGCGGCAGTGAACTCTATAGAGATTTCCTAGCACGCCTCGATCAGGTCGCCGGGACCGAGGCTACGGTCCTGCTCTCCGGCGAGAGTGGGAGCGGAAAGGGCTTTGCGGCGGAACGGATCCACGCCAAGAGTCTCCGCAGTGACAAGCCCTTCGTCGTCGTGAACCTGGCGGCGGTCTCGCCCACTCTTATTGAGGCCGAGCTCTTCGGACACGAAAAGGGCGCCTTTACGGGTGCCGACCGAGCGCGAAAGGGCTTCTTTCGACGAGCCGAGGGCGGAACTCTCGTGCTGGACGAGGTCGCTCTTCTACCGCCGGAGGCTCAGGTGACCCTGCTCCGGGTTCTTCAAGAGCGCGTGGTCGAGCCCCTCGGTGGGGAGCAGCCGATTCCCGTGGATGTTCGGATCCTCGCCACCAGCGGCGGCGATCTCGACGCCGAGGTGGCTTCCGGTGGTCTGCGCGGCGACCTCTATTACCGGCTGGCCGTCGTTCCGCTGGAGGTTCCGCCGCTTCGGGCGCACCTCGAGGATCTCCCGGATCTGATCACCGCTCTCTCCGCCGGTATCACCCGTCGATTGGGAATCGAAGCTCGCCCCGTCTCCGATGAAGCTCTCGCCCGGCTGGCCGAGCACCCCTGGCCGGGCAATGTCCGTGAGCTTGAGAACGCGCTGGAGCGAGTGGCGGTGATGGGGATCACTTCGTCCCTCGAGAGTTCGGTAGCCGCGAAGGAGTTCGCATTTCTGGAGGAGGCCGTCCGCGGCGTTGCCGATGAGCTGGCGGCCCGCGCTCTGGCTCATGGCCTCGATCTCGAAAACCTCGAAAAAGCGATGATTCGGGCCGCTTTAACCGAACATCGGGGCAATATCAGCGCGGCAGCGCGCCAAATCGGTTTGACGCGTCGAGCCTTCGAGTACCGGCTCCCCAAGCCGGACCCGCCTCAGAATGGAGCCGAGGAGCCCGCGTGATCCGGAGTCTTCTCATCACGGTCGCTCTCGGTTTCCTCGCCGGCGCACCACAGGCTGGCGCAGGCTCGCCGAGCCAGAACGAGCGGGTTCGCTTCGAAGAGTCGGGCGACCTGTCTTCCATCGATGCCGAGCTGGTTCAGCTCGAGGCGGAGTCGAGCGAGCTCCGCACGGCAGCCTTCGAGCGTCTGATCGAGCTCGGTCCTTCGGCGGCTCTTCGGGCGTTGGTCGAGGCCTCGGCTGCGGGAGTTCGAGCCCGCCGCGCCCGAGCTCTGCTCGTCGTCCGGGTGGGAGGTGCGGAGTGTGTCCCCGGAGCGGTGAACTGGCTCGGCGCCAGAGAAGGCGACGCGGACGTGCGCCGGACTCTGATCGAATTTCTGGCTCGCACCGACTTGGCAGATGACTTCGGCGAGGAGCGGGCCGCCGCTCTCGCGAAGGTGGCACGGGCAGATTCGGAGCCGGAGTTGATGGCCTTCGCGATCGAAGCGCTCTCTGCTTTTAGAAATCCCGACGCCGGACAAGAGCTCGACCGACTCGTCGATGATTTGCCGGAGGTCTATCGGGCATCCGCCGCCGAGGCTCTGATTAACACGGCCGTCGGACGCCGGGCGATCCTCCGCCGCATCAGCGACCTTCGCGCGGGAGCCGCGGAGCCGGCCGCGGAAGTTTTGGCCGTTTTAATTGCTGGCTACGGTCGGACTCTTGCGGATCTTTCGAACGTCGGTGAAGTGCTCGCCGACCTGACGCCGATTGTGGTGCTCTCACGGCACGCGGATGATCGCGTCCGAGTGGGCGCGCGACTCGGGCTGGAAAATCTGATTTCGCGTGTCTCACAGACTTCGACTTCGGAGCGCACAGCGCTCGTCTTCGACGGCTTGGAGTCGGCCGGCTGGAACACGCTTGACCTCGAGTATCGACGGGCGTTGCTCGCGCTCAGGTTTACGTCCGAACCGGGACAGTCGCTCGAATCGGCGCGACGAGTTCAAGCGTCGGCAAAATCGAAACCCGGCCGAGAGGCGGCGCGGTTCCGGTTCTTTGGCCAATACTTCGAAGCCGTCGGACTGGCGGCCAGTGGCCGGCCGGATCTGGCCGAGCCGCACCTCGACCGCGCTCTCGCAATTCTCGACGCGCTCAGTTCGGCTCGCGTCGATTTACTTCCCGAGGAGTCGAAGTCCTCCGACTTGCGAGCTCGTGAAGCTACTGAATATTTGCGACTGGGCGCCTTGGTGGAGCTGATGCGCGCGGCTTCGCTCTTGCTCACGGGCAAGTCTGCGAAGGACCTCGAGGTCTTGGAGACGGTTCGCAATTCGCATGCGCGTCTCTTGATCGCTCAGCTCACGGCGACTCGGCTCGGAGTCGACTACGCCTGTGATCTCGATGCGATCCTCGATCACGATCTCGGACCCCGTCGACTGATGTATGACAACGCGACGAATCCCAACCTGAGCCGCGAGCGGGGCATCGAGCTGATGCGCTCGATCGGGCAAGCTTTTGCAACGGTCGCACGGACCGAGATGCCGGGGTTCGCGCCTCTCGAGCTCGATCCGTCGGAACTTGTGAGTGAAGGAAGGCTCGACGCTCTCTCGAATCCGATCGTCGATCCGGATCGATTCGCGCTGCTCCTGAACTATCAATTCGCTCTCCGGAGAAGGTTGTCGGAAGAGGGGCGTCGTATGGATCTCACCGAGCGCGCGCGCCGACAGCTCTGGATCCGGCGACAGATGATCGAACAAAACGTTCAGGCCGCAGAAGCCAAGGTAGAGGAGGGCGAGCGGCGGGAGGAGGCTTATGCGTACCTCACGCGCGAGCGCAATCCGTCGCAGCTCGCGCTTTGGTTGGCGCGCGACCTTCGCGTTGAGGGTCGGCCGATCGAGACACGCGAACTCGCCGAGCGGTTGCTCGAGGATCTGCGCGAGTCCGGATTGATTTACCCGGCGCTGGAGTCGGAGATCGGGCTGGTGGTCGCGGCGAGCTTCACGGAAGAGGGGCGTCCGGAGAACGCGGAAACCACGTTGCTGGGTGTCTTGGAGGAACTGGGAGCATCGGTGACTCAGTTCGAAGAGGATCGCGACAAGGCGCGTGAGAACAACGAGCTCGAGCTTGCCGCAGCCTACGACGATCTGATCCGGCGCACGGAGCTGCGCCTTTCGGACTGCCTGGTCAGCTTGGCGGTGAACGCCAATGTTCGAATGGGCGATCGCGAAAAAGCACTGGCTTACTTCGATCGCGCGTTCGAGCTGAACAAGAGCGACTTCATGCGCGCTCTCCTCGCGTGTTATCGCGCGCGATCCGGGCGGATGGAAGAAGCCCGTATCCAGTTGCGCGAAGTCTCACCCGCTCCGCCGCTCTACTACAACATGGCCTGCACCTATGCCCTGTTGGGTGAGCCGGAGCTGGCGCTGGATTTCTTGCAGCGCGACTTTGAAGAGAACCAACAGAGCGCGGGCGCACTCGTCCGGCAAAAGATGTGGGCGAGTGATGATCCCGATCTGAAGTCGCTTCGCGAGCTGAAGCGTTTTCAGACGCTTGTCGAGGTTCGCTAATTCAGCGAATCGTAGAGCGCTTGCATGCTATCGACATGCTTCTCGATCGAGAATTGCTCGCGCGCGCACTCGCTCCCGGCGGTCGTGAGCGTCAGGGTTTCGCGAGCGTCATCGAGGAGCGATAGGATTCCCGCGGCCAGAGCCTGGGCATTGGGAGCGGTGCGTTGGGCGAAGGCCCAGGGGCCCGCGGGCGCTGAGTCCGGATCGTTAGCGTGTCGTGCTGCGGTGACCGGAACTTTGGAGATCAAGGCTTCGATCAGAGTCAGCGGGACGACGCGGTCGGCTTGCGGTAAGCACAGGTGATCGATCGCGGAGAAGAAGGCCGGGCTGTCGGAGTGCGCGCCGAGAAAGGTGGTGTGCGAGTCGTTTTCGCCCTGGACGCCGGAGATTAGGAAGCGCACGTCGGCGCGGGCTTCCTTCAGGATGAGGACAGTCTTGAGCAGCCGCTCGAGGCCGACGGGATCTTCGCGAGAGATCACGCTGCCGATGACGCGATCCTCTGGACCAAAGCCCCAGTGAGCTCGGGCGGCTTCGCGCTGGCCCGGCCGATTGAAGCGCGCGGGATCGACGCCATCGTGAATGACGACCGCCTTGCCCGGCGGAATCCAGCGCTCTTCCAGCAGCGAATCCCGTACGGCCTTCGAGCTGGTCACGACCCGCCCGACGAGCTCGCCGCAGAGCCGGCCCGCTCGCGAGAGCAGCGGCTTTCTGGCGGCGGGGCGGTCGTGGAAGCTCGCGACGCCTTGCCTCACTCCGGCGAGCAAAGCCGAGAGCACTCCGACCACGTAGGCCTTGCGCGCGTTGACGCTGTGGACCATTTCGATGCGTCGATTCCGCATCTCTCGGGCCAGGGCGAACATATAGGTGAGGTCCAGGCCCGGACGTCTGCGGAGGATGAAGATCTCGACGCCGGCATCCTCAAGCTCTCGCGCTAGCTCGCCCCAGCTCGCATAGCAGCAGACCACGGGCTCGAATCGTTCGCGGTCCAGCCTCAGGGCGAGGTCGGTACACATGCGCCCGGCGCCGGTGTTGGCGAGACGCGGGGTGAGCAGGAGGATTCGCTTGGGGCCGGTTGCTCCGCGCAGACGCTCTCTTCCGCGCTCGATCGATTCTGACTTTGAGTGGGCTGCCTGCATTCGTGCCTGGTGTCGGAGGGGAAGCTCATCACACTCGGGACTCGATTCACAGCCCCGAGCGCTTCTTTCGAGAAAGACGGAGGGCGCCGACTTCCCGCTTCCATTTGATGACTACAATCCGCCCATGGGCAAGGTAGTGCTATCGGGAAAAGGTCGGCGGTGGGTCGAGGGCGGACATCCCTGGATTTATGGTGACGATGTCGCGGCTGGGGAAGGCGAAGCGGGAGAGCTGGTTCCGGTTCACGCTCCGGATAACCGTCCGCTGGGATGGGGCGTGTTCAGCACGCACTCCAAGATCTGTGTGCGCATGGTCACCCGTTCGGCGGACCAGCCCAATCGCGAGTTCTGGCTCAAAGTCGTCGAGCGCGCCATTCGAGCGCGGAAACGCGCCGGCTATCTCGATGCGGAAGGCGCCTGCCGTCTCCTTGCCGGCGACGCCGATGGGCTGCCGGGCTTCGTCCTGGATCGCTATGCCGACGTGTTCGTGGTGCAGAGCGGCTGCCAGGCCTCGGATCGCATGCGCGACTTTCTGCTCGACCTCGTTCGCGAAGTGATCGACATTCCCATGACGGCGGTCCTCGACCGGTCGGATACGGGAGTTCGCAAGCTCGAGAACCTGGAGAAACACACGGAGTGGATCGACGGAACGCCGCGCGAGACGGTGCTCGTAAAAGAGGGCGACCTTCAGTACGAGGTCGACGTTATCGGGGGGCACAAGACCGGCCACTATTTGGATCAACGCGAGAACCGCTTGTTGGCGGCTTCGCATGCCGATGGCGTGCGCGCTCTCGACGCGTTCGCTTACGACGGACTTTTTGGAATTCGCGCGGCGCTGGCGGGCGCCGAGTCCGTGGTGTGTTTGGAGCAATCGGCGACGTCGATTGAGCGGTTACTTCGCAACGCGAAGCTGAACGGGGTCGAAGATCGCGTGACGGTCGAAAAGGTCGACGCGATGACGGACCTGCGACGACGAGCGATCGCGGAAGAGAAATTCGGGCTCGTGATGGTTGACCCTCCGGCCTTTGCGCGGAACAAGCGCGAGGCAAAGGGCGCCGCGCGCGGTTACCTGGAATTGAATCGCCGAGCGGCTTCGCTGACCGAGGCGGAGGGCCACATGGTCTCTTCTTCGTGCTCGTATGCTGTTCGTCGCGATGAGTTTCAAGATCACCTGGCGGCCGCGGTTCGCGAAGCCGGGCGGATCGGTTGGTTGGAGCACTACACCGGCGCTTCGCCCGACCATCCTCAACGGCTCAACCTACCCGAGACCGCTTACCTGAAGTGCGCGTTCCTGCGACTCGATTGAGACCAAGGCGTAATGCAAGTAGCGGTCAACGGAAAAGCTTATGAGCTCGCGGAGGGCACACGCCTCTCCGATCTCTTGGTCGAGCTGAAGCTCGACACGGTGAAGGTGGCTCTCGAATTGAATCGCAACCTGGTGGTTCGAAAGGATCACGCGGAGACGCTGCTGACCGAAGGTGACCGAATCGAAATCGTGACGCTCGTTGGCGGAGGATGAGTCAGCTTTGCTGCGCGCCTACCCAATCGAGCCTTTTACCCCGCAACCCCCTATCTAAGTGAAACCCGAAGATCCGATTGACGTTCCTCTCAAAGTAGGGGACCACAGCTTTACTTCGCGCCTGTTCGTGGGGACGGGCAAGTACGCGACCTTCGAGGAGATGCGAAGGGCGCTCGAGCTCTCCGGTACGGAGTGCGTGACCGTCGCTGTTCGCCGCGTGAATTTGGATCCCTCCAAGGGTGAGTCGCTCCTCGACTATGTCGATAGCGAGCGCTACACGATTCTGCCGAACACCGCCGGTTGCTTTGACGCGGACTCCGCGATTCGGACAGCGCAGCTCTCGCGCGAGCTGCTCGACACGAACCTGGTCAAGCTCGAGGTTCTCGGCGACACGAAGACCTTGTTGCCCGATCCCGTCGGAACGCTGGAAGCGGCCAAGGCTCTCGTCGATGACGGCTTCTCGGTACTGGTCTACACCTCCGACGATCCGCGACTTGCCGTACACCTGGCCGAGTTGGGTGTCGCGAGTGTGATGCCGGCTGGCTCGCCGATCGGCTCCGGTCAGGGAGTTTTGAATCCGAACAGCATTCGCATCATTCGCGAGTTGGTCGACGTGCCTGTCATTGTCGACGCGGGCGTCGGTACGGCGAGCGATGTTGCGATGGCTATGGAGCTCGGCGTGGAGGGCGTACTGCTCAACTCGGGCATCGCGCTGGCGAAGGATCCGCTCCGGATGGCGGCGGCGATGCGCGACGCGACTCGCGCTGGCCGGCAAGCTTTCTTGGCCGGACGTATTCCGAAGCGACTCTACGCGACCGCCTCTTCGCCGACCGAAGGAACCATTGAGGGAGCGGAACTGAGTTCCGATCAGGGCATTGCCGGAGAGTGACGCGCTTGCTCTGACAGAAGTGGGTGGGTTTCCCTGGGTCGGTCTGCTCCTCGTAGCAACGGGGATCGCGCTGCTGCCGGTGGCGACGCACGCCGTTCGAACCCTCGTTCCCGAGCGTCGCGTGTTCTTCGCTCGCTGGGGCTTCTCGCATGTCGTCCTCGCCGTCTTTGCGTGGTTCTCAACGCTGCTCGCGCTCGGGCTCGCCTTCCGCCTCTTGGGCATTCAAGCAGAGGACGATATCAGTGCGCTCGGACAGCTCCTCTTAAACTCCGCGACCTTGCTCGTGCCCTGCCTGCTCGTCTGGAGGGTCGCCGAACGTTGTGAAGTCATCGGTTGGAGAGCGCTCGGTTTCCCCGGTGGCCGCGATCTACAGGCGCTGTCGGCGGCAACCATCGCCTATGTCTTCATCCTCCCCGTGCTCTTGGGACTGCTCACCATCTGGCCTTATCTCTTGGAATTCCTGGGACAAGAGTTCGAGGCGCAGGCGGTCATGACGACCCTGTTTGAGCTAGCGAGCTTCGAGGTAGTCGTGGGGCTTCTGATTGCCATTGCGATCCAGCCTTTCCTGGAGGAGGTTCTCTTTCGGGGCTTTCTTCAGCCTCTACTGGTCCAGAACCTGTCGGATCGCGGCGGTGTCATCGCGACCTCGATCTTGTTCGCGCTCATGCACGGTAGCTCGGCCTTTCTGCCTGTGTTCGTCTTGAGCCTGGTGATCGGTGCCGTCATGCTTCGAACGCAGCGCCTCTCGGCAGCCTGGCTCGTTCACGCGCTCAACAATGCAACGGCGATGGTTCTCGCGACCTACGCCGAAACCGCCGAAGGAACTTCGGGATTATGAGTCACTACCCGTCCAAAGGATTGTTCGTCCCGCTGGAAGACGGAGCGTATCGCGCCGAGAACGCGATCGTCACCGGTGACGTCGAGCTCGCACAAGACGTCAGCATCTGGTTCGGCTGCGTCGTGCGCGGCGACGACGCCAAGCTCTCGGTGGGAGCGCGAACCAACATTCAGGACCTTACGATGATCCACGCGGATATTGATGTCCCGAACGTCATCGGGAGCGAGGTCACGGTCGGTCACGGTTGTGTTCTGCACGGAACCGAGGTGGGGGATCGCTGCTTGATCGGGATGGGGGCGGTCTTGCTGAGCGGGTCGGTGATCGGAGAGGGAGCGATCGTCGCTGCGGGAAGTGTCGTGCGTGAAAACTTTGTCGTGCCGCCGCGAACGATGGTCGCGGGGGTTCCCGCCAAGATCATTCGAGCGGTGAGTGACGAAGAGACCGAGTCGATTCGAAAGAGCGCGGACGGCTACGTGAAGAAGCTGCGCCTGTACTTGCCGGAATAACCGAGTCGGAATTCTCTTCCGGGTTTCCGGGGACGTGTCGAGGCCGAAGCCGTCCACTTGAATCTTTCCGCGAGAAAGTCGGTCTGGACTTACGTCGCAGCGAAAAGGATTCTCGACGTCCTAAGTTGAGTGTATTGGCGGAATAAGGACCGTTGAAGGCCTTTGGGCGAGCGGTCGAATCGCCGTAAATCCGGACGCGTGGGTGAGGAAATCAAAGCTCCGACCGCGCCGGAGACTCGGGATAGCTTTTATCCGAGGACCACGCTGCCATGGGGATGGAGGGCCGGATCTCCGAGACGACACCGCTCGACTCGCACACCAACCGCACCGCACTAGATAGGCACGACCATGAAACTCATCCGCTTTGAACTCGCAACCGCCGCACTCGGTCTCAGCGTGTTAGCCGCTGCTTGCGGAGGTAGCGGAAACGGCCAGGATCGCGGAGTCATCAGCTCCTTCAGCCCGGCCTTCACGCTTCGCCAAGACGTCCGCCTCAACAACGGAAACGTCATGGACGCCGAAGTCGTGGACCTGAATGGAGATGGCATCGACGACATCGTCGAGGTTGAGTTCTTCGACAAGACCATTAGCGCCGCGCTCGGTAACCCCGACGGCAGCTTCACTCCGCTCTTCCGACTGACGACGCCCAGCTCACCGTGGGACCTTCACATCGCGGACTACGACGGTGATGGAAATGACGACATGGCGGTTGCCTGCCACTCCAGCAACGGCGGCTTGCCGTCATTGACGGTCTACCGCGGTCAAGGCGACGGCTCCTTCGTCCAGGACTCAACCGTGATCTTCTCATCGGATCCGATTGCCCTTCGCTCCGGTTTCCTTGCGGGCTCAGCCCTTGAGAGCATCCTTGTCGCGCTTCCCGGCACGGCGGAGGTCGCGCGCTTCGAGTTCTCCGGTCCGAGCTCACTCAACCAAATCGGCAGCTTCCCCTCGAGCTCCGTGGACGAGTTCGGCCCGATCTCCATGGCGGTCATCGATGTTGACGGGGATTCGATCAACGACTTGGCAGTGGGGGAAATCAGCTACGACGGCTCGGACTCTGACCGCATCGCTGCCACGATTTCGGACGGCACGGGCGGATTCGCTGCGCCGATCGTTCTCACTCCGCTCGCGAGCTATCCTCTCATCAACAACGCCGGCGACATCAACGGAGACCTGATCGACGACCTGAGTGTTGCTCAGCTCGAGAGCGATCGCGCGATGTTCTTCCTCGGCAGCACGGGCGGCCTAGGCGGTGCGATGGAGCTTCAGTTCACCGGACTCGTCTCTTCCGTTCTCTTCGCCGATCTGAACGACGACGGCCTGAAGGACGTTACGGCCACTCTCTTGGACGAAAAGGCCCTCGCTGTCCGCTTGGCAACATCCCAGGCCGTCTTCGGTCCTGCGGAAATCTACAACGTGGGCAGCTTGCCCCGCGCGGCCGCTATCGGTGTCTTCGGAAAAGACTCCGATGTGGACCTGTTCTGCTCCAACCGCGGTGATGTCTCGATTCTGCACGGCGACAGCTCCGGCAGCTTCCGCGCGGCCAAGGGCTTCCCGGTTGGTGACGAGCCGCAGTTCGTTCGCACGGTCGACATGGACGACGATGGGATCATCGATATCGTCAGCATCGATCAGTTTCAAAACAAAGTCGTCTTCATGAAAGGTGTCGGCGATGGCACCTTCACCAACATGGGCCAGGTTCCGCTCGATCCCTCGACCACGGCGATTGCCGGCTACTTGCAGATCCACGACTTCAACGAAGATGGTCAGCCGGACGTCGCGACGACAATCAACAGCACCGGAGAGTTCCGCTTGATTCGCAATGCGGGCAACTTGCCGCTCGACACTCCGCTAGCCGGCGATTCAACAACGGTTGGGTCCAGCCCGCTGGGCTTTGATGCCGGTGACCTGAACGGTGACGGGCACTTGGATACCGTTGTTGCAAACTCGGGTGATAACACGATTCAAGTCCTCATCGGCGGCGGCGACGGTACGTTCAGCGCTCGTGGCGCGGTCGGCGCGCCCGCTCGCCCGCTCGTTCCGTTGATCGGTGACTGGAACGCCGACGGTGATCTCGATGTCGCCGTTCTCACCGGTGAAGCAGACGGTACCGACACGCGTCTCTTGATCTACGCGGGCGACGGCGCCGGTAACCTGGCCTTCGAAGGCGAGCAGGTGCTCCCGCAACTCTCTACCGTTCTTCAGAGCGGCGACTTCAACGAAGACGGCCTGATCGACTTGGCTGCCTCTCAGCCGCAAGTTCAGTCTGACGAAGTTCTCGTCCTTCAAAACAACGGTAACTTCAGCTTCGATCTTCAGCGCTTGAAGCTCGGCTTCCGTATGGGCACGCTGGAAGTCTTCGACGTCAACCAAGACACTCACTTGGACCTGGTTGTCCCGCTCGGCGATGGCGAGTTGGTGCTCGCGCTCGGCGACGGTACCGGTCAGTTCCCGACGATCCTCCCGCCCGCTGGGGAGCAATTCCCGGCTCCGGGCAACATCTCGACCTCGGCTTTCGCCGACGTCAACGGCGACGGCTTGCCCGACCTTCTCATGGTCTCACCGGCAACACCGCACTTGTGGGTCGCTCTCAACGACGGCACGAGCTTCTAACGAGGCCTTCGACACGAATTCGACGCGGCGGTCCTCTTGTGGGGGCCGCCGCGTTGCTACTTACCCGCATCCCCAGTAACTTCCCATCGCTATGAAAGAAGAGAGCTCAGCACTGCAAGGCGTCATCCTCGCCGCCGGCAAAGGGACTCGCATTCAGCCGCTCAGCGAGCACCTGCCGAAGCCGCTCTTGCCGATTCTCGATAAGCCGCTTCTCGTTTGGCAAATCGAAGAGATGCGCGGTCTCGGAATTCGCGACATCGTGATTGTGATCGGCCACCTCGGGCACCACGTGGTGAAGGCGCTCGGCAAAGGGAACGAACTCGGCGTGAACATCACCTACGTCGAGCAAGTCGAGATGCTCGGAATCGCGCACGCCGTCGCTCAGCTCACGCCCTATATCGACCGCCCGTTCCTGCTCTTTCTCGGTGACATTTTCTTCGAGACCGACGACCTGTCCACGATGGTCAAGCTGTTCGAGCCCGAGAATGTTGGTGGAGTGCTCGCGGTCAAGCGGGAGTCCGACGTTGCGGCGATTCGCAAGAACTTCACCGTGACCTTGGACGAGCGCGGTTTCGTCGAGCGCGTGATCGAGAAGCCGCTGAACCCGACGACCGACCTCAAGGGCTGTGGGCTCTATCTCTTCGACAACTCGATTTTCGATGCGATTCGCCGCACACCTAGGACGGCCTTTCGCGACGAGTACGAGTTGACCGAATCGGTTCAGATTTTTGTCGACGGAGGTGCGGGCGTTGTTCCCGCTCCCGTTGTTCAGAGTGATCTCAATCTGTCTACCGGCCGCGATCTCTTGGACATCAACCTGCACGTGATGAAGCGCGCGGGTCATGACAATTGGATTGCCGAATCCGCGCGAGTCGACGCGGGCGCCGAGCTGAATTCGGTGGTCGTCATGTCGGGAGCCCAGGTCGCGGCGGGAGCCAAGCTCGAGGAGTGTCTGGTCATGCCGGGGGAGACGGCGCCTTCGGGGCGACACCACCGCAAGATCTTCATGCACGGGCACGAGATTACGTGTGTCTGAGCGCAACGCCGTCGAGGAATTTGCCGAGCGCGACGCGTGCCTCCTAGCGTTCCTTCGGTCTCTCGGAAGCGTGGCCGTGGCCTTCTCCGGGGGTGTGGACTCGAGCGTGCTTCTGCATGCTGCCGGGCGCGCGCTCGGTGACCGAGCGATCGGTGTCATCGCGGACTCACCGTCTCTTCCGCGTGCGGAGCTGGCGGCCGCACAGACTCTGGCCGCATCCATGGGTGCGCGGCTGCGAGTAGTCGCGACGGAGGAGCTCGCGAACAAGAACTACGTCGCCAATCGCGGCGACCGCTGCTACTTCTGCAAGGAGGCCTTGTTCGACGCGATGCAGCTGGTGGCGACGGAGCTCGAGCTCAGCGCCCTGGCCTTCGGCGAAATCACGGACGACCACTTGGATGATCGGCCCGGTGCAAGAGCGGCCGCCGAGCGCGGAGTGGTCGCGCCGCTCGCCGCCTGTGGATTCACAAAGAACGATGTGCGGGACTACGCGCGTCGCTTCGATCTGTCGGTCGCCGAGAAGCCCGCTTCAGCTTGTTTGGCCTCGCGGATTCCCGTTGGGACCGAGGTCAGCCTGACGGGGCTCAAGCGGGTGGAACGCGCCGAGGCCTCGCTCGCCGAGCTGGGCTTTCGCGTGCTTCGAGTGCGCAACCTCGGCGACGCGGCGAGAGTCGAAGTGGGCGAGGGCGAGCTTGCGCATGCTCGCTCCAGGCTCGCGGAGATCGAGGCGCGGCTCGCGAAACACGACTTTCTCGAAGTCATTCTATCCGTGTACGGCTCGCGCGTTCTGCAGGCCTAGTCGTCAGCGCTGGAAGATCGGCAAGAGCTCCTGGCTCATTCCGAGAACCAAGCAGTTGATCGCCGTCGCGTAGGAGTCTCCGTACCGGTCGTCGGACCAGTGGCCGTCGGTCTGTTGGTTCGCGAGCATGCGCTTGAACTCACGATCCGACCAACGCTCGAAATTCTCCAGTTCGGAGTGCTGCCACATGGCCTGCGAGAGATAGAGCCGCTCGTAGTAGGGGAAGCGCGCGGATTTACCTTCGCCGCTTTCGCGCAGCTCGAGCTCGCGCCAAATGGCCGTCATGCCGCTCTCCACAACCTTGCCGGCATATTCGCCGAGAGAGTAGAGCGTTGAAACTCCGGCGGCGGTCAGCGCGACGCTGGTGTGGGCGTCGGGGTTGTAGATCTCGTAGGCGAAGAGTCCGTCTTCTTTTTGTGACTGGACGACATAAGCTTCGGCGCGCTGGACGCAACTCGGGTCCACGCGAATGCCCGCATCGCGAGCGGCGCGCAACGCTTGGACGAGACAGATCGTGACCGACCCTTCGTGGCGTGTGTTCCGAATCGGGTTGTAGAACCAGCCGCCTTCGCGGCCTTGGCTGCGCTCGATCCGTCGCACGGCGGCTTCGAGCGCTCGCTTGAGTTGTTTGCCGTTCGCGGTTCGGTGGGAGGTGCTGAAGGCCTGCGCCAAGGCGAGAGTTGCGAAGCCGTGGCTGTGCATGCGAACGGCTTCCGGTGCACCCTCGCGACCGATGTAACCGAAAGACGGGCTGGCCGGATCTAAATCGCAATGCGCGAGCAAGTAGTCAACCGCCCGGGCGACCTCGGCTCCGTAGAGGCCGCGGTTGTAGCTGTTCCCGCCGGCCATGAGCGCGAGCGCTCCCAGAGCTGTGGATGCGATGGGCACCGGCGTTTGATCGCGTGCACCGACGGCCATCGATCCGTCGAGGTTTTTCGCTTGGCCTTTGACGAGCCAGGCGAGGCCGCGCTGAATCGAATCATCGAGGGCTCGTTCGAGGGGATCGGAGGCTCGCTGGGAGTCGTCCGGGAGCGCTCCGGCCGAGAGCGCTCGCGAGTCTTCGTCGAGCGGTGCCAGCGCGGCCATGGAGTCCAGCGCGAAGACCGGTAAAGCGAGAACGCACAGGCCGAAGGCGAGGGCGGTCGGAAACCGGGTCGCAGGCGAAGGGCTCGGGGCGAGAGAGGGCATGGGTGGAGGCGGATTACGGGCGCTGATTGAGCCGACGGTAGTAGGAGTCAATCCAGTCGCGATATTGCGTGGGCAGGTCGCCGCCGCCTTGACTGCGGAAGACCTCGCGAACGCGCGGCGGCAGCTCGCCCCAGCGCTCGCCGTCCGGACTCACTCCGGAAGGGGAGCCCGGTTCGGTGGGAGTCGGCGGTGCGTTCTTCTCGTTCTCGCTCTCCGTCTCGGGATCTTCGCCACTGTCCTCCGGCTCGGAAGGTTCCGAGTCGGGTTCCGACTGGTTGTCGGGCGTCTCCGGAGTCTGTTCCTGTTCTTGCGGCGTTCCATCACGCGGCTTGTCGAGCGGACTGTCGCCCTCTTGCGGTGGAGAGTCGGGCTGGCCCTGTTGACCTTGGCTCGACGACTTCGAGTTCTGGGAGATCTCGAGAATGCGATCGATGTCGTCGATGTTGCTCTGGTTCGCCTTCTGAGTCTCACGGAGCAAATCCGCCAGCCCGCTCTCTTCCGGTTGATCGAGCGGAATCTCACCCGCGGCCGCGTCGGAGAGAATCCGGTCGATGCGTTTCAGGTTGCGTTCGACCTTCGCGAACAGGTCCAAGATCTCTTGTTGCGAATCCTTGGGCTCCGGCAGTTCGCCCAGTAGCGGCGGCCGCTCGGGAACGTCTTGCGCGAAGATCGGATTGGAGGTGAGCGCGAGTAGGCTGAAGGCAAGCGTCGCCACTCGCCCCGGATTAAAGCTCCTGCTCATCGCCATACGGCTCCGCTTCTCTGTGTTTTTGTAGCTCATGGGCTTAGTTGGACTCCGGGTCGGGATCGGGAATGCCAAGCCGCGCTCGGAATATCGTGAACAACTCGCTGGTGCGCTCATGTTTGAGTGCCAGGCGATTGATGTCTTCCAGAATGAGCGGATTGATCTCGTCGGGCGCCATTTCGGAGAGCTCCGGATACAGCACGATTAATCGCTCCACCGAGGACTGAATGTCGACCTCCATCCTCCTCAGTAACTTCAGTTCGGCGGCATCGGGAACGAGTCGATTCTCGCTCTCCTCTTGCTCCTGCTGCTGCTGCTCCTCTTCCTGCTTCGCTTCCTCTTCACGTCGCTGTTGCTCCTGATGGAGCGCTTCGAGCAACCACTCGAGCGCTTCCTCAACATCCTGTTGCCGCGACTGGGTGCGAATTCCCGTATCGAAGTCGCCCGTCGCACCGAGGTCGAGCGCGATATCGTTCAGGTCGTCTCGCGCCTGACGCAAGAGAACCGCAAAGACCATACTCCGCTCTTCCTCGAGTGCATTCGCGAGCTCGTCGATCCGCTCGGCAATCGCTTCCTCTTCGCGGGCAATCTTGCGCAGTCGAATTTTCTGCGAGCGGCTGGGTGAGTCGCGATCCGCGATGAGCTCGTTCACTTCACGCGTTGCCGCCATCTGAGTGGCATGGTTATCGGTAGCGGACTGCACCTCTTCGATGATCTTGAACAAGAGCTCTTCTTGCCGAAGCTGCTCGTACTTCTCCTCTTCCTCCTCGAGCTTCTTAACCGCCTGCTCCAGCTCTTTTTGGACGTCCTCTTCGGACTGCTCGGCATCGTCGAGCTCACCGCGGTCGAGCTGCTCACCGGCTTCGCCCGCCGACTCGCTGGCTTGCTGCAATTTCTCGGTCGCGGCCGGGTTTCGCTTCTCGTCGTCGCGCGTTGCGAGCTGAAGGATATCCTCCTTGATTTGCTCCTGCACGTCGGACGCTTCCGCCGCGCGCTCGCGCTGCTCCTCGGTCTGCGGCTCCATTCCGCCTTCCGCGGACCGCTGGGCCTTCGAGAGTGCTCGACTCGCTTCGCGCTGGGCTTCCGCCGCAGCAGCGCCTCGATTCGCGTCGAGCTCCTTCGCCGCTTCATTCATTGCCGCCTCGGCTTCACCGAGCGCCTGCTCCGTCGCGGCTTCCGCCTCGGCGCTCATGCTGCCCTTCGCGGCCTCGCTCTTCAGTTGACTCACCGATGCCGCCAGCTCCCGTTGTGCGTCGGCACGCGCCTCTGCGCCCGCGCTATCGGCCTGCTCGCGCGACTTCGAGAGCGCGGCACTGGCTTGTTCAAGAGCGGCCTCCGCCTCCATCATCGAGCTCTGCGCGGGGATCGGACGTTTGCCGCGCGCAGCTTCGGCGGCCGCGCGCATCGATTCCGCTGCAGCGTTCAATTGCTTTCGCGCTTCGCGCCCTTCGCTCGAGTCTCCGACTTCCAGAGTCTCGACTCCGCGCTCCAACCGCTTTGCGACTTCCGCGAGTTCCTCTTCGGAGCCCGCGATGTTTTCGGCCATCCGCTTTTCCTCATCGAGGCCTCGCTTCAGCGCCCCGGCAGCCTCGTCCGTTCGCTGAGCCGCCTCCCGTCGCGCAGAATCTCCGTTCTCCGCGGCGGCAGCTTCCGCAGCCTCTAAGAGCTCGCTGACTTCTTCGGCGATCAGTCCACCCACGGTCTTCGACTCGGACAAATCGCTGAGCTCGTCGAGCGCTCTTCGACGCTCTTCTCCAGCGGTACTGCGCTGCTGCGCAGCGGACTCGCTCAAGCGGGCACTCGACTGGGAGGCTTGCTCTTTCGCCGCGGAGTCTTCCGAGCCTTCGCCGTTTTCGCCGGCCGAAGCACGCATCGCCTCAAGGGTCGCCTTCATCGCCTCGGCGACTTGGCCCGCAACTTCGTCTCCGGATGCGCGCGCATGTCGCTCGGCGCGCTCGGTGCGTTTCTCGAGTTCGGCGAGGGCTTGCTCGGTCTCTTCGGCGGCAGCCTCCGGTCCGGTTGCACCGGCGGTTGCGCTTAGGAATTGCGCCGCTTCATCGAGCCGCTGTGCGCGATCCTCGGCGCGGCGCGCCTTTTCCAGGTTGCCACTGGTTGCCTGGAGCTGCTCGGCCTCCGACGGCTTCCAAGCCGAGGTCACCGCGCGGTCTTTTTCCAGATCCGCTTGCAGCTGATTCAGTGCGGCCTCGATTTGTTCCAGCTCGAGCGCACCTGACTCACGTCCCGCGCGCTCGGTGGCTTCGAGCAACTCGCGCTGCGCAGCTTGTGCCTCGGCTATGCGCGCTTCGAGGTCACGCTGGGCATCGCTGGTGCTGTCCTCGCGCAGCTCGCGCGTCTTGTCCTGGTTCTCCGCTTGCCTCGTGCTGAGCTCCTGGATCGACTCCTTCATCTCGCGGATGCGATCGAGCTTCTCTTCGATGTTGTCGAGATTGCCGCGCTCCATGAGAACGGCGAGCAGCTCGGTCAATCCCTCAATCACTCGAGCTTGCCGCTCAAGCGACTGAACAATTTGGCCGTTTTGCATGCGCTCACGCGCATCTTCCATCGACTCTTCGAGAGTGAGCGACTGGGTCTCCGTCGTGCGGTCGTTGAGCAGCTCGAGACCATCGCGGAGCAGCTTGACCGCGTGGGTTCGACCTTCCGCTTCGAGTCGCAGGGCGAGCACTTCCATCGTCTGGCGAAGTCGTCCGAGCTGTCGGGAGAGCAGAGCTTGCTCGTCCGAGATGCCGGCCAGCTCGCGGCTGGTCAGCGCGTCATCGGTGCGGCTCGTTACGAGGGGAGCGGCGAGCGCGAGCGATAGGATGAACGGAATTAGCATGTCACTTCTCCGTGGCGAACTTTTGAGTGCGCTGTCTGAGGTTGCTCTGCCGCTCGAGAATGTCGCGCGTCAAAACCAGAACGGATTGAAAACTATCCCACTCGGATAAGCGCTCGAGTAGGTCCTCGATGCGTTCTAGCGCCTGTCCCTGTTCGCGTTTCGCAATTTCGAGCTGGGCCCGCAGAGTGGATGCATCGGTCGCATCCTGGGCGCGTTCGAGCGCGTCGCTAGCACCGGCGGTATGGTCTTCGCTGATCGTGAACGCGACGCCGAGGATCGCGGTGAGGTTGCCCGCGAGCCCTGCGGTTCCCAGAGCTCCTCGCTCGTAATCGGTGACCAGCTTGCGCCAGATCTCGACTTGGAAGCTGCGGTTCGAGGCGGCGAGCATTCGAAAGTCGAGGGCGTCGAGCAGGAGCTCGGCTTGCTCGTCAAGTCGCGCGTACAGGATGGTCTCGACAATGTTCGCGAGCTCTTGTGCAAGTGAGTTGGCGTCGCCGTGGACGAGGCGTTCCCCGTTGAGCGCGCTGGCAAGTTCGCGGCGATCGCCGGACTCGAGCAGCTCGCCGCTGGTCAGGCCACCGAGCAGCTCCTCTACGCGCTGCCTCTTCTCGCTCTGCATGCCGGCGAGCTTGCCCGCCTGGGTGCGCACGCGAGCGAGTCGGTCACGCACGCGACGCATCAACTCATCGGTGGAGACGACGCGTATGCGCACGGTCGTGGAGGTTCCGAGGTTGGGTTCCGGCGCGCGATTATCGGAGGCTTGAACTTCGAGAGAGTAGGTCGCTCCCGCGCTCGTGCCTTCTTCGCCCGCGAAGTCGGCAATGTTCAAGCGTTGATGCGCGAGGGCGGAGAGCGGGGGACGGTTCGGTGTCCACTCTTCACCGGGTGCCGGCATCATTTCCAACTCGCCACGGCGAAGCTCCGTCTCGTCGCGAGCTTCGGTGACCTTCCACCAGAGCGAGACCAATCCGAAATCGTCCGTCGCGAGAACTCGCAAGGGGATAGCTCCACCCGCAATCGTCTCGACGTCGGTTCGTCCTGGCGCGTAGAGCTGAACACTGGGTGCACCATCTTCGATGACGGAGATCGCGTAGAGCCCCGGATCGGGATTGCTGAGACCGGTGTCGTCGGTGAGCTCGAATCGGAAGCGGAGGCTTCGATCGGCGTCGAAAGAAAAGGCGAGTCCCGGCGAGGGGACATCGCGCTCCGATTGTGGAAGGCGCAACTGCTCCGCGGTCAGGGGATAGTCCGCGGACTGGAGTTCGATCTCGCGACTCTCCGGCAATAGTCGGGCGATGCCGCGAGCACTGGGCGGATTCGGGAGCATGAAGACCTCGACTCTCGAGTTGGCCAGCACTTCGACGTCGCGGTTGAAATCGATGCGCTCCGAGAGCCCGGTGTAAGCAGGCGGTGTCGTGCGCACGGCGATGCCCTCGATGTCGGGCGGCTGCAAGACCGTGAGGAGGATCCGCGGGTCACCGTCCTTGTCATCGCCACCTGTGAAAGTGAACTCGAGGTCATGGGTGAGCGCGGGGAAGACGTGTCGATAGAGCGCGGAATTGCCTTGCGGGAGGATGACCTCGCCGCCGTCTCCCATCTCTAGGCGAACTTCTTCCGGCGCGACGCCGCGCGCTCGAATGAGGATCGGGACGTCGCTGCCATGGGCCAGGCGAACGTCGATGACTCCATCTTTGCGAGTGACGTCCGCGAGGCTCGGGAAGTCGATCTCGAGTTGAGTGCGCTGGGGCCAGGCCACCTGGCGACCGATGAGGCGGTCGAAGAAGATCCCGGCGTGCTCGGGAATCTTGACGAACAGAGCGATGGTGATGGCCGCCGAGGTGAGACCGGCGAACATGCGCAACGCCGGTGGGCCAGGATCGAGAATGCCTTTGAATGAGAGCGTCGAGACGCGCTCTTCGGCTTCGCGACAGACCGCTCGGATGAGAGCGGGGTCTCCACTCGGTGTGCCCGTCTCCAGTTGGAACTCGGTGGCGCTGACCAGGAGCTCGTCCAGCTCGGGGTCTTCGCGTTCGAGCAAGAGCGCCAAGCCGGGGCGGTCGGGAACGCGGCGCAGAGGACGGAATAGCTCGCGCCAAATGAAGTAGGCCGGCAGGAGTACGAGAACGGCGGAGTGAAGCAGGCGGACGGCGCGCGGCACGTGCAGTCCCCAGTCGGCGAGAAAGGCGAACACGAGCCAGGCCGATGCCACCGCGAGGACGGTGCCCATGCCGTGGACGAAGATGAGCATCGCGATTCTCGAACGCAGGCGCGCGAGTGCGCGTTCGAGGGTCGGAGTCTCTTTGAGGGGCGAATCCATGGCTTGGGGGATCAGAGGCGAGGGGGCCAGATCAGCGTTGGAAGATGGGGAGGAAGCGGTAGGGGATTTCGAGGATCAGAACTCCCATTGCCGTGCTGAAGGCTTCGCCCGGGCCGGTGCGGTTGGGGAAGGCACCGCTCGGTTCCTGCAGGTCGAGCAGGAGCTCGCGGACCTTTTCGAAGTAGGTCTCCCACTGCGCGCTGCCCGCGGTGTACATCGCTTGAACGCCGTAGTAGTGGCCGTACCAGAAGAAGTAGTGCCCGCGCTCTCTCTTGCCGTAGAACTCATTGAAGGCGTCGAGATTGCGCATCAGGTAGCGCAGCCCGTCTTGAATGGCCTCGTCCGAGTAGATTCCCACACCGTGCAGTGCGGTAACTCCGGCGGCGGTAAGCGGGAAGGAGGACCGCGAGCTCGAACCCTTCTGGTAGTGGAAGGCACCGGCGTCGTCGCTGAACATATTGCGACGGAAACGCATGGAGATCTCGTCGCGGGTGATGGCCGAGTCGACGACGTATTGCGCTGCGCGATCGACGGTGGATTTGGGTACGCGAATTCCGATGTTTCGCGCGGCGCGCAAGGCGAGGACCTGACAGACGACGATCGACATGTCCGACTCGGGCGCGAAGGGCTCATAGCGCCAGCCGCCCTCGGCGTTCTGACACGACACGATGATGTCGACGGCCTTCTGGAGCTTTTGCCGGACATCCTCGCGATGGGTCATGCCGTAGATCTCGGCGAGGAACAAGGTGGCGAAGGCATGGCTATACATGCGCGTATCGCTCCACGTGATGTAGCCGTCTTCCTTGGTGCAGGAGAGCACAAAGTTGAGACCGCGTTCGACCGCGCGACCGTAGGTCCCACGTCCGGGGAGGTAACCGCCGGCCAGAAAAGCGATGCAGGCCAGCGACGTGACGCCGACGTGACCGGTCGTCTTGGTGTACTCGTAGTCGGTGTTCAGCTTGTAGCCGACGGAAGCCGTCCAGCTTCCGTCGGCGTTCTGGTGATCGGCCAGCCACTGGAGCCCGGCTTTGACGGCAGCATCTTGCTCGGGCGTTACGACGACGGAGCTCTGTGAGCTCAGCCGGTCGGCTTGGGCGGTGAGCGGTCTTGAACTCACGCACAGGCAGAGCATCGCCACGGCGATTCTTGCCGCTCTTGATAGATTCATCTTGCTCATCGGCGTGTCACCCAAATCTCCATGGGATACTCCTGGTCGCGAATGTGGCTGTTGTTACTCATGATGTAGAGCGCGTCGCCCAATCCGATCAATTCAAGATCATCGGCGTTTCCCAGGGTCCTCGAAAGGACGTAGTCGCCGCGTTTCGATCCGGTGTCGCGATCGATCAGCGTGAGGAAGGTATCGCCGGCCAAATAGTTCGCGGTCTTCTTGGTGAAGGCGATCGCCACGGTGGTCTCCGAGACGGCCGGAAAGGTCATTCCGACGTCGTAGAGCTCGTCGAAGGGCACGCGCAACGGGCAGACCCAGCGCTTGCCAAAAGGCAAGTGGACGGCGGTTACCGGGGTGGTCGATCGGCCGATGAAGGCGCTGTAAAAGAACAGATAAGGCGTGGTGAGCTGAACGGGTCCATTGCCGGAGCCGCGAGGGCGCTCGGGGGTGAGGATGCGATCCTCTAAGGCCAGCTGCATGACCGGGCGAACTGCGCCGAGGCGCGGCTCGAGCTGCATGATCGATCCACCCAAGCCATCGTCGCCCGGCGAGAGCACGACGTAAGTCGCTTCGTTGAACTGAACGAGCGCATCGACTTCGCGGCCGTCGCGCAGCTCATAACTCCAGAGCTCTCGCTCCCGCTCGAGGTCGTAGCCGACGATCTTATTCCGCTCGGGAATGCTCGCCATGTGAAAACCCGCGAGCACGAGGACGCCGTTTTGAACGAAGGCCGACTGACAGGTGTCCGCAGAGAGTTTCATTCCGAGCGGGATCTGTGCGAGCTCGGTGCCGCGATAGAGATCGACGACCCGAACTTCCGAGTCACTCTGCCAGGTCTGGCTCTGGGTCAAGAAGACCGCGCGATTGCCGGCGATGATGGGAGCCCGCCAGGTCTGTCCCTTGCGCAAGTGGACTTTCCACAGTTCGCGGCCGCCGTGAACATCATAGGCCAGCGCGCGAAAGTCGCCCTTGTCCGATTCGAGCAGGCAGATCAGGACACCTCCCGAAACCGCCAGTTCATTGAGCTGCCACCCGCGCGGAGATTTCCAGGAAGGCCTGGTCGGACCGCCGGTCTCGAGCGGAGATTTCCGTGAGTGCCAGGGCGAACCGCCAGTCTCGGCGTCGATGACGAAGAGCTTTCGACCGTCGGAGACGATGACGAGTTCGGAGGTGAGCGCGGTGCGGAAGTAGCGAGCGTCGTGCAGGCCGGTGAGACCGACGAGCTGGGAGGTGCGCGCGGGGCTGGCCGCGCTGCGTATATCCAAGCTGGTTTGGCCGCCTCGCTCGAGAAGCAGCGCGTGACGCATCGGGGGCGGAGGCTCGTCGGCGGAGAGGCCGGGGGGGAGCGTGCCGATCGAATAGCTCTTCTCCAGAAACGGTCCGCTGGAGACGAGGCTCGGCACGAAGTTGACTTGAAGGGGAAGCTCGGAGAGCTCGAGGGGCGCCGGCAGTTCATCGAGACGCTCGGACAGCGTTCGGTCGCGACCGTCGTGATGGACCGAGAGGCCCGAGAAGTCTTCGGTGAGAGCCGCGATCAGACCGCGCCGAAACTCGTGATTGCCGGCACTGCCTAGGGCTTCCGCCATAAGGAACAAGCGCTCGGCATCCTCTTCGGTGGGATGGACGTTGTTCGAGATGGAGTCCGCGACCAATCGACAAACTCGATCGGCATCGCCTTCACTAAAGGCGAATCGGAGCAACAGGTTGCTCGCCGTTCGCGCAGCAATGGAGTGCGGATAGTGTCGTCGAACGAGCTCCATATCGCGGGCCGACACCGGCGGCTCGCCGCCCTCCCCGGTAGTCGTATCGAGCTCGGGCGCGATGGCCATCGCATTCTTGAGCATCTCCTCGGCACGCTCTTCAAAGCGCGCGTAGACCTGCCGGCCGTGCTCATCCAACACCCCGTCGATCCATTCTGTAGCCAGCTTGCGCGTGGTGAGCTCCGGCGTGAGAACGAACGTCCCGTAGCGCGCGAGACAGGAGTGCAACTGTTCGAGTTCGCGGATGGTGTCGCCCACATCGTCGAAGGAGCGAGCGCGCATCAGGTAGACCCACAAGCCGACGGGCAGATTCTCTTCTAGATCGCTGAGCTCGTTGGGAGAGAGCCCGAGCCGCGCTTCGGAAGCCGTCTCGTCCACAAGCGCTTCCCACGCCTCTTGCGGCATGCTCTTCGCCGTGCAGCGTCGCTCGAGTTCATCGAGGGTTTCCAGCCAGAGCAGGGGGTCGCGTCCGCGCAAGAGGGCTTCGCGTTGCAGCAAGGTGTCGCGAACGCTGTCGGAGCTCGGCGCGTAGGCGAGCGCTCGCTCCAGCAAATCCAGAGCGACGTTCGTCTCCGCCAAGCTCTCGCGTGCGCGGGCCGATGAGCGGAGGATCGTGTGCAGGCGAGTGGTGACTTGTGTCGCGTGAGTCGGGTGCTCTACATTCGCTGCGAGCAGTCTGCGAGCTTCATCCAAGCGGTCGAGAGCTATCCGCACATCGCCTTTCTCGTAGAGCATCTCGCCGTGCTGCTCGCGTACTTGAGCCAAGGTCAGGATGGCGGTGATGTCGCTCGGATCTTCTTCGATGCGGCGCAGCGCGCGAACCTCGAGAATGTTCCAGTCGAAGAGCCCCGAGACTTCGTCACCATTGGCGGTAAAGAGCATGCCGTCGCCGAGAAATAGATTGCCGACGGTGCTCTCCTCCGTGCGTTCGGGGCCCCAAGGCAGAGAGCCATTCTGCCGCTCGGTTCCGGTCGCTTTATCGACGGCGATGCGACCGTTCCGTGTCGAGAGCACGATGGAGTCACGTCCGAGAATAGGGCGCGGCGCCTGGGGTGAGCCATCGACAGGATCGACGGAGAACGACCAAGCCGGCGTAAGCCTCGAGTCCGTCGACATCGCGGCCAGGCCGGCTGGACTGTGGAAGGCAGCCAGTCGCCCGCCACCCAAGTAGAGCGTGTCGTCGTCGGCGCCGATCAGAGTATGGACTACGCTCGAAGAGCCGCGCCGCCTGCTCTCATTGAAGAGGTTGTGCGGATAGGACCAGAGCGAGGTGCCGCTCTCAAGGTCGAACGCAATCAGGTACTCGGAATCAATCGGCGTGACGAAGACGGCGTTGTCGGCCACCACGGGTGGCGAGTTCGTCCAGCGCTGCTCTCTCCGACTCGAGCTGAAGTTCGTGTTCTTCGGAAGCGGAAACTGTTCGTACAAGGACTGCCACAAGACTTGTCCGGTATAGATGTCGAGTGCCGCGACGGTTCCGAGTTGCGTCAGGACGATGGCGCGATCGCCTTCGATTCGAACGGGGGGAGCGCAGAACTCCTTCTCGTGCCGACCGAACATGTTGAGACCGCGTTGACCGCTGATCAGTTGGGTCGACCACAAGCGCTCGCCCGTGGCCACGTCATAACATGCGACGTGGAAGTCCACCCGACCCTGCATGAGGTAACAGGGAACGATGACTCGAGTGCCGGTCGCGACGGGCGGTCCGGCCAAGCTCATATTCTGTTCGAAGCTACCCGTGTCGCCTTCCCAGAACAGTGGCGGGGAGTGGTTCCAGAGCGGCGTGCCGGTCTTCCGGTCGAACGCAAACAACCGGCGCTCGGGAATCGGCACGGTGATTCGAATTCCCTGGAAGGTGGCGTAGTCCAGTCTGGAAAAGGGGACTTGAATCGGTGCGATCACAACCGCCCCGGCAACGGCGGGGGCGATCATGACCTGTTTGTCTTCGATGCCGCGGACCAGATTGGTGCTCTTCGTCCTATCCCATCCGAGCGGTTTGATGGACTGCCAGCTCAACTCACCGGTGTAAGCATCGAGCGCGATGACTTGAAAGGTGTCGGAGATGAACACCTGATCGTCGGCGTAGATCGGATACAGGTTGTTTTTGGAGCGCTTGTCTCGGAAGGGGCTGCGTGGCAGTCGGTAGGTCCAGGGCTCGGCCGAATCTTCCGGAACCGGACCGCGCCCTTCGAGCATGCCGGGGAGTCTCAATCCGGCGGAGTTGATTCGCATCGATGACTCGCCCTCCGGAGTCTCGTTCCACTCTCGAACCAGCTGAAGTCGCTTACGGGCTCCGCTCACGGACTCCTTGTCGGCAGCAAGAGCTCTTTGGTTCGCTCGACTCCAGGCATTCTCCGCGTCTTCTAGGCTGCCGAGCTCGAACTCCAAATCGCCGAGGGTCCAGAGCGCCAGCTCGGCGGCATCGGTCAACGGCCAGCGCTCGGCGACTTCGATTAGTGCTCGCCGATCGCCCGACAGCTTTGCGGAACGCAGCGCGGACTGGGCGGGTTTCTGATAGCGCGTGCGGTAGAGCTCGCGTACTTCCGCCGGCAACTGAAGGAGCTGTTCGGTTGCCCATGCCGCAGCGCCCGTGTGAAAAGCGTAGGTCGAGAGCTGGCCGTTCGAGTCTTCCATGCGCGCCGGAAGGACGTCGCCGCGATGCGTCTCGATGAGCTCCTGCAGGCTGGAGATCGCTTCGCCCCAGCGCTCTCTTTTGATGTGCTCCTCGCCGGTCTCCATGAGAGTGCGAGCGCCGCGCGTGTTGCGAATCGCGAACAGCTGCGTCTCTTGATCGTCCTCTTCGGCCTGTGCGACGGCCGCGCGAGCCGTGAGGCTGGCGGTTCCGAACAGGAGCGCGAGCGTCAGGGCTGCACTGGCGCGCAGTGTCGATCGCAGGGAGGGGAAAAGCGGAGTCATGGTGAAGAGCTTGGCGTTCTTTAGTTCATGCAGGTGGTGATCGGAAGGGCGGTTCGAAACCGGTCGGCATCAGACCATTTCGAATCGCTTGCGCAGGATCCATTCGATAGAGAGCAAGGCCAACGCGGCGAGCATGGTTGCCCAGTTGTCCCAGGCGTCGCGAAGTTGCGAGGAGATTGGTTCTCTGCGCTCTTCGCCTCCTGGGAACTCGTCGAGAAGGACGGAAAGATTGGAGATGTTGGTCGCGGCGCCGCCAGTCAGCGTGGACAGGGCCGCCAAGGTCTCGGGGTCCGGCGCGGGATTCGTGTTCTCGCGAGACGGAAGGACCACCTCGAACTCGGTACTCGAGACGCTTTTCCCATCGACTTCGATGTGAGTTTGGTGCGGACCGGGGCGCTCGGGTTGGAACGAGGCGCGGTACAGGCCGGGGCGACCGGCGACCACCGCCATAGTGATCTCGTGTTCCTCACCGCTGGGACCTGTCCAGACGCCGTCGAGCTTCAGGCGCTCGCTGGGCCGATAGTCCTCGTCGAGAGCGCGCGCTTCGACGGTAATGCGTTCGTCGAGGTTGAAGCTATTGCGCGGGACCTCGATGCGATAGCGCCGGTCGCCGCTCTTCAGTCTTCCGAGCGCAAGCCAGCGAATCGCATTGCGCCAGTAACGTTCGTGATAGCGCTTGCCGTATCGCCAATACCAGCGCCAGGTCGAGTCGATTCCCATGAACAAGGTGCGACCGGCGGGATAGTAGCCAGCCACCAAGAGGGGATAGCGCTCTTGATTGGTGGCGGTCTCGGTGGGGTGGCGCAAGAGAACTTGAGCGCCGGGCTTGGCGCGCGTGACCGGCGAGTACCAGAAGAAGCCAGCCAGTCCGCCTTCGTCTTCCCACAGCGCGCGGTTGACCGCGGTGTCGGCATGCAGCCTGACGATTTCGTGCGGGTTGCCCGGGTCTTCAAGGGTGGGATGAAAGGCGGTGTTCGTGTCGCCTTCGAAACCGTGCACGGTGGTCGCGTCGAGTGAGACCGGGAGAAGTTCGCGCAGTGTGTTGTCGAGAACGAAGGTGCGCGGGTTGTCGAACTCGCCCGCTTGAAAGAGCAAACCGCCGCCGCCCTTCACGAACTCGCGCAGCGACTCAACGAACTCTTGCGCGCGCTGGGGGTCCGGCGAGACTTCGCTCGGATTGATGTCGCCGAGGATGATGACGTCGTAGTTGTCGAGCAGGGTTCGGCGGTCGGTCGGAATTTCGGTCAGCGCGGGCAAGCCTTCGGAGCTCTCCTGGGGAAAGTCCGGAGTCGCGGACAGGAGGAAGCACTGAAAGTCGATGTTCTCGTCCGCGCGCTTGAGCAGATCGAGCGCGAGTCTGCGGTACTCCCAGCGCGGATAACCCTCGACGTACAGCACGCGAATCTTTTCCGGCGAAACGGGAACGCTGATTTCGCGCTCGTTGTCGTCGAGCAAGGTCTCGCCTTCGAGCGGGGGAATCTCGACTCGGAACCTGCGCTTCTCTGTCCCGAAGATCGCGCGCCCGGGCGGAGCCACCAAGACGACGCGCTCGCCGCGTTCGGAGAGAGTGACGTCTTCTTCGGCAATCAGACGCGTCCCGCCGCTCTCGTCCACGTACTCGAGTAGCACGACTTGCACGCGATCGTCAGAAGTGCCCCGGCCCGTCACGCGAACCGTAATCGCCAGCTCGTCTCCTTCGAGCGCGCTCTGCGGGGCTTCGACCAACTCGACGACGGCGTTGAGCTCAGGCCGCGTGTCGCCCAAGACGAGCGTGTGGATCGGAAGGCCGGAGGAGCTCGCGGTCCGCGCGGCATCGAGCGCGGGCGTGCCTCCGTTTGAGCGGCCGTCGGAGGCGATGATGACATCCGTTGTCGAGCGACCGCGGTGGGAGGCGAGCACTTGGTTGAGTGAGTCGCCGAGGTGCGTCGAGTGGCCCGCACCGGTCAGCTCTTCCGTACTGAGCATCGGGATCGCGGTGTCGGAAAAGCGGTAGAGGCGCGTCTCGTAGCCGCGAGCGTGGAGCTCGGGCAAGAGCGTCTTGTCGAGGCTGAGGCGCGCCAGCTCAAGCCGCATGACTTCGGAGTCCTGACGCTCGGTCAGCTTCGAGACCGAAGCGCGCACCTCGGCATCACCGTTGTAAGCCTCGCTGCGTTGCATGCTGGCGGAGTCATCGACGAGCACGACGACTTCGGCCGGATACACCTCTTCGCGCCGTTCGATCATCACCGGGCGACAGAGCACGAGCGAAAGGATCAGCAGTGCGCCGAATCGAAGCAGGCTGAGCGTTAGGCGCGCGCGCGAGCTAATCAACTCTTTGCGATAGCTGAACCATGCGACTCCGAAGAGCGCGGGCACGATCAAGAGCACGATGATCCAAGCTTGTGGAGCTTCTTGCAGGCGGAAGCTCTCGCTCAATCCGGTCTGAGCGGCGGGGTCCGCCGCGGTTGCGAGCCATGCGGGGAAGGGAATCATGACTGCCACCTCCGGCGGCGGCCGATGAAGCTGGCCCACAGGGATTCCAGGATCAACGCAGCAAGGCAGAACTTCGCAAAGCCGCGCCAGAGCTCGCCCGAGCGATTGCGATGATCACCGTCCGTGTCGCCGTCATCTCCCGTTGGAACGAGCGGAACGAGAGCCGGATGAATGTCCGCAAGCTCGTTCGCATTCAGCCGTGCGAGGTCGCCCTCAAGAGCATCGAACTGCACGGAATAGGCGAGCGTTTCATTCTCGAGCTCAATGCGCCAGAGGCCGCTCTTGTCCGCTTGCGGGAGCTCGGGCAAGAGCCACATACCGCGGCCGAGATCCAGCGCGTCTCCGTCGAGGTTTCGCCCAACGCCGTCCGGTCGGTAGACCTTCGGGTTGCGCGGGAAATGATCCACCTCGATCGAGATGTTTTGCCCGACGGCAATGCTCCGCTTCGGCGCGCGCGACTGACCCGCGTCCCGCAGAAGCTCGTGAATAAACGGAATCAAGCTGCGCGGCGATTCGGGCAGTCGCGTCCAGTCTTTATCTATGCTCGTGTTCCAGAGATAGACGCGACCGCGGTCGTAGGCACGCTCGATCAAGAGCGGGCTCTCGCCGTCGTCATCGAGGCGTGCCAAGACTCTGGCGTCGTCGTGGGGAACCGAGGAGACGAAAGCGTAGATCGGCACCTCGCAAAACAGCGGACGCCAGCGGTCGTCGGCGAAGAAGCGCAGTGCGGGATGCTCGCCGTCGATGGTCGCTGCGCGGAAGTAGCTCTCGCGGCGATTGCGAACTTCGACTCTGCGGAGCAGCTCGGCGGGCAGGAGTCCCGTTCCGTCCGAACTCCACAGGCGCGCGTTATAGCCCTCGGGAATCACGCGGTCGCCGAGGCTGAAGATCAGTGAACCTCCGCTCGCGACAAAGCTCTCGAGCTTGAGAACGACGCGCTGGGGGACGCTCTCTAGGTTTGCGAGGAAGACCACGTCGTAGCTCTCGAGACCGAGGTCGTCGAAGCCCAGTGCTTCCGGTCCGATCACTACGGGCTCGAAGGGTGCGAACTCGGTTTGGAAGCCGTCGCCTTTCAGTGGCTCGAGGATCGCTCGCAGGTAGCCGGTCTCGTCTTCGTCGATCTCCGGTTTCGGATCGCCGTTGACGATCAGCGTGCGAATGGGAGGCGGAACAAAGATCAACTCAGAGCGCGAGTCGTCGATGGCCAAGCTGTCGCCGTCGAGTCGCGCTTCGACGACGTGATAGCCGGTGGAGGGAAAGACGACCGAGAAGACCTCTTCGGTCTCACCGCGAGCGGGGATCTCGATCAGGCGGCTCGGTTGGCGTTCACCATCGACGAAGAGGGCCAAGCGAATACTGGCGGCCAGGTTGGGACCATGGTTTTGCACCGTGACGCCCAGCTCCGTCGGCATGCCCGGACCGAGCATGGTGCCCACGACTCTCACGCTGCTAATGCCGAGGTTGGCGGGCATCGCTTGGAGAGAGCCGAGGTCCAAGACCAGAACTTCCACACCGAGTTCGACGAGGCGGTCGAGCGGATGGGTCGCGACGGGGCTCGTCGCTCGTTCGGCATCCAGAGACTCGGCGGTGGCGGAAGCTGTGCCTTCGATCTTCAACTGATCGAAGCTGCGTCGCTGAGAGTCGGTGAGCAGGCAGACCTCCATGGCGCTGTCCTCGGCACCGGCGGCATCCTCTTCCGCGAATCGCCGAACCTCGACGAGGGCTGCGTAGAGATCGAGCCCTTCATCACTCGGCTCGGTCAGCGTCGTAAGCAACGACAGCGCGTCTTCCGGTGAACGCCAGGACAAGAGCTGCGGCGTCGCGGCGGCCGTGATGAGCCGCACTCGATCGCCGCGCTCGCCATCGAGCGTGGACACCATCTCGCGCGCCCGAGTGACGATGCGCTCGTAGACGGTCTCGACGTCTTTGCGATAGCCGGTCGATGCGGAGCTATCGAGGACGAGGACGAGATTGCGTCGCTCTTCGGTGAGCTTGGCGAGCGGGTTGTCGCTGCTCGTAAAGGGGCGCGAGAGCGCCAGCGCGAGCAGGGCGACGACGGCCATGCGCAGGAGCAAGAGCAAGAGGTTTTCGAGCTGTGAGCGGCGGCGCGTTTTCTTATAGGCGGCCATCACGAATTGCATCCCGGCCCAAGGCATGGGAGCGTGACGCTGCCGGTTGAAGATGTGAATGAGCAACGGCACGCCGGCGAGCAAGGCGCCCACGGCCAAAGCCTGATTGCCGAATCCTTCAATCCAGCCCATTAGGATCGCGCTCCTCCGCGGGCGCGCGCGGATCGGTGAGAGAGGTAGGTGGAGAGCGCGACGTCGAGGCCTGTGTCGGTCGGCATTTGTACGAAGTCAATCGAGAGGGCGCGGGTCTGCTTCTCGAGCTCCGCGTTGTGCGCTTCGAACTCTTCGAGGTAGGCCTGGCGAATGGCGCGCGCATCGATCTTGACCCTGCCGCCACCCTCGAGGCCGTCCAGTCGGTGCAGGCCGGAGAAGTCGAACTTCAGCTCCTGCGGATCGAGAATTTGCATCAGGATCGGTTCGTGCCCCGCAAAGGACAAGCGGCGCAAGCCTTCGACGATCTTTGCGGGTTCGTCGAAGAAGTCCGAGAGCACGATAATAATTCCGCGGCGTGGCAGTCGGGTTGAGAGCCATGCAAGAACATCACCCAGACTGGTCTTGCCGTCCGGCTCCGCTTCTTCGAGCAGACGGATCATGTCGGCGCGTTGCGCGGGACCATTTCCCGGCGGCACTTTGTGACGGGCCTTTTCGTCGAAGACTACCAAGCCGGAGGCGTCGCGTTGCGAGAGCACGAGGTGCGCGAGCGCGGCCGCACACCAACGCGCATAGTCGAACTTGCTCCAGTTGCCGGATTGAAAAGCCATCGACTCGCTGGCGTCCACGAGCAGGTGGCAGTCGAAGTTGGTCTCCTCGACGAACTCTTTGACGACCAGTCGATCGGACTTGGCGAAGATCTTCCAGTCCACGTGGCGCATCTCGTCGCCGTGGACATACTCGCGGTGCTGGGCGAACTCGACCGAGCTCCCGCGGTGGGGCGAACGGTGCTGTCCGGCCATATAGCCTTCGACGACCGTTCGAGCCACGAGCGAGAGGCCCGAGAGTCGATCGAGCAACGCCGGGTCAAAGGCTCGCGCTTTAGATGAGTCCGCCATGGGAGTCCGTTAGCAGTCGAGCTAGGCGATCGACTTGACGCCGGGTACACCTGCTCCGACCTGCGCCGCCGGATCGACGGCATCGAGCAACCGATCGACGATGTGGTCGGGCGTTATGCCTTCCGCCGCCGCCGAGAAGTTGGTCAAGATGCGGTGGCGCAAGACCGGATGCGCGACGGCTTTGACGTCATCGACGGAGACATGGTTGCGGCCGGCGATGGCGGCGTGAGCTTTGGCGCCGAGGATCAAGAACTGACTCGCGCGCGGACCGGCGCCCCAGGTGACCCACTCGCGCAAGAACTCGAGCGGTTCATCGGATCGAACTCGCGTTCCGCGCGTGAGCGCGAGCGCGTACTCGAAGATGTGGTCGGAGACCGGAATCGAGCGCACGGTATTCTGCATCTCGAGCAACGCATCGCCGTCGAGAACGTGATTGAGTTCGGCCATCGCACCGATCGTCGTGCGCCGCAGGATCTCGAGCTCCTCGCCCTTGGTCGGGTAGGGCACGTTGACCATGAACATGAAGCGGTCGAGCTGCGCTTCCGGAAGCGGGTAGGTGCCTTCCTGTTCGATCGGGTTCTGCGTGGCGAGGACGAAGAAGGGTTCGGGCAAGCTGTGGCTCTTGCCGCCGATCGTGACCTGGCGCTCGACCATCGACTCGAGCAGAGCGGCCTGAGTCTTCGGCGGAGTTCGGTTGATCTCGTCCGCGAGGATCAGGTTGGCGAAGATCGGACCGGGTGCAAACTGGAAGCTGCGCGCGCCGGTCTCCGGGTCGATGTGGAGGACATCCGTTCCGGTGATGTCGCCGGGCATCAGGTCCGGCGTGAACTGAACGCGGTTGAAGCTCAGGTTGAGCGTCTTGCTGAGGCTGCTGATGAGGAGCGTCTTGGCAAGTCCGGGAACTCCGACGAGCAAGCAGTGACCGCGCGTGAGGATGGCGATCAAGAGCTGATGGATGACCTCGTCTTGCCCAACGATGACTCGTTGCAGCTCGGCCTTCATCTTGGCGTGGGAGTCTTGAAGGCGTTCGAGGGCGGCGGTGGATTCGTCAGCCATAGGGTGCAATCTCGGGGATCGGGTGCCGGGCGAGGCGGTCAGCACCGCAAGCTCGGGACGATGGGGAAAGGAGAGTCTGAGGGTGGAGGGAGCGAGTCGAGGGCTGGCGCTTGGCCGTCAGGGCCTCGATCGGCGCTCCCTATAGTAAGTGTCGACGTTCTGGCTTCCGCGCGTTAGCTGCTCGAAATGAATTCGCAACTTGCGAAATACGGCTCCGGAAGGCTGAAGCGAACGCGTTCACACAAATCGAACGGGTCGGCGCGTTCGGTGGGCTCGGATTAGTGAGTTGTAAAGGTCCAGAGGCTGGCTTCGCTGACCACGAAGACCCGCGACCCGCGTGCCAGGACGTCCCCTCCGAGGGGCAGCGGGTGGCTTGGATAGGATTGGTAGTCGAGCAGGTAGAGCTCGCGGGTTCGGTCGAGGAGATAGAGCCCCCGGTCGGTGGAGAAGAGGGCGCGCTCCGGTGAACTGGCTCCGCGACCTCGGAAGTTTTCTTCTCGACCCAGGTAGGGCGAGTCGAAACGGGTTCCGTCCTGATTTCCGCGACTGGAGAGGACGCGGCGGGGGCCTGCGAGCGAGAGCACGAGCGAGTGGTGTTCGTCGCCGCCCACGAGGGCCAGCGCTTCGCCGATCGGGCGCGGAGGATGGGCGAGCGGACTGGCCGCGCTGTCCATGGTGAGCACGTACTGGTAGTCCGAGTCGAGCGGGGCCCACAACACGACGCCGGAGGACGAAGCGGGCGCGATCGTCGGAGGCCAGTTCCCGCCCCAGCCAGGGGTTCCGGCCGCGCGCCGTTTGTTCTTGAAGCTCCAGGCGACGCGACCATCCAGGGCATCTACGCAAATGCCCGCGCCGAGGTTGGTGCCGATAAAGAGTTTGGAGTCGCGCGCGGCGAGTGGGAGCGCCGGCAGCGGGTGCTGTGTGAAACCGGAAGTGGTCGAGCCCGGCGTGAGAGCGCTGCCCTGGGCGAGAAAGCGCGTCCAGAGACAGCGTCCGCTCGTCGACTCGAAGCACGCAAGCCAGGCGCGCACGTCGCCCTCCGTCTGCCGCAGCGTGGCGTACACGCGAGAGCCAACAATGATCGGACCCGCCTCGAAGACGGCATCTTTGAGCTCTTCGAGCTCGGGCTCGGCGTGCAGTTTTTTCTCATCATCGACGCGTAGTCCACCGACGATGGCCCAGTTCAATTTCGGTAGCGCGGGGCGCGTGATGCCAAGCGTGGGCCGCGCGCTCGGAGCCTGCATGGAGATCAAGGCGTTGTCGCGTCCCGGTCGCGTGGGTCGCCCGTGAACGACGATGATGTTGTTGCCATCGACGGCGGGCGAGAGCGGCCAAGACGCGCGGTCGTTGCGCTGTTCTCTCGCCGGGGAAACCGCGACCGAGTCGGGCAGGAGCAGCGTCGGCTCGAACGAGCTCATCACCGCATCGCCGTTCGCCGTAGTGATCGTGACCCGCAGGGCGGATTGAATCGCTAATCGACCGTCCGCGAGGAAGGCGAGCCCTGGGCGCAATCCGTTCGGCGGACCGGGTTGGGCGGGATTGAGCCTCGGAATCGAATCTCGAAAATCGATGCGCGTGCGGTAGGTCAGCCGCGTTGCGCGAGTCCAATGCGCTCCATCTTCCTCGACGTAGGTCTCGATCGGACTCGCCGATGAGAGGTTCTCTGCGACTTGGAGACGCGCGTCGAGCGCACCGCGATAGAGCGCGCGTTCGTCCTCCGCGAGAACCGAGTTCGCGAGCTCGAGCTGTCGAAGTCCCCGTCGACACCACGCTCTACTCTCCAGCGCGGCGCCGTGCTCCAGCTCGAAATCGGCGAGGCGCAGGCAAGCGCGAACCGATGCCGTCGTTCCGGGGTTGCGACGACTGGCGCCCGCTAGGGCGGACGCGCTGAACGCGGCCGCCGCCAACTCTCCGCTCGCCAGCTCTTCGAATCGTTGAACCCACTCCGAGCGATGCTCCACCGGCAACGCGAAGAGCCGACGTTCGACGGCGAGCTCGATCCCGAGCGTCTCGCGCTCGCTCACTACTATCGTGTCGCCGGGCTTCGTCTCGGCCAGCGCGCTGCGCCACGCTTCGAACGCGACGACTCGTTCCACGTCGGTTTTCGCTTCGGCGAGTGCGGCGTCTCCGCGCTGTAAGATTTCTAGCGCTTCTCGCGAGGTCGGAAGGAATACATCGTTGCCGAGCGGACCCTCCGAGGCGGCGGGCTCTTGCGCCGACGTCGGATGGGGCGTGAGCGCAAGACCACTGAGCGCGAGTACTGCGAAAAGCCAACTCGCCCGCGGAGGTCGCGCCGACCGTGCGAACCTCTCGGTTGTGCGCTCTTGCTGGGCGCGCACTCGGCTAGCGAAGGCTCGACTTGGGATCGAGAAGCGCGCGTTTCTCGCGGGCCAAGAAGAGCGGATCGCTCTGCGCTTGGAGTCGTAGATCCAGCACGAGCCGCTCTTCTTTGAGCTCTTCGTAGCGCGACTCAAGAATCGCTTCTTCGTGTTCTAGTCGGCGCTGTTCTTCAAGCGCAGGGCGGAGGCCCAAGATCACAATCTGCGTCGAAACCGCCAATGGAGCCCAAATGGGCGCCCATTCGATGATCGCGCGCGGCAGCTTTCCCATGGATCCGAGGAGCGAAGTCATGCGGGTGACTCCAGCTTCAACGGGCTCAACTTCGGAATGAAAGAGGGAATGAAAGTGAAGGTGCTCATCGGATTCCCTAGACGTCGATCACGCGTGCGCCGTAGACGGCACTCTCGCCGAGCTCTTCTTCGATGCGAAGCAACTGGTTGTACTTGGCGACGCGGTCGGATCGACAGGGCGCGCCGGTCTTGATTTGGCCCGTGTTGCTGGCGACCGCGAGGTCCGCGATGGTCGAGTCTTCGGTCTCGCCGGAGCGGTGACTCATCACGCAGGTGAAGCCGGATCGATGCGCAAGCGCGATCGTGTCGAGCGTCTCGGTCAGCGTCCCGATCTGGTTGACCTTGATCAGGATGGAGTTGCCCGCGCCTTTGTCGATGCCGGTCTGAAGGCGCTTCGTGTTCGTGACAAACAGATCATCGCCGACGATCTGAACTTTTCCGCCCAAGCGTTCCGTCATCTCGGTCCAACCGGCCCAGTCATCTTGGTCGAGCCCGTCTTCGATACTGAAGATCGGATACTTCTCGGCCCAGTCGGCGTAGAGCGAGACGAGCTCGGAAGGCGAGTGCGCTTTGCCATCGACGTAGTAGGCGCCGTCCTTCAGGAATTCGGAGGAGGCCGAGTCCAGAGCGATTTTTACGTCGCGGCCAGCTTGCAGGCCCGTCTTGTCGACGGCGTTCAGGATGAGCTCGATCGCCTCTTCGTTCGAGGCCAGGTTCGGTGCGAAGCCGCCCTCATCGCCGACCGCCGTCACCAGGCCGCGCTCGCGCAGCACCGACTTGAGCGCGTGGAAGACTTCGGTTCCCATGCGCAGGCCTTCGGAGAAGCGCGTCGCTCCGAAAGGCATGATCATGAACTCCTGGATGTCGACGTTGTTGTCCGCGTGTTCTCCGCCGTTGAGAATGTTCATCATCGGCACGGGCAACACGTTGGCGCCGGCTCCGCCGATGTAGCGATAGAGCGGAAGGTCCGTCTCTTCCGCGACAGCGCGAGCGAGTGCGAGCGAGACGCCCAAGATCGCGTTGGCGCCCAGGCGCTCTTTGTTCTCGGTTCCGTCGAGCTCGATCATCGCGCGGTCGACGGCCGCTTGATCGGTTCCATCGAAGCCGACGAGGTTCTGCGCAATCTCCGTATTGACGCTCTCGACGGCTTTCAGCACGCCTTTCCCGCCATACCGTCCCTCGCCGTCGCGCAGTTCGTGGGCTTCATAGATGCCGGTGCTGGCTCCGGAGGGAACCGCTGCCCGGCCGAATGCACCGCTCTCCAACGTGACCTCGACCTCGACCGTCGGGTTGCCCCGCGAATCGAGAATCTCTCGCCCGTGTACGTCCATGATCTCGCTCATGGGGGTGAGCCTACTCCTCTTCGGGGGTTCTCTAAAGCCCTTAGGAGCGGCGAACCCCCGATCACGCCACCTATTAACGCGGGCGCGTCGGCCGCTAGCTGAGCCCGAGCGGCATCTCGACCCTCGGCCGGAGGTCGGCTGGCCAGAGAGATGTCGGGGGCCCTCGCTGTTGAGTCGCGCAGACCGTCACGCTCGTTATCTGTTGTAAGTGCTTTCCCATAAATGGAATAGATGCGCTCGCTGACAGGGCAATCGCCGGGTACCGAACAGCGACTAGGTGGCGCCCCGCGCCCTCGATGCCCTATTTTGTGGGGCTCGTGAAGCGCATCTCACTCCTCCCGAACCTCGTCACGCTCGCCAACGCCTCCTGTGGCCTGCTGGCGATCTCTAAGGCGATCGACGCCCTCGCCGCGACCGATGCGGGCGCCGCGATCTTCTACGCCAAGATGGATACGGCCTGCTCGCTGATCTTTCTGGCGATGGTCTTCGACGCGATGGACGGGAAGCTCGCGCGCATGACGAAGACCTCGAGCGAGTTTGGCGCGCAACTCGACTCCTTCTCCGACCTGATCACTTTCGGCGTGGCGCCCGCCATCTTGGCCAAGGTGCTGATCGAACACGAGGGACCACTGCTCGACTACGTCGGCTCGCCGCGGCTGCACTTTATGGCCGCCGCCGCGTTTGCCTTGATGGCGCTGCTTCGTCTCGCGCGCTTCAACTTGGAGACCGACACCGACGAGGACTCGCACACCGAGTTCAGCGGCCTGCCCTCACCGGCCGCCGCCGGCGCACTGACCTCCACCATGTGGCTCTACCTCATTCTTCGCCGCCCCGAGCTGGAGGTCACCGAGGGAACTCGCACTCCGTTCGGTCGCTTGATGGGGTGGATGCAGGACATCGACTGGACACCCTTTCTCGGTTGGTTGCCGATCGCCTTGACGGCGCTCTTGATGATCCTCGGCCTCTTGATGGTCAGCCGAATTCGGTACGCGCACCTGGTCTCCAACTTGACGAGCGATCGCAGTCAGTTCATCACACTGGTTCTGATTGTCTTTGGTCTCTTCGCGCTCTTCTTGGCTCCGGTTCCCGCGCTCTTCATCATCTTCAACTCGTTCTGGAGCCTGGGAATCATTCGGTGGATTCGTTCCCGACGAAAACAGAACGTCGTCGAATCGTGAAGGATCAGATCGTGCGCGCGAGAGTGCGGGTGGCCATCGGGCTCGGAAGCAACCGCGGCGAACGACGGTCGATCTTGGAGAGCGCGGTCCAGAGCTTGAAAGCATCCTCGGAATTCGAAGTCGAACGCCTGTCGAGCTTTTTCGAAAACCCCGCCGTTGGTGGAGAGCCGGGGCAAGGCGACTATCTCAACGCCGCTCTAATCGGCACGACGAGCTTGGCTCCGCACGAGCTGCTCGCGCGATTGCTCGAGATCGAAAAAGCGCACGGCCGCGATCGAAGAACGGAAGGGCGTAATGGCGCTCGAACGCTCGATCTCGATCTTCTGCTGTATGGGGACAGGATTCTGCGTGACCGTCACTTGACCGTTCCGCACCCGCGCATGCTCGAGCGCGACTTCGTGCTCGGCCCACTTGCGGAGCAGGCTCCCGAGCTCCGCATTCCGACAACCGGGCGAACGGTTGGTGAAGAGTGGAGCGTGTTCGCCGAAGCGAGGAGCGCTCAAGCGGCTTCCGCGCAGGGCACGGCTTTGCCCGAAGGGGCACCCACGACTTGACTCAGAGCTTTGAAGACCCGCGCAAAGCGGCGGAGTGGTCGGCTGAGTGTCGAAAGCGTGGCCAGAGTGTCGGGTTCGTTCCCACGATGGGCGCGCTTCACGCGGGACACCTGGAGCTCGTCAAGCAGTCGGAGCTCGAGAACGACGTGACCTGCGTGAGCGTTTTTGTCAATCCACTTCAATTCGAGGAGAGCGAAGACTTTGCGAAGTATCCGCGCGACATCGAAAAGGATTTTGCGCTGCTTGCCTCGGTTGGGTGCGACCTATTATTCACGGGCGAGCTGACCCAGTTTTTTCCCGAACTGGATGGGGATCCCGCGCACACGGAGCGAATCCAGAACGTCGATCCGGGTCCGCGCGCGTGCGGTCTCGAGGGCGCGCATCGCAACGGCCACTTCGATGGAGTCGCGAAGATCGTGCGTCGCCTGTTCGAGTTGATCGTTCCAACGCGCGCCTACTTCGGCGAGAAAGATTACCAGCAGTCGCTCGTCGTCGAAGATCTCGCACGCGCGCTCGGCTATCCGGTAATTCGCCGGGTCCCAACCTTTCGCGAGCCGTCGGGCCTCGCGTACTCCTCGCGCAACGCGCGCTTGTCCGAGGCGGAGCGCGACGTGGCCATTCAGCTGTCGCGCGGTCTCTTCGCAGCGCGCGATGCGTGGCGGACGGGCGAACGGAATGCGGAAGCTCTCACACAGCGAATTCGCGGCGAATTCAAAGGACCTGGACTAGAGGTCGAATACGTCGAGCTGCGAGACCCTGCGCGGTGGGAGCAGGGCGGCTTGACCGGCGAAGTCACGGCCGCACGAGCGCTCGTCGCGGCTCGACTGGGCGGCGTTCGTTTGATGGACAACCTCGACTTGGATGAAACCGCCATCGCGAATCGGGAGACGGATTGATGGCGACCGAGCGCGAGCAAAAGAACCCCGCTGTCGTTCATGTGCTCGCGCCTGCAAAGGTGAATCCGTGGTTGGAGGTGTTACACCGGCGACCGGATGGTTTTCATGAACTGGACACGACCATGGTCGCGCTCGATCTCGCCGACGAACTGCGACTGGAGCGGAGCGAGGAGCCCGGTGTTCAGCTGAGTCTCTCTGGGCCGATGGCGAGCCCGGACATCCCCAGGGACTCGAGCAACCTCGCGGTTCGCGCGGCGGAGATGGTCCTCGACGAAGCGATTCGATCCCGGCAATCGGACGGCGCTCGCGGCATCCGGATAGAACTCGAAAAGAAAATTCCGTCGCAGGCCGGGCTTGGCGGGGGAAGTTCGGACGCTGCGGCAGCTTGTTTGGGAGCCCTTCAGCTGCTCGGAGAGCCTTGGCAAGCCCAGCAAGTTCGCGAGCTGTTGGCGGGCCTCGGATCGGATTGCGTTTTCTTTCACGATGCCGCAACGACGGGCTTCGCGCGTTGCAAAGGTCGTGGAGAGTTGGTCGAAACTCTCGATCCTATTGAGGCAAGCTGGTCCTTCGCCTTGCTTGCACCGGCTCTCGCCGTACCGACGGGCGAGGTCTTCAGGGCCCTGGCAAGAGCCTTGAGCGCGGGTGTCGATGGCCCTAGCGTCCCTGAAAGACTGTTTTCTTGCACCGAAGCGGAGGCTCGGCTCGGACTCTTTAACCGACTCGAAGCGGCGGCGCAGATTGCCGTTCCCGCTCTCTCCGCCTGGCGCGACTTTCTCGATCAAAACGACGCTCAGCACTTTCAACTCAGTGGATCCGGCTCGACCTACTTCGGCATGTATCGAAACCAAGAGGATGCTCGCGCATCTCTCGACGGGCTCGTGCACGCCGCCGCCGAATCGAAGCTTGCCCTACGTGGCACCTGGGTCGCTCGGCCTCTCGGCACTGGAGCTTGTCTCCGCGCCGACCTCTAGCGCCGGTTCGCGCCGACCAAACCAGGGAAGCTCCGCTCGCTCGTCGAGCCGTGAGCTCAAACTCGCTCTCGAATTCTCGAGCTCGAGCAATTCATCCATTCGCGAGACCGCACCATGGAACTGACAGAGATCCGCATCAAGCTGATCCGGGACAAGGCCGACAAGCTCCGCGCCTTCGCCAGCATCACCATCGATCAGACGCTCGTGATTCGAGACCTGAAGATCATCGAGGGTGCCCATGGTCTCTTCGTCGCGATGCCCAGCCGAAAGCTGTGTGACCGCTGCCCATCCTGCAGCGGCAAGAACCACCTGCGCTCGCGCTTCTGCAACGACTGCGGCGGCAAGCTGCGCGAGATGCGAGGCCGCATGGACGAGCGCGGTCGCCCGCGCCTCTACGCCGACATCGCGCACCCGATCAACCAAGAGGCGCGTGACTTCGTCCAAGGCCGGGTGGTCGAGGCCTACCAAACCGAGAAAGCGCGCTCGATGGAAGCGGGCTACGTCGCGACCACCTTCGACGACCTGGACTACGAGTACTACGACCAGGTCGAGGCGGACGTCTAGCGGCGCCCGCTGAGCTCGACCTCCGTCAGTCTGCCGCTGAAACTAACGTCGGCTTTAAGGTCAGCCTTGCGATGCGTTTGGATTCACTGACGGAGTCAAGTTCGATCTGGCGCCGCGCGGTGACTTGCTCCGGTTTTCCCCAGTCTTGATAGACGGTGGCGAGTACGCGTGTCTGAACGTTGGACCGCACCGCGTTGCCTGAGAAGTAGGTCACGGACATGTCGTAGGTTCCAGCCGGAGCACGCTTCATGAAGTACAGCTCAGGTCCGAAACCCGTGGTTACATCTTGCGATAAGCGGCCACCCTTGCGCGTTACACTGTTGCCATAGTAGCAGTGGCTTCCACCGGGCTCTCGGACGTGGAGGTCGATATCGGTGCGGTCTGTGTTCCATTGGATGACCACCGCAAGGTCGGCCTGAGCGAAACCGACGAGCGTGACGAGTTCCTCGATCGACGGCTGCTCTGCTGCAATCGATATTGTCGACTGCCCATCGCTTTGCCTCTGGCGCATCAGGTTGAGCGCTTCGAAAGCCGCGACGCGTCGGATCTCACCGAAGCTGGAAGTCCACTCGCCACGAATGGCGACCGTGTACCAGATCATTGCGAGCTCGGGCTTGCCGGCTTCTGCCGCGCACCTGCCCAGTGACAAATAGCTATCGGGCTCGAAGGGCCGCAGCTCGGCGACACGGGCGTGCAGATGGTAAGCATGCCCAAAGAGTCCCCACTGCATGAGAGTCTGCGCGACATCACGCGCGAAGATGGCGTCGCCGGGATTCAGCTCGACCAAACTGGAGCTCATGCGAACCGCGTCGCCGAGCGCGAGTTCTCGCGCGCGACGAGCTGCTTCGGAGCGCACCAGTTGATAGTCGGGCTGACCCGCCGCAAGCGCGCTAGCGACGGCTTCGGGAACGGACGAGGCGAGCAAGGCTTCGAAGGTCAACGGGCTTGGGCTAATCGTGAGCGATTCGGGGGGGAGCTTGTGGAGCTCTGCCGAGAGCTCTTCATCGAAAGCGTCGATCAATTTCAGCTCTGCGAGCGATGCGAGTTGATCGAGCAGCTGGTTTACGGGATCAGTGAGTGACCTCCGGCCGGATTTGCGGGCGGATTCGACGTCGGCGGTGGGCCAGAGCGCGCTGGTTTGGAGAACGTCTTCAGGGGGAAGAACGCCTTGCTCGGCGTAGTCGTCGTCGCTCTCGAGCATTAACAGGGAACAGGATTTTCCGGGCACCCGAAAATGAATGGCATAGGCCTCGGCGATTTTTTGCAGGTTCGTCCCCAGCTCTTCCAGCTGCGCCGTGGCGACCATCCCGTAGGCGCGCGAGGCAAGCGCGGTCTCTAGGGTGCGGTTCATGGGGAACGACTCGGTCTTGCGAACACCGTCGCGTTCGAGCAGCAGCTCGAGCTCGCTTCCGATCGGAGGCACGCCGCGACCGACAACCCGTAGCGATTGTCCGGAGTACACGGCGGCTGGGAGGCCGCGCAAGAGCAGATCGGAACCGCCCTCCACTCGAACCTCTTCGATTCTCCACGGCAGCGACAGATGTGCGACGGACGCGGACTCGATTGCCGCCGGTCCGTTCACGCTGAACAGAGCTCCGCCCGACTCTCGAGTGAGCTGCCTGAGATTTCCAACACTCGTACCGGCGAGCCCGGTTGTGTAGGCGAAGACCGCTCCGGAAGTGCCGCGTCGCGTCGAGGCGATGAGGCTCTGTGTATCGTGCTCGCCCCAGGTGGCGTCGCCGTCGGAGAGCAAGAAGAAGTCACACTCCGAGCCCCATCCACGATCGAGCCAGCCGGGCTCCGTGGCTTCTTTTAGCGCCGAGCCCAAGTCGGATGCTCCTTCGAGAGCCAACGATACGACGAACGAGCGCAATTCCCGTCGGGCCGCTTCCGTGTTGGCGGTTGCCTCCGGTCGCCACCAGCGCGGCGTGACGTCGAAGAAGAGGACGGCGAACTCTCGCAGGCTCGAGCTGTTCTTCTCGAGTATCGAATCCATCAAATCGATCCAGATGGGAAAGCGGCCGCCGGCGGAAGAGAGCGACGTGTCCACGAGAAAGACCGCCGCGGGCGAGCCTTCGGTCGGAACCGAATCGAGTTCGGGCGTAATGTCCATCGCGAAGTACCCGCTGTCTTCAGCGGAGACGATCGCCGTTTCGCGAAGCCCGGGAAGCTCGACTCGAAACTCACGCGCGTCCGTCTGGCCAAAGTGGTAGCTGCGCCGGAGTTCATCGAACCGTGCCGGAACGCCGGGCGTAATCGCAACCTTCGAGCGTTGTGGTGCGAGCACATGCAAGTCCATGGAGAGCGCGGGAAGATCGGTGGGCATCGAGAGCCGGAACTCGTAGTCACCTACCGCTTGGGGGAGCTGCACTAAATCCACTTCATAACCGACGACAACTCGGTGGACGGTGTTCGGCTCGAGCGGGAAGACACGCGCGTTGAAGACGCCAGCACCGGCCCATTCCATAAGGGCGGGATCGACGCGGCGGCGAACGGTGTTCTTGTAAGCACGCGCAGCTTTTTTGCGCGGAACGAAACGCGCTTCGCGCGCACCAAGCCAATGCTCTTCTCGATCGCTGAGAATGGACGCGGAGTCCGGACCGGTGGCGGTGGAACGATCGGACAACTTCCACGCGTCGCCGAGCTCGACCCGTTCTTTGCCGAACGCCAAGTAGTAGGGCTTCGCTCCTTCGGGGAGTCGCAGGCTGAATTTGCCCTCGAGCTGTTGGTCGCGATCATTCTCATAGACGCAATCCATCAGGACTCGCGCGCGAAAACCGTCGACCCAAACATTGGCTTCAACGCCCAAGAGCCGCAGCTCATCATCGTCTCCCACGCTAAGCCGTGTCGCGTTGACGGCGGATGTGGATGGCTTCCAAGTTTGTGGAACGGAAGGTTGGCTGACTTTGGAGGCCTCGGTTTCGAGATGGAGAGGCACAGCTCGATTCCTCTGTCTCCAGTTGGAGGGCGAGGTGATGCGGCCACCGGTGAACTCGACCGTGGAGGAGAGGTAGTACTGATTGCCGAGGAAGCCGAGATTTGGCCCGTTGAGGGGACCTTGGACCTCGAAGATCACATTGGAAAGCAGCGGATTGCCAATTGACCTGGCGATACCCGGCTCACCTTGCGCGCTGGCCCCCGAGTATCCCAAGCCTTCAGGTGAAGCCGGAGCCGCGGGTAGAGGCGCCTCGCCTTCGGGCTCCCAGACGAGCGTGCCTCTCGCACTCTCAACCTCTGCCGGACTCTCGATGAGCTCGGAATTCGAGTCTCGATTCGGATGAGAAGTTTCTTTGCAGGCAAAGAACGCGGGGACGACGAGCAAAGCGAACGAGGAGAGCGGCCAATTCATGTTGGTCCTGGGGAACGGAACCTGTGGGCAGGCAAGTCGAGTTGGCTTCGCGAATAATCGCTGCGAAACTCGGTCTGATGACTGAACGGTTCGGACACCGGTTTTGTTGGGATCCTCTACCGCGCCGCTCGGAACTCTCGGAACTCGCACCCCGCCCGAGTCTGGTTTTTCGTACAGAGGGGGCGGGTTCCGACACGAACTAGCGCCTTGCAGAGACCAAGAGGCCGTTCGAAAGAACTGCGGGCATTGTCGGAAGCTTGCTCGACCAAAATTCGTCGTCGACAGGCCGGGCGGATTCACGGCGGGCTAGAATCTCGCCGTGATGATGAAGGGAATCGCGGATTGGAATGTGGCCGTTTTCGGAGTGGGCGCTGCGGGGCGCGCGCTCTCGTGCGCGCTCTTGGGCGACGCGGGCGTCCGGTCTCTTCGGATCTGGGCACGGCGGGACGAGGCTGCCGAAGAGTTTTGTTCCGAGCTAAGCGAGAGAACAGGCGGGGAGGCGGAGCTCGCCATTCGTGCCTACGCCTCAAGCGATCTGGCCGGCGCGGTCACCGGCGTCGACGTCGTCTTTCTCTGCGTCGTCGATGATGCGTTGGCGGAGTTAGCCAGCGAGATTGCGCTTGCGAAACCCGAGGTCGTACCCGGAGCCGTCGCGCTTCACTTGTCCGGGTACGCCGGCACTCGGATCATGTCGTCGCTCGCCGAAATTGGATTCGCAACAGGCGGAATGCATCCGTTGATCTCGTTAGCGGGCGCGACGGTCGAGCGGCCTCGCTCTGTTTTCAGAGAAACGCATTTTGCGCTCGGCGGAGATCGATTGGCGCGAGAGCGCGCTCGCGAGCTGGTGACGGCGCTCGGCGGAATTCCACTTGAGCTGGCGCCTCACGAGTCTGCGCGCTCGCTCTATCACGGCGCGGCGAGTCTATTGACGGGCGGCGCCGTGGCGATCTTTGACGCCGCCGAACGAATGCTCGACGGCGCTGTGGAAGCCGACGCAGTGACTCGACGTGCAGCGCTCATGGGCTTACTTCAGTCAACCGTTCGCAATTTGGAAACGGGCGCGGCGTCCGACATTCTGACTGGGCCCATTCGCCGAGGGGACCAAGCGACAGTTGCGGGACATTTGGACGCGCTGCGCGCGCTCGCGAAGAACGGCGAAGCGGGCGGCTCCGCTTCACAAACGGAAGAGCTCTACCGCCAGTGTTCGCTCGCCATGCTCGAACTCGTTCGCCGCCGCGGAGATTTGAATTCCGAAGACCTCGATCGAATCGCCGACCTGCTCTCGGGCAGATCGAACAACACTTAGGTTGCATCTATGGCTATCGTCGTCTCGCACAAGGGTTCCGATTTTGATGCTCTCGCCGCGCGCGCTCTGCGACAAGCGGCACTGGCCGACGTGATCGAGCTGCGGCTCGACAAGATCGGAAACCCCGGCCTCGAAAAGCTGCGCGCCTTCATGCAGTCGGCGAAGAAGCCCGTCATTGTCGCGTGCAATCGCGCCGATGCCTTTGGCGAGTTCGAGGGCACCGACGGCGAGCTGCTCGAGCTGCTGCACACCGCCGCCGAAGCGGGCGCGGGTTTCGTCGACATCCCCTGGTACCTGTCACTCGAGCTGGGCGAGGTCGCGGGCAAGTGCCACCGCATCGTCTCGCGCCACGATATCGAGCGCGTCCCTGCGGACCTGCCCAAGTATCTCGAAGAGGTACGCGAGGTCCTGTACGAGGGCGACCTGATCAAGCTCGTCGGCCAGGCGACCTCGACCGAGGAAGCGCTGCGTATGCTGAACTTCGTCGGCGAAGTCGGCGGTGGCTTGATCGGCTTTTGCTCCGGCGAGGCGGGCGCCTTCACGCGCATTCTCGCTCCGATTCTCGGCTCGCCTTTCACTTACGCAGCGCCGGCGGCCGTCGACGGCGACCCGGAGAATGTGCCCACGGCGCCGGGGCAGATTCCTGTGGGTGACATGCTGGCCAGCTTCCCGCCCGGCGGCCTCTCGCAGGAGACCGCAATCTTCGGCGTGGTGGGCAATCCCGCCAAGCACTCCTACTCCCCGCGGGTACACGGCATGACGCTCAAGGCCGCCAAGCTCGACGCGGTCTACGTGACGTTCGAGCCGACCGACTTCGATCTGTTTTTAGAGCGCATCACGCACGAGAATTTTCGCGGCTTCTCGATCACGGCTCCGTTCAAAGGGGACGCCTTTCGATTGGCGAGCGCGAGTGACGGCAAGTCGAAGAGCGCGAGCGCGGTCAACACTCTTCTTCGCGACGGCAAGGGCTGGCGCGGCGCGAACACCGACGCGACGGCGATCGAAGAGACGCTCGCCGCGGGCTTTCGGCACCATGCCGATCGGCTGAGCCGTCCGCTCCTCATGGCGAACATGCACACCCTGATTCTCGGAACCGGTGGAGCCGCGCGCGCAGCGGCCTGCGCGGTCGTCGCGCTCGACGGACGCTTCTCGATCGCCGGGCGCAGCGAGGCGAAGGCCAAGGCTTTGGCGGACGAGCTCGGTGGGGCCTCGGTGAAGTGGGAGGAGATAGCGACGACCCCGTACGACGCCTTGATTCACGCGACACCGGTTGGCTCGCTCGCTCAGCCCGATCGGAGTCCGATTCCGGAAGACTGGATTCGCCCCGAGACTCTGGTCTTGGACGCGGTCTACCGACCGATCCGAACACCGCTCTTGATGAGCGCGCGTTCGCGCAACTGCACCGCGATTCCAGGCGGCGAGTGGTTCGTACGTCAGGCGCGCGAGCAGTTTCAGTTGTTCACCCAGACCGAGCCCGACTCGAACCTCTTGCGCGCGGCCTTCGAGACCGCGCTCGGGGAAGACTCCTGAAGCGCCCGATCGCTCTCATCGGACTACGGGGCGCGGGGAAGAGCACCGTCGGCGCGCTGCTGGCCGAGAGCCTGAACCGGCCCTTCCTCGACTTGGATGCGGAGCTGGCCCTTCGGTTCGGCGAGGGGCGGTCGGCGGGGGAGGTCTTGGCCGAGGTGGGCGAGCCGGCCTTCCGGATGTTCGAGTGGCGCACTCTGGGGGCGCTGCTTCGGGCGGAACCCGACGACTCGGGCGCGCCCATTCTGGCCACGGGTGGAGGCGCGGTGACCTGCGCGCTCTCGCGTGAGCTGCTCGGCCGGCGAACGATCGGCGTCTACCTGCGCGCGAGCCCCCGGATTCTCCGCCAGCGAGCGAGCGGCGACGAGACCCTGCGCCCGACGCTCACCGCGGGTGGCGTGGCGCTAGATCTCGAGCGCCAGGCGACGCTTCGCGATGCGCTCTACCGTTCACTTGCCACGCTGGTTCTCGAAACGGATGACCGTACGCCGAACGAGATCGGGCGGACAATTGAGGTCGAGCTTCGGAGACGACTGCTCAGCTGACGAAGAAGTCGTAGTGATCGGCCTGTTTTCGAGCGAAGGCACCGTGGTGCTTTGCCCCTCGCCGATTGATAGGATTTCTCTTTATGCACCTGGGTTTACGGTCAATTCGCGCCACTTTGCTCCTCTGTTTCTTCACGAGCGTCTCGAATGCCGCCCGAGTTCCCCTGCCGCAGGACGGCGGAGAAACTGCCGTAGTTGAGGTCGAAGAGCCCGTTCGCTCGCAATCCGGAGATTTCGGGTTGCCGGATATCGAGCTCTTTTTGCGAGCGGGCAGGAGAATCCCGCCGGGGTTGACGGCGACTCGCGAGAGAGAGCGCGAACGCGAACGGACGGTCGCACTCGAGCAATTATTAGCCGAATTCCAGTCGGATTCTCGACCGACCTGGATTGCGGCGATGCACTCGATCTTCTCGAGCCGCGTTGCTCGGACGGGGTTTTGGACCGCGGCGGCCGGGGTGGTGGGCGAGCTCGGTCTCAACGAGTTCGATGAGCAGCTTGCTCTGGGCCTCGGTCCCGGCTCTCCCGCTTCGGTGAGGTTGGCCGCTTCCGAAGCGCTCGCGCATCTCTACGGGGTGCGTCCCACAGGCGACTCTCCGTTCTTACGACCCTTCGAGCCCGGTCCCGGGACGGACTATCTCCTCGGGCTTCTTCGTCACCGCGAGCAAGAGACCCTCATCGCTCAGAGAGAGCTCATCCGGGGAAATCTCGAACGAGCGATCGTCACGCTCAGGGATTCCAACCCCAAGCTGCGCGAAGCGGCCGCCGAAGAGTTGGCGATCGCCGCAGTGGAACCCGGCGTTTCCGCGGCGCGACTGCGCGATGAATTGAGAGCCGCTTTGAGCAAGGAGGCGTCCTCGCACGCCTTCCATGCCGAGCTCGAGGCGCTCCTGGTCTTGTGCGCCGGACTCGCTCCCGACGCACCGGACGTTGCCAACCTGCGCGGCTACTTGCTCCTGCGCTCCGGAGAGGCGCCCCAATCCTTCCTCTACAGCTTAGCCAATGGACTTGCGCGACTTCCTTGGGTCGAAGGTCCGGCGCAGCCCGAGCTCAATCTGCGGGCGGCCGAGCGCAGCCTTGCCAACGTCTTGGGGCGCGTCGCCGCCGATCCTCAAGCCGATGCCGACGTGACCTCGGGAGTTCTGGCCGCTCTAGAAGACCTACTCTCCCAGGTCGAAGCCGTCTCCATGGAGGGAGGCGTCGAGGATGGTGCTTGGGTTCGCGGGGCTCAAGCTCGCGAGCCGCTACTCGCCTTGCTCGCCAGCTCTCACGTTCCCGATGGAGTCCGGCGCCGGGCGGCGGAGACGCTCACTCGCGTCGCACTTGCCGGTGACGTTCAGTTGATCTTGGACGTCTTGGCCGCCGAGACTACGCGTCCGGGCCTGAAGTATGTGTTGCTGGGAACACTGGCCTCGTTAACCGAAGAGCTGCGCGGCGATGCCGGGCAAGTGGTCGAGCGCCTGCTCGAATTCCTCGAGGATCCCGACGCCGATCTGCGCCGCCGAGCACTCTCCTTTCTGGGCTCCAAGGGCGTCGAAGACTACATGCGCACGACGGATTTGGCCCGGGTGGTCAAGCGCTTGGAAGCCGAGCCGATTGCCGAGCTCAAGAGCGATCTCTTGGCGCTACTCAAGCAGTACGGCGGTCGCGAAATGCTGATGCCCTTGCTCGAGAACTCTTCATTCGACGAGCTGGCCATGGGCAGTTCGACGGGCGTCTCCGAGTTGGGCGACACACTGGCTCATCTCTCCTTGGGGGATCCCGCAGCCGTGATGATGAGCGCGCGCAGGCTGGCGAATGTGGCGGACAAGGGGAGTCGGCTGGCTCGGCTCCTGCGCTGTCTGCAACTCGCCGCGGACTTGGATGAGGAGGGCGCGCGTTCCCTCCGACCCAAGAGCCACGAAGAGCTTGTCATCTGGTCGCGTGCCGTTCGTTCGTCGGGCGTTTTGCTGCAAGACGCGTTCGCGGGTGGGGAGCAGTTCTTGGATCGGCTGGTGAAGATTCACCTGCCAGCCGTGGTTGCGGGCGGCGCCATGTCCGATACGGAGCGCACGCACACGCTGGCACTGTTTCTCAGCGACTTGGTCTTGCTGGGCGACCGCGAGCGCGAACAGGAAGCGCTTGTGAATTATGCGACCGCCCTGCGTGCCGCCGAGTCGAACTCGGAACACTTCTTTGCGGCGCGTGTCCTTCGCGATCGGGCGCGATTTACCCTCGGACTCGGCTATCGATCCAGCGCCCTGGATGACTTCGGAGTGTTGTACGGCAACGCGAAATACAGCCAGGTGCTCGAACTCTCCGACCTGCGAACCCTTGCGATGCTCATCGCACAAGTGGCCATCGAGTCTGAGAAGCGCGCCTCCGAGATGAAGGCCTTCGGCGTGCTCTTCGACCTCGTCTCCCGCGCGGCCTGGCGCGACGAGCTCGGCGCGGTTCGACTGAGCGATTTGACCGAACTCAGCGATCGAGCGATTGGGTCCGGAAGCCGGGAGAATGTGGGTTCGGTATTGAAGCTCTTGGCGGACTTGCCGACGGATGCGAACGCACCGCTCCCGGTAGAGAATGGAGCGACGCCCGACGAGTTGCCCGTCTGGGATGGGCTCGATCGCGAGCCGGCTCTCTTCGCCGCACTCGGGGAGTTGAAGGCGCGCTTGCGCGCCGCTGCGACCGCCGACAAGTCGTCGAACTAACGGTTCACTGCGGGAGTGTCGCCCGGGGGTCCATGCCTACTCGACCGGTTCGCCAGCAAAAAGAATCGAAGAGCCGTGTAACCCGAGCTCGGCCCGGGCAACTAATGCCCCGCGTTCGAGGCTCGCACGACAATCGGCCCTGATCGGAACGAGCCCTGATCGGAATGAGACCTGCCGGGCTCGCCCTCTGCACCCGGGCAACCGTTTCCCCAATACAGCTATGAAGAGAAATACTGACACACCCTCGCTCCTCCGTTCCTTCACTCGCGGTGCTGCCCTGCTCGTGCTCGCGACCACGATCAGTACAGCGAGCGCCCGAGCTCTCGTTCAACGCGCGGGCGCGGATTTGGAGCACCTCAATCTGAACGGCGCTCGTCTCGCCTTAGACGGCTACGACCCCGTGGCGTATTTCCCCGAAGGTGGGGGGCAAGCGCGCGAAGGTAAGGCGAAGCTGTCCGTCGAATTTCGCGCCGTGACTTATCGCTTTGCCTCGGAGAAGAATCGAATGATCTTCCAGAGCGACCCCGAAAAATACGAGCCGGATTACGGCGGCTGGTGTGCTTACGCGATGTCCAGAGGAGACAAAGTCGAAGTCGATCCCGAGTCCTATCTGATCGAAGAGGGACGCCTGCTGGTTTTCTTCGACGGGTTTTTCGCCGACACGCGCAAATCCTGGTTGAGCGAAGGTGGAGCGAAGCTCGGTCCTAGCGCGACCAAAGAGTGGGACGGAATTCTCGGGAGGAAAGAGAGCGTTCGGCCGCGCGCGAAAGAGGCGACACGGGGATTGAACTCGATGGACCCTCTGACGATCGGGAAGGGGCGTGAAGCGAAGCTGGGACTCGCTACAATCGCGACGCGCATCGGCGACCTCGAGTATCGCTTTGCGACCGCAGAGAACCGACTGGAGTTTTTGCGAGACCCCGAGCGGGTTTTAGCGGCGCTCGAGAAGGACTAGTTCGCTCTCCACTCGACGGAGGTTCGGCGAGCCGATCGTTCGCTGACGCGGGTTCACTCTGGAATCACGAGTCGAATCTTCGACGTGATCGTGAGCCAGTCCTCACTCTCGAATCCGTTGAGGGTCGGTTCTGCAGGCGCGTCGGAGAATCCGCGCAGTTGACTCGCCCGCACGGAAGGCTGGCAGAGATTGCGAAGGTCGTGAAAGCTCTTGGTGACGACCCAGCGAAAGCTCTCGGTTCCGTCGCGGTAGAAGGGCTCGCTGCCCTCGTTGAGTACGAGCGTCATCGATGGACTCCAATAAGTCTCGCCGGGCGGAATGGCGTCATCCATATTCTGAGGTGCTTGCAGGATTGCGATTTCGCCGTCCGGCGAAAAGACGAGCAGTGTGGCGTAGAGCGAAATATCGGATCGGTTGGTGAGACGACAACCAAAGCGCTCGCCCGGTCGCAGGGCAGGCATTCCGTTTGCTTCGAGCTGAAGCGCCCCGATCGGTTGACCGTCTGCTCCAAGTCGCTCGAACGCGGTCTCGACTTTGAGTTGTTCGGCCGTCCGATTCGAGACGGTCGAAGCGACGCGATGCGAGCGACCGAGCAGTTCAAGGACGCGAAGTAGTTCGCCGAGCTCATCCGTATCCGAGGCGCGAGCGGTGAGGGCGAGGTCCGTGCCTTTCGAGCTCTCGACTTCCCAGCGCGCGAGGGGGGCGGGATTCCAACGAAGGAACAGGTCGGCGGATTCTTCGGTGGCGTGGAGCAGGTGTTCCGATTCTCCGAGCGCGCCGATCAACGCTTGGGTTGACGGTAGATCCAAAGGTCCAAGTACGGCGACTTTGAGTCCCGACGAGCTGACGCTCTCCAGCAAGGCCAAAAGCCTCGACCCCTTGGAGAGCTCTGGAGCTTCACCCTCCCAATCGAAGGAAGCGGAGACCGGTCCAACATCGGTGAGTCGGATGCGGGCGAGCGGCTCGGCTTGGCTCGCGGCCGTCGCGGAGTTGGCGTAGACGGCCAAAATGGATCCGGGCTCGAGCCCATTCGTTTGGCCGGCGTGCAGGCGAGGTCCGTCCTCGTCGAGTTCGAGCGCGAAGGCGAAGGCCTGAACCAGGTCGCTCTGGCCAAACAAGGCGCGGCGCATGAGCGGGCCTTCTGCGAGCGGTGTCTGGTTCTGGCGCTGCTTCTGAATCCGGTCTCGCGTGTTTTGAAGCAGCGCTTCGTAGGAGAGCGACTCTCCGCTGTTGAGCTCTTGAATCAGGTGGTAGGTGAACAGTCCGCGAAACTCGGGCTCACCAGCCGGTGAAGTGAGCTGAACCTCGTACGCGCTCTCGCTGGATCGACAAGCGGAGAGCGCGACGTAGCTCGCACCGGGTTCCGCGTAGCCCGAGCTTTGCTCTTCCGCGGCGGCGACCGTCGAACCCTTGCGAACGCCTTTGAGTCCTCGCGTCTGGGGGTCGACGAAGCGCGAGGCCGAGGTCTCCTCCCCGCGTACGATCGTTCCGGAGCTACAGCAGTCGAGGATGAAGACGACGTGATCGGTCCGTTGATTGGCGCGAGTGATCATCGCGCGCAGCTCGTCGTCGAGAATGTCGTTGGGCTCGCCACTGGGCAGCGAGGCGTCGAAGGGAATCAGAGTCTCGTCCAGATCGTCCAGCTCATCGCCATCGCGATCGGGCAGGATCGAGCCGTGGCCCGCGAAATAAAAGAGGAGCACATCTTCGGGCGAGCTTTCGGCGATCAAGTCGTCGAAGGCACCGATGATGCCCGCGTGGGTCGCCTGTTCGTCGACGAGCTGTCGGATGTCCGCATCGCGAAAGCCCTGAGCGAGGAGGGCCGTGCGCATCGCGGCGAGGTCTCGACGTGGGCCGCGCAGCTTCGTCCAGCCCAGCGCGCCGTCATAGGCTTCGACTCCCACCAGGAGTGCGCGCCGCGTCGGGCCGGACTCCTGTGCCGCGAGCGGCGCGACCGAACTGAAGAGAGTGGCGAAGACCGTCAGAGAGAGCAGCCTAAGAGTCCAAGGGCCGGGTGTCATCGGCTCCATCCTACCAGCAGTTTTTAAGACGGGCGGGCCATGGCGTCCGCGAATGAGGGATCCTTTGGCGATCTGTGCTAATCTCCGTCCGCGAGTAGGGGGAGTGAGCAAATACCAGCGCGATCTACTGGTGCTATTTACGCGGAGGAGTCAGATCCATGAGACGTTCGATCCAATTGGTGGCCTGTGGTTCGGTTCTAGTGGCGGCATCCTGCACGGGGATGGAAGCGGTCGGGTCGATGGCGCTCAACTTGGGACGCAATCTGCTCTTGAACACGGCGCAGTCGAACTTCGGTGAGAAGTACACCGAGGATATCGGCAAGCTGGTCGACCTCTTGCTTGTGAAGGAGTTGGGCGGAGATAGTAGTGACGCGACGAACATGAAGAGTTCGCCGCTCATCGGAAGCACTCTCACGGGGGCGAGTGCCGGAGAGGTCATTGCTCCACTGCAGCTCGACATCGCGGTCTTGCGCAAAGAGGACGTCGAGGGAATGAGCTTGCCGATTCCCGTCGAGGACGGAGACATCTTGCGCGATGGCGTCGGTCGCGAGAGCGACGGCGACAACCTCAAGATTCAGTTCACCGCGGGCAGCGATTGCTTTGTCTACGCGGTCTGGATCGATGCGACCTCTTGGGCAACGCCGCTCTTTCCCGTGGGGCCCGGCTACAACGCGCCCAACCCGGTTCAAGCGGGCAGGCGCTACACCTTCCCCGAAGGTGACCAGTGGTTCTACCTGGACAACTATCGAGGCGCCGAGAATTTGTATTTCATGGCGAGCCGCGAACCGATCGACGACCTTTCGGTTCTGCTCGCGCAGCTGGCCGTCAAGAAGCGCGAGTTCCGGATCGAGGATGAGAGTCCGGTGACGATTGAGGAGCCGACGGAGCTCAGCCGTGGACTCGCGGGAGTCCGCACGGGCGCGGGCTCGCTGGTTCAGACCGGGGCTGGCCAAGAGAAGGCTTCGGCGTCTCAGTTGTTTGTCGCGACGGACGATGCGAACCAGTTGGTGGTTACGCGCTGGTTTCGGCACGAATAGCAGCGCGATCGAATTGGACCCGCTCGAGAGCGGGTTCTCCTCTCGAGCGCACGTCAGAGAAAGGTCGGGATGGGAACTCGACCCTCGGGCGAGCGGGCCGGACCCCGTACTATTCTCCGGATGACTTCCGTCGATCCTCTTCCGATCCAGCTTGCCGGTGTGGTGCGCAAGTTCGCGACGCGCGTGGCTTTGGACGGGATCGACTTCGAGCTGGAGCCCGGACGCATCGCGGGCCTGGTCGGACCGAACGGTTCGGGCAAGACGACCTTGCTCAAGCTGCTCGCGGGCTTTCTCAAGCCGGACGCGGGCACGCTGCGGGTTTTTGGCCAGGATCCGTTTCGCGAGCGGGCCGATGTGATGCGCCGCGTGCGCTTTGCCTTCGCACCGCCGGCTCTGTTCGAGGAGCTGAACGCTCGCGAGCATCTGGTCTACCTCGCGAAGATCGGCGGGGGATCGACGCCGAGTCGAGCCGAGGTTGACGAAGCGCTCCAGACGGTCGGGCTCGCGCGCCGCGCGAGCGAGCCCGTGCGCGCGTTTTCCTTCGGGATGCGTCAACGCCTGGGGCTCGCGCAGGCGCTCCTCCCGCGCCCCGACCTGTTGATTCTCGACGAGCCGACCGACGGGCTCGATCCCTTGGCAGTGCTCGAGTTGCGCGAGGTCTTGCGCAAGCTGCGCGACGAACACGGGATCGCGGTGGTGCTCTCGAGTCATCTGTTGATCGAAGTGGAACAGCTGGTGGACGACATGCTCGTGCTGCAAGAGGGGCGCACGGTCTTTCGCGGGACGCCGAGTGAGTTGCGGCGCGGGGGCGAGCGGCTGGTCTTGGAGGCGGAAGATCGCGGGCTTGCGAGAGAGGCTCTCTCGGCGCGCGATCTGCGCGCGGAGCTTCGGAGCGACGGGAGGTTCGAGCTCGAGGTCGGCGCGCTCACCCTCGACGAGGCCGCGGCGCTGCTCGCGAGTTCCGGAACCAAGCTGGTCGGTTTTCAAATCGAGCAACCCAGCCTGGAGAGCGCGCTCTTGTCGAAGCTCCGAGAGAGCGAGAGCCAAGCCTAGTGCTGCGCCTTGAACTTACGCGCCTCGTGCGCTCCAACCGCCCGCTGCTCGCCGTGCTCTCGCTCGCGCTCTTCCTCGGCCTGATGCTGCTCGGCTTCTACACCTACGCCAAGACCGAGACCGGCGGCGACGTCGAGTTCCGCTATACCTTCGAGAACGCGTCCTACTTCAACGGACTGACCTTCGCGCTGTACGCCTTCTACTTCGGCTTCCTCTTGGTCTTGCCGATCTTCGCCGCCACCGAAGGCGGAGCCCAACTCGCCGGCGATTCGGCCAGCGGCGCCTTCCGGCTCCTGCTCGCGCGCCCGGTCGGTCGCGCGCGTCTCTTCATGACCAAGGTCGCCGTCGCTTTCGCTTCGACGATCGTCTTGTGCGCCGTGCTGCTCGCCTTCGCGCTCGGTCTCGGTTTGCTCGGCGTCGGGTTCGGCGACCTCGATCTGTATCCCGGCGTGTTGCAGATGACCGACCATCATCAACACCTCGACCAAGCCGTCGCGCTCGAGCGCTTTGCGATGGTCTTGCCCGCCGCTTCGCTGGCGCTCTTTGCGCCGCTCTCCTTCGCGTTCCTGATCTCGGCCTGGTCCAAGAGTCCGGTCAACGCGGTCGGCACTTCCGTCGCGGTTTATCTCGTGCTCTACGTGATCGCCGAGATTCACTTCTTCGAGGCGTTGCGCCCGTGGCTCTTCACCAGCCACATGGCTTACTGGCGCGAGCTCTTTCGCGAAGAGGTGAACTGGACGACGTTCTTTCGAGACGCGGCGAAGCTGAGCGGGTTTTCATTGCTCTTCCTCGCGCTCGCGCTGCATCGTTTTCGAACACGCGAGGAGCTATGAGAGCTCGCGGCGCTCTGCTCGAACTCGCGCTCTTCGTCGCCGCGGCGCTGCTCTTCGCCCTCGGCTTTGGACTGCCCGAGTTTACGCCGCCCGCGTTCGAACTCGGTCCGAGAGCGCCCGGCGACGTGCGCGTCATGACCTGGAATGTCGGGGGCAGTGGCTCCGGAGATGAGTGGGGCGGTCCGCTGCGCGACGAGCACGTTGCGCACGTCGCCGAGGTTCTGCGAGAGCTCGACCCGGACCTGTGTTTCCTACAGGAGGTCCGCATGGGCCTTCAAGCCGAGCACTTGCTCACGGCGCTCGGGCCCGGTTGGCAGATGGAGGTTTCGGGCTCGACCGGCAACCGCAGGCTTGTCGCCTTCGCGCAGAGAGGATCGCTTCGTTCTCTCGACTTCGATGATCGTTCCCGCCGCGCTCTCACTGTGCGGTACGAGCCCAATGGAGGAGCGCCGATCACCGCCGTCGGTCTCCACGCCGACGCAGCCTCCGCCCAGCGCCGCAACGAGGACATCGGCGCGCTGGCCACCGCCCTTGTCGACCGAGCGGGCGATACGATCCTGCTGGGGGACTTCAACTTCGACCTAGACCTGGGCAAGCGCCGCGACCTCTTCACCGACGATGAGTACCTCGACGTCGAGACCTACAACTTCATCGCCACCCGATTCCTCGACGCGACTCTGGGCACCGGCTCCACCGCCGAACCCGACCGTCGCCTCGACTACATCTTCGTTCGGCAGCCCGCCTTCGAGGTCCGCACCGCTGGTCCTATCAAGAACCGCCGCTTCGGCGACATGGACCACGACCCGGTTCTGGCCGACCTGACTCGGTAGCGGATCCCGCGCCGACCTCCCTGGCCGACTTCCCGCAGCCCCAAAAATAAACCGCACGCCACGGTTGATATTCCGCTTCCGCTTCCCAGAATGGCCCCCCACAAGTGTCGCGGGGTGGAGCAGTCTGGCAGCTCGTCGGGCTCATAACCCGGAGGTCGTAGGTTCGAATCCTACCCCCGCTACCACTTTCACTAAAGGGACTTGCGTTTACTCGCGAGTCCCTTTTTTCGTGGCTCCTGAGCTGGATGTACCCCTTTTTGTACCCCGTTCAGGCGCTTGCGAATCACGGGCCTCGCCAAGACCCATAAGGAGGCCCACCGTGGCCAGTCTCAAAAAGCGAGGATCGATCTGGTTCGTTCAGTGGTACGAAGGCAAGAAGCAGAGGCGGCAGAGCCTGAGGACAGAGTCCTATCAGGTCGCCAAGGAGAAGCTGCGGCAGTTCGAGTCGGCACAGTACCGAGGCGCTGACTGCCCGCTACCGACGAGGACGCCAGTGGGGGAGCTGGTCGCCGCCTACATCGAGCACATGCGAGTTCACCGGCCAGAGCGCTCGTGGAAGCGTGACTTGTCCTACTTGCGAGGGAGCTTCGGTGAGTGCTGTACCGAACTCGAACTAGCAACCGGGAGGGCAAGGAAGTGTCGAGATCTCCGGCTGCCCGAGGATCGGCGCCGAAAGCTCTGGCCACTTCCCGCGACCCATATCGAGGATCTAACACCGGTGGAGATCGCCGACTTCCTAGCGGCCCAGGTGCGGACGAAGGGGCTCGCGCCAAAGACCGCGAACCGGTATCGCGAGGTAATCGGAAAGACGATCAATTGGGCTATGAAATCCGGTCGTGTGCGGATGCCTCTCGACCGGAATCCGGTCGAGAGGGTGGAACGCTATCGCGAGCGCGCTCCCGAAATCCGGTACCTAACGACCGAACAAATCGACGAGCAGCTAGCGGCGCTTCGCTTCAAGCCTTGCCTCCAGGCGATGGTGGCGACCCTGATCTACGCGGGACTTCGTCGCGAGGAGTTGCTTTGGCTTCAGGTCGAGGACTTCGTGCGCTCGACGGCACAAGCGCCGAACGGATTGATGCGGATCCAGGCGAAGTCTATCGACGGCAGCAGCTGGCAGCCGAAAACGAAAGAGAACCGCGCGGTACCGATGAGCCAAGAGCTACGGAGGTATCTCGATTCCTATACGCCACCGCCTTCGGATCACGGTTGGTTGTTCCCCAGTCCGGAAGGAACGCGTTGGGATCCGGACAACTTCTCTAGCGCCTTGCGCTCGACAAACAAGGCTGCGAACCTTCCTTGGACTAGCCTCGACTACCGGCACACGTTCGGCAGCCAGCTTGCGCAGCGGGGAAGGAGTCTTTACCAAATCGCACACCTGATGGGTAACAGTCCGACAATTTGCCAGCGACACTACGCAGCGCTGGTTCTGGAGCACTTGGCAGAGGCAGTCGAGTTCCCTGTGACTGCCTCAGGACCTCTTGCTCAGTCGTTCGGCGACCAACGTGGCTCAAGCTCCGCTGACAGCAGCTCGGTCAGCTGACCCTGAGTTGCTTCTCGGTCAACTCTCTGATACACCGAGCCCGCATTTTTTAGGGCGCGTCACGCGGAAGTCTCCAGGACACGATTCCGTCGCCGCAATTGTCTACCACGAGGATAGAGCCGCTCCTCAAGTGGTAACGAACTCGGTTATTCTGCTGTTCGAGGAAGTTCTACCGACATGAAGCTCACATCTTTTCGCGTAACCAAATTCCGGAACATCATCGACTCGGGAACGATCACCGTAGACGTTACGGATGATTGCTCAGTTACATGTCTGGTGGGCAAGAACGAGGCTGGCAAGTCCGGGCTACTCGAGGCCCTGTACCTGCTTAATCCAGCAGATGACGACAGCTTTGATGTCGGGGATCAATACCCGCGCTGGCTGGTGGTCCCCGATAGGAAGGCTAGCGATCTCTCTGATCACGCACCGATAACCGCCACTTTTACGCTGGAGCCAAGAGACAAAGCATCTGTGGAGGACGTGTTGGGGACGGGAGTACTTATTGGCGACACCGTGACGGTCTCGCGGACGTACGGAGATGAGATCACTTGGTGTTTCGAATTCAGTGAGAAGGTCGCGATCAAGAACCTACTACCCGAGCTACCGGAAACTGTCGGCGCGTTGCTCAAGGGGATTGGAGAGTTCGAAGGCGTGCGCGATGCGCTGAACGATGCGAAGAGCGGTGACTCCGAGGAAGGGCCTGCACAGGAAGACCTGCTAGCCGCGGAACATGCGATCAAAGAACGCGGCCTCGACCAGTCTGACGTTCGGCAAATAGTCGTTGACTGCTTGAGCGACACTCTGCCGAACTTCTTCCGCTTCACAAGCTACAGCACCCTTCCTGGTAGAATCGACTTCCAAAATATTGCGGGCAAGGAAGATGGGCCCGCAGGATCAAGCCTACAGGCTGTCCGCGCGTTGCTGAAGCTAGCCGGTACTGATCTGGATCAGATGGGGCACGAAAATTACGAGCTTCGAAAGGGTGAGCTTGAAGCCGTTCAAATCGACCTCACGAACCAAGTGTTCGAGTACTGGAAGCATAACCCGGACCTTGAGGTTCTCATTGATGTCGACAAGGAGACCGTTCTCAAGGGAGGCAACACGACGGCTGTGGCGCGCTTCCTCGACATTAGGCTTCGCGACAAACGCACGGGTTATTCAAACAACTTCAGCCAGCGCTCATCTGGTTTTCAATGGTTCTTTTCTTTCCTGGCCGCATTCAGTGAGTTCGAAGGGCAGGACTCAACGATCGTGTTGCTCGATGAGCCCGCCCTTACGCTTCATGGAAAGGCGCAAGCTGATTTTCTGCGCTTCATCAACGAGAGAATCGCTCCGCACTCGCCAGTGATTTACACCACCCACTCGCCATTCATGGTGGAGGTCGACCGGCTTGAGAGGGTTCGGATAGTCGAGGACCAAGGTCCTCCGGTCGGCGCCACGTCGAGGGACGATGTGCTTGCTGCTGATCCGGACAGCCTATTCCCGCTTCAGGCAGCCCTAGGATATGACATCGCGCAAAGCCTCTTCGTTGGACCCCACAATCTAGTTGTCGAAGGTACTTCCGATTTTATCTATCTCACCATCATGTCCGCTGCCTGTGCCGCAGCGGGCCGAACTGCGTTGGATGATCGATGGCGCGTCCTACCCGCAGGCGGGGCAACTAATATCCCGACTTTCGTCAGCCTGGTCGGGCCTCATCTTGATGTCACTGTTCTCGCCGATTCAGACACGAAGGGGATGCAGCGCGTCATGAACATGATCGAGCGCAAACTCCTTGCTGGGCAACGTCTGATCATGGCGAGTGTTGCATCCGATGTCGATCACGCTGACATTGAGGACATGTTCAGCGAAGGTGACTACCTGAAGCTCTACAACAAGACGTATGGCTCCTCAATCAAGGTTGGAGACTTGCCAAGGGGAGATCGAATTGTGAAGCGCATCGAGTCGCACATCGGGAATGAGTTCGTCCATGGCAGGGTCGCGGAGATACTGCTGCGCCACCATCACGAGTTCACTTTCACGGACACTTCTTTGGATCGCTTCGCGGCGCTTGCCCTCGCTATCAACGAGACGCTCGGTACGTAGGGTTCTGCCCCGGTTATAGCGGGACGCGAATTGCAGCTGCAGGGGTACCGTTGCCTATCGTGGGGCGCATAGCACTCGCGGTAGGTTTCTCGGACCGATATAGCGCCGCCCCAGGGGACTTGCATCGACCGGGGCGGCTGTGGAGCAGATTGTTTGACCAGCCTACGCTGGCCACGGTCAGTCCTTAGACCAACCGGCTTTCTTCGTAGCGTTCCACCTCCTTCCTGAGATAGCGGACCATGCCGCGACTTCCGCTGCCGAGCAGGACCCGACGTAGGCCTGCCTCGCGAGCGATTCGGTCAACGCTGGAGCGGGCACAGCGCCAACGCTCAGCGAGTTCCTTGGGGGAGAAGTAGGGCGCGGGCTCTTTGGGCCTCATGTCTCGGCTCATCGGTTCTGCCCTTCCGCTCGGTTGGAATCCGAGCTAACCCGACGACCGGCGATGTGACTCAATGCGGCAATGCAATCAGATACATTCGGCATTGATAGATTCACGTGGCGGTGGTTCCCGAGATGGCCACGCTCGGCCATCATTGAAATCAGGTCCGCGCCGACGTCGAGTCGTCTCCTCCAGATGAGCCGCTCCACAATCTCGCCAGTCGTTACGTTTGCGGTAGGGGTCAACTCGAAGAGGTTGCTCGAAGTTCCGCATTCTTCGATTCGTTCGGCATAGCTGCGGGGCTTTGCCTTTCGGGTCTTGCCAGTGGGCGTCGATACTTTTCTTTCGCGATTCCAGAACGAGTGACTTGTCGAGTAGCGATGGACGCGAGATTCGCACCCGAGTTTGAGGACCCAGTTCGGCCAGCCTTGTTCCGGAATCTTCACCAAATACTTCGTGGCATACCGAGCGGCGTGCAAGGCTCCGCCTTCGAACGTCCGCTTTGAGAATCGAGTCATTCCGAAAGCCGGACGGTTCGGATCGGTAGCGCTCGCGGAGTGGGGGCGAAGTTTGGACCAAGCTGCGTCGATCGCTGCCTTCGGAACGTAGCTCGCGTCGATCAACACATGGTAGTGCGCTTGCTCCGTGTCCTTCTGGAACTCAAGCACAGCGAAGTACCGCTTCGAATGTAGATGCTTTCGTCGTTTCAATTCCCGAACGAGCCGAGAGATTCCACGATGTTTGCGAATGTAGAAGTACGCTTCGCGTGGACTGGCGAACAGCGCGGGATCGATTGTCAACGTGACCATCATCAGCGCTGTGAATGTCTCCAGTACGCCAGTCAACTCTTCGCGAAGTTTGTAGCCCTTGCGCTCGCAACAGTCGGTGCAGAACCACGAATCGCACCCGCACCTCGAAAGAACAAAAGCCCTTTCTGTGTGAGGTCCCTCCGCTGTCACAACGTTCTGAGATGATTCAAGTAAAGAGGAGCGCTCGTCGGCTTTCGGCGAGTTCGCACCTTTTGCGTTCGTGTGAGTGGGGGAACTCATGACGCCGCGAACTCCTTCTGGGATCGCTCGCTCACCCCTTCCCCCCCCGCCCCCTCCCCGGTGGGGAGGGGGAGCGCCAAACTTGCGCTTCGCCCCAAAAGGCCCTTCAAAGACGGAGCGATTGTCCGTCGAGGTTCAAGGAGCTTGGTGAGGCGGGCATGAGTGCGCTTCCCAATCGCTTTGCGACGGCCTTCCGGGTGAGCAGGCGCGACGGGTCGAGATTGGCAGCTCGGAGCCCGCTTCCTCCTGCTCGATTGAGCGGTCGCTAAGTGCTCGGGAAGCGCTTGCGCGTTTGTTGCGCGTTGCCATGCGCGCACACTGAACGGAGAAGGCGGTTCAGCGCTGAGTTGAGTGCTCAACTCCCATGGCAATCCGATTGTCCGGAATTGAGGTCCGACTAGGCGCGAGCGAAATCGGCGAGTACCGATCCCTTCTCTGCTAAACCGACTTGAACCGCGAAACGGGACAAGTCTTGGGGAAGGCGAGACGCGCAATGCACGCGGACTGAGCTGACGGCAGTTTGAGTGTTGTTCCATCCTTGCGGAAAAGCGCAATGCGCCTCCACAGGAATGGGGGACAACAAATGGGACAGCCCTTACGGCCTCTCAGGCGTGATCGAGCGGATCGCCTCCCTTCCATTGAGCTCCTTGCGTTGACTGTTCCCAATTCAGTCCCATCGGTCCCAGTTCCTTTCGAATTCGGGTGCCGTAGCGACGAAGCGTCTGCGCATTCGCTATTAGCTGAATAGGCTCGCCGTCCTGTACTCGTTCGGCTTTGGCCTCCATGTCGCGCCGTATCAACTCTCCGAGCACGTCGTCCCATGTTGCGCCACGCTCGCCCATTCCGGCCACAATCAGGAATATCTGAATGAGCCTTGGCGCCGTCAGCCTCCTTAAAAATTGACCCTGTCGCACTTCGACGCTGCCGTCTTCTGCCCGAATCCAGTAGCAGGGGGGATCGGCTTCTTCGCCTTGGAGGGATTGCGGGGCGACTTCCGCGATCTCTTCTAGAAGTCGCTTGAGACTCGCGACTCCGTAGGCATGGCCCTTCCGATAAAGCCAGGGGCGGACGTTGAACCGAGCGCTCAGCTCGATCCCGGTGCTTCGTCCCTGATCTAGGCGAAGCTCGATCAGCGCCTTCAGCAGAACATCGCGGCTTTCGTCGATTGCCTTGAGAAACTCGCCGTGCTCGGAGAGTTCGGCAGGTGGTTCTTCCTTAAGCGGGCTCGGCGCAGCGCTCTCGTCGCACTCAGGAAGCCTGAGCAGCATGCCAAGGATCCGTAGCGCAACTCTTGCAGCTCCTTCGTTCGCGGGCTTGCCCATGAACCCTCCGGCGGTTCGCTCCGGTAGATGAGCAGCACAGGGAAGGCATGCCCGGAGTGAGATGCCCGACGGCTTCGGGAGCTACCCGAGTCCGCTCCCTGCGCTTAGTTACTTGGATTTCTAGTCCGGACGCCTCAAGCCCTCAAAGGCCAAGCAGGCTGCCAGCAAAACTGGTCAGCCATCGGTCGGTGTACTGCTAGTCCCAGCCGGATCTTGAGGGTTGTTTTGTCCCGCATCGGCAAGGTGAGGGAAGACGTTGCACCTAAGAGCTAGACGGAAACTCAAAAAGCTGATCTGCATCGAAAAGATAAAAAAGACGAGCTTCGTTCCTAGGTCCGCTAGATCGGATCCGACATTGAGGCTCGTCCACATCGGGCGCAGCGCCGGGGGGAGGATCCCATAGAGCAAAAGGATAAGAACGAACACTGGAGTATAGAAATAAGCCCAAGCTCGAAAGCTGAGATTGGGGCGGGGCGTCAGGTTCTGCATCCTTCGAGTCTAAGGGCTCGATTGAGAGAGCCAGGAAGAAATCCGTCTCTGGCTCGCGAGCCGCGCTCTCCCTAGGCGCTGATCCGTTCTCGGAGAGATGTACCCTCTTGTGTACCCTCCGAATTGGCGAACATGGTCGAGATGGTTACTATGGTCATGTCGCGACGAGAACGTAATCGTTGCAATCGCAGCAAGTTCCGATCACACGAAGAGTTAGCGTTTCGCCGGGTTGAACGCTCATAACCCGGAGGTCGCAGGTTCGAATCCTGCCCCCGCTACCACTTTCAAAGAGAGGACTCGGCTTTCCCGGCTGGGTCCTCTTTTTTTGTGCCCGGGGTGCGACGCGGTATCGTCGTGTTCCATGAATCCAACCATGCAGAATCGATGCCTCCGCGCCGTGTTGTTCTCCGTCGCGATTCTCGGCGGGGTGCAGAGCGCGTTTGCCCAGGGTGAAGAGCCGCAGAGCCACGACCGAGCAGCACCGACTCCGCCAGCTCAATCGCCTGGCCAGGCTGAAGAATCGCCTTTCGGGAAAGCACCCGATGTTCGCGTGGGCCCTTTCGTACCGGAGATTGCCCGCGCAGTGGAACTCGTTTTCGGCGTAGAGCCGCACGCGGAAGTTTGGGGGCAACCCAAGCTGCGCGCACTGGAGCTCATCGCAGCTTCGAACGATGTCCGACTGGCGTGGCTCATCGGTGATCTGATGCGCTTCACGGCCAGCCGCGATCGAATGACTCTGCTGGTTTCCGCCGCCACCGAGCTGATGGGGATCGAACTGAATCCGATCAACCCGTGGGGACGCACGAGCGATCATCTGATTGCATGGGATATTCCTGCGCCTCCGAACTACCTCAAGCTGAAGCGACGCATCTACCTGGACATTGACTCGCGGTGGGAGCGCATCTTTGTGGAAGGGGATATCGATTGGCGACACGTCTCCTGGGGCGGCGTTCACATCGACGATCGGGCTTTTGGGACGACGGATGAACCGTGCAACTGCATCCCAGCGGCCGACAATCCCGAGGTGAGCGACGTGAGCGGTGCGTCGTGGCTCGCCGATGACGCGATCGTTTTCGGCATTGAGGTCAACGGAGAGTTCCGGGCCTATCCGCGACGGATCATGGAAGTGCGCGAGATGGTCAATGACACGCTCGGCGGCCGTGACCTCGGAATTCCTTACTGCACCTTGTGTGGATCCGCGCAGGCCTACTTCACGGATCGAATGCCAAAAGGTGTCGAGCGGCCGATTCTTCGCACGACCGGTCTGCTGCTCCGCTCGAACAAGATCATGTTCGACATTCAGACTTATTCGGTCTTGGACACGTTTCGCGGCAACGCGGTGACTGGACCGTTAGCCGAAGCGGGAGTTGTGCTTGAGCAAACTGGTGTGGTGACCACGACCTGGTTGAAGTGGAGGCAAGCCCATCCCGACACGACGGTGCTCGTCGAGTCCTTGGCGCTCGGTCGCAATTTCGACTTTCGAAACAACCGGGACGCGGACGGCCCGATCTTTCCCATCGGGGATCGCGACGCGCGGCTGCCCGTACAAGCGGAAGTGCTCGGCGTCGTCAACTTAGCGGGCAAAGCGATTGCCTTCCACGAAGAGTACGCGCTGGCCAAGCTCGCCCGAGGCGAGGAGGTTGTCTTCGAAGGGGTGCACCTCCTTCTCGACGGTGGCGGTCTACGCGCCGTGGACGCGGACGGCAAAGACCTCGGCGGCCATCTGGCCTTTTGGTTCGCGTGGTCGCAGTTCCATCCGGAAACCGCACTCTGGCGGGAGTGAGCGCTCTCCGCTGCGCCGCACCCGGTCGCGTTGTTTTCCTTTCGTCAAACGACCGACGATCGGAGGAGCCGCGTGCGACTCGAAACCCTCGACTCCGTATCTTGCTGGCATGCAAATTCGAAATTACGGCGTCGTCGGGTTGCTCGCTTTCTCGCTCACCGTCTCCTGTCACGCAGCGAAACTCGAGGCGCAGCGGACGGAATGGCAGTGGCCGACCGCGACGATGGAAGAACAGGGCGTCGATCGCGTCGCCATCGAGGGGCTCATCGCCGCTATCGAAGCGGGGCACTACGGGCTCATCGATGACTTCCTGATCATTCGTCACGGCAAGTTGATTTTGGACGAGCACTTCGACCACGACTACGAGGCGCTGTCGGCGCCCCACGAGCCCGTGGACCAGCAATACGACTACGACCATCCCGACTGGCATCCGTACTACCGCGGCACGGCGCTTCACACCCTTCAATCGGTTACGAAATCAATTACGTCGATTTGCATCGGCATCGCTATTGACGAGGGACGGATCCCCGGCGGAGTCGCGACGCCCGCGATGTCTTTTTTTGAGTCCTACGCTCCTGACATGTCCGATCCGCGGCGCAGGGCCATGACCATCGAGGATCTCCTCACGATGCAGAGCGGGATCGATTGGAACGAGATGATCTCGTACGACGACGAATCGAATTCCTGTCTGCAGCTGGAGTCCAGCGATACCTGGATTCAGTACGTCATCGATCAACCGATGCGAGAGGAGCCGGGCACGCGTTTCGATTACAACTCCGGCGCGAGCGTCTTGCTCGGCAAGATCGTGCGCGAAGCCACGGGGCAGCGCATCGATGACTACGCTCGCGAAAAGTTGTTCGAGCCGCTGGGAATCTCGGAGTTCAAGTGGAAGACCACGCCCGATGGCGAGATTGACACCGAGGGCGGGCTCTACCTCTCCGCGCACGACCTCGCGAGAATCGCCACCCTGTTCCTGAACCTCGGCGAGTGGAACGGTGAGCGGATCGTCTCCGAAGACTGGGTCCGAGCTTCGGTCGCTCTGCACGTTCCGGATATTCGCCCCGACGAGCCCCGGGACAATCGAGCCTACGGTTACCAGTGGTGGATCCCCGAGCACGCGAACGGCATCGCGATTCAGTACGAGGGCAGTGGCTACGGAGGCCAGTTTCCGATCGTGGTTCCCGAGCGCGACCTCGTCATCGTCTTCACCGGCTGGAATATTCACGAGCGCCCCGAAAGGCAAACCTGGCACGCCGTTCAAGACATCATCTTGCCGGCGGTAAGAAACTGAGCGGCGCTCCACGATGCCGATGGATCAGCGCTACGTCTTCATCGTCGCGCAGAAAAAACGGTGAAGTCCAGTGCGACGGTGAAAGTCGGCGAGCCCACTTTTAAGTGGGGTGCGAGGCCCACGTTTGGCTGCGGCGGTCGGTGCGCCGCCGACGCGGCGGACTAAGATTTCGGGGGGCTACCGTGCGACTCCGTTTCACTCGCCTTTCGGATTCTCGCTCCCGTGCCGTTCTTGGTTGCGTTCTAGAGCCAGGCGTTGCATGTCCTCGACTTGGTCGTGCTCATCGACAATCTCGGCGCCGAGGAGGCACTCGAGTACGTCTTCGAGGGTGACCACGCCTTCGATCCCCCCGTACTCGTCGACCACGGCGAACATATGGGCGCGGTCGGAGATGAAGAGGTCGAGCAGCGTGTTGGCCGGCATCGCCTCCGGTACGAATCGGATGGGGCGCAGTAGGTCGCGCAGAATCAGGTCCTCATCCGGCCGACGCAGGGCTGTATCCAACACTTCTCGACGGTGAACGAGGCCCACAATTCGATCCGCGTCCGCCCCCTCAACGACGGGCACGCGGCTGTGCACCCAGTTCTCGACGTGTTCGAGTAGATCTCGGACGGGCGTGTCGGCGTCGAGCGTCTCGATAACCGTGCGCGGCGTGCGAAGATCGCCCGCGGTGGTTCGGTCCAAGTGGAGCGCGTTGCGAATCCAGCGGTGTTCTTCTTGACTGACGCTGCCGCTACTGGCCGCCATGCGAGAGACGACCTCGACCTCATCCTCCGAGGGGCCCCGAGTGGAACCGGCTAGCCTGCCCATGGTTAGCTGCACAAACCAAACGACGGGCCAGACGCTCCACATCATGATCTGAAGGGGACGAACGATGAGCGGGCCTAGAGTTGTTGCGTAGCGAACTCCGAGGCTCTTCGGGATGATCTCGGTCAGGGCGAGGACGAGCACGGTGAATACCGCGGCGAACACGCCCACGGCGCGGCTGCCGAAGTGCTGGCCGACCATCGCCCCGCACCAGGCCGCGCCGACCGTGTGAGCGATCGTGTTGACCGTGAGGATCGCCGCGATGGGCTTCTCGATGTTGAGGCGCAGCTTGGCTAGGCGGTCGGCTCCTCGAACTCCGCGCTCGCGAAGGACTTCGATGCGGGCCGGAGGGATCGCGTAGAGCGCCGCCTCGAACAGGCTGCACACGAAGGAGGCGAGGAGCGTGAGGCTGCCGACGACGATGATTCCGGTCATGTCGGTTGAGCGTACGGGCAGACCGACCGGAGTCGCATTAATCTCCGCCTATTTCGGACCGTCAGGCGGGAAAGTTTGGGCCCGGAACTCGGTGCAGGCTAGTGCGATTCGGTAGGGCGAAGGCGAGCGAGCTTATCGGGGTTGCGCTGGACGAAGATCGTCGTGATCCGGCCGGCTTCCACCCGCAGTTGAAAGGCGGACGACAGGACGCCTTCTTCGAAGAGTAGGATTCCGGGTGCGCCGTTGAACCAGGCCGGGCGGCGTTCGACCGATGCAGGAGCTTTGGCGGAGATGAACACACGGTCGATGAAGCGCAGGACACGGTACGTACCGATCAGCGGCTGGCGCGCTGCCGAGACCTTTCCGCCACCATCCGAACGAAAGACCACGTCCTCGGACAAGACCTTTTGAAGGCCGGCGAGATTGCCGTCGGCTATGGCGTCGAAGAAGGCCGTGCTCAACCGGCTCACCGTTTCCTTGTCTGCAGGCGCTCGCAATGGGTCTTGCTTGAGGTGCCTGCGTGCTCGCACGGCGAGCTGTCGACAGTTGGCGGGTTCGAGGTCGAGGATTTCCGCAACATCGCTGAACTCGTAGTCGAAGACATCGTGCAGGAGAAAGGCCGCGCGCTCCGCAGGCTTGAGCTTTTGAATCGTGGTGAGCAGAGCGAGGGACAGCGACTCGTCAACTTCTGCTGGCGCATCTTTGTCGTCCGCGAGCAAGGGCTCGGGCAGCCACTCGCCGACGTACTCTTCTCGCTGTCGGTGGGCGAGCTCGAGGTGGTCCAGGCACAGTCGCGTGCAGGTGCGTGTGAACCACGCGCGCGGTTTTTCGAGCGTCGGTGTCCCACTGCGTTGCCAACGCAAAAAACTCTCCTGGGCCATGTCCTCGGCCGCGCTCACATCGCCAAGCATGCGATAGGCCAGGCGCACGAGGTACGCGCGATGGGGTTCGAAACTATCGCCGGGTTGCACGGGATCTAGAAGCTAAAGGGCTGAGCAGAGCAGGCCTGGTGATCGAGGAGCGCACGTTTCAACGTAGGGTACATGCGGCTTCCCGCGATAACGACGGCCAGTTCGGCGAAGGCGGCTGCTCCGTAGTGCGTGCGCAGTCGCTCGGCGCGATCGGGGTCGCCTGCCGCACCGCTCACCACAGCTTGCACGTGGGCACGCAAGTCGCGCAGGATCTCCGGCAGCTGGTCGGGCGCGTCGATCAACGCCTCGAGTAAGCTCCGCTCCACTCCCGCCTCGATCGCCATGCGCAAGTTGAGCTGGGCGCAGGGTCCGCAATCCTCGTTCTGCATGGTGACCACTCGCGCGACAAAGTGGGCATCCAGGGGCAGGTGTTCGCGAAAGGTGGAGAGCGCCTGGGCTGGACCGAAAACCTCGAAGGCGGCCGGGGAGGCCTCGGCCAAGTCTTGAAGATAGGTCGTGTCGTAGTCGTAGTGTTGCCCGAAGGTTTGCAGCTGAGCCTGGGCTTCTCGGAGGGTTGTCATAGTGAACTCGTTGGGTGGAAAGGGAGCGCCCGCGATCCACGCGGGTTGCTAATTCCGACGGGCGGGTGAACTCGGGCGTGACAGATATCGCGGATAAATCTCGCGATGCCCAGTCGAACGAATCACGGCCGATACTTTTCATCGGCTAGGTCCGCGCGCCCGGCGATGCGGGGCCTTCCGCAGTTTCGTCGCATTAACGGATCGCCGAGGAATCGCTAGAGAGGCGATCCAGCGTCACAGAAGGGTGCGACAGGGCAATCTTTGCAAAGTTCTTCAGTATTGCGCTTGCGAGGTACGACATGCTGTCGTAGAACGACGACATCGAGTCGTATTGCACTGCCGAACTCTACCCGATGGGGCGGTCAGCCAACTCTGGCAATCCCTCAGACCAGCCCCTCGAACGCGCCCGAGACTTCCAATGAAACAACTCGCCCTCGCCAACGCCGAACTTGCCGTAATGGAGTGCCTCTGGGAGGAGGAGCCTCTCACAGCCCGGGCGCTTCGAGAGCTGCTCTATCCCGGTTCGACGAAGGCGCAGCACGGAACCGTGCAACGTCTGCTCTCGCGACTGGAGGAGAAGGGCTTTGTCGAGCGCGACCGCACTCTGTCCGTGCACTTGTTCCGTGCGGCCATTTCGCGAGAGGCCTATGCGGGTGGGCAACTCGAGACCTTGGCGGACAAGCTGACCGGCGGCTCGCTAGCTCCGCTGCTGACTCACCTCATCGAGGCGAAGAAGATCTCGCGCTCCGAGCTCAATCGCCTGCGCCAAATTCTGAACGGCGGTAAGAAGCCGGGGGGCAAGCGATGATTGACATCCTCCTTCACACCGGCGCCAGCAATGCCTTGGTCTCCGCACTCTTGGCGCTGGTGGCTTGGTTCGTTCACAGGAGGAGCAAGACTCCGCGACTGGCTTACTTCTTGTGGCTGCTGGTCATCGCAAAGCTGATTACTCCGCCACTAATGAGCTTGCCGGTCCTTCCCAATCTCGACCACGCGGCGAGTGTGATCGAGTTGTCGCCGCTGGACGAAACACTGCTCACCGGCGCTGCTCTGGAGCTGCTTCCGGGCGAGGAGCTCCTGACCGAGGCCACCTCTCTCGAATCGGCGATGAGTTGGCTCGCCGGCAATGCCAGTGTTCTGCTCTTTACTCTGTGGCTTGCGGGCGCTCTCGTTCTCGCTGGCGTGACGATCGTCAGAGTCCGGCGGTTCCAGCGCTTGCTTCACATGGCGAGTCGACCCGCGTCGCGAGAGCTCCAGAAGCTCGCTTCCACCGTCGCTTCGACTCTCGGTCTTGCGAGAACGCCGCGCGTCTGCACGACGACAGCCAACCTCTCGCCGATGGTCTGGTGCGGGGGAGGGCGAGTGCGCATCGTCATTCCGGAAGCGCTGCTCGATGAGCTCGGTGAGACGGAGCTGCGTTTCGTTCTCGCGCATGAATTGGCGCACATCGTTCGGCGCGACCACGTCGTGCGCTGGCTCGAGTCGGTCGCCTGCGTGCTCTTCTGGTGGAATCCGGTCGTCTGGATCGCCCGCCGTGAGCTGCGAGTCAATGAAGAGATCTGCTGCGACGCATTGGTGCTCGCGCACCTCTCTCCGAATCCCAAGTCCTACGCGAACACGCTGCTCAGCGTGGTCGAGTTTCTCGCAACGCCGGCGTTCCGCCCGCCGGCTCTCGCGAGTGCTATTCACAACGGCGGCTCACTGCAACGGAGATTCACGATGATTCTCAGTCAGACTATTCCCACCCGAGCGTCGAACACCCTGCGCGCCGCCGGCTTCGTCTGCGCCGCCAGCTTTTTGCCCCTCGGCTTGGCGTTCGCGAACGGCGATCCTTCGGTCGAAAAGCGCGAGCCCCAAGTGGAGCACGCGTCCGAGGACCCGCTGGTTCAGTCCCTGCGAGATTTACTCTCCAGCGGTGAACTGACTCTTGCAGAAGCGCGAGCGATCTTCGTCGCGATCCCGCTGGTGGACTCGCCCGCACTCTCGGACATCGAACCGCAGCTCGCCCAAGTTCGGAAGAAGCTCGAAGCGGCTGTTGCGGTTGGACAATTAACGGAGGATGAGTCGAAGGCGAAGCTGCGCTATGTCAGCGACGAACTGATCGCCAAGTATTTCTACACGGAAGTCGCTGGGCTGGACGGCCGCCAAGCTCGTATTCAGAGCGCTCTCGATTCGGGCAAGCTGAGTGCGGAAGAGGCGGAGCAAAAGCTGAAGAAGAGCGAGCACGCCGCGCGTAAACCGGCTCGCAAGTCGTCGAGCGAGTGGATGCTCGAGCCCCTGGAGAACGCGGGGATCCCGCGCGAGATGCTGCCCGATGTGGTCGGAGGCATTACCAAGTGCGCGCACGAGATGCGCGTCGAGGGTGAACAATTCGAGATGGATCCGCGTCTTCGGGAGCACTTCGATATTCTCGGCTTGAATCCCGAGCAGATGGAGCTGGTCCTTCTCTTCGCGAAGAAGACGGCGTCCATGCCAGACAGAGATCCCCGGCCGGTGCCGATCGAGTGGATGCGCGAGCACTTGTTGAAAGCCGGGATCGCTCCCGAGCGAGTCAGCGACGTTCTTGGCGGCATCGGCAAACTGATTCACGAGATGCAAACCGAGAGGGAACACTTCGAGATGCATCCGCGCCTCGTCGAATACTTCCACTCGCTCGGTCTAACCGAAAAGCAGTTTGAGGTTGCGCACGCTCTCGCAAAACGCGCTGCGACGGTGAACACTCGCGAACATGCTTCGGAAGAGTCGCTGAAGTGGATGGCCGAGCACCTGGTCGAGGCCGGAGTGCCGCGCGAAAGCATTGGGCAAGTCCTCAGCGCCGCGAAGCAAATTGTCCATGAACTGGCAACCGAGGGCGAGAGCCACGAAGTAGACCTCAAAGTGTACGAGTACTTAGTTTCACTGGGATTGAGCGAGAACCAGATCAAGGTCGTGAACGAGCTGTCGGCTCGGGCAGCGGCTCACTTGAAGAGCTTAAAAGATCACTCGAACCACGAGGAGCAAGCGAAGGTAATGCGCGAGGTCGAGAGGGATATTCACGCGGCCATTGAGGCCGGCGAGTTAACGCGGGAAGAGGGGCACGCCAAGCTGAAGGCTATCCACGAGCACTTTGAGCGCCAGCAGGGCGAGCAGCACCGTGGCGGCGAGCACGAACGAAACCACGATGGCGCTGATGGCCACGATAAATAGTCTCTGCCCGTAAGCGGAGCCTCGCTCACTCGGCATCGGGGGAACGGCGCTGGATCGATCACCATCGGTCCAGCGCTGTTTCCCTGTGCGACTTGGGCCCAGGCTCACTCTCCGGACCGCACGAGGTGCAGGTGATTTGAGCCGATTCGAGTTAGACTCCGCGCCATGAGCGACAGGGAGCACGAGGGGGACGAAGATCCCGAGACGATTACGTACGCCGGGCAGTCGGTGGTCGATTTTATTGAGAAGCGCACCGGCGAATCGCCGCGCATCTCACTTCGCGACGAAGACACGGTCACGTCTCCGGGTCCGCTCATCGATCCGCGCTCGAAAGAGAAGTCGTCCATTCCGGAGGGGCGCGGCACCTATCAGCTGATGGGGGAGATCGCCCGAGGCGGAATGGGCGTGATCTTGAAGGGGCACGACACGGACCTCGGGCGCGATGTCGCGGTGAAGGTGCTCGACAAGCGATTGGCCGAGCGAGAAGACGTGGTACAGCGCTTTGTCGAAGAGGCGCAAATTGGCGGACAGCTGCAACACCCGGGTATCGTTCCGGTCTACGAGCTCGGCTTGATGGCGGACGAGCGTCCGTACTTCACGATGAAGCTCGTCAAGGGCCGCACGCTCGCGACGCTCTTGACCGAGCGCGAGACGCCGAGCTCCAATCGTCGGCGCCTGATCGACATCTTTGAGTCGATCTGCCAGACCCTGGCCTACGCGCACTCACGCGGCGTGATCCACCGAGACCTGAAGCCGGCGAACATCATGGTCGGCGCCTTCGGAGAGGTGCAGGTCGTGGACTGGGGGCTCGCGAAGGTCATGACGCGGGGCGGAACCGCCGACGAGAAGCGCGCGCGCGAGGCTCACTCGAGCATGACGATTCTCGAGACGGTGCGATCCGACGGGTCGGGCAGCGGTTCGGCGTCCATGGTCGGCTCGATTCTCGGGACACCGGCCTACATGCCCCCGGAGCAAGCGGCGGGTCTTGTCGACAAGCTCGATGAGCGCACGGATGTCTTTGCGCTCGGCGCGATTCTCTGCGAGATCCTGACGGGGCTTCCACCCTACGTCGGCGAGCGCAACGACATTATTGCCGCAGCGGCTCAGGCGGAGTACGACGACGCGATGGAGAGGCTCAACGCCAGCGATGCCGATCCCGAGCTCATCAAGCTGACCAAGCAGTGCCTGATGGCTGCACCCGCTGCGCGTCCGGCGAACGCTGGCGCGGTTGCGGAGCGCATTCACGGATATATCAGCAGCCTAGAAGAACGCGCTCGCGCAGCTCAAGTCGAAGCGGCGGAAGCGCGCGTGCGCGTGAAGGAAGAGCAGAAGGCGCGCAAGTTGACGTTGGCGCTCGGTGGTTCCATCGCGGCGATCGCGATCGTGTTGATCGGCAGTTGGAGTTTCGTAGAGCAGGAGCGCGCTGATCAAGCTCGACTCAATGCGGCTCGCGCGGCGGAGGAGACGCTGCGCGCGAGTGAGCTCTCGGCGGATGTGAATGCCGCGCTGGCCGAAGCGTCGTTGCTCGAAGCCTCCGAGTCGTGGGACCAAGCCATCCTGGCGGGCGAGCGCGCGAAAGCGCTGGCAGAAGGTGGCGCGGCGAACGCCAATCTAACGGCGCGCGTAGATGGAATCCTCTCGGGGTTGCGGAATGGGCGAGCGAATAAGCTCGCGCGCGAACAACAAGCGCTGGACACGGACAAGCTAATCAACGAGTTGAACGACAAGCGCGAACCCGATTGGGCGGCGGTGCTGGATGACAATCAGTACCGCACCGCGCAGCGAGAAGCCGACAGGATCGAAGCGACCTTCTTAGAACACGGGGTCGATCTCGTCGACGGAACCTCAGAAGAGGCGGCGGATTTGTTGATGAGTCGTGGAATGGGCGCGGAGACCGCGCTCATTCTGGACAACTGGATTCAACAGTTGCGGATAGCGGGGGATAAGGAGAAGCGGGCGCGGCTTCTCGCCATCGCGCATCTGATCGATCCGGACCCACTGCGAGCCGACTTGCGCGCGGCTTCGGCGCGTGGAGAGCTCGAGGTTCTCAAGTGGATCGCCGAACAGGGGCTCGAGTTGCAGCCGGCAGGCACGATCGAGCTGTTGGGCAATACCTTCCGTCAATTCGAGCAGACCGAGCTGGCTCGAAGTGTCTATCGAATTGGCGCGGATCTCTATCCCGAGAACTTCGGGCTTCAATATCGACTGGGTCGCATGCTCTTGCCCGACGGGATAACGATCGGGGAGGTTGGGGATATGGCCGAGGGCGCGGCCTGTCTCAGTTCAGCTCTTGCGCTGCGGCCCGAGAGCATGATCGTGCGGTTCTACTTGGGGCGAATGCTGAGCAAGCTGGACCTCCACGAGCAGGCTCTCTCGCACTACAAGCTGCTCTTGGCGAGATCGCCGGATGACGTTCGATTCCAGTATCACGTTGCCGCCGAGTTCAACAACACGGGCAACTACGAGGCCGCTGCTCCGATCTTCGAAGGCTTGGTCGACCTCGATGCACCCAGGTGGCTGAGTGCCTTCAGTCTTGCGGGGCTGGGGCAAGCACAATCCATGCTCGGCGAGGACGCAGCGGCGATGGAGAATCTTGAGCGGGCCATTCACGATTCCCGCTTTCAGGTACCCAGCTGGGAGGAGAACTTGATCGAGATCTACCTCAAGCAGCAGGGCGGTGACCTCGGCGCCGCCATCGATCGCGTGGAACAAGAGTTTCCCGAGACCCCCAACGTTCACAATAACTTGGCGTGGAGCCTCTTGATGGAGAAGCCGAGCGGCGAAAATTTCCGGTACGCGCTTCGTCTAGCGGAGCGAGCGGTCGAACTCGAATCCGCCGCTTCGAACTGGAACACGCTCGGCGTTGCCAGGTATTACCTGGACGACTGGGAAGGAGCCATTCCCGCGCTGCTTGAATCCATTCGTCTAGATGGCTGGACGATCTATGACGGGCTCTTCCTCGCCATGGCTTACTTCAAGCTCGACCAGTTCGAAGCCGCAGAGGCGGAGTTCAATCGATCCCTAGAGGACTTGCGCATCAACCCCACCCTCGATCCCGAAGCTCTGCGTTTCCGGGAACAGGCGCGCCAGCTCTTCGGGCGTTAATTCGATGACACCTCTCCAATTTCGAAAGCTGGCTCTCGCGCTTCCCGAAGCCATGGAGTCAGAGCACATGAATCATCCCGACTTTCGGGTTCGTGGAAAGGTGTTTGCCACTCTGGGGCCGGATGGGGATTGGGGAATGGTCAAGCTCACTCCGGCGCAGCAAGCGGACCGAATGATGTCGCACGGCGCAATGTTCGAACCGGTAAGTGGCGCGTGGGGCGAGCGCGGGTATACGCGCGTCCTCCTCGCGAAGGCGCAGAAAGAGGTTGTTCGTCGCGCGATGGTCGACGCTTGGACGAACGTCGCGCCGAAAAGACTCGCGGGGGATTACGACGGCGAACTCTAAACGTCGCGAACCGAAGGTGCCCAATCGGTGTCGCGCACTCTGCTGCCGCTCGCCCTCACCTCAGAGCGTGACTTCAAGCAGCTCGAGCTCGGAGCTGCTCACCGTCAGCAGGCACTTCACTTCCTTCGGAACGACGATGCTGTCGCCCGGTGAAAGAGCGATGGGTACATCGGCGACTCCCTCAACGGATGTGGTGCCGCCCAGTACATAGAGGAACAAGAGTTCGGCGCTCTGCTCCCACGGCTCCTGAGAGGTTGGCGCGTTCGAGCTTCCGGAAGAGCGAACGACCCGCGCGGTCGCGAGCCCCGCCGTCGCGGCTGCGATGCCCAGCTCCCGAGACTCGAAACCCGACTGCCTCCAGCCGCTCCACGTCGCGTTTTTCGATTCGTGGTAGACAAATCTCTGACCCGCAAAGTCGCGATCGGGTTCGAGCTTTCCGGTCGGCAGTTCGAGCTCGTGGTCGACAAAGGTGTCGTGCTCGGCGGGGCACGTAAGCTCGATCACTTCGAGTCCGGGTGAACACTCCAGAACGCGGTGTCGAATCAACGGAGGTTGCAGAAAACAATCGCCCGCTTCGAGCCGGATCGGCTCGCCTTGGTCTTCGTACACGACCCGCACCCAACCTTTGGCGCAGTAGATCATCTGGAAACGCACGTCGTGGAAGTGCACAAAGTCCGGAACGGGACCGCCCTCGGTGATTTGAATGTGTGAGGCGATGAAGTGGCCGCCCAGTCGTCCCGGAATCAAATCTCGATAGCGCATTCCCGCTCGGCCGACGACCCAGTCCGATTCTTCTGAGTGGAACCGATTCACGATGAGCTCTCGCCGAACGGCGGGAATCACGAGCGGCGGCTTCGCCTCGACGAATTCAATGCGCGTACCTCCTGGCGCAACGACCTCCCGCGATCCGTTCCCGAACTGTTCGGGCTGGTCGCAGGCGAGCTTCAAGTGCCCCGGCGAGTCGGCGCTTCCTCGCTCCAGCTCGATCGAGAGGCCGTGACCCGAAATCCAGGCCGAGCGCGGATCGTCGGCCGGCGCAATGCGATCCAAACGAAAACCGAGCACGTCGATATAAAAGTCCAGCGTCTCCTGCAAGTCGTCACACGGCAACACGACTCGGGCGGTGCTGGAGGAGCTCGGGTCGGTCATAAGCGGGGTTGGAGGCTGGAGATCCCACGGACGAATGCCATCGAAGGATTCGTGACCTACCGTAGCGGACACTAGACTAGCCGACCATGGCAGAGGCGAAGGCAAGCGACGGAACTCTGAAGCGCGACCTGGGCTCCCTCGAGTCCTACGCGGTCTTGGTCGGAATCCTGGTGGGCGCGGGGATCTTCAAGGTGACCTCGGACGCGTCGGCCGCCACTGGTCCGAGCGTCATCCTCGGGCACCTCGTACTCGCGCCTGTGATCATGGCGACGGCAGTCGCCTACATCGTCTTTCTCTCCACCTCGCTGGGACTCGAGCCAGGCGGCGAGGTACTGCACATCTCGAGCACCTTCAAGAGCGATCGACTGACCTTCGTCGCGGCTTGGCTCAAGCTGATCTCCTATTTAGGGGCGGGCGCTTACCTCGCGGACGCGCTCGCGCTCAACTTGATGGAGCTCTTCAATCCGGACGGTGTTTTTTCGCCCTTCACCGCGAAGCTCGTCGGCCTCGGAACTCTCGCGCTGTTCTTCATCATTCAATTCATCGGCGCCCGCTTCTTCGGCCGCGTTCAGGTGGTGATGTGCGGCATCCTCGCGCTCGCCCTCGCCGTCCTCCTCGTGCCGGGCTTGTTCGCCATCGACGTGGAGAACTACAAGCCCTTCTTTACCGGTGGAGCATCGGGATTCGGTCGAGCGCTGCCCTCGATGTTCTTTGCCTACGCCGGATTCGAGGCACTCTCCCAAGCCGCTGGCGAAGTGAAAGAGAGCCGCAAAAATCTGCCACGCGTTTTTGTGCGCGGCATCGTGGTGACTGCGTTGATCTTCCTTGCGATGTCTTTCGTCGCTTTCGGCACGTTGCCTTCGTCAGAGCTGAGCGGTAGCGGTGTTCCGATGTCCGCAGCCGCAGCAACCTACTTGCCCTTTGGTGCGGAGGCGCTGGTGACGCTTGGCGCGATCATGGCGATCGCGACTTCGCTGAATGCGTCCATGTTCGTGCCCTCTCGCCTGGCCTGTTACATGGCGCGCGACGGATTGATGCCGCCCATCTTCGCCGAACTGCACACGACCTCGAGTACGCCAACCGCCGGGCTCTGCGTGAGCTTTTCCGTGACCGCAGTGCTCATGCTGTCGGGGCGATTCGACCTTGCGCTCAATGTTGCTGTTGTGTCGCTGATGCTGCTCTATGCGCTGCACAGTTTGGCTCTACTCCTGCTTCCCAAGCGGAATCCCGCGATCTACGCGGAGGTAGAGAGCCGCGTCCCACGTCGGATTCAGTTGTTCGCTGCCTGCACATCCATCCTGGCTCTAGTGACTCTCGTCCTGCTGACCTTCAAAGACGACGTCGGCAAGATCTTGAGCTCCGACTGGAGCGCACGACTTCGAGAGCTCGACTTCACCAGTCTAGAACTCTTGTTTTGCTGGGGGATTGTCGGACTGCTGCTCTATCAATGGAACGCAGCCCTTCGTCGCCGCGCGAACTAACGGCGCGGCTCAGTCGCAGTAATGCGCGTAAGTTTCATCCGCCAGTTTCTTGCGCACGACCTGCAGCACTTCCTCCGGCGCGTTCTTGAAGGTCGGCCACTTCGAATCACCCTGCGGCTTGCGCATCGTGTTCCACTTTTCCGATTCGTAGCCGAGCAGAGCCTCTTTCATGAGAACTCCCGCGAGCACGAGGGTCTCGTAGCACAAATCTTCGTAGCTCATTCCGCGGCGAACCTTCACCTCTCGGCGCAGCAATAGGTCGCCCGTGTCGACGCCTTCGTCGCAAAAGTGTGTCGAAGAGCCGATCGGGATGTCGTGATAGACGGACCACGCGGGAGACGCAGAGCCGCGGCAATCGGGCAACAGTCCGGGATGGCTGTTGAGGACTCCGGACTTGGGCAGACTTAGGATTGCGCCGCGGATGATGCGCGTGCCTCCGAGAACGATCAGGTCGAGGTCGTCCGCGCCGCGTAACCCGGCCGCGTCGAGCTCCGCTAGGAGAGTGTCGCTCGTGTGAATCGGAACCGTTCGGACGGGAATGCTGAACTCGCGCGCTTGGTCTTGAATGGTGGGGGCCAGCGGGTTGCCCTCGATGCGATCCAGAAACTTCGTGCGTTCGGTGTCGGCGACTTCGGAGCTCTCTTCGATGATCAGCTTCGGAACGCAGCCAGCCGAGAGAACTTGCCGCAGCATCTCGCGCGCGTAGGGGTGTTCCTGCAGAGAGAGGAAGGCAAAGCTGGGCTTGGGCATGGCCGTACTTGTACCCGCGGTCTGCACCCGGTGCCCTGGGTACTCGGTCCATTCGCTCGCTTCTCCGCGCCGAGGAGTTCCCGAAGCGCCGTCCCAGGCCCCAAGAGTGGCGATAGTGGCCTCTTGACAGCTCATGGCTCATAGGTAATCTAGTGGTTACCTATGAGCGAAGCTCCTACCGACGCCCTGCTCTCTGCGCTTTCGCATTCCGGCCGACGCCGGATGCTCGATCTTGTGATGTCCGCGCCGGGGATGAGCGTAAAAGCGCTCGCTTCGCACTTCGACATCAGCCGCATCGCCGTCCTGAAACACGTGCGTGTGCTGGAGGAGACCGAGCTGATTTTGTCGCGCAAGTCGGGTCGGACGCGGTCGCTCTTCTTCAATCCGATTCCCATCCAACAGCTCCACGACCGCTGGACGACGAAGTACAGCGCGTTCTGGTCGGAACGGCTGGTGGATATCAAATCCCGCGTCGAAGCGCGCGCGTCCGAACAGAAAGATCACAAGAGTGCCTGAAGCCAATCCCTCAATGTTTCGCGTCCTGATTGCCGGCAAGCTCGAAGACGTGTGGAACGAGATTACGCGTACCGACGAACCGATCGCCGCGTTCTTCAATTCGCGAATGGACGTGGGCACTCTTGCGAAGGGTTCCAAGCTCGCCATGCGGACGCCCGACGGAAAGTACACGGGGGTCGTGGGGGAGATCCTCGAGGTCGTGCCGCACAAGCGCTTCAGTCACACCTTCCGTTTCACGAACTTCGATGACCCCGAGTGCGTCGTGATCTACGACCTCGAAGAGGTCGAGAGCGGCGTGCAATTCACGCTCACCATCGAGAACCTGCCCGAAGGTACGAAGACCGCTAAGCAAATGGTGCAGGGCGGAACGATGATCGTGAACACACTGAAAGCGGTGATGGAGACCGGACGGCCGAGCTTTGGCACACGCATGCTCTTCATCATGTTCAAACTGATGGGACCGTTCAGTCCCAAGCGTTGTCTCAGTAAGAACTGGCCGGTTCGCTAATCGAACTGCTGGATAAAGCCCCTAATCGGAGAGTGCCATGTTTCGCTTAATCGTCCCCGTTCTGCTTGGTTATGGAGTCTGGACGGCCTTGTGGCTGCTTGGAAATTTTGGGTTGGGCTCCCTCTATCCCGAGGCACAAGAAGCGTTCGAGAGCGGGAAAGAGCTCGCCGAGCCGCTCTATCTCGCTGGTGCTTTAGCCTGGAGCACGATCTGCTCCTTTGTCGCCGGCCGCGTGACGGCACGAATGGCGAGCAAGTCCGCGAAGCTGGCCGTGCTCCTTATGGCGAGCCTCCTTCTAGTCACGGGCATCATGGTGCAGGTGAGCGTCTGGGAGCAAATGCCGCTCTGGTACCACATACCCTTTCTGTTGTTGCTGATTCCGATTTGCGCTCTTGGCGGTCGTCGGCAGGAATCCAACTGAGTTCACGACGACAACTTTCCACCACTGCTTCAGGAGAATTAGATATGGCGAGCCCCGAACAAATGTTGGCCACGATGCGGTCCAACCTCAAAGAGAAGACCGGCAAGACGATGGCTCAGTGGTTGAAGCTCGTGAAGAGCAGCAAGCTCGAGAAGCACGGTCAGATCGTCAAGCTGCTGAAGACCGATCATGACGTGACTCACGGCTTTGCGAACCTGATTGCGCACGAAGCTCTCGGCAGCGGCGGAACCAACGAGACAAAGTCGAGCTCGTCGGAGCTCGTCGACAAGCAGTACGCCGGGAAGAAGGAAGGCCTCAAGCCGATCTACGACGCGCTCCTCAAGGTGATCGGTAAGCTCGGTTCCGACGTCGAGATTGCTCCGAAGAAGGCCTATGTCAGTCTGCGTCGCAACAAGCAGTTCGCTCTTATCCAACCCTCGACCGCGACTCGCATCGACGTTGGGTTCTGTATGAAAGGCGAGCCCACCACCGATCGCCTGGAAGCCTCCGGCAGCTTCAACTCCATGTGTTCGCACCGCGTGCGCCTAAGCTCTGCGAAAGAGATCGACGCCGAGCTCAAAGGCTGGTTGAAAAAGGCCTATTCAATCTCGTAGTTCCGCATGAAGGGTTCGAGGTCATCGATTCGGATGAACCTCGGCGCTTACGGCGTAAGGCGAATAACAGCTCCCGGTAGTCGGTCGTCGGCCGTAACCCGATGGGACTTGCGACCGCTGGGGAACGAGGTCCAAATCACGCAAGGAACGCTCGGAAGCGAGACCGAGTCCAGTTCGTTCGAAATGTCGCGCTCTTCGTCTTTGGTCGCGAGCATGATCGGCGCGTTCGGCTTGTGACCCATGAGGTTCACTCGCACGGTGGGGCGCGGCACCAATTGCGCTTCGATCGTGCTCGTCATTCCGGCTCCTAGTTCCGCCCGAAGTTCCACGAGTTCGTGGCTTCCGAGCCCTCCGCCAACCTGAACGAGATAGCTCCCGTTCGCCAGCGGCAGAGTGAGTCGGCCCTCGGAATTCGTTTGAGAGGTCTCATTCCACCCGTCCTGAACGCGAATCACAGTTAGGGGTATGGCCACGCCGCTTCCGGAGTCAGTGGAGTACGCCGCGAGTTGAAGGCTGGCATCGCGAGTCCGCGGCTGTTCAACTCGAATGACTCGGGGGTGCCCCGGGATGGCTGTCGGGAAAAATCCGAGATCTTCGCCCTGTGGACTGCGAACCCAGACCTCGGATTCATCGGCTCCGAGCAATTGAAACGAGCCTGTGTCGTCGGTCCGCGCCCACGGACCTCGGTGACTGTTGGGCTGACCAACGAACACGCCAACAAGTGGTTCGCCGTTCGAGCCGACGACTAGGCCTTCTCTGAGAGGAGCGGGCGAGCAACGCAGCACACCCCGCGTTCGATCCTGATTCCACTCCGGATCAAGGTCGTTCGACCGAACTCCCTTCCCCGAAGGCCACCACTCGCCTTCTTCGCCGGGGTCAAAGTCACTCAGGACGACGCGACCGTTTTTATCGGTCACTCCCTTGCGAATGTCCGGTGTATGGCCGCAGCCGAGGAACCATCCGAGCTTCGCGCCGCGCACAGGCTCGTCAAAAACATCGACGAGAGTCAGGGTGACTTCACGCCCGCGGTTAAGTTCGATAGTCGGGTCGATGGCCGAACTAGAAAACGCTCGCGGCGCATAGCCTTTCGCATCGACGAACCACCAATCGCCTTTCAACTCTTCAGATCCCGTGACGAGACCGGCGCTATCCGAAGTGAACTTTTCGGAGTACCAAAACTCGCCGGTTAGGGGCGTGAGTCTCTCTTCGATCTTCCAGAGCACCGCTCCGGCGATTGGTTCGCCCGTCGTCGCGTCCGTGATTTGCGTGCTGAAATCCACGGCGTGAGCCGGTGGCGCTGCGATCCAGCTTCCGATGATTAAGAGCGCGAGCGGAGGGAAATTCATAGACGGTCCAGTCAGCTTTGGTGCGCGGCCTACTTGCGTTTGGCGACTAGTGAATCTTGATGATCAAGTTACGCCGCCTCCACGAAATTCGAAGCGTGTGCGGAACCATGGCTCGGTCCACTTATAAGAAATCCGTTATTCGCGATGGAGCGAATAGAACACGTGCGCGCGCAGTGGGTGGCCTTCGGGCAAATTGGGGTGGTCGAAGTTCTGAGCGGGATCGGCTTGGAGACCGATCTTTAGCATGACTCTTTGGGATGCCGTGTTGGCTGCGACCGTGAAGGAGATGACCTGCGTAAGGGACATGTCCTCGAAAGCGAAACGAAGGACTTCGCGGGCGGCTTCGGTTGCGAAGCCTTGGTTCTGATGATTCGCGGCAATGCGCAAGCCCACTTCAACAGCGGGCGTGAAGGGCGCGTCGAAGCCGACGACTTGAAGGCCGACCGTTCCGATGAATTCGGTGGTGTCTCTGCGCTCGACGGCGAAGAGCCCGAAGCCGTGGGTCTCGAAGTGATTCTCCAATCGGTCGATGAGAGCATCGCTCTTCTCGCGGTCGAGCATGGCCGGGAAGTGCCTCATCACGTGCGGGTCCGCGCTCATGCTCGCGAAAGGGGCTCGATCGGATTCTTGCCAACGGCGCAGAAGTAGTCGTTCGGTCTCCAGCTTCATCGGCGCAATCCTACGGAGTACGCGTCCCACGAAAAAGCGGAGCCAGGGGGGGCGACTCCGCTTTCGGAATGGGGTTGAGATTCGAGTGTTAGTTCTCAATCTCGCCCGTGAAGGCTCGGTTCTCGAAGTGGTCGAGAGAGACGACCTCTTCCATGTTGAGCAGGCCGAGGCGCGGGTGCGGCTCGGCTGTCGCTTTACCGATCGGCATCATCATGAGCGGCGGGTGGTCCTCGTCGAGACCCAGAATCTCCGAAACTTGGACGGGGTCGAAGCCGATCATGGGGCAGGAGTCGTAGCCGAGCTCGCGCGCGGTCAACATGACGCCCATGGCGGCGAGACCAACGGTGCGGCAGGCCTCTTCGCGCTGGAGCTCCAGCTTGCCTTCGTAAAAGTCCGGGATCATCGCCTCGAACATTTCGCGGGCTTCCTTCGCGGCGTCGCGGAGGAAACGGTCGGTGGCGCGATGGGCTTTCAGTCGTCCTGCGAAGACGAGTACGGCGGACGCTGTGCCGACGTGGTCTTGGTTCCACGCCGCAGCCTTGAGCTTGTCCTTCACCTCTTGATCCACGACGGCGACGACGTGTCGGTTCTGCATGTTGAAGGAGCTGGGCGCCAACATGGAGGCGGACAAGAGCTTGCGAAGCTCGTCGTCGGTCAGCTTGTGAGTGGGATCGAGGTAGCGAGTGGACCTGCGGGACTGGATAGCTTCTGAGACATTCATAAGATTTTCTGGAATGGCGCTCTTACGAGAGGAGAGCGATTGGATTGTGGTTGGAGGAGAATAACGGACGGGCGCGTGATTGAGGGCCTAAGTCATGGCGTTCCACTCGGCTTGGGTGAAGCGAGGCGTGATGTGCTGCGGGCAGTTCCAATCGAAGGCTGCGATGTGGAACAGGACGTAGCGCTCGACTCGAGCCGCGTAGTCCTCATCCTTGAGTCCCTCGAGGTCGGGTCGGTCGGCGGCGTCAAAGCTTTCGGTGCGAACCATCATCTTGAGCCGGCGACGGTGGGCGTAGTCCATGAAGAATAGAGCGGTTCGGTCATCGTGGCGAAGATTGCCGGCACTGATGTACTGGCGGTTGCCGCGATAGTCCGCGAAGCCGAGGGTCTGGCAGTCGATGACTTTGAGGAAGCCCGGCGGACCGCCGCGATGTTGCAGGTAAGGCCAGCCCTCTTCATTGACCGTCGCCATGTAGAAGTTGTCGCGCCCCGCGATGAAGCTCGATTCGATCTCGGACATTTTTTGGTCTTCGATGTCCCAGGACTCGACCTTCGATGCTGAGGAGCGAGCGCCGTAGTGCTCTTGAGCTTCTTTGACGGCGGGCGTGAAGGTGAGTTCGGTGTATTTGCGTGACATGGCTGGGCTCCAGAAGGACTTTTCCGTTCGATCGAGTCGATGGGGCGAAACCGTGGTTCGCCCCATCGAGGATTATTGGATGCGGGCAGGAGACTCGTACTCTCGAGCTACTCGGTTGGCTTGGAGAGCAAGAAGCGGCGGATCAGCGCAGTCATCTTGTCGCCGTCTTCTTCCAGAGCGAAGTGGCCCGTGTCGAGCAAGTGGAGCTCGGCCTTCGGGAGATCACGCAGGTAGGGGTGCGCGCCTTCGGCGGGGAAGATCGGATCGTTCTTGCCCCACAGGATCAGGGTCGCCGGCTGGTGCTCGCGGAAGTAAGCCTGCCAGCGCGGGTAGAGCGGAACGTTCGTGCGGTAGTCGTAGAACATCGCGAGTTGGATCGCGTCGTTACCCGGGCGGTCGAGCAGCGGTTGGATGACGAGCCAGTTGTCGGGATTGATGTACTCGGGGTGACGCGTGCCGTGCTGGAACTGCCACTTGGTGGCGTCGAGGGTCAGGAGACCGCGCAGCGCGTCGCGATCCTTGTCCGCTCCGCTCTCCCAAAAGGTCTTGATCGGATCCCAGAACTCGCGCAAGCCCTCGTCGTAGGCGTTGCCGTTCTGGACGATCAGGCCGGTGACGCGCTCGGGCTGAGCTTCCGCGATGCGAAAGCCCACCGGTGCGCCGTAGTCCATGACGTACAGCGCGTAGTTGTCGAAGCCGCGGCGCTCGAGCACGGTGTCGACGATGGTGGCGAAGTGATCGAAGCTGTACTCGAAGTCATCTACGCTGGGCGCCGAGCTGAGGCCGTAGCCGGGATAGTCCGGCGCGATCACGTGAAAGTCTTGGGCGAGCTTGGGGATCAAGTCGCGAAACATGTGCGAGGAAGTTGGGAAGCCGTGCAGCAGAACGATTTGCGGCGCGTCGGCGTCGCCGGCCTCGCGGTAGAAGATGTCGAGGCCTTCGACGGACTCGGTGCCGTACCGAATGCTCGGAGCGGCTGAGGGCGAGGGCGTACTCGGGGGGGAGAGAGCGAGCGGGGTGAGGAGGGCGAGACTGGCTAGAGTGAACATGGCGGTTTCCGTGGGTTGTTGGTTTCTGTGATGGAAGTTGTTCCGATGACGCCGCTTACGCATCGGGCGTGCCATGCCTCCACGAGATCTCTTCAAGTGACTTGCAGGAAGAGGGTTAGATCTAGTCGGTGCGTTTTGACGAGCTCGTGAAACTTCATAAAAACATGAGAAGTGACGAGCTATGTCCTGAGAAGTCAGTAGTTTTCCTTTCATGAACGTCGAAGCTCTTCAGCAGGCTGCGTTGAACGTTGCTCAGGCGCTCTCGCCCTGCGACGTGTTGACCCAGATCGTCGGCGACCTCGTCCGCGAGCCGGGTGTCGCACTGGCGCGCATCTGGTTGATTCGGCCGGGCGACATTTGCGACGAGTGTCCGATGGCTACGGAGTGCGCGGCGCGCGATGCCTGCTTGCACCTTGTGGCCAGTGCCGGCGGATCTCGCATCGATCCCGCAATCGATTGGTCGAACATGGACGGGCACTACCGGCGCTTCCCGCTCGGCGTCCGCAAGGTCGGACGCGTCGCGAAGAGCGGTGAAGCTCTGTTGCTTCAAGCCACGGACACACAGAGTTGGCTAGCGGATCCGGAGTGGGCGAAGCGCGAGGGAATCCAGTGCTTCGCCGGGCAGCCACTCAATTTTCGCGGGGAGACGCTCGGCGTACTCGCGATCTTTAGCCGCGAAGGGATCAGTCACGAGGAGTTCGGTTGGCTGCGGACCTACGCCGACCACGCGGCGACGGCGATCTCCAACAGCCGTGCTTTCGAAGAAGTCGAGGAGCTCCGTCGCCAGCTCGAGCTCGAGCGCGACTACTTACGCGAAGAGATCCGAGTCGTGAAGTCCCACGGGGCCATCGTCGGTGAGAGCGCGGGAATCGGACAGGTCATGCATCAGGTTCAGATCGTCGCGCCGACGGAAGCGACGGTCTTGATCGAAGGCGAGTCGGGAACCGGCAAGGAGTTGATCGCCGCTGCTCTGCACGCGGCCAGTAATCGTTCGAAGTGTCCGCTCGTTCGCGTCAACTGCGCTTCGATTCCGCACGAGCTTTTCGAGAGCGAGTTCTTCGGTCACGTGAAGGGTTCGTTCACCGGCGCTATCCGCGATCGAGCGGGTCGCTTTCAAGTTGCCGACAGCGGCACACTATTTCTCGATGAGGTCGGTGAAATTCCGCTCGAACTGCAAGGCAAGCTGTTGCGCGCTCTGCAGGAAGGCCAGTTCTCGCGTGTCGGCGAGGATGTCGAGAGCTCCGTGGACGTGCGTGTGATTGCCGCGACCAACCGGAACCTGAAAGAAGAGGTTGAAGCTGGCCGCTTTCGCGAGGACCTCTACTACCGATTGACGGTGTTTCCGATTCGGATTCCTCCGCTGCGCGAGCGGCAGGAGGATATTGCTCTGCTCGCTCAGCACTTTGTCGAGACGGGCTACCTCGGTCTCGACAAACAAAAACCCAAGCTCCGATCGGCGGACGTTCGCGCGCTCACCTCCTACGGTTGGCCCGGAAATATCCGCGAACTGCAAAACGTCATCGAGCGCGCGTTGATCGGGGCCGCGAACGGGCGCATGACGATTGAGGTCCCGTCGAGCACACCTCGGGAGCGCGCTGCGCAAGCCGAGCAAGAGGTCGAACGACCGCTCCTCACCGCGACGGATCTCAAGCGCTTGGAGCGCGAGAACACGCTCGAGGCCTTGAACCGCGCGCGCTGGAAGATCGCCGGCGAGCACGGCGCGGCCAAGCTCCTCGGGATTCACCCGGCAACGCTGGCCTCCCGCTTGAAGACGATGGGCATCGAGCGGCCGCGTTATGGGGAGGGCTAGAAGTCCGTGGCGAAACAAAAGCTCCTCTTCATCTGCAGCCGCAACCGCTGGCGGAGCCCGACGGCGCAGAAAATCTATGCGAAGTCCGCGGTGTTCGATGCGCGCTCGGCGGGGCTGAGTCCCAGCGCGGTGCGCAAGCTCTCCTTCGCCGACATTGACTGGGCTGACATCATCTTCGTTATGGAGCCCGAACATCGGCGCAGACTCATGCAGAGTTTTCGAAACGATCTGGCCGGGCGGCCCGTCTATGTGCTCAATATCCCCGACGACTTTCCGTTCATGGATCCCGAGCTGGTCGAGCTCATTCGATCGGGCGTGGAGTCGTTCATCGAATAGTCCCGGCGAATCGACTTCCCAAGAGAGCGAGCCTTCACTATGCAAGTCATTGAGACCGACCGACTGCGCCTTCGCTGGGCGACGCGAGAGGACGCGGCATTCATCCTCGAGCTGGTGACGGATCCCTCGTGGACGCGCGGCATCGGAAAATCCAAAGTGGAGAACCTCGAGGATGCGGAGCGCTATATCGATCGCGCGCTGATCGCCATGTACCGGTCCGAGGGTTTTGGGCTGTTCGTCGTCGAACTGAAGGAGAGCGGCGAGTCGATGGGCTTGTGCGGCTTGATCCGGCGCGACACGCTCGATGATGTCGACCTGGGCTTCGCGATGCTTCCGGCTTTTTGCAGGCAGGGCTTTTGCTCGGAAGCCGCGCGCGCAACTCTGGACTACGGCAAGGAGAAGTTCGCGCTCGAACGCATCGTGGCCATCACTTCGAAACAGAATCCGGCGTCGGTCGGCTTGCTCGAAAAGCTCGGCTTCGAATTCGAAGAGCTGATTCAGCCCGGACCGTCGGACGAAGAGCTGATGTTATTTGGAATTACCGTCTGAAGGCGGTTTCTCGGTCGCGCCCTGTATCCAGGGAATGACAAAGGGGCGGTCGCCGCCTTGGTCGGGAGCCGGCAACGAGCCGAAGAAAAGGTTTTGGCCGTAGACCGCCGTGAGTGACTCCGTGCAGAGGACCTCGTTCGGAGAACCCTCGGCGTGACAGCGGCCCTCCTGCATGAGCACGATTCGCGAAGCGAACTGCGAGGCGAGGTTGATCTCGTGGGTGACGACGAGAAGCGCATGGCCGGCGTCAGTGAGCTCGGACAAGAGCTTGAAGATCAGGAGCTGTTGGTCGGGATCGAGGGAGCCGGTGGGTTCGTCGACGAGCAGGTAGCGCGCGCCCTGCGCGAGCGCACGGGCGATGACGACGCGCTGGCGCTGACCGCCAGAGATCTGCCAGAGTCCGCGGTCTTCGAGGTCGAGGACACCGGTTTGATCCAGGCACTGGCGAACGACGTCGCGGTCGGCGCTGCCGGGGCTGCTCCACGATCCAAAGTGAACGTAGCGACCGCTCAAGACAAAATCGGCAACGGTGACGTCGGGTAAGACCGGCAAGTACTGCGGCACCGTCGCGATGATTCTGGCTCGCTCGGGATCGCTGAGCGAGGCGATCGGTGTTCCCTCGAGCGTCACGCGACCGTGACTCGGCTCGATGAGTCCGGCCAAGAGCTTGAGCAGGGTGCTCTTGCCAGCGCCGTTCGGACCGAGCACGCAGCACATCTCACCCGGAGCGACGGAGAGCTCCATCGCTTCGACAGCGTGCACGCTACCCTCGTACTCGAAGGACAGCCCCTCACCTTTGAGCTCGTCTACCACTCCCGAATCCTGTTGCGATTTCGGACGAGTAGGAACAGGAAGAACGGTCCGCCGACCAGCGACATGAGGACGCCGGGCCTGAGGTAGTCGCGTCCCAGCATGGCTCGTTGCACCAGGTCGCAACCGAGCAGGAAGACCGGTCCGGCCATCATGCACATGAGCGTCAGCGTGCGGTGCTTGCGCCCGATGAACTGCCTGAGGATGTGCGGAACGACGAGTCCGATGAAGGCGACTTGTCCGGCGACGGCAACGGCGGAAGCGGATGCGAGGGCGGCTGTGAAGAGCGCGATCCGTTTGACTCGGCGCGTATTGACGCCGAGGGCGCGCGCATCATCTTCGCCGGTCGCGAGCAAGTCGAGCTCGGTCGAGACGAACGGAATCGAGAGCGCGGCGATGGCGAGTCCTCCGAAGATAAGCGCCACGTGATAGCCGGTTCGGTCGTCGAGCGTGCCGAAGCTCCAAGTGAGGATGGCCCGCGTCACCTCGAAGTCGCTGAGGACGACCAACTGAATGGTTGTCATTACGCCGCCGATGATCGCATTGATCGCGATGCCGACCAGCAGCAAGGTGGGGACCGAGACGCGACCGCCAATCGTGGCGAGCTTGGTGACGAGCAAGCACACGATGACCGCGCCGATAAAGGCCGAGATCGTGACGAACAGCGGGGCGAAGCCGGCCATGTGCTGCAACATGGCGAGCGGACCGTAGCCACCGAGAATCAGGATTGCGGTGGTGGCTCCGAAGCTCGCCCCGGAGGAGACGCCGATGACCGAGGGTGCGGCGAGGTCGTTGCGGAAGACGCCTTGGAGCAGAGCGCCGGAGAGCGCGAGGGCGGCGCCGATGCCCGCGGCGACGAGCGTGCGATAGAGGCGCATCTCGACGATGAGCTGTTCGCCGCCGGGGAGCGGTTGTCCGAGGTGACAGAGGGCTAGGATTCCGCGAAAGGTGTCGGCGGCGGAGTAGGAACCGGTGCTGCCGCGACAGGCGGAGAAGAGAATCAGGACCAGGAGCAGCGCGAACAGGAGCGAGCCGACGACCGCGGGGCGATGGAGCAAGCTCGGACTCTTGGGGTGGGTGGGGGCCGTGAAGCTCATGCTCGAGCGCGGTCGAATCTTGATCGAGGGGACGGCTTCGCGCGCGAATCCGAAGGGCCTGGGGGCCGAGCGCCGGGAGGGCGATCGACGCGGGCCACGTTAACCGACCACTTGCTCTCTGGGCAACGGCGCTGGCTTGGCAGCTTGCGAAGCGCGGCCTATCCTGCGCTCACGGGCGTGGGCCGAGCGGTTCGAACTCGGACGGCTGGCGAGCCGCTCATCTCACGAGGACTGTGGATTCATGAACTCCAACACCGCGAACGGGCTCCGATCGCGTTTGACGAGCGAGGGCGAGACTCGCCAGATCGCCAGAGCACTCGTCGTCGCCCTGTGCTTTTTCGCGGCCTGCTCGGACTCGCCAGCTCCCTCGGCCGGCGAAGACTCGCGCGAATCGGTCCGCGCGGACGCGGGCTTTCCCCGCACGATCACCGATCCCACCGGCTACGAGGTTTTGATCCCGAATACGCCGCGCCGCGTAATTCCCGCCAACGCCAATGCGCTCGACTTCGTGCTGGCTCTCGTCGAGCCGAGCCGTGTGGCTGCGATCTCCGAGGTCTCGCTGCCGTACTCGCTCGCCGGAAAAGCACTCGCGAGCTGGCCCCAAGAGAAGACCTTTGGGCCGTTCACGGTCGAGGAGATTCTCACGCGGAATCCCGACTTGGTCGTGACGCACGATTGGCAGGCGGCGCAGACGGTCGCTCTGCTCCGCGAGGCCGGCGTACCGGTGCTCGTCATACCGAGCGTGGCGAAGTTGGAAGACAATTTCACGAGCTTGGAGTTGCTCGGTCGCGCTCTGGGTGAAGAGGATCGGGCGGCGCAGTTGACGGGCGAGCTGCGGGCGCGCATTGCGAAGCTGCAGGAACGCGGGCGGGCGCTCGATGCGAGCGTACTGAGCTACACCAACATGGGCACCGGCGGAACCTGCGCGGGGAGTAAGACCTCCTTTGCCGTGATGACGGAAATTGCGGGCCTCACGAACCTCGCGACGGCGAGCGGTCTCGTGGGCTTTGAGACGGTCGACAATGAGTGGCTGCTCTCGGTCAACCCCGACTGGATTGTCGTGGGGGAGTCCGTCGAGCAGCCCGGGACAAGCTCTGCCGAGCAATACCTCCTGCAGACGCGGGGGCTCTCCGGATTGAAAGCTGTCCAGAGGCAGCAGATCATCCGGCTTCAGTCCGACTTCTTCTTCACTTCTTCGCACTACCTGGTGGATGCCGCCGAGCGCTTACTCGATGAACTCGACGCGCTGAATCGCCGTGAGTGACGAAGGCTGGATCGCGGATATTTTGCCCGGGGTGATCTACGATTGGATCACATTGCATCCCGACTTCGTGCGCTATGCGATCGTTGCCAGCGCGATTGTGTTCGTCGGTTCGATCGTCGCGATGCCATTCTTGGTTGCGGCGATCCCGACGGACTACTTCGCGACGAAGCGCGCGCCGATTTCACGGGCGAAGCTGGAGCATCCCGTGCTTCGACTTCTCGTTCTCGCGGCTAAGAACTTTTTGGGAGTGGGCTTTTTGCTGGCAGGCATCGTGATGCTGGTTACGCCGGGACAGGGCGTGCTCTCGATTCTGGTCGGGTTGTCCTTGCTCAACTTTCCGGGCAAGCGAACGTTGGAGCTGGCGATCGTGCGCAAGCCGGCGATCAAGAAGGCGGTGGACTGGATGCGCGAGAAGCGCGGGAAGCCTCCGCTCACTGAGGTCTACACGCCCGAGTCCTGCGACTGAAGGAGCGCGACCACATCGGAAAGTCTCAGAGCTCGAACAGAGTTTGTTGATGAGAGGTGGGCGGGGACGTGCGCTGGTCTTTCTCGAGGAGTTCGAACGGGGGAATGATCTCGCGCGCGTCATCCGTGCGTTGAGCTTGGCCGGAGCGTCGAGCGAGAGATTCACCCTGGCGGAGCCCGTGACGGCGACAGGCGATTTGAAACAGCTGCTCGGAAGCTTCCCAGCGGGGACCGGAGCCTTGCATGCGCGTGCCGAAGTTCGAGTTTGAACCGTTGTTCTTGCGTGACTGCGCCAAAGCGGAGAGGACGTGCGATGCGCGATCGGGAAAGGCTTCGTGCAGGCGGGCTTCAAAGACGCTGCGAACCTCGGTCGTGAGTCGCAGCAGAATCATGAAGGCGCTCTCCGCTCCCGCCTCGGCCGCTTGCTCAATGATCTGGGGAATCGCGTGTTCGTTCAGGCCCGGGATCAGCGGCGCGACGGCGATGGCGGTGGGGATTCCCGCGGCGCTGAGTTGTCGGATGGTCTCCATTCGACTGGCTGGGGTCGGCGTGCCCGGCTCCATTCGCCGACAGTCGCCCGCGTCGATAAACGGGATGCTGATGTGCACCTGCGCGCCGGGGCCGCGCGCGAGCTCGCTCAAGAGGTCGATGTCGCGCCGCACCAGGCTCGATTTCGTGATGATTCCCACCGGCGTATTCGTTTCCAAGCAGGCTTCGAGGCAGCGGCGCGTCAGTCGATACTCGACTTCGAGCGGCTGATAGCAATCGGTGTTGCCCGAGAAGGCGACCTCGTCTCGCCGCCAGCGCTTGGAGCCGAGCTCCTTCCGCAAGACCTCGTGCACGTTGGTCTTGACGACGATCTTGCGGTCGAAGTCCGTTCCAGCGCCGTAGCCGAGGAACTGGTGACTGCGTCGCGCGTAACAGTAAGCGCAGGCGTGCGTGCAACCGCGGTAGGGATTGACGCTGTAGCGAAAGGGGAGGTCCGGGCTGGCGTTCTTCGAGAGCGCACTCTTCGCGCGCTCTTCCAAAACTTCGAGCCGCGCGGGCGGCGGCGGGCCGAGCCACTCGATCGTGGTCGCGTTCCAGGGATTCGGCGGATTGGAGATGGGGCGCGGCACGAGGGAATTCTCTCATCTGAATTCTCTCATCGAGTCGAGCCCTGAACCAGAACGGGCTGCCGCTTTGAGTCAGCGCTCGTCGGACCAGAGATCAAACACGTGCGAGAGGCCCGAGAGCGCGAGGACGTGGCGCAGGCGACCTTCGGAGACCTCGCGCCGCATGTCCGGTTCGCTGAGCGCGATCACGCCGATGTCTTCACCGGGATCGGGCTCGCACTCTTCGGTCTGCTCGCAGTCCTCGGCGAGCCAGTGATAGCAGAGGTTGTCGTGGAAGGCCGGGTTGGGCTCCACCCAGCCGAGGAGCCGCCACTTGTCCGACGTGTAGCCGGTCTCTTCGCGCAGCTCGCGGCGCGCCGCCGCTTCGTGCGTCTCACCGGGATCGATCACTCCGCCGGGAATTTCCGTCGTGACGCGGCTCGGCCCGAACCGAAACTGTCGCACGAGAACAATCTTCCGATCCCGGGTGAGCGCGACGATGTTCACCCAGTTGGGCGTCTCGAGGACCGTGCGTACCATCTCGACCTCAGTCCGCGGGTTGATCAGTGTGTCAAAGCGCGCTTTGCAGACGAACAGCTCGGGACCCGCTGCGCTCGAGACGTGCTCCCAATCCTGCGGTGTCGGTAGACCGGCCGGGGCGGGCTGAATAACTTCATCTTCTCGCTTCAGATCTCGATTCATGGATGGAGTGTAATCGCCGGTTGGCATCCGGCGCACTTCCGTTCATTCTGTACGCCCCTCCCTTTTTCCAACCCGCACTCCATGTCAAAACGAATTCTCGGACTCAGCCTCGGGCTGACGCTTCTTCTCACGAGCTGTGGCCATTCAAGCGGCGATCGAAACGGCGCGGAGCTGTACACCTACATCGGCTGCAGCTCCTGCCACGGCGCCACGGGAACGGGTGGTTCGCTGGGGCCGCCGCTCAAGGGCATCGGGCAGTACTGGGATCGAGAGTCGATGACGAACTTCCTGGTCGATCCCAAAGAGACCCTCGCTTCTGATCCGCGCCTGTCCAAGTTGGACGACGCCTTTAAAACCGATATGAGACCCTTTTCCGAACTCACACGAGATCAGTTGGAGCGGATCGCCGATTTTGTGCTGAGCTTGGAGCGCTGAACCTTCGATGATCCTCGCAGGCGTCCTCCCTGGGACGTACTGAGGATTTCCATTCTCAACTCGCGTGTTCCTTCAACCGCAGCTCTCCCCATGATCACGATTCTCGCCACGGCCCTGCTCCTGCAGCAAAGCTCGACACCCGAGGTCTTGCCGTTTGCGTGGGAGCGCGCGAAACGCGTCCGTATCCAGGTCATCGAGAACGAGCTCAAGGTTCCCTTTGCCTATGAAGTCGGGCTGAAGGTTTTTGTAGGCGAAGAGGGGAAAGGTGTCACGCTCCACCGCGACAAGTTTGAAGCATCTTCGGTCGCTGGACACGAGGTAGAGGACGGCGGATTGCCGGGACAGTTTCGCGAGTGGGCCGTGAGAATGAAGCACGTTCCGAACCTCTGCATCGACGAAGCGGGCAAGCTCAAGTTCCTGACGCAAATCAAGCGCTCGGAAGATGAGTACTTCGCAGAGATGACCGAGGGGCTCGAGGGTTCCGAACTCACGGCTGCGCGGATCGAGTTCAAACCCGGCGAAGATCGCGACTATTGGTTGGAGCCCCGACGACTTGAATGGCAGCGATTGTCCGAGTGGTGGACGGGCCTTCCGCTCGCTGCCGGATCGAGCTCGGTGGATCGCAAGCTGTACCTCGGGATGCCGCGTCTCGAGTGGCTAGATGTTCAGGTTCACCTCGAAGTGAGCGAGCGATTCGAAGAGGATGGTCGGCAGCTCGTTCGGCTCGAGACCATCCTTCGATTGAATCGCGAGGTGCTGGGCAAGAATTCGCTTCGCTACTTGCGCTTCATCCGCGCGAATCCTAGCGAGACCTCCGATCTGCAAGACTTCGAAACCTTCTATCGCTCGAACGCCACCTTCGACGTGGAGACCTGGCTGCCGACCAAGGTTCATACGAGTCGGAAGACACGACTTGGAATGGCGACGACTCGTTCGGCCTGGGTAGAAGAGGTGCTCGAAGAGCACCACTATGAGTTGGATTGGGACCTGCGCAAGAAAGACTGAGAGCCAGGGCGCGGCGCTCACTTGTGCTGGCAATAAACTCGCGCGGCGGGCACCCGCACTAGGCGGTCTTCTTCGGAGATCCAGGCCGTGAGAGACTTGCCCCAAACACAGCCGGTATCGAGGCCGCGAAAACCGGGTCGGACGAAGAGCCCCTGGGCCGCCCAGTGTCCGAACACGATCGTCCGGTTGGGCACCGTGGGAACGAGCTGGTGCCAGGGCTCGAACTTGGGATCGCTCTCGTTCTTCTCTGGCCTTTGACCTTCGGAGTTGCAGAGGCGCACTCGGGTGACGAAATCGATGTCGGGATTGGAGTGCAGAGGATTCAAGCCTTCAAGCTGGGCGAGTGGGTCGGACCACTTCGGGTGGATTCCGGCGTGGACCATGAGCACGTTGCCGATTTTCCGCGCGAACGGAAGCGCTCGAACGTACCCGAGTAATTCCTCCCGGTCCGGGGCTTCCAAGACATCTTGAAAGGTGTCCGTCGGACTGAGCTCGCGCGATCCCGCAGCCACGCGAAGCAAGTGGAGGTCGTGGTTGCCGAGCACGGCTTGAGCCTCGAGCGAAGCGAGTACGCGGAGCGTTCCAAGCGAATCAGGTCCGCGGTTAACCAAATCGCCAACCGGGTGAAGGGTGTCGGTCGTCGGATCGAACTTCAGTGTCTCGAGCAGAGTCTCTAGCTCTCCTCGACAGCCCTGTATATCTCCGATGAAGAGGTGACGTGTCACGAAATGGCTGGGTTGAACGGCGCCGCCTGTAGCAGGGGATAAGTAGCGTCCGCTCCACGAGCGACGTCAATTGGGCCGAGCGGGCGATCGAATGGCGCGTCGACTCTACGAGCTCGGTTTCCTCTTCGGGCACGACTTTGACTCGAATGCCGATGCCGACGAGATCGAGCCTTTTCACCGTGTCCAGCTAGTGCGAATGTCGGGGATGCCAAGTTGGGTTCCAAGAGGATCGTTAGAGTTTTGGTAGCGAGAGAGCTCACGGATACCGCGCGTTGGATCGTATGGGAGAGCGGCATGAGGACGCTGAACTCTAGTGTTTGTGGCGGAACAGCTTGCGACGGTCCGGCGTGACGGGGTGCCTTATTCCGCGTTCAAGACGGGCGATGAGCCCCTCCAGGGGAAGGTCCGAAATCAATTCGATTCCGCCCCCGGTTTGCAACATTAGCGTATAATTAGATTCTTCGTGGATTGAGTTCGGGCGGGACCCTTCGTCGCTCCTGTCCGAGCAAAGTCCAGCGAGAGCGCAAGGCGTGACTCGATCCGCTGCGAGTCTGCGCCCATCCCCTCAAACTGCTCTGAATCTTGAGCCTATAAAACGAGAACGATGCTCCGCAGTCTACTTCGCCTCGCCGTTTGCTCCGCCGCAATCACTTGCCTAGCGCCCTTCGCAGCCGCCCACTTTGAGACTGGTCAAATGTGGATCGTGGATCGAACGACAGGGCGGCTCTACTTCTTCAATCCGAACACCGGGAACATCGTGGTGTCCGCCGCCTCGCCCCATCTGGAGCGGCCCACTGCAGTCGGCTTCACCGCGGGCGGAGATATGCTGATCGCGGACTACGCCAAAGACGAGGTCTACCACTACGACGGCGGCCTCGTCCGGACGACCGTTCTCACCGCTGCGGACGGAATCAATGGTCCGGGTGGAGGGAACGCGATCACGATCAGTCCTGGGGGCGATATCTATATCGCCAACTATGAGAGTTCCGAGGTTTTGCGCTTCGATAGCTCGTACGCGAACGGAACGGTCGTTCTCGATGCGACCGATGGGCTCGTGGCTCCGCGAGCCTTCGCCTTTCTGGCCAATGGCGATCTCCTGATCGGAGACCGGGGAATTACAACCGGAGCGATCTACCGACTGGACACAACCGGGACTCTCTCGCTGTTCTACGATTTCGGGGACATCGTCGGTGGTGAGCGCCCGACTTCCATCGCGATACGATCGGGTGGAGATATCTATGTCCTCACGGCCCTTAGCCGAATTTACAGGCTGGTTGGCGGCGATCCGGCGAATCGGGTCTTCCTCGGCACCTATGGCCCCCCGTCCTTGAGAGGCAGCATCAACTTCTCCTTCGACAATCAAACTCTGTATCACGTGAGCCAGCAGATGAGCATCCTCACTGCGATCGACCCCGTTTCGGGCGCGAGTAGCTTGGGTGGAACTCTGCCCTCCGGTGGCACGGGAACGTCGATGTTTTTCGTGGGCAACCAGTACCCGCCCGGTTCCTATGCCGAATTCGATGAGGGCGGCGTCGCAGGAACCGGCGGATTCGAACCCAAGTTGAGCGGTGTCGGTGAACCGCGTATCGGAAGTGAGCTTCGGTTGGAGGGGAGGGACCTACTGGGAGACACCCTCGCCGTCCTGTTCGTCGGGACTGCGATGGACGAGGTTCCTTTTGCTGGAGGTCAGTTCTTTGTCGACTTGACCCAGCCCTACTATTCCTTCAACCGAAGGACGGGCGGTACCCCTGGGCAAGGTGGCACCGGCGGCTTCAACTTCAACCGATCCATTCCCGAAGACCCGACCTTGATCTACATCAATCTCTGGGCGCAAGTCGTCGCGTTCGATACCGGAGCGACGATGGGAATGAGCGTTAGCCCTCTGCTGAGAATCTACTTCGGGGAGTGAAGAGGCAGAGTCCGTTCTTCTAGAGCCCGGACAGGCAGGCTTCACTCGGCGAAACGCGCGCCTTCGGGGGCTTTCCGGTCCCCATCCGGCAGCCTCGATCGTCGCTCTGAATCCGGTCGGGGCCATGGAGCTGTGATCGCGGAGCACGTAGAGCTCCTCGGGATACGAGGGCGGTTGGGAAGAGGAACTTGTGGAGTGAGCGCGGGGAAGCCGTATCCTCCTGCCCATCTGCGGCGACGCCCGCTCGAGTTGAAATGCCGGATCAAAGCGCGCATTCGTTCAAGGTGAGGGCAGCCCGATCGCGAAGTTAACTCCCCAGTTGGGGCGAAGCTCTGTATGACGAATCAGCCAGTGTCGGTGAGCGTGGGTAGCGACCTAAAAGCCCTGTTTCGAGCAGCGGTGGTGCTCGTCCCCGTCGCTGCGGCTCTCGAGGTCGTGTTTGTGCGCCTCGACCATGCCAATCAGCCACTCGAGGCTGTGACCTTCCTGCATGCCTGCTTGTTGTGGGCGGTCTTTGCGCTCGTCGCAGGGGTCCCTGCAGCGCTTCCGGGTTGCCTCGGCGGTCGACTCGGCCTGGCCGCTCGGTCGTCGGCAGCGTGGAGCCGACTGGCTTTCTGGATGGCGGCTCCCATCGTTGTTCACTCGGCGCTCGACCGCTACACGACGCTGGGGCAAAACACAGACGCTCTGTTTACCGCGCGACCGTGGCTCGAGGTCGCGGGACTTCTGCTCGGACTCGTGATCGCGACGACGATCTTGAATCGGTTCTTGAGCCGGTTGGCTTCGCGAGGGGGCGCGCTGGGAGTGCTCGCTGTCTCCATTATCGTGGGAGTGTTCCTGCCGCCCGGTCGCAGCTTGCTCCCCGCTCCCGATTCGATCTCGGAAGAGCTCGCGGCCCGCCCCAATATCTTATTGCTCGTGTGGGATACGACGCGGCCGGACCACTTGACGCCCTACGGTTATTCGAGAGAGACCACACCGGAGCTCTCGAAATTCGCCGAGGAGTCGCTGGTCTTTCAATCCGCTCGCTCGGTTTCCATTTTCACGTTCACATCGCACCTCTCGATGCTGACCGGGAAGTATCCGGCGGCCACCGGCGCTCGGCTCTATCGCATGCAGCTCGACCCAACACTGTCAGAGTCTGTAGCCATGGAGCTCGCACTCTCCGGCTATCGAACCGGAGCCTTTGTCGGAACCTGGGTTTTGGCCGGTACGACCGGCATTCAGCGCGGATTCGAGGTCTACGATGATCGCGTGGATCCGGCCGTGTGCTTTACGCGCGCCTGGCGTCTGGTGCACGACGTGCAAGCGGTACTGGCCGACAAACTGAAGTGGATTCCGTCGAACGGCATGCCGCACTGGTTCCAAGACTTCCAGCGCCCCGCGGATGAAGTCTTGGCGCTCGCGAAGGATTGGATCGAGCGCGAAGATCCGCGGCCGTGGTTTTGCATGATCAACTTGTACGACGTGCACTGGCCGTACCTGCCGGGGAGTGAGTCGAGAGAAGCGCTCGTTCGGCCCTACGACGGAGACCTCGACGGATATCTCTTCCGCAGTGACAACTACGTCGATGGCTATGTGCCGACGGAGGCGGACGGCCGTCACGTGGCCGATCTCTACGACGCCGAGCTCTTGGAACTGGATCGCAAGGTGGGGGTGTTCTTGGAGAGCCTGAACCTCGATAGCTCCAACACGGCGGTGATTATGACCGCCGACCACGGTGAGGCGTTTGGCGAAGCGGGACGGTTCAAGCACGAAGACATCATCGAGCCGCAGGTGCGTGTGCCTCTCTGTATTCGACTGCCCGGCACAAACCCGAAAAGTGGAATTCGTACAGAGCCCACTAGTGGAATCGATATTGCGCCGACGATTCTCGCTCTTGCGGGACGGCCGCCTGCGCCCGATCAGCACGGACTGAATCTCTTGAGCGATGAGCTACCGAGCCAGCGGCCCATTCTCGTTGAGGATCGCGATCACGAATCCCTGACGGACGTTCGCTATGCCTACTACGAGGGCGACTGGAAGTTCGTTCGGATGGGTCAGGGCGAGGACGTCACCGAGTTTCTCTTCGACTTATCGAGCGACCCGGTGGGGGAGTTCGATGTGTCGGATCAGTTTCCGGAGCGACGGGCAGAGCTTGCCGGTCGCATGGACGCTCTGCGTGCGCCCTGGGTCTCGATCGATAGTGAAGTCGAGCTCACCGGACTGGGTGCGAGCGCCGATGCACTGGGCGGGCTGGGCTACTTGGGCGGGGATGACGAGTCCGACTGAGGGCAAGGCCGATGAGCCTCTTTTTCTCGCCCGCTCGGAGACACCACGTTCGGAAAGGCTGGCGGAGCCGGTTCCGACGGCAATTTGGTCGACCGAAGGCTTGTCATGGGCTCCCCGGCCGGATACAAGTTTCCGCTCGAATTCAACTCCAGGTGGCTCTCTCCGCCTGATTTCAACGATCTGATTGTCTCGAATCAGCTCCCCCCAGACCCCCACGAGGATCCAGTGGCTCACTTTCGAATCAAATGCGGCGGCCCGACCCGCGGGCGCCAGCGCAGGCGCAAGATCGGTATGGGATCCGGCAAGTTCTTGACCGAGCGTGCCCGTAAGCGCCGTCGTGGCAACAATCGCCGCGTCGCGAGCAGCGCCGCGACGACTCCTGCGAATGCCGGTGCGGCTGCGACGGGTCAGTAGCAAACGGAATCTCACGCACGGATTCTCGTGCGCGAAGCGAGACTGCCGCCTCGCCGATAAAGCTCGAATTGCGGCTCGAAACAAGAGAACGGGCGCTCCCCCCCCAGGGAGCGCCCGTTCTGCGTTACCAGCCATTCCTTCGCGTTCCCTTTCCACCCTCCGACGGAAGTCGGCGATTGATCGAATGGCTTGGATTCGATTTCCGAGGTCTGGACTCGGAGGGGAACGGCTGGATCGATCAGCTGAGTTGCTTGGAGATGTAGATCGCCATCTGCAGGGTGCAGAGGCCGACCGCTATTTCGAGAGAGCGGCAGATCAGGTGGGCTAGTGCTCGTTTCAACATAATCGGACTCCTCTGCTTTCCTAATGGAAGTCGCCTTAGCGGAAGTCGCCTTCGTGGAAGTCACCGTCGAATCCGACCGGCCAGTCCTCGGTGGGGCCTTAAAACCGAAGATGAGCGCCCCGTCCCGCGTCGGGTGGAGTCCTAACACCTTGACTGGAAAAGGGTTCCACAGGCTCGCCCAGATCTGAATCGACTCCTCACCGACCGGAGTGGGGCTCCGGAGCCCAGGCATTTCGAACGGCATCTGCGTCCGATGCGGCTTGACCCTCTTCGGTTCAAGGCGGTAACTCGCCTCGCACGATAGGGGAGCATGCCCTTTGAGCTTCCCAATCCTCCTCCCACCTCCTCCGATGTCAGCGCATCGGGCGAAGCGAAAAGGCACACGAAGCGAACCGGCCGGCGCGGCCTTCTGCGCGGCCTCATCGTCGAGGGCCTGCGAGCCTCCATTCCGGCATTCGTCATCTACTGCCTCCTGTTCAACCTCTCGGTGGTTCGTGGAAGTTCGATGGCCCCGGGAATCGCCGATGGAGATCGAATCCTGATCGAGCCTTGGAGCTACATGGTCGACGACGTTGCGCGCGGTGACATCATCGTCCTGCGCTATCCCCTCGATCCATCGGTCGACTACATCAAGCGCGTGATCGGCATCGCCGGTGACGAGATCTATATCTGCAACGGCAAGGTCTGGATCAATGGTGAGCTGGCGGACGAACCCTACGTCGCCTTCGAGGGAATCGAAGCCCCGAGCTTCTTCGTCGTCCGCGAAGGCTTCCTCTTCGTTCTCGGCGACAACCGCCCGCGCTCCTCCGACAGCCGCGAATTTGGACTCGTCCCGCTCGAAAATATCCGAGGCCGAGTCGACCTGCGCCTGTGGCCGCCGACTCGCGCCGGTTTGCTGCGCTGAAGGGACGAGGACGTTCCGTTCGGAACTGTCGCCTCGCTGACTCTCCGCTGCGTCCTAGCAAGTCTCGAATCGTCGGGTTCTAGTTGAGAGAGATTGCGCCTTCGGAGCCGTGGATTAGAAACCAGTGTTCCGAAACGAGCTGGAGGAACTCGGGATCGGAGAGGAGTTCGTGGTCCGCGCCCCGATAATTAATCTTGGCCCGAAACGTCTCCATGAACTCCGCCTCCGTGCGAGAGTCCGATCGATCTGCTCGGATAATTCTGTCGAGCTCCCTGCGAAGAGACAGCCAGAAAACACGGGTGGGTGAAGCACTATTCACTTTGCGTTCGGCTCTGGCGCAGATCTCGGGAATCGAAGGCACACCCAAGCGTTCGAAATACTGTTCGGTCGTTTCGTCGCTCTGCTTTTTCAGTTTCTCGGCAACGAGGAGATGTGGGCGGGACGTCGCGATGTCTTCGACAATCGCGAATCCTACCGCGTAGAGAAAAGCGACTTGATCTTGATCAAGGTGCTGGATGCTCAAGCTGGTTTGCTCGATAAGTTCCTCAAATGAGAGTCGACGGTTCGGCTCGCAAATTTCACCTGAGCTGAGCAGGCATCCAAATTCTTGTCCCAACGAGGGAGACTTTGTCTCAAGGCTTAGAAAGCCGATCCGTTTCTCTTCCAAGAGCCAGGCCCATCGGTGGAGTCTCATCTCTGGGTCGCCATTCTGGTCCCTCGATCCGAACCAGTCCGCTAGCCCCTCTTGGATGAACTGCGGAACGCCTTTCAGGGAGAAGTTGAAATAGGCGTGAAAAAGTTCGTGCCCCAGCAAGCTCCGCCATCCGGAGCCATAGACTCGAATCGTTTTGGTGTTGAAGAAGGGAGTTTCGGTCATCAGACCCGGCGGATTGAATTCTCCCGGAGAATCTGTCTCCAACAACAGGATTTGAACCGGGATCGAATCATCGACGAGAAGCGTTTCCGGAACCCCCCGCGAGAATCCTTCAATGATCTCTTCTGCGGCTTCGAGTTCCTGAACGTTGGACGCGAAGATGGTCACGTTCGGAAGATTCGTCGACTTCAATGGCGGCTTCGAAAAACACGAACTCGACGTGATGCAGAGGACGCACAAGAAGACGTGCAGGCCGGCTTCGCGGAAGACGCAAGGAGTCATTTTTAGAGGAGGAGCTTAGAGCTTTGCACTTTTTGCGCTCGGTTTGTTGACGGCTGAAAAGAGACAGCGCACTCGCTATGAGGTGAACCCCACGAACTCTACAGGAGATGTTAGCTAACGCGAGATTCGGAGCGTGTCCGCGCCGCCATGGCTTTTTGGCTTCGGGTTGTCATGAGGTACCGGGGGAATTGCTAAACTGGCTCGATGAGCAGTTTCAACGATATCGATCCGGCGACGGGCGAAACGATTGCAGTGATTTCGACGACGAGTGAGAGCGAGTTGCGCGAGGTCGTCGCACGGGCTCGCGAGGTCCAGCCGGCTTGGGAGGCAACGCCCTTTGAGGAACGCGCGGAGCTGCTGCGCGCGGGTGCGGCACGGCTTGGCGAAAAGGTGGATGAGCTGGCGGAGACGATTACGCGCGAGATGGGCAAGCCGGTGGCGGAGGCTCGGCGCGAAGCGGCGGCTTGGGTGGGGCACACGGCGGAAGTGCTCGAAGAGGTTGCCGTGGCGCTCGCTCCCGAGGTCTTGCCGGCGAAAGGGTCGGAGACCGTGCTCGAGCGTCAGCCGCTGGGAGTGGTCGCGGCGATTACGCCGTGGAACTTTCCCGTGGGCATGCCGCTGTCGATTTTGATTCCCGCTCTGGCGGCGGGAAATACGGTGGTATTCAAGCCGAGCGAGTTGGTTCCGCTCACCGGCGCTCTGATCGCCGAGTGTTTTGGGAGCGCATTGCCGAAGGGTGTCTTGAACCTCGTGCAGGGCGGCGGCGATGTGGGCGCAAGCTTGGTGAAGAGCGACGTCGACATGATTGGCTTTGTCGGCAGTCGCGACACCGGCGAGCGGATCATGAAGGCGGCGGGTGACGGGCTGAAGCGTCTGATCTTGGAGCTCGGCGGCAAGGATCCACTGGTGGTGTTCGAGGATGCGGATCTCGAGAGCGCGGCGGAGTGCGCCGTGCGACACTCGCTGCGCAATACCGGTCAGGTGTGTTGCAGCGTCGAGCGCGTCTATGTCGCCGAGAAGGTCGCGAAAGAGTTCGAGGAGCTGGTCGTTGCGAAAGCCTCGGACTGGAGTCACGGCAGCGGCTTTGACGCGGGTTCCAAGATGGGACCGATGGTCAGCGCGGAACAACGCAGCAAAGTGGCGGCGCAAGTGACGGATGCCGTGGCTTCGGGAGCGCGGCTCTTACTCGGTGGCGAGTCGGAGTCGGGCGAGGGCTTCTTTTACCCCGCGACGGTCCTTGGCGATGTGGATCAGTCGCTCACCATTTCCCACGAAGAGACCTTTGGCCCGGTGGTCTCCTTGACGCCCTTCGACGGGACCGAAGAGCGCGCGGTCGAACTCGCCAACGACACGCCCTACGGACTCGGCGCCAACGTCTATACCGGCGACCTGGAGAAAGGCTTGCGCGTCGCGCGCGGCATTCGCTCGGGTCAAGTCGGCATCAACCAATACCTGGGCAGCGCGAAGGGCACGCCTTGGGTAGGCGCGCGTCAGTCCGGCTTCGGATTTCTCGGCGGAATTGAAGGGCACCGACAGTTCACCCTGCCCAAATCGCTCTCCTACCCCAAGGCGGACTAGCCGCAGCGTCTCCGAGTGTGAAGTCGAGCGCGCTTTAGCGCGGACTTGTCTCCGAGTCACCGCGCGTGACGTCGAGCGTCAACATCGCATAGGCCGTCGCGAGCACGGGATTGCCCTCCCACCAGCGCGGGCTGTTCTCGTTGATCCATGAACCGTCTTGGCGTTGCATCGCGGCCAGTCGGCTCGTCAGCTCGCTGCGCCAGTCGTGCTCGATTCCGGCCGAGTCGAGGACCGTCTCCTCACCGTAGAGCGCGAGCGCGCGCGCCATCGTGGTGAAGTAATAGAACAGACCCTGGTAGGCGCTCGACGGATCGTCGGAAGCCTCGAAGCCGGGATTGATGTCGAGCGTATAGTTCTTGCGCAGCCACTGCCAGGCGGCCTCGACGCGCGGGTCTTCGCGCGGGAGCCCGGCGAAGAGATAACCCTTCAGAAGCGCATAGGTCATCGAGCCGTAGGAGCGCGGAACTAATGTGCCGTCGGCGAGCGTCATCAAGCCGGCCTTCGACTGACCCGGGGCGTACACGCCGCCACCGTCATTGCCGCTCAGGATCTTGGCGACGCCGTCCACCAGCGAGACGTCGTTGGACTCCGAGCGATTCTGCGAGCGCTCGAGAAAGCGCAGCGCTTTCGCAAAGGCGGGGTCGCCGGTTTCGAGACCGGAGGCGGAGAGCGCTTCGAGTGCCATCTGTAGGTTGGATAGGTCCGGGCGTTCGTCGCCGCCGTAACCGACTCCACCGTAGAAGTGGTGCGTGGGGTCGTAGCCCTCGCCTTCGTCAGCCTGAAGCTTGGTGAGGAATCCGCGCGCAGCGAGGATGATCGGTTGGTCTTTCTCGCGACCGGCCTTCGCAAAAGCCAGAATGCTTGCTGACGTGACGTAGTTGGCCAGCTGGCCGTCGTGAATCGAACCGTCGGCTTTTTGGAGGGAGCCGAGCCAGTCGAGTCCTTGATTGATGGAGGCTTGAAGGCGCTCGCCGCGCGGCTCGGGGATGGAGAGCAGCGCGCTCATCACCATCGCCGTGATTCCGGCGTCCTCTCGACCGAGCGCTCCGAAGCGACCGTTCTCCGACGTGTCGATCAAGAACGCGGCGCCTAACTCCAAGGCCTTGATGACCTCTTGACGACTGGCGGGGGAGAGCGGAGGGAGCGGCTTGGTCTCGCGCACCGCCGCGGGGGGCGCGTCAGCGGTCTTGAGTTTTAAGAGTGAACTATTGAGCTCGATGACCGAGCGCGCCGTGCGCAAGACGCTCGGTCCGGTGCTCAAAAAACCATCGGACCAGGAGCCGTCGTCGGAGCGCTTCTTGAGCAGCTCGCCCGCGTGAATGCGCGCCTCTGCAATCGAGTCGAATTGGCGCGGAGCATGCAGCGTCGCAAAGCCCGCGGCGGACTTGCCCATGTAGCTGAGCGAACGCCCGTGCATGGTCTCCTCGCCGGTCAGTTCGAGAGCCTCAAGAGCTGCGATTGCCGTGGCCGTCGTCGCCTCGATCGAGGGGCGCTGGAGCTGTCCGTCGGTAAAGGCGCCATCGTCGCGCTGGAGCTTGCTCAGGTGGTGAATCGCTCGGCTGATGAACGGACCGTCGGAGTATCGGTAGGCGCGGTGGGAGCTCGCGAACGCGATCAAGGCCGTACTGGTCTGAAGCGCCGACTCGTCTCCATACCCACCGCTCTCATCATGCTGCTGTGTGCGCAGCCAACGAAGCGAGCGGTCGATCTCGTCCTTGAGTTCGGAGACCGTCGGCGTGCCGGGGTCTTCCTGAACGACAGCGGACTTGCGATCCAAGATGGGGTCGCCGCCCTGCTGGGAGTCGCCCCCGTGCTGGGGGACAAGGGTCGCGACGGCCAAGATCGAGTGAGCGAGTAACATGCTGTTCTCCAGGGGAGTGCGGGATAAGCGGGCTGGGCTTGGACGCCCGTTCTCGGTGAACGTGGATCGTAAACCGCGGTTCAAATGGGATCGACCATCGGCGCGGGGAACTCTGGGGAGGGTGGAGCGAATCACGGTTCAATGGCTTAGTCTGGGCTGAGACTCCGCCAGACGTGCCGCTGGCGGGGAACCCAAGCATCCACCATGGGACAACCCAATCCGAGCTCGCCCCTCCCTCGGCGGACCACAGCGATCTTCGCCAAACGCCCGGTCGCGGGACGGGTCAAGACACGGCTGTGCCCGCCGCTCGAGCCCGCTCAGGCGGCTCGCTTGGCCGAGGCGATGCTGCTCGACCTGGTCGAGCGCCTGGCGCCCTCCGATTCCTATCGCACCGTTCTAGCCTATTCGCCGCCCGAGTCGGCGGACTGGTTCGCCTCGACCTTTCCGAGCGTGCGCGATCAGCGCGCGCAGGTTGGCGAGGGCTTGGCCGAGCGCATGCTCCACTACTTCTTCGTCGAGCTCGCCGGAACCGTCGGCTCCACTGCGGTGGCCGTGGGGAGCGACGCGCCCCTCCTGGATCCGGCCATCGTCATTGAGGCGCACGACCGCCTGCAAGCGGGAGCGGACCTCGTGCTCGGCCCCGATGCGGGCGGCGGCTATTACTTGATCGGGATGAAGGACGCGCACCGCGCGCTCTTCGAAGAGATCGAGATGTCCACCGGCGACATGCGCGAGAAGACTCTCGAAGTTGCGAGCAAGCTCAAACTGAAAGTCGAACTCTTGAAAGACTTGTACGATATCGATGTTGCGCGGGATCTCGACCGGCTGCGAGCGGACCTCGCGACCATGAGCGCGGATGAAAGAACTTATCCCGCCCGAAGCGCCGCTTGCTTAGACCAACTCATCCGGGAGGATTCGTGAGTTCGACAGTGAATTCGACAGAAGGTGAAGAGCGCTTTGTACCGCTCCAGTTTGATTCCCTCGAACCGGCAGAGATGTCGCGTCGTGCGAAGGAGTTCTACGAGACGATCGACTCGCGTCGCAGCGTGCGCTTCTTCGAGGACAAGCCGATTCCAGAGGGTGTCCTCGAGGATTGCATCCGCGCGGCGAGCAGCGCGCCTTCCGGAGCGCACCGCCAGCCGTGGACCTTTGCCGTCGTGCGCGATCCCGCCATCAAGAAGGAGATTCGCCTGGCGGCCGAGGCGGAAGAGCGCGAGACCTATGAGAATCGGTTGACCGATGAGTGGCGCGAGGCTCTGCGACCGCTCGGCACCGACTGGCACAAACCTTTTCTCGAGATTGCTCCCGCGCTGATCGTCGTCTTTCGGAAAGCCTGGGGAGTGGACGAGAACGGCGAGCGCCAGACCAACTACTACACCCAAGAGTCCGTCGGAATTGCCTCCGGATTCCTGCTGGCCGCGCTGCACTCGGCCGGACTCGGAACCCTGACGCACACTCCCAGTCCGATGGGTTTTCTCAGCCGTGTGCTCGAGCGACCGGAGAACGAAAAGGCCTATCTCTTGATTCCGGTCGGCTATCCGGCGGCGGATTGCGAAGTGCCAGATCTGCAGCGCAAGCCGCTCGACGAAGTCTCCGTCTGGTATTGAACTCCTGGCTCCGCGCCCGAGAAACGCGTCCTCGGGTTAGCTGATCTTGACCGCGGTTCCGTAGACGACGATCTCCGCAGCGCCGGGCGAAATCGAGGATGTCGAAAATCTGAGCCCAACGACAGCCTCGGCGCCGAGCGCTTTCGCTTCTTCTCGCAGGCGATCGAGGGCTTGCTCGCGCGCTTCCGCCATCAGCTTGGTGTAGTCCCCGATCTCACCGCCGACGAAGTTTTTAAAGACGGCTGTGATGTCTTTTCCCAGGTGGCCGGCGCGAACGGTACTTCCGCGGACGAGACCGATGACGGAAGTGATTTCCTTGCCGGGTAAGTGGTCAATGGTTACGAGGATCATCGCTTGATATTGGTGTACGGGTCGTAGGGCAGGGTACGCAGGCGGCCGCGCAAGACGGTCAAAAAGATCAGAGTGAAGCCCGCAATGGTTCCGAGCGACAAGCACTTGAGGGTGAGCGAGAGGTCGGACTGGAACCCGATCGTCCAGGTGCCGAAACAGGCCAATCCGAGAACGCCGATCATGATCAGCGCGAAGCCGAGACCGACGCCCGCGCGTTGCAACGGGTCGCGACTGAGTCGATCCCACTCGTAGTCCATGGGTTCGGGTGCGGCCATCTGTCGAGCCATAACCTCGAGCGCTCTCAGCTCTGCAACCTCTTTGGCGAGAGTCGGATCGGCCGCAAGCCCTTGTTCGAACTGACGCGCCTCCTCCTGGCTCAGCTCACCATCGACGTAAGCCATTGCCCGAAGTTCGTTTTCGGAAGGCTCTCTTTGCTCTCGGGAGTTCATTTTTTCTTTGCGCGACCGGTGCCAGCCAGGTCGCCCTCGGTTTCTATAAGTGCGGGGATGTCCATGCCCTCCAAGACGCCGTCGAGATGCGGGACGAGTTGATCTCGCAGGTGCCGACGCGCGTGGAACAGGCGCGACATCACGGTGCCCTCGGGAATGTCGAGGGTCTCGGCGATCTCTTTGTAGGAGAGCTCTTGGAAGTGCCGCAGCGCCAAGATTTCGCGATCGCGACCCGTCAGCTTGTAGAGCGAGTTCCAGAAGACGCCGTGAAGCTCTTCGTTCTCCGCACCGCTGACCGGAGCCGGCTCGGCGCCCTCGATCTCCCAGTCACCCTCATCCTCGTCCGGCTCTCCGGTGAGCGAGTGCTTCTTCACCCGCCGATTCTTGCGCAAGAAGCTGAAGCAGGTGTTGCGCAGGATGCGATGGAACCAGGGCAGGAAGGGATCGCTCTCGCGAAAAGTTTCTCGCGCGCGATAGGTCTTGAGGAAAGTTTCTTGCGCCATATCGAAGGCGTCCTCGCGAGAACCCACGAGCGAATGTGCAATATGAAAAGCGCGCGAGCGGAGCACATTGACCAACCGGTCAAAGGCATCTCGATCTCCCGCTTTCGTTGCCGCCATCAATTGATTGACCTCGAGTTCCATCGGACGATCCACATACTCGGGCGCCTGTCCGGTCTTCACGGAAAGTGCGTCTTTATTCGAATCCTCGGCGGGAGGCTCGGGCGTGGTCGCGGAATCAGCCATGGACTTGCTCGTCTTCGATTTGGCCGAGAGCGTGCTGAGCGGCTCGCTGGACAGCGCCCGAGGGACCCAATCGGTCGGCGGCGAGGTCCATCCCCGCCAAGCACTCCGCTCGCCAATTCCCGTCGGAAAAGCTGCGCGTTACGGCATGGACGACCTCGTCGAAGGGCTCGTTCGGATCGTTCATGGAGAAACAGAATTCGGGCAGTACCTCGCGACCGGCAATCAAATTCACGGAGGAGAAGTAGGGGCAGGTCAGGATGTACTTGGAGAGCGCGGCTTGCCTGGAGTTCTTCAGCCGATAGAGCACGACCGCGGGCAGTCGTCGGTGCAAGAGGTCGATCAAGATTGTGCCCGAGACACTGAACGCGGCGCGGGCTTGGGCAAGCTCATCGTGGAGGCTGCCCGATCCGATGCGCGCCCATGCGGTGGCATTCGCCGACTCGAGAAACCCGTCGATGACGGGTCGCAGCGCCGGGTCGTTCTGGGGAATGACGACGCGGAGGGCGGGATTCTCGCGCTGGATCTCGGCCAACACCCGTAGCATCCACGGCAAGTTGCGCGTTACGACGTGACGTCGGCTGCCGGGCAGGAGCGCGATGATTGGAGAGCTGGTTGGTGTCCTGTCGCTCTGTCCTCTGGGAATGTCTTCGAGTTCGTCGAGCAACGGGTGGCCGACGTGCGCGACGGGAATGCGCTCTCTCTCGAACCAAGGTGCCTCGAAGGGCAGGATTGTGAGAGCGAGATCGACGGCGCGTCGATAGCCGCCGACACGCCAGGGCGCCCAGCCCCAGTATTGCGGAGTGACAAAATGCACCACCGGTACGTGGCGGCGCCAGGCGATGTGCGCGAGGGGAACGTGCAGAGCGGGCGAATCGACAGGCAGAAAGAGATCGGGTCGGCGGTCCTGAATCGTGCGCGAGAACTTCGCGAGCATGCGCATGTAGAAGGGCAGGTTCGAAAAGACATCGAAACCCATTGCCGCGCGGGACACTGGGTCCCCGATGAGTTCGACGCCGCGTTCGGCGAGCAGCTCTCCTCCGAGACCGATAAAGGCCGGAGCGGGAGCGCCGCGTTCGGCTTCGAGCTGGCGAAGCGCATCAACGAGATTCGCGGCGTGTTTTTCCCCCGAAGCTTCCGCGCAGGCGATGAAGATCAGCAGCGGGCGCGAGCGGTGTGCGGACTTGAGAAGCGGAAGCTCCGCGATGGAAGCGGGGCTCTCGAGATCGCGGCGAAGCTGTGCTTGGCGACGCTTGTGCTGAAGGAGATAGACGACCACACGAACGGGCAGGAGCAACACGCCGAAGAGAGCTCGAACGAACTCGACGGTGACGTCTTTGACTCCCGAGGATTGGGCGACCGGCGGTTCGAGCGGTGCAGCGATGATGGTCGGGCGAGGGGACATGTGGGAGCTCTCTCTGAGCCCTACAAAATACTCGTTGGAAGCCGAGCGGGCTGCTTTTCAATCGCGAGAGTGGGGCTCATGTAGGACAGGCGATCGGATCGTCGATCAGAGCTGCCGGAAGCCACAGGCCAAGCCCTCGAAATCTTGCACAGGCTATTCACCCATTTAGCCGAGCGACCTGCAAGTGAGGCGTTGTCACACTACAATTCCGCCATGCTGCGCCTGCTCGGTTTTTTAGGCCTGACCTGGGTCGTCTACCTGCTGCTCATCCAGATTCCCGTCATCGGCGGCCTCGCGGGAGCCGTGCCGATACTCGGGTTGTTTGCCGCCGCCGCGATCGTGAGTCGCCTGCTCGCCAAGTGGGGATCGGTCGCTCTCCATCGCAGAAAAGAGAAGGCCCTGATGCGCGAGCTGGGTGCCGTCGATACTCCGCACAATCTGGGCAAGCTAGGGCTCTTGCTGCTCAAGCAGGGGAACTATCGGCGCGCGATTCCGCTGCTGGAAGAGGTCGTGCGAGCCGAGCCCGATTCGGCCGAGTGGAACTATCGCTTGGGCTGCGCGCAGCTGGGCGCGAAGGAAGCGGAACAGGCGGTCGAGGTGCTGACGCGCGCCGTCGGGATCGAGGAAGAGTACGCCTACGGCGGGGCGATGATGAGGCTTGCGGAAGCCAAGCTGCTGCTCGGCGACGGCGAAGGCTCGCTCATGGATCTCGATCGAGTGGAACGCAATCACGGCCCGGGGCCGGAGTGCGCCTATCGCAAGGGGCTCGCGTTCAAATCACTTGGTAGAAAAAGCGAGGCCTCGGAAGCCTTCGCCAGTGTCGGCAAGCTCGCGGCAGAGGCGGTTGGCTATCAAAAGAAGGACGCCACCGTTTGGAGTCTTCGCGCTGCCGCTTCGCGCGTGTTCTAGCTCGCCGTCGAACGCGAGCGCGTTGATCGGATTGTCATGCGGCTAGCTGTCCGTGGTGAAAGTGCTTTGTTCCATGGGCCGCGGAATTTTGGTCAGGCTGGCGCCCGGGAATGCAGCCGAATCTCTAGATTCGGCGAGGCTTTCGGGTGCCGGCCTGGCCAGAAGGACGCCGCTCATGGGGCGAATGACTTTTGCCACGGGCTGCTAGGGCAGCCGTCTTCGGAAGGCGAAGATCGACATGGCGACTGTGAGCGCGGTGTAGCCGAGCAAGCCGCCGCAAATATTCCAGTTGAGCTGCTCGGTTGTGAAGAGGTCGATGAAGAGCAGCGGATCGACAAGTTGCACGAGTGAGTATTGCGTCGCATCCATCATCAAGTAGACGGCGAACTGGAGGACGCAGAAGAAGAACATGCCGATCGCGATGCGAATCGGATGGCGCCCGATCGTGGAGAGGAAGAAGGTCGTGCCGTGGATGGCGAGGTACATACACGACATGTGTACCGAGCCGAGCATCAGCGGGTAGAGGGCGATCTCTTCGTCCCAGCGCTCCATCAAGAGGTAGGGGATCGTCCAGGTTGTGAGGGCGAGCGGGATCACGATCTGCAGAGCGCCGAGCAGGTAGCGCTCCATTAAAATCCTCGTGCGCGAGAGCGGCCGCGCCAGCAGGATTTCGAGCGTTCCGCGGTGAGCCTCGCCAGCGACGGCATTCACCGCGAACATCACCGAGACGGTGACGCCGAGAAGGCTACCTTTGAAGAAGTGCTGGAAGACGATGTAGCCGGGTAGCTCGCCCTCTTTCAGAAGACCGACCAGGCCGCGCAGCACTTTGAACTGCGTGAAGATCCGAATGCCCGCGATGTTCTCTCGGAAGTCGGGCCAGAACTCGATGGCGCCGACGAGCATCAGCTCGAGCACGAAGAAGAACGCGAAGGCGGGCAGGATGGCGTGACGCAGGAACCGGAGCATCAGACTCCCTCCACGCCGTAGAGTTCGCGATAGAGGTCGTGCAAGGACGGGCTGCCGTACTCGATGACCTCCGGTGCGGGTGTGTCGCTGCTCGCGAGCGCCGCCAGGAAGGGGCGCGGATCATCGCCGTGCAGCACGAGGTCGAAGGTTCGGCCGGTGCGGCGAATCGAGCCTTGATCCAGTGCGACGAGCGCTGTCTCCAAGCCGTCGAAATCGAGCCCCTCGCGGAAGCGCAACTTGACGAGGCTCATCGCGCGTTTCTGAAGCGCGGCCGCGTCCTCGTCGGCGACGATGGCGCCCCGGTTCAAAAAGACCAAGCGCTTGCAGGCGTGGTCGACTTCCTGAAGGTGGTGGGAGGAGAGCAGGATCGTCGTTCCCCGCTCCGCATCCTCGCTGAGCAGGTCGAGCACCTGGCCGCGCTTTGAGGGGTCCAATCCCTCCGTGGGCTCGTCGAGAATGCGCACGGGAACTTCGGGCGCGAGTGCGGCGGAGAAGATCAGCTGGCGCTTCATTCCGTGGCTGTAGGTGCGCACCTTCTTCGACAAGGGGAGCCCGAGCTGTTCTGCAATATCGACGGACCGAGCTAGTGCGTCCTCCGCTCTCCCGCGCAAGAACCACCGCAGGTGATCGCGCCCGCGCAGCTCTCCATACACTCCGATTTCACCGGGCGCGTAGGTCACGAGCCGTCGCACAGCGGTGCCTTCGCCGCGCAGCCGTGTTCCCGCGATCAGAACGGACCCAGCGTCCGGCCGAACCAGCCCCGTCATCATTCGCATGAGGGTGCTCTTCCCACTGCCGTTCGGCCCCAGCAGCCCCGTCACCATTCCCGCTCGAACGTCGAGGTCGGTGGGCTGGACCGCAGTCGTCTCGCCAAACCGACGGGTCAAGCCGCGGAGGGCGATCGTCGGCTTCAGGTCATTCACTGTCAGACTCATGCTCAATCAATCGATGGGCTACGGGAGCATTTTGGCCGATTGCATTGCCGGATAGACGACGCGCGCCATGCTCCCGTAACCCTCGCCGAGCAGGTGGAAGTCGGGCTCCGCGGGCAGCTCGGCGGGCAGGCTAATTCCGGCCTTGAAGGCTTGAACCCAGCGCTGAACAGCGGGGTCGGCGAAGTAGAAGTCGGGACGGAAGTCGGGTTCGGGAAGCGGCTCGTTCTTCGCGAGTCCTTCAATGCGATCGACACCATCGGAAAAACCGCGCATCCAGCCGAGCATGCCCTGTTGGGGAATGCCGAGCTCATCGAACGTGTCGCGCGCCCAGAAGTAGAGCTTTGCGATGGGCCAGTCTCGACCGCGCGCGGAGTCGGACCAGGTCATTAACGGTTGATTGACGATGAACAGCGGAAGGTCACGCTCGCGGCAGAGCTCGGCGATGCGCGCGATCTCCGATTTGCAGTAGGCTTGATTGTCCTCGCGAACGTGCGCGTAGGGGACGCGCGGGTCGAGGTGCGGGGACGGTATTCTCCGGATCGGCTCGGTGATGAGCTTGCGCGTCAGAAAGCCGTAGAGGTGACTGCTCCAGAGCGCGCGTCGCAAGTTCGAGGGCAGCTGGGCTTGGTCGTCGCGAATGATGGAGAGCTCATCATCAAAGAAGAAGCCGTTTTGCATGATGTCGTTCGTGTTGAAGTACAAAACGACGACATCGGGATCGAGAGCGAGCCCATCTTGTTCAAAAGCGACGCGCTGCTGGCCGCTGTGATAGCCGGGAACGCCGATCGTGATTCCGCGCCAATTAATACTGGGATCGGGCTCGTTCTCGTTGGCGAGACGAGCGAGGTGCCCGACCAAGGTCTCGTCGTTGTTGCACCACAGCCCGAACGCGAAGGAGTCGCCCACGCACAGGATGCGGCGCTCGTTCTCCGGCTTCTCGCGCTCGAGCTCGGGACCTCGCGCGCGCTGCTGGTTGACTCGGTAGCTCCAGTCTTGGCCCGTCGTCTCGTCGTGCAGGGTCGTCGACGCGCCCGGGTTCATGGCATAGCGTCGAATGGGATCCGGCACCGAGTGAAAGATCTGGTCGTCGAGCATCTTCTGCCAGAGCGGCGGCAGTTCGGCGGAGCTCTTCGCGACCGTCTGCTCGCGATCGCCGGTGACGCGCAGGGCGACCTCGGCGAAAAGACAGAGCGCGAGGAAGCTCAGAGAGAACGCCAGCGCGGCTCGCGAAATTCTTTGGGAGAGCTTTCTCGGCTTGGATTGACCCGGGTCCATGGACGCGGAGAATAGGCGGGTGGAGATGGAGTCACAAGTCGAACGGGTCTTGAAGAGCGACGTATTTGGGCGCGTCGAGCTGGTCCGTGGGCCGCGAGGGCGAGTTGTGCGGCGCGTTGCCTGCGGAGCGGGGATGTGGGGCTCGCGACTCGTCGCGGGGATTTTGCTCGCTCGCGAGCGGCGGGCACTTGGGGTGCTGGCGGGAATCGACGGCGTAGCGCAGCTTCAAAAGCTCTCCGCTGCCGGAGGTGATGAGGAATCGACGAACGACGAGCGGGGCACGCTCACGCGCTCGTGGATCGAAGGTAGAGCACTCCACGAGGCCGAGAGACTCCCGCTCGACTTCTTTGAACGGCTTGAAGAGCTCGTGGCCGAACTGCACGAGCGGGGTGTCTGCCACAACGACCTGCACAAAGAACAGAACGTCCTCGTCGATGAATGGGGCTATCCCGGGCTCGTCGACTTTCAGCTTGCGAGCATCCACAGCCGTCGGGGAGCCTTCTTCCGCAGCCGCTGTCGGGAAGATCGGAGGCACATTCAAAAATTGCGGCGAAGGTATCGGGAGCGCGGAGATAAGAGCGGACCGCGAGAGCCACGGGCGCCGCGCTCCGTCATTGCTTGGGCTTGGCTGAAGCTTGCCAAGCCGGTCTACAAGCTCGTGATCGGTGGGGTTTTTTCCGCTCGCGACGGAGAGGCTCGCCGACCGAGCAGTGGGCCCTGGCCGGAGTGGATCCCGGCTGTCGGTCCGAGGGCTCCTAAGAGCGTTCTCTGATCAAACTTTGCCCCAAGGCTCTCGGGCAAGCCTGTGAACCCTGGGAGTTTGAATCTCGGCTGATTAAGGTGCACGCATGGACATCGTGATCATTGGGGCTGGCGAAGTGGGATCGCACTTGGCCGACATCCTCTCTCGAGAAGGGCACCGCGTCAGCGTGGTGGACTCGAGCCCCGAGAAGGCCAAGCGATTGATGGAGTCGATGGACGTCCACGCCATCACCGGCGACGGCACGCGAGCCGACCTGTTGAATTCGGCGGGGGCCTCGCAAGCCGACTTGGTCGTCGCGGTGACCAATAATGACCAAGTCAACATGCTGGCCTGTTTGGTGTCAAAACAGCTGGGTGCGCGGCGCGTCATCTTGCGGTTACTCGATACCAAGCTGCTGCAGGGCTATCGCTACTTCTACAAGCATGCGTTGGGCTTCGACGTTGTGCTCTCCACGCAAGAGCTGGCAGCGGAGGAGATCGCCGCAACGGTTCGCGAGCAACACGCACTCGAGGTCGAGTCCTTTGCGGATGGTCGGGTGCAGCTCCGGCGTCTTCGCATTCGTCAGGAGAGCGAGCTGACGGCCAGCACTCTGGCGAACCTGCGCTTGCCCGGTGGGCTACTCGTCGCTGCACTGATGCGGAAGGACAAGTTCTATGTTCCCTCGGGCGTCGATCAACTCGCAGTAGACGATCAGATCTACGTGATTGGGCTGGCTCCCGACCTCGATGAATTCGAGCTGCTCTCGGGCGCTCGCAAGCTGGGACGGCGCAGTGTCGTGATCATGGGAGGCGGCGGTGTCGGCCGCGAGATTGCGCGCAAGTTGGACGGCGTGCCGGGCGTCTCCATTCGGATACTCGAAAAGGATGCACAGGTTGCGCGCGAGCTCGCTTCCGAGTTTGGCGGCGAGCTGATGGTCTTGGTCGGAGACGGGAGCGACCTGGACTTGTTGCTCGAGGAGCGCATTGGCGACGCGAACGTGTTCATCGCGACGACGCGTGACGACGAGAACAATATGGTGTCCTGTCAGCTGGCGCGCTCCCTCGGAGTTGAGCGCACTGTCGCCGTCATCAACAAAGCGTCCTATCGGAAGATCTATGATTTGCTTGGCGTGGATCAGGCCATTTCGCCGCGCGTCTTGTGCGCCAACCGCATGTTGCGTTTCGTTCGCTCCGGCTCGGTGAATTCCATTGCCGTGATCGCGGATGGACGGGGGGAGGTGCTCGAACTCGGGGTGCGCTTCCGTGGCGGCAAGACTTCGCGAAAGGTCAAGAACTTGAGCCTGCCGCGCGGCACGGTGATCGGCGCGATTGTGCGGGGCGAGGACGTCATCATCCCGGGCGGCGAGACCGCTGTGAATGAGGGCGATCAGGTCATTTTGTTCACTTTGCCCGAGAACTTAGGCGACGTCGAAGCGCTCTTTGCGGGCGGCGTCTCCTAGTCACCCGTGGTCTTCGTCCTTCGCTCCATGAACGGTTTCTCTTCGGTCGGCTCTGCGCGCGATCGCTTCTCCGAGATTAGAGAACGGTCTCCACTGAACGAGCCCATCCACTCGCCCCGAGCCCATCCATGAACCTACGTGCCGTCGCTTGGTTGCTCGGCTGTGTGATGCTGCTGCTCGCGGCATTCATGTTGGTGCCGATGGGGATCGCCGCGCTCTACGGTGAGTGGGACGCGTTCTACGCCTTCATGATCTCGGTGGGCGTTGCGGCGGCATTGGGGACCGCTTTCGCCATAAAGAATCGCGGCGGAACGACGACGGACGACGGACACATCGACTTTTTTAGGCGCGAAGGCCTCGCGGTGGTCGGGCTCTCCTGGTTCCTCTCTGGAATTGTCGGGGCCATACCTTTTGTGATCGGCGGAGCTATCGAGTCGCCGGTCGACGCCTTTTTCGAATCGGTCTCGGGCTTCACGACGACCGGTTCGACGATTTTGACGGGAGAGCAAATCGACGGCCTGCTCTACAGCTTCGCCTTCTGGCGCTCCTTTACGCACTGGCTTGGCGGAATCGGAATCGTACTCGTCTTCGTCGTACTCTTTCCGACGGGCGGTCGCAGTCTGTTTCGATCCGAAGTGCCGGGCATCGCACGGGAAGCGGTGCAGTCGCGCGTTCGCGATAGCGCACTCGGCCTCGTGCGTGTCTACGTCATCCTGACGGTCTTGGAAGTGATTGTCCTCAGCTTGATCGGCCTGCCGATGTTTGAGGCCGTGGTTCACGCGATGGGCACGCTCGCGACGGGCGGCTTCTCCAATCACTCCTCAAGCGTCGCGCACTTCAACTCGTGGATGGTGGAGGCCACGATCGTCATCTTCATGCTGCTGGCCGGCGTCAACTTCGGTCTGTACGCGATGTTTGGGACGGGCTGGCGAAACGCTTGGCGAGCGGCAAAGCAATCGAGCGAGCTGCGCCTCTATCTCTGGGGCATCTTGACTTCCTCCGTCGTTATCGCGGGCGTCTTGTGGTTTTGGGGCGGAAGTAATGGCGTGGAGGACAACGGGCTTCCGGACTATTCCAGCCTGGGGCTTGCCGTTCGCGACAGTGTCTTTGCCGTGGTGAGCATGGTGACCAGTACCGGTTATGCCACCGCGGACTTCGACCAGTGGCCGCAGCTCTGTCGAGCTCTCTTGATGTGTCTGGCCCTCATCGGAGCTTGCGCCGGTTCGACCGGCGGAGGCATCAAGGTTGTCCGATTCATGATTCTCGGCAAAGCGGCCCTGCTTGGCGTGAATCGATTCGCTCGCCCGCGAGCCATCCACTCAGTTCGAATGGATGGCCAAACGCTCGAGCCGAATATGGTGTCGGCGGTGACCGGCTACTTCGGCCTGTGGGTCCTGATCTTCTTGCTCGGAACGCTGGCCCTGTCGGCGATGGATATCGAAGTTCTGACTGCGGGCACTGCGGTTCTCGCGACACTGAACAATATTGGCCCTGGGCTGAACTCAGTGGGACCAACGGGCTCGTTCACCGACATGCCCGATTTGGTCAAGCTCCTGCTCTCGGGGTTCATGATCCTCGGGCGCCTCGAGTTCTACGCGGTCGTGGTTCTCTTCGTCCCGCGTTTCTGGCGAACCTAACGGGGCACCACTCGTTCCCGGTATCAGCTTCCCGGCTCGAAGCCGACCTGCTAGAGCACGTCTTCGCGGTAGACCCAGCGTTTGCGCCGATCGATATCGCGTCGGTGGGCGACGAGGCGCCAGGTGTTCTCTGGGCCGAGCACGGTGATGTACTCAATCTTTCCCTTGGGGCCGTCGAATTGGATGCGTCCGGAGACAACACCGACGCAGTACCACTTTCCGTCTTCGAGCTGAATCAAGACCGGAGCTCCGACTTGATCCTCGCTGAGCTGACTATCCGAACCGACTTCGAGCAGAATTCCCGCGATGACGCGCCGGTCTTTGGCGACACGCGCTTCTTGAACCCAACGACGCCGTCCCTTGCGTCCCGAAATCAAGACCGTCTCGCCCTCGATTGGCGAGACGAAGGTCAGGGGAATCGAGGGCAGCACGATCTCCGTCTCGGCCGTAAAGAGTCCTCCGCCGACGGGTTCCACAATGGTGGATTCCAGACTGGGACCATCTCCGAACCAAGCGGTTAGGGCGATTCTTCCCGCACGCGAATGCCGACCGAGAAATAGAATTCCGTAGTCGGTGTTCACGCCGAGCTCGGATCCGGAGTTGCCTTGAATCACCAGTGTCGGATCTTGCACAGGGCCGAGACCCCGACAGGAGCCGAGAAGGCTGACGGCTAGAGTGCAGATCGTTAAGAGGGCGGCGTGTCGCGCGGACATGAGTAGGGATTCCGTGGAGTTATGAAAGCTACGATTGTGTATTGGAACGGTTAGCGGGCGGGATTCTCTCGGCTGTCCGTGAGCATATCGGCCGGGCGAGCGTGCGCTCATTCGAAAAAACGGAAAGCAGGTCCAACCGACCCTAACAGACACGCGTAGCCAGGAGCGGACTCTGTTCGTCCGTCCCGTTTCTGATCTTTTTTGATCTCGACTTTCCCGATACGACTCCTGACCGCAGGGAGTTGACGTCGGCCCCACACGAAAGGCTCTTCCATGGGTTCGAGAATCGTCCTGCCCGTTCTCGCCGTAGCTCTTCTTCTCGCCGGCATATTCACTTGGTTCTTTGCCTCGGGCGAAGCTGGAGAAGCCGTGAAGCCTGATCTCATGGCGGCACCTGCAACCGAAGTGGCCCCGGCCGTTCCGGAGGTGCTGATGCCATCGAGCGAGATGGTCCCCGAGAAAGTTCCGAATCGAAGAGTCGAGTCGGTACCCGAGCCTTCGAAAGTCGCCTCCACCAAAAAGAGCTCTGCGGATTCCGAGCCGCGGGTCATTGGTCGCCTGGTGGACAAGCTTGGCAATCCCATCTTGACCGGGGTCGTGAGCTTGGCGAGGCCACTCACATTCGGATTCGGCAGCGAGGTGGCGACTGGAGACGCGGACGTCTCCGCTTCCACGGAATCCGAAGGCCGATTTGAGCTCGATCCCAGCTCGTCGGACGGGCACCTCTTTTTGGCGCAAGCGGCGGGCTATGCACCGATTCAACCGCGACCGATTCACATGCCTGCACAGGGAGATCTCGATCTCGGTGATGTGGTACTCAGCGCTGGCGCAATTCTCTCGGGGCACGTCTTCGACTCGGTCGGCAATCCGGTAGCTGGGGCGCGGCTGATGAACGCGATCAATGGCGAGAACGGATTTGTCCCGAGCGAATTACTCATGATGGGGGCGCGCAAGCCGCTCTCTGTTACCGATACCGACGGAAGTTTTCGGATCGAGTCGCTCGCTTGCGGTGCTTGGAAGATTCTGATTCACAGCGAGGCTTATCCCAGTAAGACCGTCGAAGGCGTCGCCGATGTACCCGGTGCCGAAGTCGGTGGTCTCCGCTTTCAATTGGACGAAACGGCTTCCATCTCCGGAAGAATCATCGGAATACCTGCGGATGGCGCAGGGGGGCTCCTCGTTCGAGCGCGGCCGGTTTCGTCGGAGCGAGGGTTCGAGTTCGGCTTCGGTGGACGAGGGATGCGCCAAGTCGAGTGTTCAGCGGATGGAGACTTTGAGTTGCGCGGCTTGGATGCCGGCATCACCTATGAACTGCAGGCACGCGAGCAACGTTCCGGAGGAATCGCAGGGATCTTCGGGGGAGCCAGTATTCGATCGGAACCCGTGCGTGCGGACTCGGGATCTACGGGCGTCGAGCTGATCTACAATCGCGGTGGTTCCCTCAGCTTTGAAGTAATCGACGACTCGAGCGGCAAGCCGGTCACGAACATGCTGGTTTCATATGGAACGCAGTTTCTCTCGCCTGTCCGAGGTGACGATGGCCGGGTTCAGCGCGAGTATCCGGATGGGTTCGTAGAGATTCCGGGTCTCTACCCGCGTGGAGCGAAAAAGACGGTCGACCTCGAGATCTCATCGACGGGCTTCCGCGACTACTCGGTGAAAGACATCGCATTTACGCCCGGTGAAGATATGAACCTGGGCGTTTTGCGTTTATCTCCCGCGCCCGTCCTCGTCGTCACGGTTACGGACGCGAAGAGCGGTGCGCCCGTGACCGGAGCGAGCGTTACTCTGACAGAAGCTCCTGAAGATTTTTCGGCCGGCGGACGTCGCGTGGAAATGAACCTCACGATCGGGGAAGACGATGGTCCAGCTCGAATCTTCGGCGGCGGGAATCGCGGAACGACCGACGAGTTCGGAGTGGCAACGATCAACAGTCTGGAAGACACCGATTGTGTCCTTCGAGTAGAGAGCGACGGACACGCTCCCTTTGAGGATCCTCACGTGTTCATGCCGGCCGGCGAGCGGGTGGAGCGCGAAGTTACTCTGAGCCAGGGCGGCTCGGTAGTGGTGACCGTCTTCGATCCCGACGGCAAGCCGATGCGAGACGTTAAGGTCGATCACCGCGATCCAAGCTCGGGTCCCATGGTCATGATGTTTGGCAGCGGTCATTCCTCCAAGAACCGAACCGATGCCTCGGGACGCGCGCACTTCTCTCACCTCGAGCCGGGAGTGCACTCGTTCCGGATTGCGGATTCCAAAGGTCCCTCCGGAGGCTTCGTAGGTGACGGCGAAGCGGTTGTCATGATGGCTGGCGGTGGCGGTTCCGACGCCGAGCCATGGACGGAGGTCTTGGTGGCCGAAGGGTCGGAAGAGGCCGTTGAACTCGAGGCGAGTCCGCGCGGAATCCTCGATGGGCGAGTCCGCGAGAGCGGTGTTGTTCTTGCGGGCGCGACAATGACGCTCTCACCTCGCAAAGAGGGCAGTCCGGAGTTGGGCGGATTCGATCCCCACGGATTCTTCGGCGGTGGAGAAAAGGTCCGCACGGATGGCGATGGCTTCTACAGCTTCGAAGGTGTTAAGCCGGGCGAGTACACGCTCGAGGTCTCGCATCCTTCGCGAGTTTTGCCGACGGAACTGGAGCTTGAGATTCGCGACCGCGGAGGAGAGGTCCGGAAGAAGTTCGACGTCGAGCTGGCCGTTGCCGTGATCGAGGGGCGCATCGAAGACCAGGACGGAGAGCCGGTAGCGAACGTCGAAGTGTGGGCCGAGCGCTACACCGAGAATCAGGTTCAGGCCTATCAAATGATCATGATCGACGATTCCAATGAGGGCAGTATGAGCTTCGGTGGAGGTAGCCGTGACGGCCGCGTTCGAACCGACGCTGATGGCTTCTACCGTCTGCGGGGAGTGCCGGTGGAAGTTCCGCTCGAGGTTCACGCCAACGGGAGAGCTTTCCAAGAGACTACGTCCGAAGCCGTGACCGTCGGTGTTGATCAAGTGCTCACGGGGCTGGATCTTGCGCTTCGAGCGGCGGGGGAAGTCGATGTCGCTGTTGCTAATGCCGATGGCTCCTCTCCGGGAATGTGCATGATCGTCGCGGAGTACCTCGGTGACGAAGACGTCGACCCGGTTCGGGAAATGGGGCGTGGGACCGGTTCCACGACTCTTCGCGGGCTTCGACCCGGGCAGTGGGAGATCAGTGTTCAGGTCTTCTCGGGCGGCGGAATGGGGACGCCCTCGGGCACGCAGATCGTCACCGTCGTGGCTGGCGAGAAGGAGTCCGTCTCGATTACAGCACCCTGAACCCGTCGATCTCGCCGAACGGACTTCCTGTTCGGAGCCGAGTCATCCCGCGAGCTTTTTGGCTTGCGGGATGCTCTCGCTGGTAGTCAGGGGTTCGATGTCGGCTTCGGACCCAGTACCGTATCGAGCCATGATTCAGGCGAACTCCTACGATGCGATTCTTCTCGACCTCGACGGCACCTTGGTGAACGACGATGATCAGATCCACGAGCACACCAAGGCCAGTCTCATCGCCGCCTCGGAGCGCGGGGTTCGAGTGGTCATCTCGACGGGCCGATCGGAGCTCGCGACGACGAGTGTCATGAACGAGCTCGGACTCGACAGTCTGGCTGTCGTGTACAACGGAGCTGCGGTCTACTGCCCGAAAGCAGAGCGCCTGATCGAGGAGCGCATCCTCTCCGGTACGACCATCGAGAAGGCGATGGATTATGCGCGTGAGCACGACCTCTTGGTGGTGGCCATGCGCGCCGGAAAAAAATATTCGATACCCCCCAGAACGCCCGTCGAAGCTTCCGCCATCCGCGGAATGCGCGGACTGGAAATCTGCGAAGACGGCGTGCTCCCCTCGGAGTACCTCATTCGCTTGACGCTGTTCTCGCTCGAAGAAGACTACGAGGCCTTCGAACAACGCATCGTCGAATACATCGACCGCCCGATCTACAGCACCAGCTTTCCGCTCACGATGCTGCCCAGCCACCGCGAGAGTCCGATGTGCGTGGTCGACCTCCACGCACCCTGCTTGGGAAAGGCGGAAGCTCTGCGTGTCCTCGAAGAGAACTACGGCATCGAGTCGGGCCGAGTCGTCGCCGTGGGGGACGCCATGAACGATCTCCCCATGATCCAAGCCGCCGGCTTGGGTGTCGCCATGCAGCACTCGACTCCCGACATTCTCGCCGCCGCAGACCGCGTGATTGGCAGCAACAATACCGGCGCGATCGGAGAGCTCGTCGACGAGCTCTTTGGAACTCCGAGCTAGCACGGGCTCGGGCTAAGCGCCGCCCCGGTGCGAGCGCTCTCACAAACCGTCGCTAGTCGCCTTTGGGTTTCGGCTTCTTCTCTGCGCTCTTCGAGTCCGATGCGCCCGAGCCCGACTTCGTCTCCTTGGTGGAGGAGTCGGAGTCTGTGGATTTGGCTTTGTCGGCGCTGGCGCCCTGCTTGTAGGAGTCTGAGCGGTAGTCGGTCTCGTAAAAACCCGATCCCTTGAAGATGACTCCGCCGCCTGCACCGATCTGACGAACGAGCTTGAGCTTTCCGCAGGAGGGACACTTGCGCTTCGGCGCGTCCTTCATCGAGTGGAAAATCTCGAGCTCATGCCCGCAGGCATCACAACGATAGTCGTAAGTGGGCATAGCGGTCGGCGTGGCTTGGAGCGCTCGGCGGAAGTGCCGCTGAGCTAATTCGATTCGGAGCTCTCCGTCTCGGGCTGCGGGTCTTCGGCGGTTTCATCGGAAGCCGCTACTTTGACCTGAGCGAAACGAAGAACGACGCCGCGCCAGCTATAGCCTTTGCGAACGGTCTCGACGATGTTGCCGGGCTCCGAATCAGAATCGGTGACCATCTCGACGGCTTGATGAAGCTCGGGGTCGAACTCGCCATCCGTCGTGATTTCGAGGACCTGCTCCTGGAGGAGGGCCGATAGTAGTTGATCGCGCGTCATCTGCACGCCGATTGCGAAGTTGCGGGTTTCTTCGGTCGGAGTCGGTGCGGTGAGCGCCATGTCGAGGTGATCTAAGACGAGCAGGAGGCTGTCGAGCAGCGGCTGCATGTTGCGCCGAATGCCGGCCTCGAGATCGGCTTGTCCACGGCGCCGCAGGTTCTTGTAGTCGGCTTGCGCGCGCTTCCAGAGCTCGAGGTACTCATCTCGCTTCTCGAGGATTTGATCGGGAGTCTCTTCGGTGTTCTGGGAGGCCTCGCCGGTCTCGGGGTGGGACAGAGACTCGTCGCCAGCCTGTGTCTCTTCCGGTTCTGCGTCGCCCTCGAGAACGATCTCTGTGTCTTTACTCTTCATGGTCTAGTCGAGCTCTTTCTGTCAAGCACTCGGGGTTATGCAAAGTAGCTTGCGATCCGATCGAAGAAGTTCTTGGCGCCGGGCTTTTCACTCTCGAGCTTGTCGAATTGCTCAAGGAGTTCGCGCTGCTCTTTCGTGATCTTCTCAGGCACTTCGACGAAGACGCGAATCAGCTGGTCGCCTTTGCCCGAACTCTGGACGTGCGGCAATCCTTGACCACGCAATCGAAAGATCTTTCCGCTCTGGGTGCCCGCGGGAATCGTCATCTCGACGGTGCCGCGCAGAGTTGGAATCTCGACCTTGTCGCCGAGTGTGAGTTGCGTGAACGAGAAGGGGATCTCCGTCATCACGTCGGGACCGCTGCGCTGGAACATCTTGTGCTCCTTCTCGCGAATGATGCAGTAGAGATCTCCGCGAGGCGCGCCGGGCTCGCCAGCGTCGCCGGAGCCCTCGACTCGGACGCGCATTCCATCTTCGACACCGGCGGGGACGCGGATGGTGACGTCGTTCTTCGCGACCTTCTTGCCGGTTCCTCGGCAGGTTGTGCAGGGGGATTCGAGGGTCTCTCCGGCGCCGCGACAGTTCGGGCAAGGCGAAGCCATCGTGAAGAAGCCCTGGCTACGCTGGACTTGCCCGCGGCCGCCACAGGTCTCGCAGGTCTTCTTCGAGGTTCCGGGCTGAGCTCCTGAACCTTCGCATCCGCCACAGTGGTCGTGTTGCTTGAGCGTGATGGTGCGGTCGACACCTTGGTCGACGTCTTCGAGCGAGAGATCGAGAACGATCTTGAGGTCGCGTCCGCGCGCCGGGCCGCTGCTGCGTCGACCGCCTCCGCCGAAGAGGTCACCGAAGATTCCGCCACCACCTCCGCCACCGTTACCAAAGATGTCGCCGAAGGCGGAGAAGATGTCCTCCATGTTGGAGAACCCAGCGCCGCCGCCCATACCGCCTTGGTTGAAGGCGGCGTGTCCGAACTGGTCGTACTGCGCGCGCTTCTCCTCGTCGCCGAGAACGTCGTAAGCCTCGGCCGCTTCCTTGAACCTGGTCTCGGCCTCGGCGTCATCCGGATTGCGATCCGGGTGATACTTCATGGCCAGCTTGCGGTAGGCCTTCTTGATCTCATCTGCGCCGGCGTTTCGTTGAACTCCAAAGACGTCGTAGTAGTCGCGTTTCTGGCTCATGACCTGTGCTGCAGATGGGCTTCGCTGTGGAAAGCGGGACGGCGGAACCCGAGTGGCTCCGCCGTGAAATTGAACTCAGAGTCGAGTTCCGGATTCATATCTTGAGACGTGTTGCAGCCGCTTAGGAGAGGCTGCCTTTGATGCTTGCGGCGTCGTCTTTCAGATCCGTCACCATCGTGCTGGTCGTCAGCAAGAGGCCGGAGATCGACGCAGCGTTCTGAAGGGCGGAGCGAACCACCTTCGCGGGATCGATGATGCCGCTCTTGAACATGTCGACGTACTCAAAAGTGAGCGAGTTGAAGCCCATGGTCTTGCCCTTCTCGCGAACGAGCTCGGCAATCACGGATCCATCTTCGCCAGCATTGCTCGCCAATTGGCGCAGGGGGGCCGAGAGCGCGCGCTCGATGATTTGCGCACCAAAACGCTCGTCACCGCGGAGCTTGAGTGCCGCAACGGCTTCTTCGGCGCGCAAGAGCGCGACGCCTCCGCCGGGGACGATGCCCTCTTCGATCGCTGCGCGGGTGGAGGCCAGCGCGTCGTCGACGAGGTCCTTCATGGCCTTCATCTCGACTTCCGTGCTGCCACCGACGCGAACGACCGCGACGCCGCCCTGCAGTTTCGCAAGGCGCTCTTCGAGCTTCTCCCGGTCGTAGTCCGAGGTCGTGTTCTCGATCTGCGAGCGAATCTGCTTGCAGCGCGAGGCCACCTCTTTCTTCGAGCCGCCACCACTAATGATCGTGGTGGAGTCCTTGTCGACGTGGATGCTCTTGCCCTTGCCGAGCTGCTCCATGGTGACCTTGTCGAGAGAGAGACCGAGTTCTTCGGTAATCGCGGTTCCGCCGGTCATCGCGGCGATGTCGCCGAGGTAGGCCTTGCGTCGCTCGCCGAAGCCGGGAGCTTTCACGGCGCAGACATTGAGAATGCCGCGCAGCTTGTTGATGACCAGGGTTGCGAGAGCCTCGCCGTCGATGTCTTCGGCGATGATCAGCAGCGGCTTCCCGGCTTGCGCGCAGAGCTCCAAGGTGGGGATCAGGTCGCGAGCGTTGGAGATCTTCTTCTCGTGGATGAGGACCAGGCAGTTGTCGAGCTCCGCCGTCAGCTTCGCCGTGTTCGTCGCAAAGTAGGGCGAGAGATAGCCCTTGTCGAACTGCATGCCCTCGACCACGTCGAGTTCGGTCTCAACAGAGGTGCCTTCCTCGACCGTGATCACGCCCTCGTCTCCGACCTTCTCGAAGGCGTCGGCGAGGGTGTTGCCGATCTCCGGGTTGTTGTTGGCCGAGATGGTGGCGACGCTCGCCTTGTGCTCGCGAGTTTTGACCTTGCGCGACTGCCCACCGATGTGCTCGACGACAGCGGCGACCGCCTTGTCGATGCCGCTCTTGAGAGCCATCGGATTGGTTCCTGCGGCGAGGTGACGGAGGCCTTCATCGAAGATCGCCGACGCGAGCACGGTTGCCGTGGTCGTGCCGTCGCCCGCGATGTCGTTGGTCTTGTTGGCCACTTCGAGCACGAGCTTGGCGCCCATATTCTCGAAGGGGTCAGCGAGCTCGATCTCTTTCGCGACGGAGACTCCGTCCTTGGTGACCGACGGGGAGCCGAATGATTTTTGGAGGATGACGTTTCTGCCGGCGGGGCCGAGAGTAACGCGAACTGTCTTTGCAAGTTTCTCGATGCCTACGCGCATTTTGCTGCGAGCGTCATCGTCGAACATGATTTGCTTGGCCATTGTGATTCCTATTGATTCTTAGTTGTTCGGAGTGATTGGAGGGTGGTGGGGAGAGAGCGAGGTTTCGGGCTACATGCCCATTCCCATGCCACCCATGCCGCCCATGCCGCCCATGCCGCCCATGTCGCCCATGCCATCCATTCCGCCCATCTCATCCATTCCACCGGGAGGACCGGCAGCGGCTTTCTCGGGCTTGTTGGTGATGAGGGCGTCGGCGGTCAGGAGCAGAGTCGCAACGCTGACAGCGTTCTGAAGCGCGGCTTTGGTTACCTTCGTGGGATCCACGATGCCGAGCTCGAACATGTCACCATAGGTGTCGGCGAGCGCGTCGTAGCCGTAGCTGACGGACTTCTCGCGAAGCACGCGGTGAGCGATAACCGCACCATCTTTGCCGGCGTTCTCCGCGATCAAAACGACAGGCTCGGAGAGAGCGTCGTACAACAGGTCGAGGCCCATGTTGTACTCGTAGTCGTCCTTCTGCTTGAGCTTCGAGAGCACGTTGCGCGTGCGCAACAAGGCCGTTCCGCCGCCGGGCAGAATGCCTTCTTCGACCGCTGCGCGCGTGGCGTGCAGGGCATCTTCAATCAACGCTTTGCGTTGCTTGACTTCGGTGTCGGTCGCTCCGCCGACGTTGATCTGAGCGATGCCGCCGGTGAGGCGTGCCAGGCGCTCTTGAAGTTTCTCGCGATCGTAGTCCGAGGTCGTCGAGGCGATCTCCGCACGGATCTGATTCACGCGATTCTCGATGTCGGCGCGCTTGCCGGTTCCGCCGACAACGATGGTCGAGTCGCTGGAGATGACGATGCGCTTGGCGGAGCCGAGCTCAGACAGCGTGACTTCGTCGAGCTCTTTGCCGACGTCCTTCATGATTGCGGTCGCGCCGGTCAGCGCGGCCAGGTCGAGCATCATCGCCTTGCGACGGTCGCCATAGCCGGGTGCTTTGACAGCGCAGCAGTTGACGACCTTGTGGAGCTTGTTGATGACGAGCGTGGCCAGTGCCTCGGACTCAACATCCTCGGCGATAATCAGGAGCGTGCCCTTCTTCTCGCGCACCAATTCGAGCAGGGGAAGGAGCTTCTGAATGTTCGCGATCTTGCCCTCGTGAATCAGCACGTAGGGCTTCTCGATCTCGGCCAGCATGCGGTCTTGATCGGTGACAAAGTGTGCCGACAGGTAGCCGCGGTCGAACTGCATGCCCTCGACGATGTCGATCTCAGTCTCGAGGCCTTTGCCGTCTTCGACGGTGATGACACCGTCTTTGCCGACCTTGTCCATCGCGCCGCCGATCAGCTTGCCGACCGTGATGTCGTTGTTCGCGGAGATCGTCGCAACCTGGCGAATCTCGGCCGTCGAACTCACCGGGCGCGCGATCCTGTCGAGCTCCTTGGTGATGGCGGTTGTTCCGTCGCGCAGCGCGGCGCTGATCTTCGCCGGCGCGATGCCAGCAGTGATCGCGCGCAAGCCGCTCGTGAAGATCGCATTCGTGAGCAGGGTCGCGGTCGTCGTTCCGTCGCCGGCCTTGTCACTGGTCTTGCTGGCGACTTCGCGAACGAGCTGGGCACCCAGCTGCTCGTAGGGGTCGGCGAGCTCGATCTCTTCGGCGACGGAAACTCCGTCCTTCGTCACCGTCGGTGCGCCCCAACCCTTGTCGAGAATGGCGTTTCGTCCGAGCGGACCCAGCGTGCTAGTGACGGCTTTCGCGAGCTTCTCAACACCCTTGCGGATGGCTTCACGTGCGTCGGCCTCGAACAATATCTGCTTGGCCATGATTCTTTGGTTCTCGTTGCCTGATCGTTGTCGGGTTGGTCTTGGCCGCTCGGCTCTCGCGCCGCCCCGAGGGCCGGCCTTTAGATTTGCGCGAGAGTGTTCTGGTGGGGAGCAGAGCGCTCTCCTCTACCCGGTTCCCCGGGCATCTCGCCCGCGGGAGCAAGAACGGTGCCGTGGAATAAAACCCGCCTTTTCGGCTCGCTAAACGAGGATTTCGGGACCTACGAGTGGACCTTTGGTGCCAAATTGACAGATCAGGTCGGATAGGAAAGGACTGGGCTGTCAGACTGGCAGTTGCCGAATTGAGGGCACCGCCACGCGGCTCGGCGCGAGAGCGAAGCGGGCTCGCGAGTGAGGATCCAGAACTGACTGGGTTCCGTGTGGAAACCTCCCTCGAAGTGCTTGTGGGGTAGGGAGCTAGAACGGTTTTTCTGTTTCGAGGGCCTGCACCGGACCGATTCGAACGCAAGTCCATTGGTGGCCGGAGCTAGCGCCGGGGCTTTCCACACCGAAGCCAGTCAGTTCCAAAAGATTCCGCTCTTGGTCGGGACCTGAGGCTTCGCCTGGCGCGCTCGGGCTCGTACAACCGCATTTCCTATCTCCCCGCTCCTCCGGCAATTCGACAGCCGGCGATTCCACCCTCTCCGCCCTCGCCCGTCTTGGTGCGATCTTCCCGATGAACCCCATCGCTCTGTCTCTCACGGTCGCTTCTCTCCTCGCCATTCAGCCGGTCTCGGGAGAGGGACAGGTCCTGCTCGAAGCTCGGGACGGGAAGATCACGGAGCGCCGACTCGCCGAGATCGACAGTCCATCGCTCGGCGATCTGGGCGCGGCCTGGATTCGGTTCGGAGCCGTCGAACTGTCCGACGAGCCCGAGCACCCCGATACCGCCGAGCTGGAGTTCCCGAGTGGAGACCGATTGCGCGGTCGCATCGTGGCGGGGGATGAAGACGGCTTGGTGCTCGAGCTTCGGGGCAACGTTCGAATTCCACTGTCGATCGAGCGAATCGTCAGCCTGTCCTTTCCCAGTCGTCTGCCGAACGAGAGTTCGGCGCTCTTGGTCCCGGCTCCAGAAGGCGATCGGTTGTATCGCCGAACAGGAGATCACCTCGACCGAATCGACGGAGCGGTCGAGAGTTTTAGTGGAACCGGCGTGACCTTCGAGAGTGTTCTCGGCACGCGCACGTTTGAGTGGTCCGAGGTCGGCGCGCTCTTTATCGAGGCCTTTGGCGAAACCGAACTCGAGGCCGACGCCGAGCGAGCGGAAGCGGGCGAGGCGGTGGTCTGCGATCTGATCGATGGGAGCCGACTGCGGGGACGCATGATCCGGGTCGACCGGCGCGGGTGCCAGCTCCGAATCGCCGGGACAGAAGAGCTCCAAATCCCCATCGCTGTACTCGCGGAGATCTCGCTCGACGACGGCTCCGTGGCTTTTCTCTCGGATTTCACGCCGACGAAGGCCGACCCCGGTTCGCTCTTTGGGGACGATCTCGGAATGACCTGGCCGTATCGAATGGACCGCTCGGTGACGGGCACCATCTTGAAGAGTGGGGGCCGAGGCTATACCCGAGGAATCGGGGTCCACGCGCCGAGTTCGCTCAGCTTCGCGCTGAAAGGCAAGTGGGATGAGCTGCGCGGACTCGTCGCCATCGACGATCAAGTCATGCGCCTGAATTCACGCGGCTCGGTGATCTTCCGAGTTCATGTCGACGGAGAGCTGGCCTGGGAGAGCGAAGTCGTTCGCGGCGGCGTGACACCGATCAACGTTCCGCCGATCGCACTTGGCGGCGCGAAGGAGCTTGTGCTCGAGTGTGATATGGCCACGGATTTTGCCGTAGCGGATCGAGCGAATTGGCTGCGCATGGTGCTCGTTAAATTTAACGAGTAGCAAGCCAACGAGCAGCGCGGCGCTCGCTCAGGTGCCTCTCCGCAGCACGACAATCTTGATCGTGTTGAAGAGGATCGAGAGGTCGAAGATCAGCGACTGAAACTTGATGTAGAACAAGTCGTACTGAAGCTTCTGCACGGCATCTTCGAGCGTATTGCCGTAGGGGTAATTGATCTGCGCCCATCCGGTGAGGCCGGGCTTCACGATCTGCCGTTGCGTGAAGTAAGGAATCTTCGCTTCGAGGTCGCGGACGAAGTGCGGACGCTCCGGACGCGGTCCCACCATCGACATGTCGCCCATCAAGACGTTCCAGAGCTGCGGGAGCTCGTCGAGGCGCGTCTTGCGCATGATCTTGCCGAACTTGGTGATACGCGGGTCGTCCTCGGTGGCCCAGACGGGGCCGGAGTTCTTCTCCGCATCTTCACGCATGCTTCGGAATTTGAGCAGAGTGAAGGAGCGGTCGTGTTGGCCGGTCCGCTCCTGTCGAAAGAGCACCGGGCCCGGCGAACCAAAACGCACGAACAGGGCCGTCACCAGCATGATCGGCGCTGCCAGCACGATCCCCACTAGCGCACAGAGAATGTCGAGGGTTCGCTTGGCGAGTTGGGCTTGTGGACTCTGCACAAAGCCCTGGTTGAAGATCAGGTAGGAAGGCCGCATCGCTTCGACCGAGATCTTTCCAGCGAGTCGTTCAAACAGCGCTTCGCCTTCTTCCACCATGACGCCCGCGAGCCGACATTTAAGCAGGTCTTCGGTCGGTTGGATTCCGCGGCGGTTGTCGAGCGCAACGAAGATGCTGTCCACATCCAATTCTTGAACCAACTCGAACAGACTCTGGTTGCGCTGAACGGGTTGAGCCGCCTCATCGAGAATACGCTCCGCCTCGAGCCACATCATCGCGTTCGAATCGGGAGCCTCAGCTCCGCGTCGATCCGGGAGATTCTCATCGTGATTTTCGAGAACGGAAAGCGCGCTTCCCCCAGATGAGCGGGGGACGAATTGCATTGCGGTCGGAGGCTCTTCCGACTTCGTCTCAGGGCTCCAAGCCGGACCGGGCGTCGCGATTCCGACAATCCGATAGCCGGAGTCATCGCGACCGATGAGCTCTTTGGCAAGGGACTGTGCCGCTCGGCCCGAGCCGAGGATCAGCATGCGCTCGTCGACCTTGATGCGCTGCAGCAGAGCGTGAAAGAGGGTGCGCCAAAAATAGAGGACGGTGAAGCCGAGGATCAACGACACCGTGAGGAGCAGAGCGCGTTGGGTGAAGGCGACTCCCGCGAAGAGCAGAAAGCCCTCGGCGTTTGCGAGTCGAACCAGGACCATGACGGCGAGCGCGAGCAGGACGGCGGAGCCGGCGGAGCCCACGAATCGAGCGGCGCGGGCGTAGCGCGAGCTCGAGATTCGGAAGTCGTAGAGCTCGTTAAAGCCGATCGCGATCTGGGCGAGAATGGCGACCTGGAAGGATCCCAGCAGGCAGTGGTTCAGGGCGTCTTTCTGCGACAGGCTCCGCATCAAGAGGTCGCGAAGGACGTCGTTGCGAAGCGGCGACAGCAGGTGCTGGGACATGACCTGATACACCACCAGAGTCAGCAAGATGCTCTCGCTGATGACGAGCAAGCCCTTGCGAACAGGGAAATAGTGTCGAAGGACGTGGAGCATCCGGCGCGGGCGGCAGGTTCGGGGAGGAGGCCTTGGGACAGGCCTGTCGGCGATAAGTGGGCGGGGAACGGTTCTCAAGGGGCGCGATCGGCGCTCCGTGGAGGCTGGCAGCGGGAGACAGGCAGAGCTACCCGATCGGGAATCTAACGTATCGACTCATCGTCTGTAGGGCATGAATCGGACTTCCCCTGTACCAGAGCCTAGCAGTCCGTGGTGAAAGTGCTTTGCTCTATAAGCAGCAAATTTTTGGTCGGGTTGGTGCCCGGAAACGAAGCCGAATCCATAGATTCGGGGAGGATTTCGGGTGCCGACCTGGCGAAAAATCGGCCGTTCATAGAGTGAATGACTTTTGCCTCGGGCCGCTAGCTCATTGGGAGGGACGCCGCGTCACTCGCGATGGGTCGAGGCCGCTCTGAGGGGGGCTGGGCGGATTTTTGCAGCTGCGATGGTGAAGGATCTCGATGCGCGTGCCCTTCGACTCGATCAGTATCTCGATGAGATCTACGCGGGGCCGGAACCCTCGGGCTGAGGAAAGTTGCCGAGCTGCGCGCCAGAGGCGAGCGAGCTGTTTCGGTGTCGCGTGGCGCCCCGGACGCCAGCGCAAGCAGGGCGCTTCACGGCCGCTGGACGAAGGTGTAAAGGGAACCCGAGCGGTCTTGACCTCCACGCAGACCAGCTCGTCCCCGCGAGCGACGACCAGATCGATCTCGGCGAATCGTGTTTGGAGTCGTCTCGCCAAAACGCGCCAGCCTTGCCGGCGGAGTGCCTGTGCGGCGAGGCTCTCTCCGATGCGGCCGAGTGTGTGCGGCGAAGGGACACAGCACCGAAGCGCCGTTCGCGGAGCGAGCGCAAGAAACGCCGCTTGAAGGCGCTCGCGAGCGCGACGCTCAATCGCGCGGAGCTTTCGCTTCCAAGACTTTGAAGACCCGCGCTCCGGTGTAGAACGCGTCGAGTTACCGGCTAGCCGTCCATGAAGCGAACGACTTTTGCCACGTGCCGCTAGGCCTCGACGACCTCGGCGGTCTTCGGCTCCGAGCTCTTGGCCTCCGCGGCGGGCTCTTCCTCTTTGCTCAATCCCTGAATCGCGCTGCGGTTGAAGCGAACTCTTACGTCCTTCGCGAGGAGCAGAGTAATCGCGTCCTCGTTCACGGCAGCGATCTTTCCATACATGCCGCCCGTGGTCATGACCTCTTGACCCTTCTTGAGGTTCGCGAGCATCTCTTCGCGCTTCTTGCGTTGCTTGCGCTCCGGCCCGAGCATGATCACATAGAACAGGACCATGATGACGATGAGCGGCAACATGAGATCCGAAATACCTCCGGCCGGACTCTCGGCGCCTTCCGTCGCAGCTGTCTCCACAGCCGGAGTTTGAAGGAGGGTGGCAGCAAAGAGTGTCAAAGCGTTCATGGCATCGGTCGGGCAGGAGAAGAGGATCTGCGGAGCGGCCTGGCTTGGACCAGTCTGGCTTCGGCCAGACTGGAAGTGGGCTCGGCTTCGCGCGGTTTTCGGCCGGGGAAGCTAATCGATCTGGCTGTGGGGGGACAGGTTGCTCTCGAAAGACCTTCTGCACGGGAACCTAGCGTGGTTACGAGAGCCGGTCTACGCTCTTCGACCGCGCCGACTGCCGCGCGTCCTCGTTATGAACCCCGCCTGTCCCGACAGCTCTCCGAGCCCCATCCCAGCGCGAAGCGAAACCGATGCAGCCCGCTGGGTCGTCGCGATGAGCGGAGGTGTGGATTCGTCGGTCGTGGCCAGCATCATGGCTGAGGAGGGGCTGGACCTCGTCGGTCTCTTCATGCGCAACGGCGTCGAGGTCAAAGAAGAGGACGTACCCAAGAAATCCTGCTGCTCTATAGGAGACGCTCGCGACGCGCGCATGGTTGCAGGTTCTATGGGAATTCCGTTTCAGGCGGTTGATCTCAAGCAAGAGTTCAAGAGCGTGATCGAGTACTTCGTGAGCGAGTACAAGCTCGGCCGCACGCCCAATCCTTGTGCGGTCTGCAATCGCGACCTGAAGTTTTCGCGGCTGATGAAGTTCGCCGACGAGCTGGGCGCCGAGGGCGTGGCGACCGGACACTACGCGCGCGTGGAGCGATCGGAAGACGGGCGCGTCGTCGTACGTCGTGGCGTCGACGAGAATAAGGACCAGAGCTATCAGCTCTTCTGTGTCGCGGAAGCGGACCTCGCGCGGACACGCTTTCCCCTCGGTGGCATGCGCAAGCCGAAGGTGCGCGAGCTCGCGGAGCGCATGGGAATTCGCACGGCGAAGAAGGTGGACAGCCAAGAGATTTGTTTCGTCCCGTCGGGCGACTACCGCACGCTGCTCCGGGAGCACGGCACACAGCTGCACGCCGGAAGAATCGTCGATACGGCGGGCAACCGACTGGGAGAGCACGGCGGAACGGAGCTCTTTACGATCGGTCAGCGTCGCGGCTTGGGGGTCGCCGTGGGCGAACCCATGTATGTCGTCAAGACCGAGCCGGCCAGCGGAACGGTCGTGCTCGGAACGCGGGAAGAGTGCGGCGAGACCGAGCTCGCGTTTACGGAAGCGAATTGGATCGGGTTCGACCCGCCGAGCTCGGGCGAGTTTCGCGCGGACGTGCAGGTGCGTTATCACCACGAAGCCGCGCCGGCGACGATTGCGCTGCAAGGGGAGCTCGCGACAGTGCTCTTCGACGAGCCTCAGTTCTCGCTAGCACCGGGACAGGGCGCCGCATGCTACCTCGGCGATCGTTTGATCGGCGGCGGCTGGATTGCTCGTACCACGACCGACCGGTAGCTCCGCGCTCGGCTCTCACCGGGTGACTCGAAGCGAATCGCCCGACCTTCCAATTTCAGGATGCGGGAGACTCGCTTGAACTTGTCTCGATGCGTAGCGTTGAGCCCCTCGTGAACCGGATCCTCGCTCAACCGAACCGCGCCGTTCCGTTCGCCCTCTTCGGCGCCGCCTGCTTGGTGCTCGCGACGGTGTGGATGCGAGCGGAAAAGGTCGAGCTCCCTCCGCTGCGCTCGGTTCTGGTCGACGTCTCGGCCAGTGCGACACGCGTGTCGCCGGATTTTTCCAGCCGCGTTCGCAAAACGCTCGAGACCGAAGCTCGCGCCGCGGAGGAGCAGGGCGAAGAGTTCTTGGTCGTGCTGGCGGGAAGTCGCGTTCGACTCGCTTTTGGGCCTGGGTCTCCCGCAAGCTTTCGAGAGCTACTTCGCGGAGAAGAGGGCGAGCCCTTCGACCCGCTCGCCTCGGGTGACTCCGGTTCAGGGACGAACCTCGCGGCGGGCCTACGATTCGTTCGGCGCATACTCGCGAGTTCGCCCTCGCGCCCGGCTTCCTTGATGATCCTCGGCGACGGTAGTCACACGGGCGAAAGTCCGCTCCCTCCACTTCGGCAGCTGATCTCGATGGGTGTCTCTTGGCGAGGCGCGACACGATGGGAGCCGGGACTCTCCGAGTTGGCGTTGAGCGAGCTCCAGGTTCCGAGAGAGCTCGAGCCCGGCGCTCCGCTCCTCGGGTCACTGGCCGTGACCTTTCGCGCGGGAATGCGCGGCCTTCGCGAGAGCGTGGAGATCGAGGTCATGGCGAAGGACGGGGAGGGAGCTCGAAGCGCGACGATCGATCTTCGGGAGCTTGCGGAAGCGGACCCAGCGGAACGACCCGGCTCGTCGATAACGCGCCGCTATCGCTTCGAGCTCGGACCTGTTCGGCGGGGGAGAACCGTCGTCTCCGCTCGCCTACTTACCAGTAGCGGAGCGACCACTGTCGACCCCATCTCCGAGAACGACCGAGTAGACTCGGTTGTACTCGCGGGCAAGCCTTTGGTTGTCGGCTGGCTCGTCGCGCCGGAGCTCGACGCGCAATTGCGGCGCTTTACGGCCGCCCTTCCACTGGGCTTCAGCTCGCGCTTTCTCACAACGTCCGAGCTCGCAGCCGCGCTCCCCGGTCTCGACGCCTTGGTGGTTTTCGATCGTTCACTGGAGGATTTGCCGAGCGAGTTGTGCCAGAGCTTCGTGCAAGCGGGTGGTGGGCTCTTCGTCGCGGGCGGTTTTGATTTGCTCAGCGGCTGGGACTCGGTCGAGCTCGAGGAACTGGCGGAGCTGCTGCCTCTGCGACTCGCATCGGACACGCCGAATGGTCGCGAGGTCTTGGTCCTCGTCGATGGCTCCGGCAGCATGGAAGGCGAGCCCTTCGAGCGGGTTCGCGAAGCCGTGGCCGAGCTCGTGCGCTCCGCGCCGCGCGAAGATCAGATCGAGCTCGGCTTCTTCACGGTCGCGTTGCACAAGACCCAACAACTGCGCGGCGTGGGTGATGAGCTCGGATCGGGCAGAGAACGCGAACGGGTCGCTCGGGAGTTGATGAACGCGCGCGTTCCGGGAGGAACGACTCGCATCCTCGAGTCTTTGGAAGAGCTCGCGTCAGCGCGCGAACAGACGGACAGCGATGCGCTCGTCTTCCTGCTCACCGACGGTCGAGAAGCCATCGATGTCGAAGATCCGGAGCAACGAGCGCTCGAGCTTCGAGGGCGTCTTGCCGCTTCGAACACCGAGCTCATTGTCTTCGCGGTTGGAGCTGACGCGAACGTCGAGTTTTTGCGCGGCTTGGTGAGTGACGAGGACAAGCTCTATGTCGGCGATCGGTCGAGCGACCTGGCCGATCTGTTTCGCCGAGAAGTCAATCGCGAACGCGTTCGCGAAGCAGCCGCGATTCCCGTTGAGCTTCGGAGCGGCCCACTCGCGCGCGAGCTCCTCGCGACCGATCTTGAGCCCGCTTCGCTCAGCCGTTTGATTCGCACCGAACGGCGAGCGACGGCGGAGACGGTCCTGGTCTCGGACCGCGGCGAGCCCGTGCTTGCCGTGCAGAGGGTCGGTCGCGGTCGGACGATGTTGATGACGAGCATGCCCTTCGCCGACTGGGGACCGGAGTGGAGTGCTCGACTCGGCGACTGGGTGCCGGCACTTCGGTGGTGTGCCCGGCGAACGGAAGACGGCGCTGGCCTTGGCCTCGAGGTCGAAGAAGGCCGACTCGTGCTGCGTGGAGTTGCGCCCGAGACGCCGCTGGTTCTCTTCGGGCGCGTCGATGCCCGGGGCACAGGCGTTGAGTCGGGAGAGCGCGAGCCGCTTCTCTTCGCCCTTCCGACAGATGGCGCCGGCGTCGGCTCCAGCGAGGTTCGCTCCGCCGAGATTCCGGCTTGGCTCGCTTCACAGGCGGCCGAGAGCCGGACCCTTCAGTTCGAATCGATGGACGGAGAGCGGCTCTTCAGCTTGCCCCTCTCAGCGGGTCGAAATCCCGAGTTCACCGAGCCGCGCTCGCTCTGGGAGCTCGGCTCCGAATCGCCGTCGGAGGGGCCCGGACGCTCTCCTGACGTCGAGATCTCGAGTTCCGCCGACCTCTCGCCGATGGCGCAGACCACCGGGCCCACGGCGATTGGGCTTATGATTCTGGGCGCCAGCTCGATTTTTCTGGCGGGTTGGACGCTTTGCTTGGGATCGAGACGTCAAGGAGTCGGGCATACCGACCGATAGAACTGGGGTCGTCCTCGCAGTCACAGTCCCGGCGTAGGGAGCTAGAAAAGGCGACTTTGGGAAGAAATTACCATGATCAGTTCACTCACTTCGGCTCTCACCGCTTCTCGCCTCGGTCTCTTGCTCGGGGCGGTCTTACTCAGTGGCTGCGCGTCTTCAGGCGGCGACGATAACGCCTCTCCGCAAAAAACCGGTCGCTGGCTTCCGCCGTCGCCCATCTTGCGCCAGCAGCTCGACGACGAGGCCGAGCGCCTGCCGTGGCTGCACGGCGTTGAATTACTTGAGGCGATCCGCTGGTTTGCTTCGGTGGGCGAGCCCGCCTATCCGACCCTCTTGCGATTGGCGATCGATCCCCGCGACGAGGTCGCTTCCTCAGCGCTCGCTGCACTGGGCGCGACGGGCGATCAACGCTTGGTCAGGCCGCTCAAGATCATTCCCTGGAGCGAAGAACGCATGCAGGGGGACCTCAGCAAGGAGCGTGCTCGCACTCTACTGCGCCTCGGCGATTGGAGCGAAGTTCCGACGCTCATCGAGGGTTTGCTGGACGAGCGCCTCTTTACGCGCTCGCTCTGCCTGCGCTCTCTGCAAGAGTCAACCGGAGAGACATTCAACTACAGTGCGCGTGCTTCCGAAGACGAGCGCGAACGCGCGGTTACGCGCTGGCGAGATTGGTGGCTCGCGCGCACCGGTGAAGGTCTGCTCGACGGACGCACTCAGTAGTTCTTCATCGAGCTCACAGGTCGGGCGAACGCGATGCCGCTCGCTCGATCCGAATCTTCAGACGCTCAGCTTGCGAATGACCGCGCGGAAGCGCGGATCCTCGCGCAGGATTTGAAGGTCCTCGTCGGCGAGAAGATGGCCGGCGTCGTCGTAGCCGAGCTCGACGGAGCGTTCGAGCGCATCGAGAGCTTCCAGCGGACGATCGAGGAGGCACAGCGAGCAGGCCAAATTGTAGTGCACCGTGGAGTTGTCCGGAGCGAGGCGCACGAGTCGACGATCGACTTCAAGGCCCTCGCCAATTCTGCCGAGGCGCGTCAGCGCATGTCCCAGCTCGGCTAACGCTTCCAAGTTCTTCGGATGGCGTCGACTCTCGATCCCGAGGAACTGGGCGAGGAATTCGAGCCCTGCTTCTTCAAGGCGTCTCTCTGAGCTCTGGGTGAGGGATAGGCGCAAGAGTGTTCTTCTTTGAAAGGCGGGCCGGTAGCGGCTCCAAAGGAGCAGAACTAGCGGAGTGTCGGTTTTTGCCCAAAGAGCGTAAAAGGAGGGCTCTCCGGGTCTCTACGAACAGATGTCTGTAGGGATCGGTGAAGTTCCAGACTATACCAGGTGGGGACTGCGGATTACTCCCAGAGCCCCGCAACCCACCGCCCGGACAGAACTAGCCCAGCCATGGATCTCAACTTCTGCGATATTTGCAACGAATCGGTGCCCCTAGCGGATTTGAGCGGGGGCTCGGCACGAAAAATCGGCGAGCGCGTGATTTGCACCTCCTGCGAATCCGCCATGAGCCACGACGAGCTTGAAGGCTCTCTCAGCGGTGGCGCTCCCGTACTCGATGGCGCTGAACCCGGTGTCGATGGCTCGGCTCCTTCAAGGGCACCCGCGCCGGTCTCCGGTCCCTTTGCCGCGCCGCCCTTCGCGAGCGATCCTGTTGCAACACCGCCGTCCCTTTCCGTCCCGGCCGGAGCGTTTTCCCCACCAACGGAGAGCAGAGGATTCCGCGGTGGAATCTTTCTCATCGGCTTGATCGCCGTTGCCTCGCTGGTCGTCACTTCGGTCGTGACCATCGAGCTTGTCGACCGCATCACCTCGCTTCAGGTGGAGACCCGGAAAGACCGAGCGCGTTTCGCGAATCTTCTCGATAGCAGTCAGAGAAATCTCGCCGCGCGCGTCGATGACCTCGACCGTGAACAAAGCGCAAGTCTGTCCGCAGGGATCGACACGATTCGAGTGGGGCAACGCAGTCAAGCCGCCAAGGTCGAGAAGAAGCTCAAGCAAATCGAAACCAAGCTCGCGGAGCTTTCTACGCTCGGCGGTCGGCTGGCCAACTTGGAGAATCAATCTCGCGAGGGTCAGGCGCGCGTCACGCGGCTCTCCGCAGATCTGTCGCAGCTGAATCGCGAAGTGAACAAGCTGATGGAGCGCTGGATGGAGGCGATCGAAACCGGCGACGTCGTCACTGCCGCGGATTCGGAAGCCGCAGTGGATGAAGTGCCGGAGTGGATGGAGCACGCGACGCGTCTGTCGAGTCCCAGTGCGGCGACACGCTGGAACGCAGTGACAGCACTGGGTGATGCCAAGGATGAAGCGGTTGTGCCGTACTTGGTGGGCATGCTGAAGGATCCCGACACCTTTGTGCGGATTGCGACAGCGCGAATTCTCGAGGACCTGGGCAGTCTGGAAGCGGTGCCGAACTTGATCGAGGCGCTCACCGACACGGAGGTGGTCGTTCGGGAGGTGGTGATCACGGCGCTGCGGAAGATTACAGGGGAGAACCATCGCTTCGACCCCGCGGCACCGGAAGCCGAGCGGTCTCGTCGGGTGAAGGCCTGGCGCGAGTGGTGGAAGAAAAACGGCGTCTGAGCCGGACCTGCACGGATTTCGCTCTGGCACGGGGGGAGCTCACGAACGCGGATGCTTGTTCGGCTCCGCTTTGCCTCTATCCTGGTGCGCCCGCATGAAACGGGACACCACCTATGAGCACGATCGAGCAACGAAAAATCACTGTGGTCGGAGCCGGCTTTGTCGGCATGACCTGTGCTCAGCGCTGTGCCCAGCGCGAGCTCGCCGCTGAGATTGTCCTGATCGACGTGCTCGAGGGGCGCGCGCAGGGAATCGCGCTCGACCTCTGCCAAGCGGCCGCCATCGATGGCTTCGGATCACGCGTGACGGGGACGAATAATCCCGCGGACACGGCCGGCTCGGACCTGTTCATCGTCACCGCCGGCATGCCGCGCAAGCCCGGCATGAGTCGCTCCGATCTCTTGGAGGTCAACGGCCGAATCATGGGTGAGGTGGCGGAGTACATTCGCGATTTCTCTCCCGAGGCCCACGTGATCGTAGTCTCCAATCCGCTGGACATCATGGTCTTCTTGATGCGCGCGAAGACGGGCTTCCCCTCCAAGCGCGTTGTCGGCATGGCGGGCGTGCTCGACTCGGCGCGATTCAGCTGGTTCATCGCGGAGGCCACCGGTACGTCGGTGATCGATGTCGACGCGATGGTGCTCGGCGCCCACGGTGACTCGATGGTGCCGATGGAACATTTCTGCACGGTCAATGGTGTCAGCGTCTCGAACCTCGTCGACCGAGAGCGCCTCGACGCGATGGTCGAGCGCACGCGCAAGGGCGGCGGCGAGATCGTCAACCTGCTGAAGACCGGCAGCGCCTTCTACGCACCGGCTTCCGGGGCGGTCGCGATGGCCAGCTCGATTCTCTGCGACGAAAAACGACTCCTGCCGTCGGCCTGTTATCTCAATGGCGAGTACGGAATCGAGGGCGTCTACACCGGCGTGCCGGCGATCCTCGGCAAGAATGGCGTCGAGCGAATCGTGGAGCTTCCGCTCGACACCGAAGCGCGCATCGGGCTCCAGAAAACGGTCGGCGAGATTCAGAAGGATCTCGACGCCCTCCGCGATCTCGGTCTCCTCTAGCAGACCGCAATACTGCGGGGTTGGGCCGGACTCTCGACGGAGTTCTCACCGCATTGAGCGATCTGGGCTTGCCGCAATGGGGCTGGCGTTTTTAGGGTGCGGGCGAGTTCCCTCCAACCACTTGAGAATCGTTATGACCACGCGCACTGAATCCGACTCTTTTGGCCCGATCGAAGTTCCGACGGACGCTCTTTGGGGAGCGCAGACGCAGAGGTCGCGCCAGAACTTCAAGATCGGCGGTCAGACCTTTCCGCGCGAGATGATTCGCGCGCTGGGCGTCACGAAGAAGTGCGCCGCGCTCGCCAATATCGAGCTGGGAGAGCTCGAGGCTCTCTCGCCGGAAGCCAAGCAGGCGTTGCTCAAGGCGGCGGACGAGGTCATCGAAGGCAAGTGGGATGACCATTTTCCTCTGGTCGTCTGGCAGACCGGTTCGGGCACGCAGTCGAACATGAATGCGAACGAGGTGATCTCGAACCGCGCGATTCAGATGCTCAATGGCGAGCTCGGCTCGAAAGACCCCGTTCTCCCGAACGACCACGTCAATCGGTCGCAGTCCTCCAACGACAGCTTTCCGACGGCGATGCACGTGGCGGCGGCGGAGATAACGGTGCGACGATTGTTGCCGGCGATCGAAGCTCTCGAAAAAGCGCTCGCGGCCAAGTCCAAGGACTGGAGTGAGGTCGTCAAGATCGGTCGAACACACTTACAGGACGCGACGCCTCTCACCGTGGGGCAGGAGTTCTCCGGATATGTGCAACAGCTCGCAGATGCGCGGCGTGCCATCGACATGACTCTGACGGCGGTTTACGAGTTGGCGCTCGGCGGGACTGCGGTAGGCACCGGACTCAATACTCACCCGCGCTATGCGGAGCTCTCAGCCGCGAAGATCGCGGAGGAGACCGGCCTCAAGTTCGTGTCGGCACCGAACAAGTTCTCCGGCTTGGCGGCGCACGATGCGATCGTGTTTCTGCACAGCGCCTACAAGACGACCGCTGGCGCGTTGATGAAGATCGCCAATGACATCCGTTGGCTCGGATCGGGACCGCGCTGCGGCCTGGGCGAGATCAGCTTGCCCGAGAACGAGCCCGGGAGCTCGATCATGCCCGGCAAGGTCAACCCGACGCAGTGCGAAGCGATGACCATGGTCTGCGTTCAAGTGATGGGCAATGACGTCGCCGTCTCGATGGCGGGCTCGCAGGGCAACTTCGAACTCAATGTTTTTAAGCCGGTCATGATTCACAACCTGTTGACGTCCGCGCGCTTGCTCGCGGATGCCTGCGACTCGTTTCGCACCAACTGCGTCGATGGCCTGACTCTGAATGCCGAGCGCGTGGACACTCTGATGAAGCAGTCGCTGATGCTCGTCACGGCGCTCAACCGCCACATCGGGTACGACAACGCCGCTAAGGTTGCGAAGAAGGCGTACAAGGAAGGTACGACGCTCGTCGATGCGATTGTCGCGCTTGACCTGATGACGGCTGAAGAGTTTGAAGCCGCGGTGATTCCCGGGGATATGGTCGGTCCGCGCGAAGCCTAGTACCCAAACGCTGTCCGCCTAAGCCGATGGAGCTACTTTCTTGAAGGTCCGTTTGACTAACTCACGCAGTGGAGCCAAGGAGAGGAAGCGCTTGAGTAGAAACCTATTTAGGTAGTTGCTGCGCAAACCGATGCGTGAGAAGTATCTCGCGCGAAACGACGCCATCCAAAAGTAGGCCACCGAAAGGTTCGTGTCCGGTCCGAAGGTGACGTGCCACCAGAAAATCGGGATGTAGAGCATGTCCCCGGGTTCGAGGATGATCTCTACAGGGCTCGTCTTGTCGAAGTCGGGATAGTCCTCCGTGTCGGGCCAGGATCCGTCTCTCGGGAACGCGACTTGGCTATAGAGGTAGTGCTCGGAGAACCAGTGAAATGGGTACACGTACTTGAACTTCTTTCCCTGAGGAGAGAAGAGCAGCACTCGCTTCTTGCCGACAACCTGGCAGAGGATGGCTTCGCCCGATGGATGGTAGTGCATACCGCAACGGGTATTCCAACCGGCAAACAACGTCGCGCCGAGCGGTGACGAGCCTTCGAAGTACGCCGGCGTAATCACGTCCTCGGCTACAGAACTCGACCCTTCGGATGAACCGTGAATGGGCACCGGCCAATCCAGGTAGCAGTGTCGATCGCCCGTCCCGGTCCACACGCTCCGCCAAAAATCGGAGACCGACATGCGATCGACGGACGATTGGCCATCCTGTTGGACGGTGATCGGAGCATCGACCTCGTCAAACGCCCCCGATAGATAATCGAGGTCTGCCCAGCGAGTCAGCGCGGGCCATTGCTCAAGCCCCTGGCGAATGACGACCGGCTGCCCGCGTCGAACGAAATGCTCCTGGAAGTCTGCTGGGCTGAGATCGCCCACATTGAATTCCTGACATCCGAGAGTTGAAGGGCCGGTCTGTTCTTTGATTTCCGTCACGAGCAGTGGTTTTGCCAATGGAGAAAAAATGAGTGGATCGCTTGGGGAACGAGCGAACGCTCTCCGCATTTACCGCGAATACTTTCAATTCTTACTTTGCCCGACAATCAAAATTCTCGCGTCCCCATTGTGGAAAAAATCGGTGGCGTTCCCACTCATGCCTCTTAGCAGTCCGTGGTGAAAGTGCTTTGCTCTATGAGCAGCAAGTTTTTAGTCGGGTTGGTGCCCGGAAACGAACCCGAATCCATAGATTCGGGGAGGCTTTTGGGTGCCGACCTGGCCAAAAATCGGCCGCTTA
>JAJDEU010000036.1 GCA_029259635.1 Planctomycetota bacterium | reverse complement strand
CAATCTTATCGTTCTTGGCTTTCCCGCCGTGAATCGCTCTCATGTAGAGCGCATGGCCAAGAACGAAGGGGATGCCCTCGCGCTCGCAGAGATCCGCTAGCCAATACCACGTGAAGATGCACTCGACGCTGATGACGAGGTTCTTTCGAAAAGGCTCGATTGCTCGAAGGAGCGTTTCCGGCGAGGAGCGCATATTTCGATGGAGGACAATCTCGCCCGTTTGGTCGAGGACGCAGAGGTACATCGTTTTCGCGTGAAGATCGATACCGCAGTAATGGGCATACTGTTCGGTGTAGAATCGCATGGGTCTCTCCTGAATTGGGGTGGTGTTACGCCCAGCCTACCCAGCCAATGGGTAGGTTCAGGAGGGGCCTTCATTAGTATCAAGCCGATGCAACGGATGGCGCTTCGCGCCGATGCTGAGCGGCATCACCGTTAGACGTCCTTGACATGAAGCCCTCACACGACAGCTGGAACGTACTGCACGATGGCGCCATCACTCAAGTATCGGGCGTCTGTCCAGGCACCCTCTCTTTAAAGATCGAGATTCCCTACTTGTGTGATTTACTCGCAAAAGGCAGCTCCTTCCTGTGGGTGCACTTGGACGGTTGCACCCTCACTCGCTTCCTTTCTTTCGAATCCTCCGAGCCCGTCGACGACCTCTCTACCCTCACGAGCATGGACCTGACCGTTCTGAGTGCAACCGAGACTGCCCAAGGTGTCTCGGTTACTTGCATCAATGGGGAATTGCGATTGGCCTATTCCGACGCCCGCTACGTACTCGAAGGCGATGTACCATTGGAGTACGCGCTAATAATGAATGCGTGTCAGAAGTACTGGGATGACTGGGAACGCAGGTACAAGGGCGACGCGTAGCAGGCCGATGCGAACGGACGGCGCTTCGCCCCTGATCGGCGGAGACCCTAGACAGGATCCGACCACATGCCCTTGTTTACAGCAATCACGGACTTAATGGGTGGCTCTTATGTTTCCCAGGTCGTTGCGAACACGCCGGACGAGGCTGCGTTGAGCATTGTCGAAAGCCTCGACGTGTCGACTATCGAGGGGTTGGAATTGAAAGACCTCGATGGGTTGAGGAGCGCGGTCGCTTCCGATCGTGCGACGCCTGTCGAACAGGCTACAAACGTGTGGTGCGTCTCTAGATCGGTTGGCGACGAGTTGATGTTGATCCATTTGGTGCGAACCGCTGAAGCCGAATAGGGTGTGAACACGACCTGAGCTCCGTCCCGAAACGAGACGTAAATCGGGCGCCTGCTGATCGCCTCATCCGCTAGCACGAAGTTTGAATCCGAGAGCGAGAAACCCAATGGAAGAGCCCCTAGAATTGGTGGCAGAATTCGCCGGACCGATATTGCTGATGGTCGGGTGGTTTCTGTTTCGGGGAAAGAACCACGCCCGTCGCTCTCTTCTTGTCGTTTGGGCGATAACGACCCTCTACTACCTGGTGAGAGCTGCTTCGGTTTCGTCGCTGGGGAGGACGGATGGGATTGAAATGTCCTATCTAGGTGAGTTTGTGTTTACGTCGTCGCTGACTTGGTTTTCGGGCCCCGCACTTATTTGGAGTATTGAGAAGGAGTACAACCCTTTGTGGTCTGTACTTGCACTCGTAGTGTTGGCACCACCTGCCCTATTCGTGTGCATCATTCTCCTGGGAGCAACCGGGCACGTTTGGGGCATGTGAGATAAACGAAGTTCTCGCCAGATTCCAGACGCTGCCGCACGACACAATGACAATCTCTGAAACCCACGCGTCCCACATTCGCCGAGTGAAGGTTGAGTTCGTCGTATCGGGCGCAGAGCTTGGTCCGGCAGCGATGACCAAAACGCTTGGTATGCCTCCAAGCCACGCGGCAAAGCGCGGCGACCCGAGAGTCAATGGCATGGGCGTTGTGACCGGCGAAGAGCCCAAAGGGATCTGGTGCTTTGACAGCACTCCGGAAATTGACTCGAAGGACATCAACGAGCACTTCGAATACTTGCTGAGCCTCTTCCTGCCGCGCGCGGAGAGCTTCAAGGGGTTCGAAACCTTCTTCGACGTGCTCTGGGAATCAACCTATCTCTACGCGGGCACTGGACCAGTGTTGAGTCCGCGAAATTGCAACGGGATAGGCCGATTGGGCGCCGGAATCGGATTCGATATCTACCAGGTAGACGAGGACGATTGAACATGATCCGTCGAGCGTTTGCAGCGGACGCGAATCGTAGCGTTGCCATTCCCCTGAGCTGGTAGGCTTCGCTAACGGCTGCGAAGTAGCTTGATTAGTGCTCTTCGACTTGATTTCGACTGCTTTAGATCTCCCGAATTCAACTGGTGCGAATAACATCTATTCTTCCGTTCGATCAGAATCACTGATCGCAGAGTTGGACCATGAGTCACCCGAGCTGCCTGATAGCGACCTTACTCGTTCTACTTGGATGTTCTCCCGAAGTGGGTTCTCTTACAGAAGTCAGGGCTGATCGAGGCGAAACCGTAGAGAACCGGCCGAGTGAAGACGTCTCCAGATACAAGCTCTCGTACTCGGAAGGCGGACAGCGCTCCATCACAGCTAAGGGTAATCCCAAGATCTGGGCTCGGCTGTTAGAGGTCGTAGCCGCAATCGGTCGTATGCCGGGAGCTCTTGACTACGGAGTACTAATCGACGTCCGTACTCCGGGGAGAGGTGCTTACTGGCTCATAACGGATACAACCGCGCCTGATGATCCGTGTGATTCAGGCTTTAAGATTCTTGTTGTATGGGAGAATGACCGATGGCTATTTCTCGATCTTGCTCACTGGATGACCTAGGCGTGTCATCTAATCCGGTAATGCGTACGGACGGCGGCCTCGCCCCAGCGGCTGATCGGCTATTCCGCAGGGATCGAGCACGTCGAAATACTTGAGCTTTTTCCTGTAACCAAACGACCAACCGGCAAGTCCACCAAGCGGTTTCAACTCCCGCCGACTTCTAAAATTACCCGGCGCAGCTGCTAGCCTCGCTCGACTCGGCAAGTCCGAAGTGCAAGTCGGCGAAAGCAAGCGCGAGATTGATCTCGCCTTCGTTTCCTGATGGTCCTTTGTGGTGGAAAAATGTCGACGATTCGACGTGTGGGGCCCTACCGCATATTCTTCTATAGCCACGAGCCCAATGAACCACCGCACGTTCACGTGGACAGAGATGCCGAAAGCGCCAAGTATTGGATCGATCCTGTGGCGCTAGCGAAGAACAGGGGTTTCAGTTGGAGAGAACTGGGTAGAATCGAACGGACCGTTGCAGTTCACAAGAAGGAACTCCTTGAGGCGTGGTATGAGTACTTCGGGAAATTGAGAAGGCGAGAGAGCACGAAACGTTCGGGTGACCGACGACGCGTTAATTGTCGACCTCGTTGACGGACGCTCGATTAGCGTTCCGCTGGCTTGGTACCCGAAGCTCTTGCACGCCACGAATGAACAGCGCGCAAACTGGGAGTTCTGTGGAGGAGGATTCGGAATCCATTGGCCAGACATTGACGAAGACCTCAGCACGAACGGTCTTCTGCGCGGCGCACCCGCTCCTCATCAACGGCCTGCAACGGGCTCATAGAGGTCGGTCGGAAGCACCACGGGTTGGTGCGGAATGACTTCTTGCCGCAGCTGCTAGGTGATCAGGATGTAGCCGGCGTTGAAGTAGGCATGCAGAAGGATCGGTAGGGCCAGGCCGCCGGTGCGTTCGCGGAAGTGACCGAGGACTAGCGATGGGAAAAGCACCAGAGCGGAATGTACTGGCGAGTGCGCGGCCAGATGGAGCGCAGCGAAACTGACGCTCGTTAGGAGGTTGGCGCGCGAGAGCGGACCGAATTGTTGTGAGCCCATGGGGGTTCGGAGTAGCGCGCCTTGAACGGCGCCGCGAAAGATCACCTCTTCCGATGCGGAGAGCGCGAGCGTCACCCACAGGAGGCGCTCGAAGCTGAAGCTTTGGGACGGCGTCTCCGGCAGTAACCCGGCGACCGCGAACCAGACAAGCGGCGTGATCGCGAGAACGCACAGGAGTTGCTTGTCTCGCACGAGTCGATCCTCAGGGCGTCGACGCAATTGCGCGACGCGCACGACGCCGCCTCGTAACGAGATAGATCCCGATCGCCAGGGCGGGCAACACAATGTCGAATGGGCCCGCGTTCGGGCTCAAAGTGCAGCCGCCTCCCCCACCGCCTCCGCCGCCGCTCGCGACGACGGCGTTCACCACGATCCCAGTCGGATTGCCCATCGCATCGTAGTTGTAGGTGAGCGTGCTGCCGTCGTCATAGGTGACCGTCGCCAGCCTGCCCTGCGCGTCATAGGTGTAGCTCTCGGCGAACGCATCCTGTGCGAGGCAGGTGAGACACAGCACGAGTAGAGCTGCGCGAATCAGGGACTTGGATGTGCGAACTTTCATGGCAAAACTTCCTTATGCGATGACAATGATGGGTTCCAGTTCGTCGACGACCGAGTCGATCGGCGGAGGGGGCGGAACCTGGGATTGATCGAGCTCGGTCATGCCACCGCCATGACCCCAGAACTCGAACAGAGCGTCGAGAATGGGCGAACCTGTCGAGTCTCCCTTGACCGGTCTCGGAGGCGGCATTGTGGGCGGCCGCGAGGGGGCGGGAGCGCCGGCACCGGGCATGGCTTCGGTTAGGCCTGACTTGGGCGGTTCGTTTTGTGCGGGCGTTCCAGCATCAGCTTCTTTCGCAATACCCGCGACGCTTCCGCCGATACTGAGTCCGGCGCCAACTTGAGCTTGCGGTGCCGCGAGGCTGACGGAGATTTCGGGTAGCTCGACGCCCTTCGATCGGACGGCTTCGGCCCTCGAGATCTCGGAGACGGCGGGTCCCGCTTCCTCGTCGATGGGACCGAGCGCCCAGTCGAAACTGAGCTGGATGTCCATGCTGACCATATCGAAGCGCGGATTCTGAACCGGCATCGCGCGAGCCTTCGGTCGCGTGCGAGAGAGGACCGATCCCGATGGAATGTCGATCAGGTTCTCCGCCGGCTGGCCGGAGAGTAGCTGCGCGAGGAAGATCGGCGCGCTGCTAATTCCGAGCACGACCGTCGAAGACTCGGCGAGATCGCGCCGGCGCTGGTCCTCGTCGAAAAGAATCGCGTCGCGACCATTGCGGTCCGTGAATCGCAGCGGATTCCCGAAGCCGTACTGATAGGGATTCGAGCTGAGCGGACCGATCGCCTCCACCGGATCGCGCGAGATGAAGCGACCGGTAGTCGCGTCGTAGTAGCGCGCGCGGATGTAGTAGAGATCGCCGCCCTCACTCATGATCCCGTGCTGGCCGCGCCAGGTGTAGGGATTGTCGAGCCCGCCGCTCACGCCGGTCAGTCGGCCGAAAGGCGTGTAGGCGTAGGATGCGATGACCGCACCTGCATCATCGGTGATGAAGATTGTATTGCCGAGCTCATCGAAGTGATAGAAGCGCCGCGCACCGCCGGTCGCATCGACGCTGTAGAGCAATTCGCCGCCGGGCGTGTGAATGTAGTAACGCAAGTCGGCGGCCGCCTCGGTCTCGACGCTGACGCTCGGGAAGCCGAGCATCGCATTCCACTTGTAGCCGCGCGTCACGCCGCCTTCGGTTCGCGACACGCGCTGTCCGGCTGCGTCGTAGGTCGCATCCACCTGATTGCCTCGCTCGATGTAGCGAGTCACGCGCGAGGCGAGGTCCCAGGTGAACAGCCGCGATCCATCGTCGATCAGTCGACCGAGGGCGTCGTACGTGAAAGCCGCAACCTGGGACGCCGCGTCGAAACCTACGGCGACATCGGAGAGCGCGTTCGACGACGTGGGCATGGGCACATTGCGTGTCGCCGAGCTCACTCGACCCGCGGCGTCCAGCACGAGAGTGATGCCCGAGAGCCCCGTCTCGCTAAGTCCCGTCACGCGGCTGTCGGCATCGAAGGTCTGCGTGGTGTCGATGCCGTTCGGTCGTTGGATACCGGTGCGACGCCCAGCGCTGTCATAAGTGAAGTCGGTCACGCCACCCATCCAGTCGGTGAGACTCGTCAGCCGATCATCCGCGTCATACGCGTAGGTCACCGTCTTGCCCGGCGCGAGCGTCATCATCGTGATCCGACCGGCCGCGTCGCGCGCGCCCGTGATTCCGTTGCTCTCATTGATACGACCGACCGCGTCGTAGCCACGCGTGAGCGCCGTTCCACTGACGAGCCGACTGTTCGCATCGTAGGACCACGCGAGCGCCGTCCCGTCGCTATAAGCCGCGCTCGTGATCTTCCCGTTGACGTCGTAGTTAAGCGTGCTCGTTCCGAGTCCCCCGGGATAAGTCACGGTCATCGGGAGATTGACTTGGTTGTAGGCCACCGCTCGCACATTGCCGAGCGGATCGGTGGAAGAGCTGCGCCGACCGAAGTTGTCGTAGGCGCTCATCCAGTTGTTCCCACCGGCATCGGTCAACTGAGTGATCTTCCCGAGCGAGTTGCGCGTCATGCTCGTCGAAGCGCCGCCCGGCAAAGTGATCCCGATCAGTGCGCCGCGCGCATCGCGCGTGAAGCTGGCGACTCGACCGAGCTGGTCGGTGACCGAGACGATGCGACCGAGCAGATCGTAAGTCAGGCTCGTCGCGAAACCGATCGGAGAGCTCGTACTGACGACGCGACCGAGGGCATCGATACCAAAGAGGGTCGTGTTCCCGAGCGGATCCGTTCGGGAGGTCGGGATGCCCTCGGCGTTGTTGGTACGACTGTAGACATTCCCGAGCGGCGTCAGGGTCGTCAGCGCGTGGCCCTTGGAGTCGTAGCCAAAGGTCGTCACGTTGCTGTTCCCGTCCGTCGCCGTGGCGATCCGGCCGCGCGAATCAAAGCTGCGGCTGACGACTTGACCGAGCGCGTTCGTGACGCGATTCAGCCGATCGAGGTCGTCGTACTCGTAGGTCGAGGTACTCGAGCTGGGATCCTGAATCGTCTCGATATTTCCGTTGGCGTCATAGGTCAACGTGACGGTGTTGCCCAGGTCGTCCGTCGTCGTGAGCGGTCGATCCATCGCGTTGTAGGTGAAGCTGCGCGCGCTCGTGTCGGCAAACGTGATCGTGTCCACTCTCTTCGCGGAGTCGTAGCCGAGCGTCGTGACGTTCCCCGCCGCATCCTCGCGGGTCGCAAGCGTCCCGTCGGCGTTGTACGTGCTCGTCGTCACTCCGCCCGCCGCGTTCGTGTTGGTCAAAACCTGTCCAGCGGCGTTGTAGGTCGCGCCGCTCACATTGCCGGCGCGATCGGTGTGCGCGGTCAGGTTTCCGGAAGCGTCGTAGACGAAACTCTCGCTGGAGCCATCGGCGTGCGTGATGCCGGTCAGGTCGTGAAACATGAGCGAGCCATTCGCGCGCGCCGTGTACTCAAAGCTCGTCGTCGCGCCGTTCGCGCGAGTCACGCTCGCGACTTCGCCGCTCGTCGCATCGTGGGTGTAGCTCGTGCCGCTGCCCATGCGATCCACAACGGAGTTCCGACGCTTGTTGCCGTCCGAAGCCATCGTGAACGCCGAGCCACCTTCGTCCAGCATGCTGGTGAACTCGCCCGTCGCCGTGTGCGTGTGCACGGTCGTATTGGTATCCGGATCCGTCAGAGTCGTCTGCGTCTCGGAGTAGCTGAAGGCCGTCGCGTTCCCCGCAAAGTCGGTCTGCGTCTCGACCTTGCCGCTCGCGGGATCCGCCGTCCCGAAGTAGGTCTGCGTAAACGGCGTATTGAGCTCCGGACGCGTGGCCGCCGTGATGAGCCCGTGGTCGGCGCTGGCGCTCGTGTCGGCATAGGTATAGGTCGTCATGCCTCCCCCGACATCCGTCACCACCGTCAGGTACTCCGAGTCGATGCCATCGGTGTACTGGAACGTGACCGTGCGCGTGCCATCGGAGACGGTCTCCAGCTTCGGAATCGCGTCCGCGTTGTAGGTAAAGCTCAGTGTGCGTCCGAGTCCGTCAGCAACAGACTGGAGCTGCCCACTCCCAGTGTCGCGGGTCACCGTGTGTACATTGCCAAAGCCATCTTCGATCGTGGCGAGCTTGCCGGTCACGGCGCCGCCGGTGGTGAAGTCGAAACTGAAGATTCGATTCGTTACCGGATCAAAGAGCCGCGCGTCGATACCGGCACCCGTCACGAGCTGGTAGGCAGTGTCCTCGTTCGTGTTCTGTGTCCAGACGCCCATCGCCTGAGTGAACTCGGTGACGCGACCGGCAGAGCTGATGTGTGTGGCCGTGTTGCCGGACACCATCAGTCGCTCGTCGTAGGTGTGTAACCAGTTCGCCCCCAGGTCACCCTCCACGAAGTTCTTCTTGAGGTGCGAGGAGTAGTAGCGCCGGAACGCGAGCGGCATCGGGCCGCCCAGGTTCAGATCCGCGACGACGGGCAGGTAGAGCTCGCCGGAGAAAGTGCTGACCGGATCGCCGACCATGCAGGCGGACAGAAAGTTGCCGCTGCCCTCAGCGAGAGGAACCGGGGGCGGTGGGACGAGAGCGCGCAGCTCGAAGCCATTCGCATCGTCGCCGGCCGTCCAGTACAGGATTCCGTTGACGGTCGTCAGTCGATTCGGGCTCGACGCGCCACTCGGGTTAAGGTCGAAGACGACGCTTGTTCCCGCGGCCGTACCGTCGCTCTGCCACAGCTCATTGCCGAGAGTCGCGTCGTCTGCGGCGAAGTAAGCGATGTCGCCGACACTGCCGAAGCGCGCGGGAAAGCTGTTCGCCGCGCCGGGATTGAGGTCCGCCAGAATCTTTGTACCAGCAGTCGTGCCGTCGCTGATGCCGAGTTCGATGCCGATCGAAGCGAGGAAGACAGAGAAGTAGACCTTGTCGCCGACCTTCGTAATTTCGGTCGGGAAAGAACCGCCCTGAATGTTGAGCGTCGCCACTTGCACCGTTCCGGCGGCGGTTCCGTCGCTGCGCCAGAGCTCTGTTCCGCTGCCGTCCGTCGCCGAGAACAGCACGACGCCGTTTAGGTTGACCATCCCTCCGGAGGGCGCGACTCCCGAAAAAATACCGGGGCGAATGTCTTTGACGAGGACCGTTCCGCTCACGGTGCCGTCACTCTTGTAGAGCTCGATGCCCGTTCCGCCGACGCCGGTTCCGCTGTCCGCGGCGAAGAGGATCGAGTTGCCGAGAGCGACGGGTGAGAGCGCGACGCGCGACGACCCGCTCGGGTTGATGTCCTTGAGCAGGAAGGTACCCGCCGCAGTTCCGTCGCTGCGCCACAGCTCGGTTCCGTTGACACCGTCATCCGCCCAGAAGAACAACAGTCCGCCCGCTGTCGCGGAGCGCGCGTTATTGCCATCGAACGAAGCCGAGCCACCCGGTCGAATGTCTTTGACCATCACCGTTCCGCCGGAAGTGCCGTCGCTCTTCCAGAGCTCGCGGCCGAAGACGCCGTTGGACGGATTGGCGTTGAAGAACAGAGTGCCAGCGACGTTGATCAAGTCTCTCGGCGTCGAGACTCCGGTGGTGTTGATGTCCTTGACGACAAAAGTTCCAGCGGAGGTGCCGTCACTGCGAAACAACTCGCGGCCGAGCACGGAATCCGTAGCTGTGTAGTAGACGAGGTTCCCGATCGCGGTCAGCTCTTGCGGCGAAGGCGATCCGGGAATGTCTTTGATCAGCGTGACCGAGCTCGTTCCGTTAGCCTTGTAGAGTTCCGAGCCTGTCGTGCCATCGTTCGCGCGAAAGAAGAGCACGCCATTGACGTCGGTGAGCTCGCCGGTTGCGGACGCGCCGGCGCCGGGGAAGATGTCGAAGGTCTCGACCTGGGCAGAGCTGGTCGTGGCGAGAAGAAGTGCGCAGGCCAGCGTTGTGGCGAATCGGGGGGGAGTCATCGGCTTCATAGCGGTCGCGTGCGGGGGCACGCTCGGGGGGACAAGAGCGGTCACAGAGGCTGTCTGCGCAGACCGGTTTCCACGGGGGCAACGGAATGAGGCTTTTCCGCACAATTTCTTGCGACACGCCGCTGGATAGACGACTAAGCGGGTCATGGAGCCGAAGACTCATCGCGCGACGCTCGCGCTCGGACGGCTGCGGCGCGGGGATGGAGACGCGGCGGCGGAGCTCTTCGAGCTGGTCTACGACGATCTTCGCGAGCTGGCCGCGGCGCTGATGCGGCACGAGCGGACGGGGCACACGCTCCAGCCGACGGCGCTCGTGCACGAGGCATTCATGCGTCTGTTCAAGGCCGAGCAGACCGAGTGGCAGAACAAGGCGCACTTCATGGCTGTGGCGGCGCGAGGGATCAGGCAGATTCTCGTCGACCACTCGCGTCGGCGTGCGGCGCTCAAGCGCGGCGGGAATCCCGAGCGCGTGACGACGAGCGAGGAAGCCGAATGGGATGGCGGCGCGGAGTACGACCTGCTCGAGCTCGACGACGCCATGAGCCGGCTATCCGAACTCGATCAACGGCAAGCGCGTGTCGTCGAGCTGCGCTACTTCGGCGGTCTGTCGGTGACGGAGGCGGCCGAAGTGCTGGGCGTTTCGGAGCGAACCGTCAAATCGGACTGGCAAGTCGCGCGGCTGTGGCTGCACCGCGAGCTGGCGAGCTAGCCCTCTTCGAGACTCTGTATCGCGGTTACGATTCGCTTGGCGGCATCGGACTCTGGATCCAGACCGTCGAGCTCGCCGCCGAGGAGAGCCCAAGCATCCTCAGTTCGATCCTGCTTGCCGAGCGCTTCCGCCAGTAAGCACGCGATGTTGAGGCGCAGCGCGTTCCCCGGGGGAAGTGAAGCCTGGCAAGCACGCCACGCCTCCCACGCCAACGCCTCCGCGTCCGCGACATCACCCTGATCGAGGTGCAGACGAATCAGCGGTTCCGCGAGAATCGCTCGGTCGGGATGATCCTCGGCGCGCAGTCGTCCCGCTGTTCGGAGCGCATCTGTGAGCTGCTCTTTCGCTTCGTCGAGGCGGCCCTGAAAACGCAGGGTATTTCCGCGATTGAAGGTCGCCTGCACGACATACCAGTGATCGGGTCCGAGACGAGCGCGCAGTGTCTCGGCCACCGAACGGTAGTTGGCTTCCGCCGATTCGAGATCGCCAAGCCGGCGTTGAACGCGAGCGACTTCGTTGCGCGCGAGGGCGACGTTGACCGAGCCCTCGCCATAGAGCTGCAAGCGGGAGGCAAGGGCGCGTGAAAAGTTCTCTTCTGCAGCCTGCAGGTTGTCGAGGGCAAACTCCAGGCGTCCGAGCTGCTCGAAGCTGAGCCCCATCTCGGGATCCTCCTCGGAGAGCACTTCGATCATGAGCGCGTGCGATTGGCGCAGCACGGGCTCGGCCTGCTCGGTTCCGTAGTGAACGAGCAAGAGGTGCCCCAAGTGCCCGAGCGTCTTGGCGTAGTCGAGCTTCTCCTCCGGCCCATTCTCGAGCAATTTCTCGAGCATCGCGATCGCCTCGCGATAGAGCTCTTCCGCGCGCTCGTTCGCGCCGCGATGCTCCTCGATCCAGCCCAAGCGCTGCAGCTGCATCGCGACGAAGGGGTTTTCGGCGCTGTCGTGAATGCGCCACTGCTCGAGCGCTTCGGTATGGAGTTCCGCCGCTTCGTCGAGGCGGCCCATGCGAGTCAGAACGAGCGCGAGCTCGCGTTGCACCATCAGTCGCTCGAGCGGATTGGGTAGGTCCTTCGCGAGCTCGAGCGACTCGCGCAGGAGGTTTTCTGCCGGGCGCAAGTCGTCGAGACCTTCGTAGGCACGCGCCATGCTCAACATCAGTCTGGCGAGCACGCCCGGTCGAGCCTCCAGGTCCCCCAACCTCTCGTAACCCCGATCGAGAATCTCACGTGCACGAATGTCGGAGGCGCGCGTCGCGCGCGGGTCGGCTTGGTCGAAGAGGTCCACCATAAACTCGGTGACCTCTTCGGCGAGGTCGCGTTCGTCGGACACGATGTTCGACTGCTCGGCGATGCGTTTCGATTGAGCGTCGGTGATGAACGCGAAGGCGACGACGGCAATCGCGGCGATCGTCGAAAGGCCAACGGGAATCCAGTTGCGACCGATGAACTTTCGCGCGACGTACAGAAGCGTCTCGGGGCGAGCCGTGACCGGCCGATCCCGCAGATGGCGATCGATGTCGTCAGCGAACTCTTGAAGCGAGGCGTAGCGGCGCTCGGGTTCCTTGCGCATCGCCTTTAGGACGATGTTGTCGACGTCCCCGCGGAGGTGGCGCAGGCGGCGCGAACGCCCGCGAGCGTCGGTTGTTTTCGAGCTATGCGCGAGTGCGGTGCTCGGCTTCACGGGTGCCGTCTCGCAGATCGCGCGCTCGATGGCAGTACGCGTGCCCGTGTAGGGAAGCTCGCCAGAGAGCAGCTCGAACAGGAGCACGCCGAGGGCGTAGATGTCGCTCGCCGTCGTGATCGTCTCGCCGCGAATCTGTTCGGGCGAGGCGTATTCCGGCGTCATCGCGCGCTGGCTCGTCAGAGTTTGCTCACCCGCGTCGCCTTCCGAGTCGAGCACCTTGGCGATCCCGAAGTCGAGCAGCTTCGGCTCACCCTCGGATGACACCAAAATGTTGCTCGGCTTCAAGTCGCGATGAACGATCAGGTTTTGGTGCGCGTAGTGTCCGGCCGCGCAGACCTTCTTGAAGAGCAGCAACCGCTCGCGAACCGTGAGTTTGTTCTCGTCGCAGTACTTGGTGATCGCGAGACCATCGATGTACTCCATCGCGAAGTAAGGAACGCCGTCCTCCGTCGCGCCACCGTCGTAGAGCCGAGCGATGCCCGGATGCGCGAGCCCCGCGAGAATCTGACGTTCCGCACGAAACCGCCGCAAGATGTCGTCGGTGTCCATTCCGCGCCGAATGACTTTGAGCGCAACGCTCTGGTCGAACTGCGCGTCATCGCGTTCCGCCAGAAAGATCTGGCCCATCCCGCCGCGTCCAATGAGCCTCACGATTCGGTACGGACCGATGCTCTTCCCCTCGAAACTCTGCGATTCCAACTCGCTCGCGACGACGCCATCCCAAGCGGGCGGAGCATCGAGGATTCCATCCGCTCCGCAGTCTTGGGCGAGCAAGCTCAGGACTTCGGCACGTAACTCCGCGTCGCCCTCACACGCCACCTCGACGAATGCTTCGCGCTTATCTGGATCCCGTTCCAGCGCTTCAGCACAAATGCGCGAGATCTGTTTCCAACGATTGGGCTCCACGATCCATCCACTATAGCTGCGGGCCAAGCCGATCGCTTGGAGATGCGGAAGCTTTGACCAGTCCTTGCAATATCGGTCCGCCGTAAAGAGCGGATTTCGAACTGACTCCGCGCTAGCACGTATAGGCCCTCTAGGGCTCGATTCACCACTGCTACGAGTCGACGACTTGTGCTCTATACTTGGTGACGAATGAAATCGACTAGGCATCGCCTCGGAGTAGCATTGCTAGCGCTCGTCATTTGCAGCGTAGCCTTCGTCTCTTGTTCGACGGTCAAGCATGTGAACGCCTCGACCTTCCTAGAGATCGCTGACGAGATTGACGAGATGAACACGATGAGCGCTACATCGTTCATCGGCACGTCGAGTTCACGCGTCTATCTCGAGCGCTGGCGTAAAGCTTTGCTGTTCGAATCTGAGATCACCGTGTACTGGACTTCGATTACGGAACTTCCAGACGACGTCGTGTTTCAGTTGAAGGCCGGACGTAATCCATGGGGCATTGTTGATTCAGAAGATTAAGGGCCGATGCAGGCGGATCGTTCTCGAACCGAATGTTGATCGTCTCAACCAATAGATAGATGACAAGGAACTGAAGATGTCAGAAACGAATATGGCAACGCTTAGGAATGATCTTCGAATTATGCGCGGGGATTTGGCGAGTGTTCGTTCCGAGCTAACCTCTATCCGAGTTTTTTCCATCGCGGTGATTCTCGTGGTGTCCGTAGGGCCTCAGGGGCCTAGCCTAATCGGGACACTTCTGTTGAGCGCTTTGGTGTTCATTCCAATCCGGTACGCCTACTACCTTGTCGATCGTCGGAAGCGATCTGTCCATTCGGCGAAGACGGCTGCCATTTAGTGGACTCGACCAATCGACAGAATCGTGGGGCGAGTCATGTCGGGCCGTACTGCAGGGCAAAGCGATGAGGCGAACTTCTTCAGGATGATCCCAATTGGGTCTCGACGGCTAGCGAGGGCACAAATGCGCGACAAGATCATGCGGATTAGTAGCGGAGCAACGGTCGTCTGGTTAGCGCTGAACATCTCGAGCTGTAGCCCGCCGGCCCATAATCATGATCTCGATCCCGGGACGGGTGCGGAGAAACCCGAACGGTCCACGCGTTCTGTAGCGGAGTTAATTCGGCGCGAACACGTGACTGAGGCTGACCTTGAATCCCTGGCTAACGAAGACATCTGGGAGTTGGGGATCCTCCGATTCGCGTGGAGTCCAGGTGAGCTCCCCGACGACTGGAGCCGCAATTTCCTCATCGCCTCCTTCCTCGAGGATGAGGGGATCAAGGACCATGGGCATGGGCTTGGTTACGACGAACTGGGTTACCTGCAGCTTGAATCCGAGGACGAGTAGCCCGTATGAAACCGATGGAATCCGAGCGCGCCTCGCTCGGACGTCAATCGATCCAACTCACCAGAGTAGTTCCTAGCGGAGCCGCGGGACTGCGACTGAATTTCTGAGGTCGTCGCGAACAATCCGGAACCTTCCTGCGAGCGCCGGGTTTTCTCCGTGCGACTCAAGAGGTAACGCGCGCGACGCGCGATTCGTCGTCCGGGTTGTTCGACGAATGAGTCGCCTCGAAAGCCGGTTGAATCGGCTCCCTCAACTGCTGACCGGCACCACTTTACAGACGAGTTATGGGGATCAACGTTCAACTGAGGAGCGAAGGGGGCGAAATCTTTGAGCAGGTTTACGACTTGGATAACGCGCTCTCTTTGGCCACGCAACGCGAACTCACAGAAACGCGGCTCCTCAAGTACCTCGTTCCTTGGGGAGATAGCGTGTTCAACCAGGCCCAGGCTGTGGACCTGGATCGCGACGTTTCTGAATTGCTTCAAACTCGGCTCGATCGAGACCTCAAAGCCGTTTTGCAGCACGCGCGTCCCCTACTCGAGAGGCTCGGCTCCGACGCGCACCTGTACCTTTGGTTTGTCGGGGACTGAATGAACGATGCGCATGAAGATCACGCGTCCCATCCTTCTTCGCGACCGTTTGGAATTCGCGCTCGCGCCGACCTAGAACTGGAAGTAGATGAACGGTTGGTAGTCGACCGCCGCCCAGGGGAAAGCGAGCGCCCACGCGGCTCCGTACGCAATCGAGTAGAGCGCGGAAGGCATGCGTTCGATGGCGCGCTCGAGCACACCTCGCGACATGAAGACGTGCACAACGACGAAGCCGCCGAGGATGCCCCACCAGTGAGTTGCGATGACTTTTGTGCCCGCTTCGCCGATGCCGAAGAGGCCGCCGGTGAAGGAGAGCGCCGAAGGCAAGTCGGGGCTGCGGAAGAAGACCCACGCGAGCATCACGACGAAGAGCGTGTAGAGCGTGCCGACGGCGGAGTTGCCGCGGAACTTGAAGGCGCGCTCCATCACCAAGAACAGGCCGTGGAGCAGACCCCAGATAACAAAATTCCAGCTGGCGCCGTGCCAGAGGCCGCATAGGAAGAAGACGATCAAGAGGTTGCGGTAGGTCTTGAAAGCGCCGGCGCGATTTCCGCCGAGCGGAATGTAGAGGTAGTCGCGAAACCAGGTCGAGAGGCTGATGTGCCAGCGACGCCAGAACTCGGTGATGCTGCGGGCGAGGTAGGGGAAGTTGAAGTTGACGGTCAGCTGGTAGCCGAAGAAGGCCGCCATCGCGATGGCCATGTCGGTGTAGCCCGAAAAATCGCAGTAGATCTGAACGCTGTAGAGCGACAATCCGAGCCACTTGCCGAGGACACCAAAACCGTCCGGGTTCGCGAAGACTTGGTCGGCCACGCTGGCGACGTTGTCGGCGATGCACGCTTTCTTGATGTAACCGAAGAGAAACAGCGCGGTTGAAGCTCGCCACGTGATCTCGCTGAACTTGCGTTTGGAGACGAGCTGGGGCAAGAACGCGGAGGCGCGCACGATCGGTCCGGCGACGAGTTGCGGGAAGAACGCGACAAAGACCGCGAAGTCGAGCAGGCTCCGAACCGGCTTCATGTTTCCGCGGTACACATCGATCGTGTAGGAGAGCGTCTGGAAGGTGAAGAAGCTGATCCCGAGGGGAATCACAAAACCCAGTGTGCTCGCCGAGGCTTCGATTCCGAGTGAGCCCAAAAACTCGATGCCGGACGTGACGAAGAAGTCGTAGTACTTGTAGATCGCCAGCATGCCGAGGTTCACGACGAGACTGAGGATCAGCCAGCCGCGGCGGCGGCCCGTCGACTGTTCGCGATCGAGCATGAGCCCGACGACGTAGTCCACCAGAGTCGAGATGGCGATCAGCCCCAGGAAATCCCACCGCCAACCTGCGTAGAAGGCATAGCTGCTGACGAGCATCCACAGCTTGCGCACACCGTTGCGCGGCAGGATCCAGTAGATCCCGAACGCAATGATGAAGAAGACGAGGAAGCGGAACTCGGTAAAGATCATTGGGGATGGGCCCGCCCTAAGAGCAGCGGATCAACAGCTTAGGCGCCTTTCCCGCCACGGGCGAGACTTAGGGACCGCTCCCTCGCAAGTCTAGCGGCTTCCCTTCACGCCGAGCCCAGTTCGCCTTCTCCGTTGACTCCGGATCGGCTAGATTGGCCGCCGCGATCGACCGACTCGCATCGCTCTATCTCTCCGAACCATCCCGTTCACATCCAACCGCACAAGCCAATGAGCTCCCGAATCCTCTCTCGCTCGCTCCTCGCCCTCGCGATTTCCGCTACCGCATTTGCCTCCTGCGCCTCCGTCTCGGAATCGGCCTCCGCCGACACGATGACCGCCAACGTCGGGATCTACGCGCCCCCGCCCCCCGGTGCGACCCGCCCGAAAGTCGGTGTTCCGCCTTTCAGCGTGACCGGCAAAGCCGCGAAGAGAGAGATGAACGCTGTCGCCGCGGACACGATGAGCACGTTGATGGTGCAGAGCCAGCGCTTCACCGTGATCGAGCGCGCGCAACTCGACGTCCTGCTCGCCGAACAAAACCTCTCGGGCATCGTCAAGCCCGGCGAGCTCGCGGCCTCCGGTCAGGTCAACGGCATCGACCTGATGCTGATCGGCCGCGTCACGAACTTCCGCACGAAGATCGTCAACACGAAGGCGGGATTTGGACTGGGCAAGATCGGTCTCGGCAACATCGGCCTCGGCGGCGGTGACTACAAGAAGGACGAGGTCACGATCACGACCGAGTGCGGTGTCGACATTCGATTGGTCGATCCCACTTCCGGCGCCGTCGCCGTCGCAAACTTCAGCGAGTTCAAGCGCGAAGACAAAGCCAGCGCAATGGGCATCGAAGTTCTGGGCTTCAACGCAACGGCGGACGCCGACATGCGCATCGCCGACGACGACCACGGCAAGCTGATGCGTCTCGCTCTCGACGAAGCCCTGCGCAAGACTCTGCCCGCCATCGACTCCTATATCGCGAGCACCTACACACTTCCTGCCGCGGTCGCGCCCGCCGCAGCAGCACCGGCCACCACGACGCCTGGCGCTACGGCTTTCTGTTCTCAGTGTGGAGCCGGCATCGTCGCGGACGCGAAGTTCTGCGGAGCTTGCGGGACGGCGATCAACTAGTTCAGCGAAAACTTAAAAAGCCCCATTCGTGCGAACTTGCGCGAATGGGGCTTCTTCGTATTTGGCGCGCGCTGTCTAGACGTGAAAGAAGTTGAGGTACCCCTGCACTTCGGCGTGGTATTCCTCGGGGAAGCGACGCGTGTCGTACTGCGAACCGATCTCGGCGTTGTTCCAGTGAAAGGCCGCGGTGAGGAGGCCGTAGAGGTAGCGCGGATCAATGCGAATTTCGCTGCGCGGTGATAGAGCGGAGACGTCGGAGAGAGCCTTTACCTCTGTGGAGTCGCGTTTTGCATTGACGACGAGCCAAGTGTCGCCGACCAAAATGCAAAAGTACCAGTCCGACTCGCACAGGGAACGGGGTCCAGCGCGCTCGGCGGCTTTCACCATCAACTCCTCGAAGTTGACTTGGTCCAAGTCGAGCTCCGCAAACTGCGACTCGTAGTGCATCGGTCGGTCGGCGAGCGAGCGCGCATAGCGCTCCAACTCATCGGGCGAGACGGCTTGCGTGCGCGCCGCACTCGGCGTCAGACTCTCGGTATCGATCCACGCGTGACCGCCGTCTTCGAGAACCACCGCCTTGGGGTCGAACTCCATCACTTCGACCGCATCCGGCACACCGCGCCACGAGTTCAATTCGTGAAGGTGCCCGCCGAGGATGTACTTGCCGGCGAAAGGCAGGCGCACTTTCGGATCGAGCGCGGCGGCAATGCGGCGATAGCGATCAAAGGCGGACTGCTTCTTTCGCTCGGCAGCGGCGCGCAGCTCTGGACCGGGCTCGAAGTAAGTTTGCGGCCACGCGCCCGCCCCGGCGTAGGGCAAGCAAGCAATGTCGACGCCCTCGCAGAACGCGTTGATCTGCGCGAGCTGGACCTCGCCGCCGGGATTGTCATTGAAGTTCACAACCGCGCGATCGCGCCATCGCATCGCCAGCGCGGAATCGATTGAACTCGGCGGACCAACACCGGAGAGGAACAAGGCGATCTTCGTCTCGCCCATTGTGAGCTCGTCAATGACCTCGTGCGCGATGCCCGCCTTCGTCATCAGCTTGGACAGATAGTTCGGAACGAAGGGCGCGATCACGACACGCGTTTTCGGATAGCGCTCGAGGTACTCGATCAAGAAATCTGGATCGTAGTGATCGGGATGGATGTGCGAGACGTAGATCAAGTCCGCCTCGCCAATCGTTTCGAGCGGGCTCTTCAGCTTCGGATAGTGAAACCAACTCCCGTCGTAGATGCCTTCCGTGAACCAGGGATCGCACAGGACGCGAACGTCCGGCGATGCGATTCCGATGCAGGCGGAATAGAAATACGTGAGGCGTATTCCGATGTCGGTGGTTTCCACGGGTGCTCCTCGGGTGAGATCCTGAACATCGATAAGCGGCGCGGCAATGATTGTTCGAAACGTATTTCGCCCGCGTGCTCGTTCACCTTTCTGGCAAACTCTGCGGTCCATCATGAACGAGAGCGATCAAGACAAGACCGGTTGGGTCGAGGTGCTGGTGCAAGTACCGTGCGGCTGGGGCGAGCTGATGGCGGAAGTCTTGGCGGCGGGGCCTTGCCGAAGCGCGGTCATCGGGGGTGACGACCTGCCGGAGCCCGAGGCGGGCCGTGAGTGGGTGCGCTCCGCGCTCGCGCTGGCCGAGGATTCCGTCGAGGCGCGCTCGACGATCTGCTCCGCGCTCCGGAATCTCGCCGAGACGGCGGGGATTGACGAACTTCGAGGGTTAGAGCCCGGCTTTCGCGAGATTCCCGACGAAGACTGGTCGGGGGCGTGGCGCAAATCGTGGCGACCGTTTCGCGTGGGGAGTCTGTGCGTTGTGACGCCGGATTGGGATGGGGAATTGCGAGCGGGCGAGCGGCGCTTAGCTCTGATACCCGGCGGAACCTTCGGGACGGGTCGACATGCGACAACGCGCACGTGCATGCGTTTGATTCAAGAGCGTGTGAAAGCTGGCGACCGTGTGCTCGACATCGGCACGGGGACTGGGATTCTGGCGGTGACGAGCGCGCTGTTTGGCGCCGCCTCTGCGATCGGTTTCGACATTGATCCGGCCTCGCGACCGGCGGCTCGTGAGATCGCGCGAGAGAATGGAGTCGCGGAGCGGTGTGAGTTTCGCCACGGCGGCTTTGAAGTTTTGGACGAAGACGACTTCGAGTTCGACGCTCTCCTCGCCAATTTGTATTCGGACTTGATTCAACTTCACGCCGTCGAGCTCTCCGCACGACTGCGTACGGGCGGATGGTTCGCCGTGAGTGGCTGCCCGATCCACCACCTCGCGCCGACGCGAACATCTCTCGAAGCCGTCGGCCTGTCCGTCACTGAAGTTCACGCGCGTGGACGATGGAATACGCTCGAGGGCTACAAGTCTTGACGCGTGCGGTTGAAGCCGTTCGCGCGTCAGCTACGAAGATCGGCCTTGTTGCTCGCCCTCTCCGAAAAAAATAGAATCCTCCGCCGCCCCGAACCGACAGGCGGCCAAACGTTACGACCTCTTCTTCCACCACGCCCAATACATGATCTCACTCGCCCTGTGCGCCGCCCTCGTCAGCCCACTCACCATGCACGACGATCAACCCTCCATCTGGGATCGATTGGACTTGTACGCCAATGGACGAGTTCGTTGGGAGAGCACCTTTGAGCAGACGAACGGCGAAGACCGACATCGCGGACGGTTTCGGTTTCGGTTGGGAGGCAAGTACAAGCTCGACGAGAAACTCAACGTTCACGCGCGCATGTCCACGAGTTCGGATGGTGTGGACGCCAACAATCCGCACTGGGACTTTGGTGATGGAGGCGACGGTTTCGAGGGCGCTGAGCTTGTGCTCGATCGTTTATTCGCCGAGTGGTTCGCCGCGGATTGGTTGACGGTTCAAGCGGGCAAATTTGGGCACGTCTTCAGCGCGCCGCCGATCTACGGCGAGTTTCTCTGGGATGCAGACGTTCAGCCGGCGGGCTTTGCGGCCATCCTTCACTGCACCAAACCCGAGAAGAAGGTCGATCTGCGCCTCGTCAAGTACACCGCGGTCGAGGCCGGCGCCGACGATGATCCGTCGATGGTCGGCGCGCAGTTCAACGCCACCTGCACCTCGCACGAGAACCTCACCGTTCACTTCGCCAGCGCGTTTACGCATTGGTCGAATCTGAACCCCGGCACCGGCAGCTTTCAGAACCAGGGCAATCGCACAGATGGAGCGGGAAACTTCATGAGCGACTTTGCGGTTTGGGATAGCTTTGTCGACGTGACGCACACCGGCGGAGTGCTCGGCCAGCAGCAGGGCTACGCACAGTTTTGGGATAACGTGAAAGAGTCGAGTCAGCGCGGTTACGCGCTCGGCGCTCGCGTCGGAACGAACAAGGCGCCCGGCGACTACAACCTGTTCGGGTTCTGGTTCGACATGGACGAGGACTCGCTGTTCAGTCCGGTCTCGCAGGACGACCTGCCGATTACCGGAACGGGCGTGGGACGCGGCATGGAGGGCATGGGCTACGGTGGCGAATACCGAATCAACGAAGACACCATCTGCCGACTCTGGGCCTTGAGCTCACACTCCGAGTCGACCGACAATCCCTTCCGCATTCGGCTCGACCTCAACTTCAACATTCGAAATCGATGATGCGAAGCGGTAGGAACAAACTCGGTTTGGTATTACCGCTTCTCATTCTCGCGGGTTGCGCCGCGGATCAGCAGGTCGAGGTTGTGTTGGAGAGCGCGCCGGAAGTGGCGGGCTCGACCGAGCAGAACGGACGAAAAGTCGAGGTTGCTCCCGAGAGGTGGGCGAAGCTCAAGGCGGAGATTCGCGAGGCCTTTCCGGGAGTCGACCAACTCTCGACGGAGGAGCTCAAGCGGTTGCTTGAGCGTGGGGACGGGGCGCCGCTACTCCTCGACGTGCGCGAAGCTGATGAGTTCGTCGTGAGCCATCTCGAGCATGCGCGGCTCGCGACGAACGAAGACGAGGCGTTAAGCGCACTTGGCAAAACCCCACTCGATCGGAAGATCGTGCTGTATTGCTCGGTGGGCTATCGGTCTTCCGCTCTCGCCGAAAAACTAAAAGCGCGCGGGTACACCAACGTATTCAACCTCGAGGGGTCGATCTTCGAGTGGGCGAATAACGGCGATAAGATCTACGCGGACGGCAGACCCGTCCGCTCTGTGCATCCCTACGATTCCGATTGGGGCCGCCTGCTTCGCAGCGACTACTGGTCGGACATGGGCGACTCCGAAGAATGAACGGGTACAAACAGCCGTGATCTATTGGGCTTGGTTACTTGGCATTTCGGTGGCCTTCGTTCTGCTCGAGCGACTCAATCCGGCGCGAAAGAGCCAGCCGATTCTGCGCTCGCAACTCGCCAACGATCTCTTCTACTTGATCTTCAATGGCCACCTGTGGGCGCTACTCACCGGTGGCGTCATCGGCCTCGTCGCGACTCGCACGGATTCAGTTCTCCAGTCCGCGTCGCTCTTTCCCGAGACCGGCCTGCTCACCGGTCGACACTTCGCCACGCAGTTCATCGTCTATCTGCTGGTCAGCGATTTCCTGCAGTGGTCCGTGCACGTACTCCTGCACCGCGTTCCCTTCCTGTGGAACTTCCACAAGGTGCATCACTCCATTCACGAGATGGACTGGGCCGGGAACTTCCGCTTCCACTGGATGGAGCTGGTCGTCTACAAGTCACTGCTCTACATCCCGCTGCTCTGGTTAGGCGGAGCGGGCGCACCGCTCTTCGCCGTCGCCGTGTTTGGAACCGCCTGGGGACATTTCAATCACGCCAACCTCGACGTCGGCATCGGCCCGCTCCGCTGGATCTTCAACAGTCCGCGCATGCACTTGTGGCACCACGACGCATCGACCGAAGGCGGCGTCGCGAAGAACTACGGGATCGTTCTGTCGATCTGGGACTACCTGTTCCGCACTGCGTTTTGGCCGAAGGACCGCGGACCCGAGCGCCTCGGTTATCCCGACGACGACCGCATGCCCACCGACCTGCCAAGACAGATGCTCTACCCCGTCTTCCCCGCGAAGGTGTAATACCGAACCCGGTTCGGTATTACACCTTCGCGGGGTGCGCCTCGGCCCAGGCGTCGAAGCCGCCTCGGAGGTCGACCAGGTTCGTGATGCCGTCGCGTTGCAGGATGCTCGCGGCGATGGCGGATCGGTAGGCGCCTTTGCAGTAGATGATCAGCGGCTTGTCGCGCGGAACTTCGTCGAGGCGGCTTTGCAGCTCTTGCAACGGAAGGTTGATGTTGCCCTCGACCGAGCGCGCCTCCCACTCGCCGACACCGCGCACATCGATGATCACCGCCGCGTTCGCCTTCGAGCGAACGTTGTCAAACTCCTCGACGGTAAGTCGACCAAAGCTCTCGAGCAGATCCTCAAAACTCTCCGCGGCCGCCATGCCGCCATCGAGATAACCGACAACGAGCTCGTCGTAACCGATGCGCGCGAGACGCAACAGCGCTTCCGACTCCTCGCCGGGCTCCGCAACGAGAATGACCGACCTGGACAGATCGACGACGAAGCCGGCCCACGTCGCGAACTTGCCGTTCAAACCGATGTTCAGAGCGCCTTGAAGATGGCTCGCTGCGAACTGCTCCGGATGTCGCGTGTCCAGAACCTGCGCGCCGGCGTTCTGCAGCCTTAACACTTCAGGCAGAGCGAGCGCCTTCAGCTGCGCACTCTGCTTCTCGTCGAACACCGGCTTCTCCTTCCGATTCAACTCCGCGTCATAGGAGAAGTACGGCGGTGCCTTCGGCAGATCTGTAGTGACCAGACGAATGAAGTCGTCGGAGCTCATCTCCCCAAGGGCATAGTTCGTCGCGCGCTGTGCGCCAATCGTCGAGTGATTCTCATTGCCGAGAGCTTTGCCGCACAGCGAGCCCGCGCCATGCGCCGGGTACACGAGCGTCTCGTCGGGAAGCGTCATCAGCTTTTCGCGCAGCGACGCGTAGAGCATTCCGCCGAGTTCCTCCGCCGTCACTCCGACCGACGCCATCAAATCCGGTCGGCCGACATCGCCGACGAAGAGCGTATCTCCAGTCAGCACGCTCACCGGAACCTCCGCACTCTCCGCTAAGTCATAGATCACGATCGAAGTGCTCTCCGGCGTGTGACCGGGCGTCGCCAGAAACTCGAGTCGGACATCGCCAAACTCCATCGACTCCCCATCAACCATCGGCGTCGACGCGAACTCCGTCTCCCCCGCCGCGCCGATGTGAATCTCCGCTCCCGTCTTCTCGCGCAGTTCCAAATGCCCGGACAGAAAGTCGGCGTGAAAGTGAGTGAGCAAGACGTGCTCGATGCGAAACCCGTGCTCCTTCGCCAACTCGAGATAGGGCTCGATGTCTCGGCGCGGATCGACGACGACCGCCGACTGGGTCTTCTCGTCGCCAATGAAATAGGAAGCCTGCGCGAGGCAACCGAGGTACAACTGCTTGAAGTGCATCCTGCGAATCCACGGGGTAGTTAAAGAGTGTCGTGACGATTGAGCGCGAGTCCCAGCCACGGTCGGCGGGTGGCCAAGCCACGGTGGTCGGGTGGGCGGCCATCGCGGCGAGTTCTCGCTCTCGGACCGATACAGGATAGAGTGGAAGCTTCATCCATGAACGCCTCGCTCCACGAAACCGGCGGAAAGGCGCGGCGCTCGCCAACGCGCGCCGTCGTTCTCGCTTTGATTCTCTGCGCCACGGCCGCTCTGTTCGGGGCCTGTCGGTCTGGACCACCCGCTCTCGACCCATCGGAAGAGCTGCCGGGAACGAGTTGGCGCCTCATCGCGATGGATGGCCGCGCTCTCGAACACTATGCGCTCCCGACGATCGCCTTTAGCGCGGAGGGCATCAGCGGCGACACGGGCTGCAACCGCTACTCCGGCGAACTCGAGCTGGATGACAATTCGATAAAGATCGGAACGATCGGCATGACCAAACGCGCTTGTCCACCTCCGATCATGGATCGCGAGGCGCGCTTTCTGGAGCTGCTCGCCACGGTTCATCGCGCCGAAGTCACACGCGAATTTCTGATCCTCGAGTGCGCGGGTTCCGTTCCTCCTCTGCGCTTTCGACGAGGGCTGTAGAGCGCAAAATGGATCACTTGGACGATAAGCACTTTGAGCTTCCGGCCAACGAGCTCTGCACGCTCGTCGAGCTCGCCGGAAAACGCACGATGGAGTTCCATTCCGATCTCGATCCCGAACAGCTGATCGTTCCAAAGCTCGAGATTCTGAATCCCTTCCTGTGGGAGCTCGGACACGTCGCGTTCTTTTACGAAGCAAACCTCCTGCGGGCGACGGGTTTCGACAAGACTCTGATGCCCGACGGAGATCGGCTTTACAACTCCTTCGATGTGCTGCACGAAACCCGCTGGGACTTGCCCATTCCGTCGATCGAGGGAACGCGCGATTACGTGAAGCGCGTCCGTGATCGTGTCCTCGAAAGGCTGGCGACGAGCGCGAGTAATCCGCGCTCGACCTATTTGCATCTACTGGCCGTTCGGCATGAGGACATGCACGCGGAAGCTTTCACCTACATGCGTCAGACCCTCGCGTATGCGGCGCCCGTGCTGAGCCATGTGAAACCGCCCGGCGCTCTCGAATCGCCGGCAGTCGTGCGCGCGGACGTCGAATTCGCAGGCGGGGTTTTTCGAATCGGCGCGGTACGAGCGGATGACTTCATCTTCGACAATGAGAAGTGGGCGCACGATGTCGAACTCGCGCCTTTTCGAATGGCGAACATGGCAACCAGCGCGGGCGAGTACGCCGAGTTCGTTGAGGCAGATGGCTACGCGCGTCGCGAGTTTTGGAGTGACGCGGGTTGGGCGTGGCGAGAGAGCGAGAATCGCATGCACCCCGTGTATTGGAAGCGCGATGATTCGTCGGGATGGTTGCGCCGGCACTTCGACCGGTGGATTCCGCTCGACCCTCGCCAACCGGTAGTCCACGTCACGTGGCACGAGGCGGAGGCCTTTTGCAAGTGGGCCGGACGCCGGCTTCCCACCGAAGCCGAGTGGGAGTTCGCGCTCGCGCAGGAAACAGAAGACCGCGCCGCCTCCACCGAGCACGCCAACATCGACTGGCGCCATGGCGACGTGATCGAGGTCGACGCGCTGTCTCATCACTCGCCCGTCAGCGCTCTGCATCAGATGATCGGCAATGTCTGGGAGTGGACCGCCACCGCCTTCGAACCCTTTCCCGGCTACGTTGTCGACGAGCCCTACCGCGAGTACTCCGAGCCCTGGTTCGGGGCTCCCAAGGTCATGAAGGGCGGCTCCTGGGCAACCTCCCCGCGCCTTGCCAGTCGGCGCTATCGCAACTTCTTCCTGCCGCACCGCTGCGACGTGTTCGTCGGCTTTCGGACCTGCGCCCTCTGAGAAAGACCCACGCAAGAGCAACCTAAGCTCTGTGTATGGATTGCGAACGAGCGCGCGCCTTCGGCTTCGCTCGCGCTAGAGTCGCGCGTTCGCCATCCCCATCCTCCGCCCATTCGCACAATGCTGATCAACACCAAGTCCTCGATTGCCGCTCTCTCCCTGCTGACTTCCGCTCTTTGCCTGCTCGCGAATACCGCGTCGGAGACTGCCGCCAACCCCGAATCGGAAGCCGCTATCACCTACACCGCCGATCCCGCCGACGTCGACTCCCTCGACCACATCGTTGCCGCCGTCTACGACGTCATCTCCGGACCGGCGGGCGAGCGCGACTGGGACCGTATGCGCGGCCTCTTTCGCCCGGAAATCGCGCGCTTGATGAGTGTCGGCCAGGACAAAGACGGCAAGATCGGCATGCGCTCTTTCACTCCCGACGAGTACATCGAAAACGCGGGCGGCTACTTTGCGGAGAACCCGTTCTACGAGCGCCAGCTCTCGCGCAAAGTCGAGCAGTTCGGCCACATCGCTCACGTCTTCAGTACCTACGAGTCCGTGACCGAACCCGAAGGTGAGCCCTTCGACCGCGGGATCAACAGCATTCAACTCCTCTGGGACGAAGACCGCTGGTGGGTGGTCTCGATCTATTGGGATCGCGAGACCGAAGGCTTTCCGATTCCGGACCGCTACCTCGAGTAATCGCCGAGGGCAGCGAAACGACGTGCGCGGAGATGATGTTTTGGGTCCGACGCGCCGCGACGAAGTGACCCGCCGAAAGGCGTTTCGAACGAATCTCGCCTATTGAACCCCGGGGCAGGGCCAAGCGGAGGTCACGCGTGCGCGCCATGATTCAGCCACGCCGGCGTTTTAGATTTAGCTCGCCGTACTCGGAGTTGGGGGATTGAGAGCTAAGCTCCCCGCGTGTTTCTCCGAATCCTCGAGAGCTATCAGGCTGCCTTCCGCGGGCTCTCCCGCGAGGTGTGGCTCCTATCGCTAATCCTGCTCGTCAATCGGAGCGGAACGATGGTCGTCATCTTCATGGTGACGTACCTGACCAAGGAGCTCAGCTTCGCGCCGACCGATGCCGGCAACCTGCTCGCTCTCTACGGGCTCGGAACGATGCTGGGCATCTACCTCGGTGGTCGCATCTCCGATCGCGTGGGTTATCGACCCGTCATTCTCGTCGGACTATTCGGGACCAGCGTAGCGTTGCTCGGCCTCGGGTAAGCTCGAACGATCGGCGAGCTAGGGCTAGGGCTCGCTGTCCTGGGAGTCATCGGCGAAGTCCTGCGACCGGCGGTCTCGGTTGCTGTCGCAGCGCACAGCAGCGCCGACAATCGCTCGCGCGCCTTCGGCTTGCTGCGCCTGTGCGTCAACCTCGGAATGACTATCGGCCCGGTCGCGGGCGGGCTATTGATCTCCATCGACTACGCCTGGCTCTTCTATGTCGACGCGGCCACCTGCATGGCGGCGGGAGTACTCTTTGCTCTGCTCTTCCCGAAGAGCGCGGTGATCGCACCAGACACTCAAGATGAAGCTCGCGGAAAAGTCTCCGCCTATCGCGATCGCCCGTTCCTCATCGCGCTGCTGTTGACCTTCCTCCACGCACTGATCTTCTTCCAGGTCATGAGCACACTGCCGCTCTACTTGGTCGAGCAACGCGGCTACACCGAATTCGAATTCAGCGCCCTCTTCGCCGTCAATACGATCGTGATCGTGTTGTTCGAGATGGTGCTCTTGAAGAACATCGAGAAGCGCAGGCCCTTAAAAGTCGTCGCGGTGGCCGGCTTCCTGATCGGCATCGGCTTCGGCCTGACGAGTCTGTCCTTTTCGGTCGCGGCTCTCGTCGGGACAGTCTTAATCTGGACACTGGGCGAGATGCTCGCGGCGCCAGTCCTCCAGACCTGGGTTTCGAATCGCGCCGATCGCGGGAACCAAGGCCAGTACATGGCTGCTTTCGCGATGGTTTTCTCGGTGGCCAGCATCGTCGCTCCCTGGATCGGACTGCGCGTCTATGAGCACATCGGCCCAGACTGGGTATGGCATGGCTGCCTCGTCCTCGGAGCCATCCAGCTGATTGGATTTTGGCGTCTCGCTCGCGAGAATGAATGCCGATAAGAAAGCCCTCATCCCTCCCTTAGCGCCCCATGACTGCTCAATCCTTTGGTTTCGTCCGCTCTCTCTTTCTAGGCCGCATTGAAAGCTCTGCCGTGATGCCCTTTCCGCATCCGGATGCCGACGCGCAGGAGACGGCCGAGTCGGTCGCCGAGATGATTCGCGAGTGGGCCGCCGATGCGATCGATCCCGATCAGATTGACCGCGACAAGACCATCTCTGCCGACGTGATCGAAGGCATGCGAGAGCTCGGGCTCTTCGGCCTGACGATTCCCGAAGAGTTTGGCGGAGCGGGTTGTGGCCAGCTCGCCTACATCTCGGCGCTCGAAGCCATCTCCAATCGTTGCGCGTCGACAGTCACCGTGTTCGCCGGTCACCTGGGCATCGGCATGAAGGGCATCCTCTTGTACGGAACGCCCGAACAAAAACAAATGTGGCTGCCCGCGCTCGCCAGCGGAGAGCAAATCGCCGCCTTCGCGTTGACCGAAGCCTGTGCGGGATCCGATGCCGGCGCTCTGCGTACGACCGCGGATCCAGAGCCCGACGGTTCATGGAAACTGAACGGCCGAAAGGTCTGGATTACGAACGGCGGCATCGCGAGTCTCTTCACGGTTTTCGCGCGCACGCCCGATCCGGAGAATCCGGGCGCGCCCTTGATGGACCGTCCGATCTCCGCGTTCGTCGTCTCGGGCAGTCCCGACGACTTGCCGGGCCTGTCGGTCGGTGCGCCGGAGCTGAAGATGGGCTTGTGCGGTTCGTCGACGACGGAGGTCGGCTTCGAGGACATGGTCATTCCCGCCGACGCGCTGCTCGGCGAACGCGGTCAGGGATTCAAAGTCGCGCTCAACATTCTGAACTCGGGGCGTCATGGGCTCTCCGCTTGTTGCACCGGACAGGCGAAACTCGCGCGCAAGCTCGCCGTCGCTCACGCCAAAGAGCGCGAGCAGTTCGGCGTGCCGATCGCCTCCTTCGGAATGATTCAAGAAATGCTCGCCGGAATGGACGCCGACATCTATGCGATGGAGGCCAGCACCAAGCTGACCGCCGGCATGATCGATCTCGGTCGCGGCGAGACGATGCTCGAGGCGACCTGCTGCAAGATGTACGCGACCGAGCGTCTCTGGGACATCTGCAACAACGCGCTCCAAATCACCGGCGGAACCGGTTTCATGCGCGAGTATCCCTACGAGCGCATTTTGCGCGACGCGCGCATCAACATGATCTTCGAGGGCACGAATCAGGTGCTGCGAATGATGATGGGCACGCAGGGCTTGCGGCCGCTCGTCAAAGACCTCGGCGCGCTGGCGTCGGATGCTCCGACTCTCGATGGTGTGCGTGAAGACTTCGCCGATGAGCGCGCGGTCTTTGAATCACTCGTCACGACCCTCGCCGAAAAATCCCGCGACGTCGCCGAGCGCCACGGCAAGGCCGCGCGAAACGCGCAACCCGACCTGCGCCGTCTCTCCGACATGGCGATCGCGCTCTACGTCATGGCCGCCGTGATCGCGCGCGTCTCATCGCCCGACGCCACGCCCGAGGAGTCCGAACTCAACGTCGCGCGCCTAGCCTGCAGCCGCCTAGCGCGCTCTTTCCAAACCGCCGCCGCCGAGACCGAGAACCCCGACGACGAGCTGATGGCGAAGGTCGCGTCGGAGATGACCGCGTAGCGCCCTCGCGACCTCGCACTGTCGGACGTAGAAGGTGGCAATACGGTGTCGCACACTCGGTTGCCGGTTGTTTGGCCGGCTGACGGGGCGGGAAGGTGGAATACCGAACCCGGTTCAGATCTAAACTTTAGGACCACCATGGCTGTGCCATGGTGGTCTAAAGTTTAGATCTGAACCGGGTTCGGTAT
>JAJDEU010000035.1 GCA_029259635.1 Planctomycetota bacterium | reverse complement strand
CGTTCCATGAGCAGCGGATTTTTGGTCAGGCCGGTGCGCGGGAACGTAGCTGAATCCGTAGATTCAGCGAGGCTTTTGGGTGCCGAGCTGGCCGGAAGGACGCCGCTCGTGGGGCGAATGACTTTTGCCACAGGCTGCTAGGCACGTTCGTCCGCCGCGGCGGAGAGTGCGAGCGCGTGGAGCGGATCCGGCACCGGCTTGGCCGCGGCGGTCGTCCACTCCATCCCACGCTCCTCCGCCAAGAAAAAGTCGGAGCGCACCCCCATGAAGGCGTTGTAGCGAATCGCGTAGTGCAGCTCGCCGGCCCGCGTCGCGGCCTCCGAAGTCTCTTGGTCCAACTCGCGTAGCTCGGGCTGAAAAGCCTCCCACTCCGCCTGGCTCATCGCCTCCACCCGCGCAACCAGGGGACGATAGCGAGCGGCCGCGGGGGCTTCGCGGTAGTGATCCATGCGCGCATTCACATACCAGGGCATGCAGGCCGCGAGCTTCGCGATGGCCAGGTTTTCGGGCGCGCCGAAGTCGAGGCAGCTCGAGCTCGTGAAGTCGGTGAGCGAGCTCACGGCCGCCGCTTTCACGAATCCACCCTCCACCGAAAGGCGATGACTCTCCGTTCCCGGAAAGGGAAAGAACAGCGAGGTGCGGAAGCGACCGATTCCCGACCGAGCGAGGAGCTCGACCGTCTCGAATCGTTCCGCCCGCGTCTCGGTCGGCAGGCCGAGCATCACGAAGCCGGAGGTGTGCAGACCCGACGCTTCGGAAAACTCGATCGTCTCCAGAATATCCGCGTCGCTCATCGGGCGCTTCAAGACCTCGAAGCGCACGCGCTTGGAACCCGACTCGATGCCGAGCTTCAGAATTCGGCAACCGGCACGGCCGAGTGCTTCGGCAACGCGCGGGTCGAGGCGCTTGACGTGCGAGTTGACGACCAAGGGCAGGTCCAGCTCGCTCGCTTCGTAGGCCTCGCAAATCGCAATCGCATGCTCGACGTTCTGCGTGAAGAGGTCATCGTCGAGAATGAAGGTGCCGACGCCTTCGTACTTGCGAACGACGATGCGCATCTCCTCGATGACGTCTTCTGGGCGGCGGAAGCGGAAGAATCCGATTCCGGCAGTACTGCGTCCGAGGTCGGCCTTGTAGCGATCGACGATGCGGTGATTCAGGCAGTAGGTACAGCGATAGGGACAACCGCGGCTGGTCAGCAGTCCGGCCCAACCCTGCTTGCCACTCAGAATGCTCTGCGTGTCGAACAGGTCGTAGTCCGGGAAAGGCAGCTCGGCCAAATTCGGAAACTCCCCCACGGGATTCGTGCGGAAGTCGCGAGCGATGCTCTCCGTGTCGCTCGGTCGTTCGCCACCCTTCCAGCACAAGAAGTTCGGATGATCGTCGCGCCGTTCCCCGCGCTCGAGGCTCTCCACAAGCTGAACGAGTGCATCCTCGCACTCCCCAACCCCGACGTGATCCCAGACGCCATCGCGCATGACCTCGTCCGGCACCATCGTCGGGTGGATTCCGCCGACGATCATCGGAGGCAAGTCGCGGCCTGAGGTTGCCGCACGTTCGCGCAGCACTCGCCCGAGCCGCAGAGCCTGCGCGTATTGCTGGGAGAGACACGAGAAGGCGATCAAGCCCGCGCCCCACTCGAGCGCATCGTCAAAGACCTCATCGTCGGTGGGAACCCGGCCGAGGTTCTCGTTGAGGTTGATCAACCGCGTCTCGTGGCCGGCTTCCTTCAAGCTGGCTGACAGCGACGCCAAACCGTGGTTGAATCCCATCTGCGTGTACAGATTGGGATAGACGAATAGCACCTTCATCAGCGGCTCGTCTTCGCGCCCGAATCTTGAATGCGTTCGATGATGGCGGTGGAAGAGCGCCCCGCGAGCAACGGAGCGAGGTGCACCTTGCCGCCGTGTTGCTCGACCCACTCGCGCCCGACGACTCCCTTTTCGGCCCAGTCTTCGCCCTTGATCAGGGCGTCCGGCGTGACGAACTCGATGATCTCTTTCGGCGTGTCCTCACCGAAGGAGACGACCGCGTCCACCATCTCGAGCGCAGCCAAGACGTGCATCCGGTCCTTGATTCCATTGACCGGCCGCGTCTCGCCTTTCAGACGTCGCACACTTGCGTCGTCGTTGATTCCGACGATCAGAACGTCGGCCTTCGAGCGCGCGTAACGCAGATACTCCACGTGCCCGCGGTGTAAGACGTCAAAGCAGCCGTTGGTGAAGGCGACCCGAAGCCCGCTGCGCCGCCACTCCGCGAGCAGCAGAGTCAGCTCCTCGCGATTGACGACCTTGCCCGTCTGGCGCAGCTCTTGTCCGAGCGCTGCCTTTAGTTCCGCGCGCGTCACCGAGGACGCACCGCGACGTCCGACGACAATTCCCGCCGCCGTGTTGGCCAGCTTGACGGCATTGCGCAGGGGTTCGCCGGCGGCCAGCGCGAGTGCGAGCAGCGAGATCACCGTGTCGCCAGCGCCGGTCACATCGAATACCTGGCGCGCAACCGTCGGAACGCGACCGGAGTCGCCGTCCTTCTCGAAGTGGTAGATGCCGTCCGGGCCGAGCGTGATCACCGCCGCACCAAGATCGGCAACCGCGATGAGCTCTCTCGCGCAGTCCGGCAGCTGATCGAGGCTCTCGATCGGGTGACCGAGCGCTTCTTCCGCCTCTTTACGATTGGGCGTCACCAGAGTCGCGCCGCGATAGAGCGAGTAGTCGCGGCCCTTCGGATCGACGAGTACCGGCACGGCAGCCGCGCGCGCAACCCGAATGATCTTTTCCACGCCGACAATCGAGAGAGCGCCCTTTCCGTAGTCCGACAGAATTACGGCACCCGCGCGCGCGATGCGCGCCTCGAGCCCGTCGAGCATGGAGTTCGTGTGCGCGCTGTCGAGCGAGTCCGCCTCTTCCCAGTCCACGCGCAGAACCTGTTGCACGCCGCTGACCATGCGCGTCTTCTTCGTCGTCGGCCGACCGGGGTCGATGACACATCCGCTGACGTCCACGCCCGCGGCCTTGAGGAGAGCGAGCAACTGACTCCCGGCCTCATCTTCGCCCACCACGCCGAGCACCTCGACCTCCGCTTCCATCGAGCAGAGGTTGACCGCCACGTTGCCCGCTCCGCCCAGGCGATCCTCGGAGTGGCGAGCGCGCAAGACGGGGATCGGCGCTTCCGGCGAGATCCGCTCGACGTCGCCGGTCAAGTAGGAGTCGAGAATCAGATCTCCCACGATCAAGATGCGCGGCGTTGTCAGCTTGTCGATGACTTCAATCAGCTCGTGGTCGCTCATGCCGGCCCCCGAAGAAATCCGTCGCTCTTGCACAAGACGTCGGCGTAAGCGGCCACTCCCTTTTCGAGTGAGGAGAACTCGGCGGAGTAGCCCGCCGCGCGCAGTGCGGACATGTCGGCCTCGGTGTAGGCCTGGTACTTGCCGACCAGGGACTCGGGAAAGGCAACGCGCTCGATGGTCGAGCCTTCGTAGCGCTTCTGCACGGCTTCGGCGAGCGCCAAGAAGCTCTCCGCCTTGCCCGTTCCACAGTTGAAAATGCCGCTCTTCGACTCGTTGTCGAGGAAGAACAGGTTCACGTCGACGACATCGTCCACATAGATGAAGTCACGCCGGAAATCCTCGCTGCCTTCGAACAGCTTCATCGCGCCGCCGTCCTGAATCTGATTGTGGAAGTGAAAGATCACCGAGGCCATGCGCCCCTTGTGGTTCTCTTGCGGACCGTAGACGTTGAAGTAGCGCAACCCGACGACTTGGGATTTGGCGTCCGCCGTCGCCTGGCGGACCCAGCGGTCGAACAGGAACTTGGAGTAGGCGTACACGTTGAGCGGGTACTCGCACTCGGAAGACTCGCGAAAGCCGTCGTCCCCGTTGCCGTAGACGGATGCGGAAGACGCGTAGATAAAGCGTGTCCCCCGCGCGAGGGAGTAGTCGAGCAGCGCCTTGCTGAACTCGTAGTTGACCGAGAGCATGAAGCGCCCGTCCGACTCCATCGTGTCCGAGCAGGCGCCTTGGTGAAAGATCGTCTCGATCGGGCCCAGCTCATCCAAGCGCTCCAGAAACTCACGCCGATCGATGTAGTCGGTGAACTCAAGGCTGTTGAGGTTTCGGTGCTTGTCGCCGATCTCGAGGTCGTCCACCACGACGATGTCGGTGATGCCGCGCCGATTGAGTCCTCGAACGAGGTTACTGCCGATGAATCCGGCTCCGCCTGTAACAATGATCATGAGTCGAAACGGGGGTCGCTGAGCGTTCGGAGGACGGGGAGAGGGGTCGAGCGCTTTTCGCGCTTGGAGAGCGAGCGAGCTAGCGGCCAGTCGCCCGATCTCGGAGGCCGCCATGATAGCGACTCAATCGCGCTAGATAGAGCGCAAGGGCGCCGGATGGCCGCGGTCCTCGAAAATAAAGGCCGGTGGCGCGATCCGCTCACGCTCACCCGAATCCATAGCGCCAGGCCAGAGCCGAAGTCACAGACTCCACAGGGCAACCTGATAGGAAGGCGGGTCAGCCGCGAGTCCCCTCAAGACTCTCGAAGATCTTTAAAGCTTCGGGCTCCACCGACCAGTCCGGCGGGAACTCAAGCGGCGCTTTGCGATAGCGGTCGTGGAGCCAGAAGTACTCGTCGGGCGCGCGGAGAACGAGCTCCTCCATGCCGCGGTTGACGGCCGTGGCGACGCCGATCGGTGAGAGTCCCGTCAACGTGTCCGGTTGGAGCACGCGGTCGACGCTCAGTCGATAGTGGAAAGGGCGCTCGGTCATCGTGCAGGAGAGAAACAGGACCGGCGCGGAGAGCCGCCGGAGGAGCACGCCGACCGAGCGGTCGCAGAGCGCGGGCCGACCAAAGTACGGGGCCAAGACGCTGCGGCCGCGGCCGCGCTGATCGAGCAAGAGCCCCACCGAGCCGCCCGCGCGGAGAATCGTGGGCAGGCTCTTCATCGCGCCGTTGCGGTGGAGAATGCGCGCGCCGAAGCGCTCGCGCTGTCTTTGTGCGGCGATCGACATGGGCCGGTTCCGCGGCGGCCGCGCGACGGCGTAGAGCGGAGAGAAACCGATGTGTGGAATGATCACGATCGCGGCTTCCCAGTTTCCGAGGTGTGGCGAAATCAAGACACAGCCGGTGCCCGAATCCGCCAGCTCGCGCGCTTCATCGCACATCTCAATCTCGAAGTTGTCTCGGATGTTTTCGAGCGAGATGTGCCGGTGCATCACCTCGGTCTCATAGATGATGCGAAAGAAGTGTCGGTAGGCGTGCAGGACGCGCCGGTCGAGCTCGGCGCTGGAGAGGCCCGGCCCCATGGCCTGGTCGAGGAACTCTTTAGCCGCACGAGTTCGCTCCTTCGAGAGCAGGTAAGCCAAGCGCGCGATCGCGGCCAAGGACAGATTGACTGCGCCGTCGGGCAGGCGTGAGAAGACAGCCATGAAAGCGCGCAACGCTCCATAGGAGACGTGCTCGACGATGCCGTTCTTGTTGCCTTCGACGGCCTCCCACGGCACCGGCCACTCGGTGATTTCGTCCTTAGCCATTAAGTCCTGCGTGGATCGCGTCGCGTTTCCGCTCGGCCAGTCCTGGGTTCAGCGAATCGAACATCGCGTCGAGTACGGCCGCGCCTCGCCCGGGAACCAACTCGACCTCGAGCACAATGAGCTCGGACCAGTGGTCGACAAGTCCTTCGCACTTCACGATGTCCTTGGCCGTAGTGAGCACCGGTCGATCCGAGCCCAGGCCGGCGAGGTCCTCCGCGCGATAGAGGTGATGATCGGGGAAGCGTCGGTGCTCGATAACCTCCGCGCCCAGCGCACGAGCGCTCGTTTCAAAAGCCGCCGGATTTCCGATGGCACTGAAGAGGTCGATCTCGCGACCTCGCAGCCCGTCCAGGTCGAGCTCCGGTCCGCGAACCGCTCGCAGCTTGGCGGGCCTGTGAGTCGTCTCGACGATCGGCACGCCGGGCGCGCGACTCTCGAGCTCCGCTCGCAGCGCTTCAAGTCGCTCCGGTGTCGTTTGATCCGCGCGCGTGATCACGATGGCGCTGGCGCGAGCGAGCGCGGCCGGACCCTCGCGCAAAAAGCCACGGGGCAGAGTCGCACAGACCGGAGCGCCGCCGCGCTCGGGATAAGGCACGCCCCAGGGTCGAGTCGCGTCGACAAGCACAAGGTCGAGATCGCGGTCCAGCCGTCGGTGCTGAAAGCCGTCGTCCATCACGATCACGTCGACACCGAGCTCTTCGAGTTGGCGCCCCCCGGCCACGCGATCGGGTTCTTGAACGTGCGGAACTCCCGGCAGCAGACGTTCGAGTTCGAGTGCCTCGTCATTCCGCGCCCCCGCATCGGCGCCGTACCCGCGCGACAGAAGTCCGGGACGTCGGCCGCGCTCTTGCAGCGCGCGCGTCACCCAAACCACCATCGGCGTCTTGCCCGTTCCGCCGACGCTCAGATTCCCGATGCAGATCACGGGCACTCCGAGCCTCTCGTGCGGCAACCAGCCGCGGTCGTAGAGCTTGGAGCGGAGGCTGGCGACCGTACCAAAGAGCGCCGCCGGCACGCGAAGCAACTCGACCGGTCCGCCGCGCTCCGCCAGCCGATCCTCCATGCGCCTCCTCGAACTACTCATCGCATTCGTTACTCGCCGTCCGTCTCGCTCGAAATTAACTCGAGAGAGTCGGCCTCGGCCGGATCGGGCTCAAGAGGAACGAGCTCACTGTCCTCATCCTCACCCAGGTATCCGAGGTCTTTGAGCTCGTTCTCCAGTTCCCGCTCGGCGGCCGCGCGTCGCCGAAGCAATTCCGGCGATTCCGGTGCGAGCGGAGGCCCAATCCCTCCCCGCGAATCCAGATAACCCGCCAGCTGCTGCTCAAGCTGAAGGACCTTCTCCGGTTCCTGCTCCGCGAGGTCATGTTCTTCACCAGGATCCGCTTCGAGATCGAACAACATCGAAGTTTTGGCTCTCACATTCCGGATGAGCTTCCAGCGGCCCATCACCAAACTCTCCGTCGCCTGTGCACTCCGAGAGAGCCCGCCAACTTCGGGCAACATTCCGTAGGCGACAACTCCTTTATCGGAGTCATCGGGAGCGGTGCCTCGCACCGCCGAGGCAAACGAATCTCCGGGGAACGGAGCGCTTTCGAGCCCGCACAACCCCAGCAGAGTTTTTCCCAAATCGACGAGCCCCACACCGTCCTCTCGTCGTGTCGGTTCAATACCCGGCGCGGAGATCAGAAGCGGAACATGCAACAGCTCGTCAAAGAGCTTGTAGTTCTGATGCGAAAAATCGCCGTGCTCGAGAAACTCTTCGCCGTGGTCGGCCGTGATGACCACCACGGAATTTTCAAGAAGTCCGCGCGAGCGCAAACCGTCGAGCAACTCTCCGATCAACCGATCCTGCAGGAGCACTTCGGAGTCATAGCGCGCCGCGAGATAGGCGACGTCCTCCGGCGTGCCTTCCGCTTTTCCGCCCATCAGCTCGTCCATCTTGAGACTCGCTAACAACTCACGACGCGCCGGTTCGGGCAGCGCATCCGCAGCGGGCATAAACGCCGGTTCCTCGGCGAGGTACATGTGATGCGGTTCGTAGTGATGAACGTAGAGAAAGAAGGGAGCGTCGCCCGTTCGACGATCCACCCAGTCGAACGCTAGCTCGTTGATACGCTCGCCTGTGGAGAAGTTGTAGCGCGCGATTGTGCCCCCTTCGACTTGAGAGGCTAATTCATCCTTGTAGTCAATGAAGCCCTTCTCGAAACCAAAGACCGACATGAGGTACGGGTTGGATTGAATCCCGTGCGTCTGCCAACCGTTCTCGCCAAAGGTCTGCGCGAGGGTTCGGAAGGAGGAGTGCAGCGAATCGATGTGGCGCAACACGCGGTGTTGGCGCGAGTCGAGGCCCGTGAAGATCGAAGCGACGCTGGGTTTCGTCCAGGGCGCTGCGGAACGGGCTTGCTCAAAGACGACGGCGCTCTCGGCCGCAAAGGCGTCGAGCCGAGGTGTCGTCGGGCGCTCATAACCGTGCAAGCTCATATGGTCGGCCCGCAGAGTATCGACGACGACGAGGACGACATTGGGTCGCTCCGAACTCGAGCCCGGCTCGCAGCTCGCACAAGCCACGAGCGCTAGGCAGAGAACCAGTCGTTGAGAGCTATTCATCGCGAGAGTCATTGGCCGTGGGATCGAGCGCGAGCTCCGCACTCGGAACGGACGGATCCAGAGCGGGTAGCGTAAAGAATCGATCGGGAATCGGCTGGCTCTCCGACAGATCGTGCCGTTCGAGCGGGTCCTGCTCCAGCGAGAACCACTCCGTCGCCGGTTCGCCGCCCGCTTCCCGATCCGGGTGTCGATCCACGATCCACTTGTCGTTTTCGAGAGCGTCCACCACGCCCCACTGGCGCGCCACTTTTTCGAGATTGGCTGGTGAGCGAAGGGGCGGGTCGAAATCGGTGTGGAGGTAGAGATAGCGACGGGCAGGCCGCTCCCCGGTTAGAACGGTGTCTGCGAAAGAGCGGCTCTCGCCGAGCTCGCCACTCACGCCCATCAGCTCGAGAATTGTCGCGCCGAGGTCGATCTGGCTCACCGCCGAATCGATGCGCACGCCCAAGCGATTCGACGAAAGCGATTCCGGCAAGCGCAGGATTAAGGGAACGCGAACGAGCTCGTCGTACAGGCTGCGCGTGTGCCCGATCCAGCCGCGGTCCATGATCTCTTCGCCGTGGTCGGCGGTGAACACAACCAGCGCTTCGTCCAGCAGCTCGCGTTCGCGCAGTCCGTCGAGAAAGACTCCGATGGCGCGGTCGACTCCGGCGACCTCGCTCTGGTAGAGACTGCGCAGCTTCGCGATCTCCGAATCGGAGAGCTCACCGCGACGCGCGCGCAGCTCGGGCAGGCTCTCGCTCGATGCCAGTTCGCCGGGCTCGCCCCCGAACCCGAGCCCCGGCTGGAGCTCGTAGCGCCAGTGCGGCTCGAACAAAAACAGCAGTAGGAACAAGCCCTCGCCCGGACGCTCCAAGAGTTGATCGGTAACTTCCAGCAGTCGATGCGCGGCGGCCTCACCCGAAGATCCCTCCGGTCCCGTCTCGGACAAGCTCTCATCCCAGACCTCGAATCCGCGGTCGAAGCCGAACTTCTCTTGCACGACGTAGTTCGTCATCACACACGCCGTACGCCAACCCGCTCGGCGAAAGAACTCGGGCAGCGTCGGACCGTCATTCGCGATGGGCTTGAGGAGCCGAATCGCGCCGTGCTCGAACGGCCACTCTCCGGTCAACTGAGTCACGAAGCTCGGCACTGTCCACGGCGCGGCGCTGTAGGCGCGTTCGAACAGAACGCCCTCTGTCGCCAGCCCGTCGATCACCGGCGACGGAAGCTCGCCCGCCTCACCCCGCGCCGCGCTCCCATAACAACCTAGCGCATCGGCTCGCAGAGTATCGACTTCGATCCAGACGACCGAGCGCACCTCCGAAGAGGGAGTCGTTCCAATATCAGCGCACGCGCCCGCTATGAGGGTCGCGCCAATCGCCAGTCGCTTTATTCCAATCGGGATCTCCACGTGTGTTCGCTCGAGCTGAGTCCGATAGTTACGGAGCCGAAATCAATCTACACGTGAATCTTCGCGATTCTTGATGCCCTCCGACGCCAAGTCGGAAAACAGAAGCTCTACCCGCTTGCCTGGATCGCCACAGCGCAGCGTCCGGCTTTCTAGACCTAGCTCTTGGCGAGAGTCTTCTAACGAGGGCTTAGAGCGTGGTGCCGTCTTCGTCGGGGATCAACTCGATCAGGCCGCGTTCCATCTCGAGGAACGCGATCTTGATCGGGTTCTTCTCGCGAGTTTCGATCAGCGGTGCAGCACCGCGAATCAACTCACGGACGCGCTTCTGAAGCAGAGCGGTCTTGTGAAAGGAGCCGGAGACGGCGGTCTGAAGGCGCTGGGGAAGAGTCGATTCCATGGCTAAGCTTTGGGCAACGGGGAGGGCCGGGGATTCATCGGCCGCTGTCCTCCGAGGGTGCGGCGGGCCACCTAGACCCCAATTCGGATCAGATGGGCTCGGCAGGACCCGGCAGCATAGCTAGGCTTTCTGGGTTTCATCAAGGCCTGGCGCGGCTCCGAGGCCAAAAAAGACACCGCCATCCAAGATAAGGTCGGCTCGGGCCGGGGCGAAGCGGGCTTCGAAGCGCTCCTCCGCCGCCAGCGCCTCTCGGGCTACCTCCAAGATGGTCGTCCCGGAGAGCCTCGCGTCCCGGCCTCGGAAACGCGTCATCGAGAGGTCGACCGTGGCGTCGACGTAGAGCAAGCGGGTGAGCTGGGTCGCGATTCGGGGGTCGAGCAGAAAGGCGCCCTCGAGAATCAAGAGGGAGCCGGAAGCCGACGCGTCGCTCGGGCGGAGCACCTCCTCCTTCAATCGGTCCAGGTCATAATCGGAGCTGAGCGAGTCCTCGCGCTCGATCGGAACCTCGCGCTTGAAGGACGCGAGCTCGATCACTTCCGCCTGCCCGCCGCGCTCGATGACCAGCTGCGCGAGGTCTCGAGCGAGAAGGGACTTTCCCGAGGCGCGCCGACCGGTGACCCCGAGGATCGCCCGCCTGCCCTCGACACTCAGCTCATCCAAGACTCCTTCGAGTCGGGTCGCTCGAAGGCGCAGGCGATTCGTCAGGTCGAAAAGATCCTCGATCGCGAAGTCCGCCGTCTCGCCTTCCGTGTGGTGCGCATAGCCCGTGCGAACGTGAACGTGCGGAATCGCGTTCGAACGCGCGGATTCCTCGTCGCCGTAGCGATCCCCCACCATGACCGCTCGACGTGTATCGAAGGTCAAGAGCAGGTCTTCGATCATGTCGCTCTTGTCGCGAATTCCGGGGCTGTCGAGGCAGCGCACCTCGGACGCCCAGCGGTCGAGCTGGAGCGAAGAGACGACGTGGTTCAAGTAGCTCGATCCGCAGTTGCTCGCAATACCGATGGAGATGCCTGCCGCCTTCAGCTCGTCGAGAGCTTCGCGCGCACCGGGAAGCAGCGCTGCCCCACCCGCCGAGAGCAGCTCCTCTTCGGCCTCGACGCAGTAAGCCGCCAAGGATTTAATTTGTTCGATCGCTAAGCTCGGAAAGAGTTGTCCGAGCCCGTGCTCCAGCGGGAGTCCGACGATCGCGAGCCACTCGCGATTCTCGGGAATCTTCAACTGGACGTCGAACTCGGCGAAGGCGCGGCGTGCAGCGCTTCGGGCTGCGGGAATCCAGTAGCGATCCGTAGCCACGAGCGTTCCGTCGAGATCGAAGATCACCGCGTCAAAGAGGAGGGAGCTCGCCATCGCGCACATTCTTCAGCACGAAGAGGGCCGCTCCCAACATGCACTCTGAATTCCCGAAGGATTCCCCTTATCGCATGAGGATTCGCGCGGTTTCGCGGCGAGGAGGTTGAGTCTCGACGGGATCGTACAGCCTCCTAGTTCGCGAGAGGCCGGAGCGCTCCACACGCAAAGCCTCCTGGGCAATTCACTTCACCGCGAAGGCTACCGCCCGAGGCCCAGCAATAAGTTCTGCAAGCTCAGATTGGAGAGCGGCCATTGGCGAACGTCATCGGCTCCCGCAGCCAGCGCCGTTTGTTGCCACCCCTTGGAGCGCCGTTCTCCGGTAACCAGGATTCGCGAATGGGGATAACGATGACGCAGCGCGCGCAATCGACTCGCTTCACTCGACCGATAGCCGCAGACCCAGATCGTGTCGACTCGACCGAACTCTTCCGCTGTGAACTCAAGCGCGTTCATCTCGAACTCCAAGTGTCGACAGAGCGCGCGCGAGAGTCCCCGTTCGGCACGCAAATCGGTAACCAGGCATCGCGGTCGAGCGGAAGGGATCTGCCCCCGCTCGCGAACACGCGCGGAGCTCGCCCGCGCTCTCATGTCCGCTCCTAGTTCAAAGTGCTTCATGGTTCCTACTCGATCGAGGGAGCTTGTGGTGCCGTAGGCTCTGCCCCCCCACCTGCTTCAATCAAACCGAGCGGAGGAGGCCCCCTGGATTCAGACGAACGAACTAGTCATTCAGTTGCGCGCAGTTTCGACATCCTCCAAAACACGGGCAAAACCCCCGCTCCAGGCATCCGAGGGGCCTTTTGCGCGGAAGCGCATGCGCCTTCTGCCTCTTTTCTGGAGAGTTCGACCCAACCGAACCTAGCCGAAACAAAGGCCAGAGAGAGCTGTGCCCGATGCTCACGGAGCTCCCTCCTCGGCCGTATAGTTGTGCCCTCACCTCCGACCCCTACGCCTCTCCATCCCGTTCCGATGATCTCCCCCGTTCTCACCGCTGTCCTCCTCGTATCCACTTCCCTCGCGCCTGCTCCCTCGGAGAGTCGAGCTCCGAAACCCAGCGAAGGGGAAGCTGCCCTCACCATCGCCGGTGAACCGATCTCGGTCGAACACTTCACGCGTTGGCTCGTGCGCTTTCGCGGAGAGAACTTGGCGATTGACTATGTCGAGGCTTGGCTTCTGAAAGAAGAGGCCAAGCGGCTGGGCGTAACGCTTCACCCGTCGTCGGTATCCGACGAGGCTCAATCGATCATCGACGAGAGAGTGACCGAGATTTTTGGAGGCGACCGAAGCCTCTGGCGTCAGGAACTCGAGAACGAGAACCGAACCCCCTTAGGCTTCACGCTGGAGCTCGAACAGAGAACTCGCAATCAGCAGCTCAGCTCGAGGATCCTCCAGAAGGAGCGGCGTATCACGGAGGAGACGCTGCGCGAGGCTTGGGTCTATTACTACGGCAGAGAAGGGCGGACCATCGAAGCGCTCGTTCTCGAGGTCGAGCCGGACAGGGTGGTGGCTCCGCCCGCCGCGACACTGACCGACATCCAGGCAGCTCGTGAGCACGCGATCGAGACGGCTTGGAAGCGTGCCGTTTCCATCCGGAAGGAGATTGTCGAGTCGGGCGACTTCGCGGCGAGCGCTCGACGGCACAGCACGCACGCCAGCGCGCGACGAGGTGGAGCGCCCCTCAACGGCTTCACTCCGGGGGAGTGGTCGAACGATGTCCTCGACGTGCTCGCCGAACTCCCGAGCGGCCAACTCACCGAGCCCATCCTCGGCATGGGCTCCTGGTGGATCTTCCGAATCGACGACGTGCGCCAGACCTCTTTCGAGAGCGTTCGAAGCACCCTCGAGGAATCCATCCTCTCCGCCCCGCCTACCCAAGCGGAACACGGTGCCCTCCTCGGACGACTCCTCGATGCGTCGACCTGGGAAGTCCAGCCGGCGATGTGGGCCCAGGGTCCGATGGCCGACGATGATGTCGTCCTCAAAATCAACGGCCAGTCCATTCGTCGCGACACCTATTCGGACTGGCTCCGAATTCGGAACGGAGAAGTGATCGCGCCTCGCTTCGTCGAAGCTTGGATCATCGAGAAGAAGGCTGCCGAGTTGGACATCAAGATCTCGAACGAAGAGATTCACGAGCGCATTCGGAAGGAGATCGATCGACGCGTGAAAGGCTCGACGGCGCATACGGTTGAAGAATGGCTCGCTCTAAAGTCGGGAAGCCCCAGCGAGGCCTCTGTCGTTCGTGACATGCTGATCACTCACGTTGCGGTCTTTCTTGCAGAAGACATCTTGAAGTCATCGCGCGTCATCACAGAAGATTTGATTCGCCAGCGCTGGGAAGCGTCCTACGGCCAGGGCGGAATGACGCGAACCGTGCGGTTAATTCGTCTTCAAGTCATGGCGAATAAGTTGCAGCGCGGCGCTTCCGACGAAGAGCTTGCTCGCGTGGAGAAGAGCCACAAGGAGAAGCTCGCGCTCTCCGAGTTGATTTACGAGAAGCTGGACAACGGCGAGGACTTCGGAGCACTTGCCCGAAAGTACAGTGATGACGAGAGCAAGATTCATGGCGGAGAGCTCCTGAACGCCTATCGCCCTGATAAATGGCCGACGGATGTCGAAGACGCTCTCAAGAAGATCAAGGTCGGTGAAGTGACCGAACCCATTCAGGTGGACACTTCCCTCTGCATCTTCGAGTTGCTCAAGGTTGCCGTGACTCCCCTCGAAAAGGTTCGCGAAGCCATCATCGATGAGCTCACGAACGAGCCTCCGTCCATTCCGGCTATCGCCAACATGCGAAACGTCCTCACCCGCGACGTGCCATTCACGGTCGAGCCGGGCCTCGTCAAGTCCTAGCTGGAGCGAGTCGGCTACTGAGCTTTTCGAACGAGTTCGAGCAGCTGCGAGACCTCGGAGGACTCGCCAGTCGCCTGGACTTGAAGCAAGTGTGTTTCCGCGAGCTTCAAGAACTCCGCTCGCTCTTCCCCATTGCTGACTAAGGCCAATTGGAACTCGGCATTGGCCAGGCCCAACAATCGGGAACCGGGCTCGGCATGATCAAGCCTCAACGATGCTTCAAACTCATCGATGGACTGCAGCAGGAGGAAGGCCTCGTCTTCCGGGTAATCGAGCGCGAGAATCAGCAGCGCTTCGGCAAGCCCACGCCGAACGTGCGCGTCGGTCGGGTCGAACTCGAGCGCTCGCTCGTAGTGAACTCGGGCGGCCGTTGGCACGCCGATAAAGCTCGCGAGGTCGCCGAGGAGGACGCGTGCTCGATGTCGTTCGCGCTCGTTCGTGCCGGCCACTTCAATGACCGTCTCCAAACGGCTTCGCGCCGCCTTCGCGTACTCCCGCATTCCGTCGACGTTGCCCTCGCCAGCTTCCGCACGTGCGAGCCCGAAGCCAACCTCCGCATGCAGCGACCAGACTCGGAGCGTATTGGGATATCGTTGATCCAGCTCGTCGATGTCGGCTAAGAGTGCCTCACTCGCTCCGAGCTCTTGAAACCGATAAGTCAGCTCGTTCAGTTCGCGAGTCGCCAGCTTCATCGCACGTTCGGTGGCATCGAAGACCGGCACGTAAACCATGAGAGCTGAGAGCAACACAACGGCAGCAAGTCTGCCGAACTCCCGCTCGCGGAAGCCACGCGCAAGGCGCCCCACGAACTCTCCGGCGAACGGCAGGAGCAGTGGTAGGAGTGCAAGTCGAGCCCGCATGCTCGTGACCGTAAGCACGATCGTGCCGAGGTAAGCCAGATAGAAGAGCGCGAGGGCGACTCCCCCCATTCGCTCCGTTTCTTTTATCCGAGCGGACAGCTCCGACAAAAAGAGCAGCAGCCCTGCAAGCCCGAGCCAGCCCCACAAATCGTAGCCGGGAAGCGGGGCGCGCAGTAAGGGAACGAAGCGCGCGTCCCACTCCAAGTGATGATTGTCCGGAACCTCGTAGGAGCCGAGCGTCAAGCGCAGCTTGTTCCACAGGATCGAGAGGTGCATGGCTGGATCCGCCAGTATCGACTCGCCGACTTGCGCCAACCAGTACGAGCTCACCTCGGTGGGATCGAGTTCTCGGCCGAGACGCCGCTCCGCCTCGTGTTTCCAATCCTCGGCCTCGAACTCCGGAATTCCACGCACCCAGTCGAACTCCCTCGCGAGGCCGTAGGGATTATCGGAGTTGTTTCCGCCGTAGACATTCGTGCCGGCGCCGCTGGTGGTCAGCGCCCAGACGCCACCCACGTGGTGATTGCGCAGAGCCACCGGCGCGAGGATCAGCAGGGCTCCCGCCAGAATCGCCGCACAGGCCGGCAAGCTCTTCGAAAAACTCGCGCGACGAATCAGTGCAAGAGCGGCAGGCCATACCGCGAAGGCCGGCAAGAGCAACAACATATTCCCGCGCAGCAAGGCTCCGAGCCCGGCCAAGCCGCCGACCAGAAGCCACCGCAGGAGCGCTCTCTTCGTTGTGGTCGTTCCGGAGGCTTGGGTCGCCGCAACGAGAACCCACGCCATCCCCGCGAGGATCGGCAAGAACAAGTTGGGCTTGAGAAGCAAGCTCGGCAGAAGCAGCGCCGGTCGGTAGGTGGCCAGGGCCAACGCGGCGAGGAGCGCGGGATTCACACCGAACAACCTGCGCGTGAGTGCCCAGACGAGGAAGACCGTGAGCACTCCGAGTCCCGCCTGCACGGTCCGCAGCGATGTCCGCGACTCACCGAACACCGCAAAGACGGTCGCCATCCAGTAGGGGTAGAGCGGCTCCTGGAAAAACACCTCCTCACCCATCCAATCCCCTCGCGAAATCTCGAGCGCCCAGTCCTCATAGGAGGCTTCGTCGATCACGGGCCGATCGGCAAGAGGATGCGTGGACTCGTACTGACCGATGACGGTGCACCGGAGTACAAACCCCAAGAGGAGCAAGGCCGCGAGTGTTATCCACTCCCAACCCTTGACCGATCGCGCAGTCGAAGCCACTTCGCTCACGAGCGTTCCATCTCCCAACTATCCGACAACTCAAGCTCGCGCTCCGAACTCCTGGCGCGCCGAATGAGCCGCGCCGTACGGAAGAGCAAACGGCCCAGCCGCGTGACAGGCACCATCGCGATAAGCCCCATCGTGACCGATGCGCCGAAGCCTCCGAAATAGACGAAGCCCGTCGCAACCGCAATCGCCGAAATCAACAGCAGGAGCTCTGGGAAGGCGAGCGGAACGTGCCGGTAGAATCCAAACTGGAGGCGATCGAGAAGGCCGCCGCCGATCGATGCGCCGGGCTTGCCGACCACCTGAATGTAGGCCCGGGCGCGCCGCAGGGCTTGCGCGTCGAGAGCAGCGCCCTTGCTCGGCTTCTCTTCATAGAAGACCGCGTCGCGGCACAAGCGCACCTTCGAAGAGAGCGCTCGAACCGAGAGAGCCAGGTCGATGTCGTCGGCGGCGATCCCAGGCGTCGGTTCGACCCCCAGGCTCGCGCGCCACCCGAGAAGCTGTCCATGCACGCTGAACAGTTTGCCGAACCGAGACTCGAACGCACGAACCTTGGCCGTCGCAAAGTCGAATCCATCGCCCGTGGCAATCAGTGACGCTCCGCCGGGTGCACGCGCCGAGCCGTCTTCGTTCAGCTCATGAACAAAGCGCTGGGAGCCGGAGACCATGCCCGTACCAGAATCCGCGAAAGCCTCCGCCAGCGCGACCAAGGCACCCGGATGCAGAACGACGTCGGCATCCGTCAGGACGAACAAGTCGACTCCCGAGAGCGCGGCGAGCCCCGCGGAGATGGCACCAGACTTGCCCGGGCGAACTCCGTTCTCCACGACGCAAAACTCAAGGTCCTCACGGCTCGCAAACAGCTCGCTGCCGAGCTCACGGGCGCGTTCTTCGGTTCGATCCAAGGAACCGTCATTGACCACCACGATCCGATGGGGTCGGTTCGCTCTAGGCCAGCGAACCAGCGCCAGATTCGATAGCTTCCGCGCGAGTACCAGCACTTCATTCCGGCACGGAATCAGGACTCCAAGCACGGGGCTATCCGTGTTCATGGAGCTTGCCGTACACGAGCATAGGCTTTGGCTAGTCGCGGCCATCCGCGAACGCGAAAGAGCGCATTGTCGGCCAGCGCACACTCCCAAGTGCAGACGCAGCGCGTCTCGTGAATCTCCCGACGTAGCTTGTCGGCTTGCGCCTTCTCCCAGAGCTGATCGAGGTTCCAGTCGACGTCGTTCAGGTTGCCCATCGACTTGCCCAAGATCTCGCAGGGATGGACCGAGCCGTCCTCGAAGATGACCGCCGACAATCGGCCCGCCGTGCAGGGCAGGTACGGTGCCGGTTTCTTCTCGGCTTGAAGAGCGATTTGGTCATAGACGACGCGGTCGCGCGCGACGGCTAGGCGCCCCAGCGGAAAGTCGAAGTAGGGCAGCAAACCGCGATCGACCAGATCCTTCTTGCGCGCGACAACCTCGCGATATCGGGCGGGATCGACATCGAGCAGGTGCTCTTCCATCGCCGTTCCGCGTGCCAGATTGATGGTGATATTGTCCGGACGCAGGTCGCGCACCAGCTCCTCCATATGATCGGCGAGCACGTCTTGATTCTCCTTCGTCACGCACAGGAGAATGCCGACACCGAGGTTCTTGAACTCCTGCTTCTGTTCGAGGAAGCGCCGAACGGACTCCACCGATCGCGCGTGCCCGCCGGGCACTTGCCGAATGGAGTCATGAATTTCGGGCGGCCCATCGAACGAGACCGACACGGTGAGATAGGTGTCCGGGTTCTCCCGAGCGAGCTCGGCCGTGATCTCGTGTTGGTGGGCCTCGACGAGACCGTTGGTCGGGATTGCGAGGTGCCGCAGTCCGCGCTTTCCGAAGGATCGCCCGAGCTTTGCAAGGTCGCGCCGAAGGAAGGGCTCTCCCCCGCCGAAGCTCACCCAGAGCAGCGGCCCCATGCGCGCAGAGGATTCCGCCAAGCGATCGACCTCTTCCGCCGATGGGCCGGAAACGCCCGCCTCGACTTCCTTCCAGTGAAAGCAGTGACGACAGCGAGCGTTGCAGACTCCGGTGACGAACAGCGTTAGGTGGAGCGGCGCCCCTCCGCCGCGAAGGGCTCGTCCAATAAAGGGCAAGTAACGAGAGGCATTCAACGAGGCGCTCGTTGATGAGTGTCGTGTGAAGCAGGGCGCGCAAATTTACTCATCGTCGTCAGCGCCGCCATATCCGAGCGCTTCCAAATTTGCGTCGGCTTCTGTTCCCATTTCCGCTGGCCTGCTCTCGCCGACCTTTCGCGCCAGAGCAGTAGCACGCAAGGACTCCGCCTTCTTGCGCATGGCCGCAACGATCTCGGGGTTCTCCACCGCGAGATCCTTCAACTCGAGCGGGTCGTCCTCGATGTTGAACAACAAGACGACTTCCGCAGGCTCGAATCCATCGGGATCGGCTTCGCGCTCGGTGCGCTGAACCCAAGGCGCCGGCTTTTGAACGAGCAGTCGCCAGGGCCACTTCGTGAGAGCGAAATCGCCACCGGGTCCGTAGAGCTGAGCCTCATGAAGAATCGGCGGAAGCGGCTCGCCCTCCTCGCCGCGCAGCAAGTAACCGAAGCTCCTGCCTTCAGTCTCGTGCTTGACCGGCGGAAGCCCCATCAGATCGATCGCGGTGGGCAAAATATCGACGGCTCGCACCGGCGTCGAAATTCGCGCCCCCGCATCGAGCTGACCGGGCCAAGAGAACATGAGCGAGACATTCTCGAGCTCCGCGTGGTGCGTGTGCCCGTGCCACCACTCGCCGTGATCCCACAACTCTTCGCCGTGGTCGGTGTGGAAAACGATCAGCGTGTTTTCCGTCAGGCCGCGTTTTTCGAGGGTGCGAAGCAGCGCACCAACGTGCTTGTCCATGTAGGCCACGAGGTAGCCGTAGATCTCGGTTAGATCGGCGCGATCTTCCTCCGGAATGCCCGTGGTGAACATCTTTACGGGACTGCCCTTGAGCGATTTGTTATCGGCCGTGTGGGGCATGTCGAGATTCTTAGCGAAGCGCCACGGAACGACATAGGGCCAGTGAGGATCGGTCATCTGCACGAACGCGAAAAACGGCTGATCCTTCACGTGGCCGGTCCACTCGTGAAAGTCCTCCGTCGCCATCGCGCCGGTCAGTCCGTACCAGACATAGCCGTCGAAGCCCCGCTCGATTCCAGACTCCATGTTCAGGTGGCCGTTCGAAAAGAACGACTGCGTGCTGTAGCCCAGATCGCGGAAGTGAGAGACGAGCGAGGGTATCCCACTGGCGATTCCCAGAGTGGGCTGGTTCGTGCCGGGAACGACTTCGGATACGCGGTCCGCCCCGGCGCCATGGGTCGAGGGGTATTCCGCGGTGAAGAAGCTCGCGTAGGACGGCAAAGTCCACGGCGACGAACTCCAAAACTGATCAAAGACCACCCCGCTATCGGCGATGCTCTGAAGGGCAGGCGTCCGACTCGGATCCGCACCGTAGGGCGAAATCGCATCCTTTCGCAGGGTATCGATGCTGATGACGAGCAGATTGGGGCGCTCGTCTTTCTCGGGCTTGATCGTCGGATTCGCAAACGCGGCCGCGAGGTCTTCGGGGAGCACTCGATAGGTCCCTTCAACCGGCACAGCGTCAAAAACGAATCGTCCCTCACGCCCCGCTAGCTCGGAGAGTTCGACACTCGCGTCACGCCAAGTCCCCCCCGTCGGCGGTCGCAGTGAGTGACGGCTCTTCCAAATCTCCACGCTCGTCGAACGCCCGCCAGCCCCCTCCACTTCGAAGAGGACTCGAAAGTCTAGGGACATCGTGTACCCGCCCATCCCGACGACGTACGGCATGTAAGAAAAGCTGAGAGAGCCCTTCTCGGGCACGCGCACCAAAGGCGATTTCCAGTTTTGGCCTTCGCTCGCGATCAGGACCACGGATCGTCGGCTATCTCGAAACTTTTGGCCGTAGGACTGAGAGATCAATTCGAAGCCCTTGATGTGGCGGTCTACCGATCGCGTTTCCCGCGGGTTCGCGAAGGTAAACCAGATCCCCTCTCCGGTCGGCAGGCGCCCGGATCGTATATGATCCTCGTTGTACGATCTGACCTTGGATAACAGCGGCGTTGCGCGCGTGATCACAAGCGCTTCACCCGCCGCCAACGCGTCGTCCGCGTCGTCCGCTTGTGAGGAGCTTCCCCCCGCCTTCGCGCTCGACTGTCCTTCGCGCTCAACCTCAGCCTGAGCAGCCGGATCTGCCTCGGAAGATGAGCTTGCCTGATCGTTCCGAGGTTCCTCGCCTCCGCAGGAAAGACTCGCCAAGCATCCGAACAGAGCTCCAATAATTAGAAGAGCGAATCCGGGCACACCTCGCACGGGCGAATCGGGTCGACAGGCGAGAGAGAGCGCTACGTTCGAAGTTGAGCTATTCATTGGGTTTGAAAGGGGACGTGCAAACCGGACCCTACGAATCGGCCAAGGGCTGTGTGAGGGTTTGGCCGTCATGGTAAAGCGAGCGAGAGCTGTCGGAAAAATAAAAAGGGCGGTCCGGGTCTAACCCGAACCGCCCTTCGTCAATCTGATCGCGACTGGTTTAGTGCACGATGATTTCGAGGCCCTGGCTAGTGGAGTAGAGATCGGTCCCCACGCCATCGAAGCCGAAGACCTGGACGTAGACCGAAACTCCGGCCGGCGTGTCCGAACGAAGCGGGTATCTCTTCACGCGAACGCCCGAGAGGTTGGTCTTCCCGTTTTGGCGGAAGCCGATCTGGAAGGGATCGACGTTCACGATTCCAACTCCAAAGAACTGGGTCGGAGCAATCGGAGCCAGTGAGAAGGTCATCTGGAACTGCACCTGAGTGCCGCCCGTTTCGATGATCGTGTAGAGCGTCTTATTCGCAGATGCGATACCGCCGAGGCGGACGGTCGGAATGCCGTTGAGACCGGGGGTACCCGTTCCATAGACCACTTGATGAGTCAGAGCCGTGCTCGCCGTGTAGGCCTGCACCGCGGAAACACCCGTGTTGCCGTACTTGTCTGTCGACTCGAACTGGTACGTGACGTTGCCAACCAGATTCGAGGGAAGCTCAGCACGGAAGAGTTGACCGCCAGAAGTACGCGCGGGAAGAGTATCAATCTTGATGCCATCCACGTTGACGATCAGCTTGGTGTCGTTGTACCAAGTGACGTAATAAGCGGCGTTGTCATAGACGTGCGTGCGAACGGGGAAGTCCGCGCTGCCGTTGATACCAGCCGTCTGGTTGCCGATATTTTCAGTCGGTGCCACACGAGCGGGAGTCGTATCCGGAGTACCGGTCGTATTCTCCCAGAAGAGCACCGGACGCCGAGAGTCCTGCGATGAGAAGACGTCGTAGTCGCCGTCGAAGTCCACGTCGCACCACTCCGCGTCGAGTCCGGAGAGGCCGAAGGGAACCGCGCTGAGGCCGGATCCGCTCGCGCCACCTTGGCTGAGCAGAGTCATCCCGCCGCTGCCATTGTTGCGGTACATGCGGTCGTCACCGAGGAAGTTACACACGTAGAGGTCGAGGTCTCCGTCGTTGTCGTAATCCCCGAAGTCCCCTTCGTTGTCATCCGTGCTGGAGCCAGCAAGGACGGTGAAGGGACCGAAGAAGCCGCCGAGGTTGCTCATGATGATGTCGTTGAAACCAAAGCCAGCCTGCCAGTTGAGGCCGTAGAGGTCCAAGTCGTTGTCACCGTCGAAGTCGGCCATTTCCTGCTCGTAGTGGCCGGTTCCAGTAGACCAGTTGGCGGGGAAGACATTGTTACTGACGTCTCTCCAAGCGAGGTCTGCCGGCGTGCCGCCGTTCTCTTCCATCCCGTTCTTGAAGAAGCGGGGCCGGTTCGTCCGATCTCCGTGAAGGAGGTCGAGGTCGAAGTCACCGTCGATATCGCCCAGATCAATGTCGAGCGTATTGGTCGTGATATCGCACTGAGCGCCGGTTGCATCGGTGGTATTCGGAGTCTGAACACCCTGACACCAGATTCCGGGCGAGCCATTAGCGATCGTCGGACCGGAGAGTTGGAACCCACTCGGATTGAACTCTTCGAACTTGCCCGTGCCATCGTTGAGGAACATCCGCGTGGGAACGTTGCCGGTGAAGTTGCCCCCGTAGGTCGAGTGGATCAGGTCCATGTCGCCATCGTTGTCGATGTCGCCAAAGTCACAGTCGCAAGACCAATCGATGAAGCTGCCGCCGATCAATTGGCTCGCCGCGATCGAGGAACCCGTGGGGCCACTAACACCGAGGTTCACCCACCGCGCTGCTGTTTCGTCCGCGTAGAAACCGACGGAGCCAGCCTGAAGACCCCCTTGGTTCGTGAACCACTGGTTGCCCTGGTTGGTGTTCGTCGAAGTGTTTGAAATGTAGATGTCAAAGTCACCGTCGTTGTCGAAGTCCACAAACTCGACATCGCGACCGTCTTTGGCAACCGAGGGAAAGCGAGAGCTCGTCTCGTCGACAAACACACCGATCGTGCCCCCTTGCACCCCACCGCTGTTGATCCAAATGCGGTCTTGGATGTTGCCAAAGTCCCCGCCATGCGAGAACGCTGCGTCCCAGTCACCGTCGAGATCGACGTCGGCAAAGTCGACGTTTTCGGTATAGCGGTTGACCGAACCGTTGCTCTGGTTCGGGACGTCCGTTGAGTTCCTGAGGAATACCTGCGCGCTCGCCGGTGCACCTAGGCAAGCGAAGGCAAGGCCCGTGAGACCGAGGCCAAAGAGAGGTCTGAGGTGAGTCATGATTCTTTTTTTGGAGAGTGTTCGCTTCGTCGAAGCAAAACGGGGAACAGGTCTACGCCCAACCTCGGCTAGCAAGCTGGCTTCCAAATTCGACGATCATCAGCGGGATAAAAAGGCCCCAGCAAATGAAGTCGAAATTGGGTGAGGTGAAGAAGGCGTGATCGAGGGAGGTAGGTGAATCGAGGCACCGGAACGAGTCACGGCTTTGAGGGAAGCTGTGAACCCGCCTTGGCACGCACGGGGTGAACGATATGAATACTATATGCAGAACCGCTTAACGGGGCACCCTGTTGCCAGAAAGCTTCGGGAGGATCCCGTCGGCGTCCTTGCGGAGAGAGCCCGCCGTGGGTTGAGACTCAACCCACTCGAACGGGGTTCCCCTCAATCTTCTCCCGTTTTGGGGCCCTAGGCGCAAAACAGGACCCGAGAGGCGCCTGCGAGATGACGACCTCGCCGAGGTCGCTTGCAGATATGAACGCCCGTCGCACCTCCCGGCTCCCCAGATGGCGCTCGACACATTAGATGCGCATGTCGAACGCATTTTTATGCACACTCCGGTTCTACCCAGGAGACCTCAGTTCGCGGCCGCCCCCCCCTCAGCGCGTGCCCAAGATTCGCTCCATAATCCAGCCGACCACGAACATTCCGCCGCCCCAAACAAGTCCCCAGGCCTCGTAGGTTTGAGATTTCAAGCTCTCCCCGTCGAATCCGAATCCAACACTCATCATCAAGCCGACCAGGACGACAACCATGCCCACTCCCTCGAGTAGCTTGGCCAAATACCATAACCAGCGCTGGCCGTCCGTGGTCATCCTCGCCTCCGCGACTCCTCGGGAAGACACTCCATCAACGCATCGACCAGCCGAGCCGTCGTCAGTGTCGAGGTATCCGCATCGGGTTTGTAGGAGCAGTAGTCCGGAGCTGTACTGACTACCTTGACGCCGCGTCCATAGAGTTCGATCTCCGCTGCGGATGTCGGCGCGAAGAAGGCCACGATCGGAACTTGGCGCGCGACCCCGACGTGCAGGGCGAGGCTATCGCTCGTAAGAAGCAGGTCGAGACGGTCCACCAGCGAGGTGAAGTGGTGCATCGTGTTGTGCGTACCGGCGTCGACGACGCGCGCTCGGTCCCCGATAGCTCGGACGATTTCCGCGTTGCGCTCGGCTTCTTCCGGACCTCCGAGCAGCAGAATCGTCTCTCTGCCCTCGAGTCGATCGTGAAGTTCAGCCGCGATCTCCGCGGTCTGCTCCACCGACAACTTCTTCGACTCCCAGCGTCCGCCGGCCCCCGTATTGAAGCCGATGATCGGGAAACAGCCGTGCAAGCCCGTCCGCCGAGAAAACTCGCGGGCGAAATCGAGGGCGGGTTTCGAGAGATGAATCGAGGGCTCGCCCATCTCGATTCCGAGCATCTTCGCGTAGATCGCAGGATGACTCTCTTCGTTCAAGAGCTTGAGTTCGTCGGCGCGCTCCTTGCCGAACTTGGAGATGAGCCCCATATCGAACCAGGCGGCCGTGTCGGGCGTATAGGTCAGCTGCCCCGAAGCGTCCTCATAGGCGCCGGACAGTATGCCCGCGTCCACGCCGGCTTGCCCGCCCGCTTGTTCGAAGGCGAGTCGGCACAGATCCGCCTCATCATCGAAGGAGAGCACGCGATCCCACGGGCTCTTGCCGAGTTCGACTTTGGGCAAGGTCTTGGCCTGAATCGGCGGCTCCGGCGTCGGATGACGGATCAATTCCGCCACCAAATTATGGCCCCGGTTGAGATCGTTCGGAGCGACGAGAGAGGCTGCAGCGGCCGAAGTCAGCCAGGAGATCTCACAACCCGGATAGCGCTTGTGGAGGCCGGGCAAGATGGAGGTCGTGCGCAGCACGTCGCCGAGGGCTGCCGTCTTGAGGATGAGAATTTTCGTCAAGGGGATGTTCCGGTCGAACGAATTCAAGATGAGGGGGCTCGATCGGCCCTAGCCGACCCAATCCGACCGAAGAACTTACCCCGGAACCGTGGGCTCGCCACCGAGGAACCGCCGTAAATGCGTGCGGAATGAACGCCGCAGGCCCGTGCCCGGTCGACCGAGGTTTCTGAAGAGAGCGATCGCTTCCACCCCCACTTCCGCGCCAGCTTCCATCAAGGGACAGCTAGTATCCTGCCGCCGCTCGCCGTACGTTCACCGCCTCGATGCGCACTCTAGTCATCACCCCCACCTACAACGAAGCGGAGAACGTCATTCCGCTCGTAACCGGTGTTCTCGATCAAGCCGCCGATCTCGAAGCGCTGGTGGTGGACGACGGCAGCCCGGACGGAACCTCGGCTCTCGTTCGCGAGCGAATGACCGAAGAGCCGCGACTTCATCTGCTGGAGCGCGAGGGCAAGCTCGGCCTCGGCACCGCTTACCTGGCCGGCTTCAAGTACGCGATGGACAATGGCTTTGACCAAGCAGTCACCATGGACTGCGACTTCAGCCACGACCCCCGCTATCTGCCCGACATCTTGGCCGCGATGGCCGACCACGACATGGTCATCGGCTCGCGCTACATCCCGGGCGGCGGAATCTCGAACTGGCCCTTCCACCGACGCATGCTCTCCAGCTTCGCCAACCTCTACACGCGCGTCTTGTTGCGCCTGCCGGTCCACGACTGCACTTCGGGCTTCCGTTGCTACAGCGTCGAGACCCTGCGCGCCGTCGATCCTTTCGGCGTTCGCTCGTCGGGCTACTCCTTTCTCGAAGAGATGGTGTCGCGCGTCCACCGCGCGGGTTTTCGAATTGGCGAGTCACCGATCATGTTCGAGGACCGCGTCGCGGGAACTTCGAAGATCAACCGCTCGGAGATCTGGCGAGCGGCCTTTCACGTCCTCCACACCGCGCTCGTTCCTCCCAAGCTCCCGCCGCGTAAGCCTTAACCGCCGCTGACCGCGACGACGAGATCCAAGACGTCGCCGGCCCGGACGAGTTCGCTCGGCGCAATCAGCCGTTCGCCGCGATAAACCGCAGCGAGCGGCCGTTCGCCCCGGAAGACCGACGCCCGGCATTCGGGCCGCTCTTCGACCAACTCGGCGAGGATCCGTTCCACCGAGACGGGCAGCTCGAGTTCGAGTTCGAGGTCACCACCCAGACGCTCACCGAGTGGGCCGGACGAACGCACGATGACGCGCCCCCGGATTGTCTCGACCGGACATTCGCTGGGCATCGCCTTCTCCTTGGCGGGCTCCCGACGCGCATCCATCGCCTTCAGCGTCTCGATCCCGAACGCGTAGAGCTGGCCTTGTTCCATTCGCCGAAGCGCGACTTCGCCAAGCCCACCACGCTCGTCGAGTCCCCGAACGGCGCAATACTCGTCCAACACGCCCGGAAGATCGAGCGATGCTCGCGCCCACTCCGGCCAAACCTCTGCGGTCGAGGGACCCCACCGCGCGGACAGCTCGCGTCGCAACCCCACAACGGTCGCACCGAGTTCAATAAAACTGCGCGCGGCGCTCTCCATCACGAGCTCGCTCGGCGCCAGCCAACGCGCCAGCACATCGAGTTCGATCACTCCGTCGGAGACCAGACTCCCGCCGGAGAACGAGCAAAAACCACAGGCGTCGAGAGCGGCCACAAAGTTCTCGTGCCACCAAACCAGTCGCCCCTTTCCGCTCGGGTCGCCACTCGTCTCGATGCCGTTGGGGAGCTCGACTTCGCTCAGCATCTGCGCCAGGCGATCGCGATCCAGTCCGTCTCCGGTAGCGAATGGAAAGGTCCGCATCGGATCCGCGCCGTTGGCCGACACGCACTGACCGAGGAGCGAAGCCAGGTCGTGATCCGGACGAACCGCTTGCCCGTGAATGGTGAAGAGCTCGCTCTCGAGTCCGAGCTTCGACGCCAACGCGGACGCTCCGAGAGCACCCGAGCTCGCGCACTCCGGCTCTTCGATCATGCGCTGAATCGCGACTTCCGCGTCCGCTTCCGCTCCCCACAACGGACCCGCGTTCAAGCGACCGAGTTCATTCGCACGCATCTGCAGCGCGAGCACTGCGCCCGCTTCCTTCGCATCGATGCCCAGCTCGTCGCAGGCTTCGAACAGCTTCTGCGCAGAACCGAATCGATGGAAACCGAGATTCGGTCCGAGCGACAACGCCGCACCAAACCGCGGCCCACTCTTCGACACGCCCGGCCCGTCCATCTCACCGCCCTTCACCACCCAACCGCAAGGCGTCGGACACCCGGGGCAACCGCGCTTCGCTCCCGCCGCGTCCCGACTCTCACGCCACAAGGCCGTCGCCGTGTCGCCGCTGACCGGTTCGGAAAAATTCTTTCCGCGCAACTCGCCGCGCACCTGAAAGGCCGACCACAGCTCGTGCGTTCCGCCCTCCGCTCGTGCGCGCAAGCGCGGCGAGCTCACCAGAGCACCCGTCATCTTCTCAAATGATTCGGACCCCAGCCGCTCCACGTCGAGTGGCGCCCCGCTCAAGACGACGGCCTTCAGACCGGTGCGCGCGAAGGCCGCGCCCAAGCCGCCGCGGCCCACGTGGCTGGCGTGATCGAGTCCCGAGATCAGCGTCGCGAAGGGAAGCCCGCGCTCCGCTCCGGGTCCGACGTAGAGCGCCGAGCATGCGCCGAAGTGCGCTTTGATTTTTTCGCGTGTCTCGCTCGCGCCGAGTCCAGCGATGGACTCGATCCGGTGCAAGCGCGCTCCGCCGACTGCGTCGATTTCCAGCACCGCGTCTCCGTGCGACGTCGTTCCGTTCAGGACGATCGCGTCCGCGAAGGCGGCGATTCGAAGCGCGACCTCACCGCCGACCTGGCCTTCGGAATAGAGCCCACTCAACGCCCCGCGCGATGCGACCGTGACTCGCGAGGCCGTCGGGACTCCGCGCCCGACCGCATTGCCCACGGCGAGAATGAGCGGCGCCTCGGACTCCTGCGCCGATTCGTCCCGAGCCCACTCCACCATCAGGGCTACGGCCAAAGCGCTCCCGCCCCAGCGCGCGCAGCTGTCGAGCACCGAATCCTCGAAAGTCCGCGTCGCGACTTCTGGTGCGCACCGATCCGTCGAATGGTCTCCGAGCTCGAGTTCATTCAACTCGAGGAACAAAACACGCACACAGCTCGGATTAGGGCGACTTCTCAAAACGAGGCGCAATTGTAGAGCGCGCGCTCCCACGAACCGCTGACCCATGTGCCGGAATCCGGCTGATTACCGGGCTTGTCGCCCTTGGTTTCTAATCCTAGGGTCTCCTCCCCGCTCCGCGCTCGCACCCCCTTCACAACCGTGCCCAACCCGTTCTCCGCCTACTCCCAGCGCCAATCCTCCTCGTCGATTCGACTGGGCAAGGTCTTTGGAATCACCGTCCAGATTCATTGGATGTGGTTCCTCTTGCCGCTCTTGTTTCTGGGCCAGGGCGTGGGAGCCCTTCTCTCCGTCGTGGCGCTCTTTGGAATCGTCTTCTTGCACGAGCTTGGTCACTGCCTAGCCGCGCGGCATTTTGGCATCCAAGTGCTCGACATCACATTCTGGCCGCTCGGTGGGATGGCGCGCATGAGCGAGCTTCCCGAAGACCCCAAGATCGAAGGGGTCATCGCGGCGGCAGGACCGATGGTCAACTTCGCGCTCGCCGCGATCACACTCCCGCTCCTCATCGGATTCGAAATGAGCGGATTCGGGCTTCTCGTAAATCCGCTCCAGTGGTTCCTCGTGGTGAACCTCATGCTGGGCGGCTTCAACCTGATCCCGGCCTTTCCGATGGATGGCGGCAGAATTTTACGCGCCTTTCTCGGACGCACTCACGACTGGGTGACCGCCACGGAGATGGCGGTGAAAACGAGTCGGATTGCGATCATCGTCATGGTCTTGCTCGCGCTGCTCTACGCTCCCAAGGCAACCGTCTGCATGATGCCCTTCCTCGCGGGCTTTATCTGGTTCGCAGGAGCGCGCGAACTCTGGGCGATTCGAATCAAGCACGGCTACTCGCCGCTCGGCGGAATGGAGGGAACCAGTCCGTTCGGCTCAGGTTCTCCGCAGGAAGCATGGGCGCAAGCGGAACCCGGTCCGACTCATGCGCATCCGCCCGTCGAGACCGAGGTCTTCCCAGAACGGCAACCGGGTCAGGGCTTTAGCGAGAGCGACCTGAAACGCTTGGAAGGTTTCCACGGTCGCTTGCGTCGTCGCCCGCCGTCCGATGATTAGCGCTCGCGCGATCTAATGCGACTGGCGCTCGCGCAAGAACAAGAACAACTCTTGTAGGAAGATGCGCGCGTCTTGGAATCCGCCGAGCCCGAGTCGCTCGTTGTAGTGCTTGGCGGTGCGCACATACAGGCGGCGATTCGCGGTGTAGTCCATTCCGCGTCGCGAGAGCAACGAGCGCAAGAGGTCGTAGTCGCGCCGATCCAAGTCCGCGACTCGCGACGCCGAGAGGTCCAGCGAGTGCCGCGTCAACTTGCTCCAGGACTGGGAGGGAAAGGGTTCGCGCTCGAGCGCCGGACGACCGTCGCGCACGACGACCGTTCCCGCAATCAGGTCGCCGAGTCGCTGGTGTCGGTTCGTGATTCCGATAAGTATCAGGCCGAGGGGAAGCGGGATCCAGAGCACGAGCTCGATCGGCCAAAAGATCGAACGCAAGACGTGCTGCAGAGGGCCTGCCGGATAGCCGCCGTCCCCCACCACGCGCAACCCCATCAAGAACTTGCCGAGCGTTCGACCGTCGAAGAAGATTCCACAGACGGCGGGGTAGGCGATGATGATCAGAATCCCCGCACCCTGCATGAAACCGAGCGGTATCCCGCTGATGCCTTGCTGCTTGGCGAGGAACGCCATCAGAAAGAGCATGAGGTAGGCCACCGAGATGACCAAGACATCGAGGATTGAGGCCGCCGAGCGACTGCCGGGTCCCGCGATCTCCCGCGAGAGATCGACGCCTTCGGGGGTTTCGAGTACGAGCGTGGTCATCGGGTCGCGCGGCGCCGGTTGAGCCGCCGCGCGCAGGATATCGCGAAGGCGTGAAGCAACTCCAGACTATTGACGCCAGCTGCGGCGAGATTCGCGCGAGAAGCCGCCGCTCCTGAAAGGCCGCTTGCGAAAGGAACGTGTGGAGAGCGCCGAAGATCGCTAACGTGATCCTGTGGCCCTCGCGAAAGATGAGATGAAACAGCTGCGACGGCTGAGCCAAATGCTCGCCTTCGTCCGAACGCGCGGCCTGAAGAAGCTCGGACCCGATCAGCTCAGCGAACTCTCCGGCCTCTACCGGTACGCCTGCACCCAGCTCGCGAGACGCGAGAGTCGCGGCGAGAGCGCGCAGTCTCTGGCCCGCTATCGCAGCCTCGCGAGCAGCGCTCACGGCGTCCTCTTCCGCGGCCTGGACAAGAGCGGGCAGAGCTTCTGGCGCCGAACCAGCGAGCTCCTGCTCGCCGAGGCTCCGCGCGCCATCCGCGCCGAGTGGAAGCTCCTGCTCGCCTCCTTCACCTTCATGTACGGCCTCGCGCTGGCCTCCTACTACGCCGTCTCGAACGACCTCTCGCTCGCCTTCTCACTCTTGAATCCGGGCGCCGTCTCGAACGAGATTGCGCAGCTCACCGAACTCGCTCCCGGCGAAAGCTTCCGCGGCAACTTCACCTTCGGTCTCGGCGAGTCGCCCGAAACGGCAACGCTGATCATGTTCCACAACATGGCCGTCGGTGTTCTGTTCTTCGCCGCCGCTCTGATTCCACCGCTCTACATCGGAATCCTCGCGACGAACGGACTCATGCTCGGGACCTATACGGCGGTCGCCGGACACTGGGATCAGGCCGGCTCGATCTCCTCGATTCTGTGGTGCCACGGAGTCATTGAGATCCAAGCGATCGTTCTCGCCGCGACCGCGGGACTCGTCATCGTTCGCGGAGTCGTCGCACCCGGAGCAAGGACGCGTGGCTTCGCGATCAAGCACGAGTCGCGCAAGGCCTGGACTTTGCTCGCGCCGGTCTTCGCGCTGCTCTTCATCTCGGGCCTCATCGAGGGCTTTATCTCCCCGCACATGCCCGCGTCCACGCGCATCGCCGTCGCGATTCTAACGGGAATTGGCCTGATTCTTTGGGTCGCGATTGGTGGCCGTAGCTCAACCGGAACGGCGCGCGTCGAGCCAAGCGGTCAGTAGCGGACCGGCCGCTTCCGCTGGCAACGCGTCGAGCATGCGGACGCCGGTGGAGGCGAGCGAGCGCAGCGCCAGTCGCCGCTCTTCGATCGCTTCCATGGCGCTGGCCTGAACGGCAACGCCCGGCAGTCCGCCGGCAAGCTGCTCGAGGTCGTGCCCCTCCGCTGCCCGCCGTACTTCCGGATCGTCCAAGCAAGCAAACACGATGCGGTGGCGCCGAGATCCCGAAGCGAGCGCGTTTTTCTGTTCGGCGATGGACAGAGGGTCCGCCACGTCGGAGAGAATCGTGACGGTCGCCGAACGCCGATGCCTCACGGCCAACTCTCGCAAGACACGGCTGAGGTCGCTCTCTCGCCCGCTCGGTTGAAAGCCCAAGACCGCTTCGCGCAAGCGGCTAAACTGGCGCTTTCCACGTGCCGGTTGGACCCAGGCGCGAACGACATCATCGAAGACCACGCAACCGACACGGTCACCTTGCTGAAGCGCAACGGCGGCTAACTGAAGACCGGCGTCCAGCGCCCAGTCGAGCTTCGACCACTCGCGATTCACCGCCGTCGCCACAGCTGACCGGCCGCGAGTGGAACCCGGGGCCGTCGAACGCATCCGCCGCCCGCAATCGAACATCACGATCAGCTCTTGACCGCGCTCCTCCTGAAACATGCGCACGGTCGGTTTCCCACGACGCGCATAAGCCTTCCAATCCACCTGCCGCACGTCGTCTCCGCGCACGTAGTCGCGCAGGGACTCGAACTCGGTCTGTCCGCCGCGACGGCGCCGGCGCCGAACACCGAGGTCGCGCCAGCGCTCGCTCGCCGCAAGCGCCAATGTCGAACGCAAGTTGGCGAGCGCCGACTCGACGGCAATTCGCTGGGATCCCGCAAAGCGCACCTGGCGCACAACGAGGCCGAGCGGTCCTCGAACCGACAGGCGCAGGTCCCCCATTCGAAATTCGCCGCGCCGGTTCGAGCGGTAGGTTCGGCGTGCTTCGCAAGTCCCATCGGGCGGCAGCGTCACTCGATCGGGACCACCCGAAACATCACCAAGAGCGGGAGCGACGAGGCCTTTTGTCCGTGTTCGCGCGATCACCTCGAAGCAGTCGGGAAAGTCCTCGTGAAGTTCCAGCTCGAACGGCCGCGACAACGAGCGCGAAGGAGCGATCTCTACAAATCGATCGAACTCGGAGGACAACCCCACGCTCTCGGGCAAGCTGCGATCGAGCTCGAAGGTTTCGGGGTTCGGCGTGCGCAGACGATCGATGACGAAGAGTACGAACAGAGCGGCATCGAGCGCGAGCACGACGGGAAGCAGCGCGGGCACAAAAGCGACCGCCAGAGAAGCGCCGAGCAAGACGGATGCTGCGGCGATCATTCGGGAGGTCGGAATCAGCGCGGAACCTCGATCGAATCGAGCACACGGACCAAGACTTCGTCGGTGGTCACGCCATCGATCTCTTCGGCGGGATCCAAGGCAACGCGGTGGCGCAGTGTGGGCAGGAAGACGTGCTTCAAATCATCCGGCGTCAGGTAGTCGCGGCCGTCGAGGGCGGCGAAGGCCTTGGCCGCGCGAATGAGCATCACGCCGGCGCGCGGGCTCGCGCCGAGCATGAGCGCAGGAGACTCTCGCGTCGCCGCGAGCAGCTGCACGACGTAGGCGAACAGATCGTCGCGAACCGTGACTGCGTTGGCGATCGCTCCTGCGGCTTTGAGGTCATCCGGTGTCGTGACGGCCCGGACACCGAGCTCGTCGGGCGAGGCCGACGGCTCGCGATCGTGCGCCATGGCGAGCAGGGACGCCTCGAGCTCGGCATTCGGGTAGCCGATTTGTACCTTGAAGAGGAAGCGGTCGAGCTGCGCTTCCGGCAAAGGATAAGTCCCCTCGTTTTCGATCGGGTTCATCGTCGCGAAGACGCCAAAAGGCTCCGGCAGCTGGTGGCACTCGCCATCGATCGTCACCGTGCCCTCTTGCATCGACTCGAGTAGCGCCGCCTGCGTCTTGGCGGGAGCGCGATTGATCTCGTCGCACAGCAAGAACTGCGCGAAGATTGGCCCGGCGCGGAAGCGGAAGTTGCCCGCGCCCGGATCGAAGATACTGGTGCCGGTGACGTCGGCGGGCATCAGGTCGGGCGTGAACTGCACGCGCGAGAAGCTGCCGCCGAGCGCTGTCGCAATCGATCGAACCAGCATCGTCTTCGCCACGCCGGGCGGCCCCTCGAGCAGGACATGCCCGCCGCACAAGAGCGCGACGAGGCAGTGGTCGATCTCCGTTTCCATTCCGACGATCACGCGCGCGGTCTCTTCGCGGACGCGCCGACGAAGGTCCATGAGGACGTTGGAGTGTGGACTTGGATGCGATTCCGGCACGACACCGTCGCCTGCATCCCGCTCTAGACCTTCTGAGTTTTCGGCTTCCGATTCCATGTCTACATGATTCCCTTCTCTGGCGACGCATGCACGCGCCCTGTCTGAATACGACGAGAGAAGCCCTCGAGCTTCTCCTTGAACTCAACCAACTCGTCCCGGCTCATCTCGTCGCGAACGGCGAGCCGATCGACCCAACTTCGAGCCTCCTCCGGCTCCGCCGTTCCGCCGAGCAGCTCTTCGATCTCCCCCTCGTAGCCCTCTTCATTCGCCCGACGGCGCAACTTTTCGCGAACATAGAGAGCGCGCAGTGTTCCGCTCCGAAGCTGGTGGGCCAGCAGACTCGGCCGTCCACCGCGCAGGAAGAGACTCGCCCGCGACCGAACTCGCGCGAGCGCGGAGAGCGGCTCCGCCGGCTTCGCATCCCGTGGAAAGGCTCGCACCCACGCGAGACTCCAGCTCAACAGCGCGAGCGTGAGGACCAAATGAATGCTGAGCAAAATCAACCGGTTCGAAGTCGCCATGGTGGTCCACGAACCCGGCGACCAGCGCCCGAGCGCGTATTCGTCGAACAGAATCGGCTTTCCGCGAGCGTATTCCTCGGCCAAGCGCACCGCCATCCGGCCGTGATCGGCTACCCGCAAGTACTCGTTCGTGAACGCACGATCGGAGACCATTAAGACCAAGGAACCGCGTCCGACGGGAATCCGAATCAGGCCGGGGACACCTTCAGCGAGACGCGCTGCACTCTCTTCACTCTCATCACGGAGCTCGGAAGGAGCATGGACCGAAGACGAGACGAGTAACCCATCGACGATTCCGCCGGGAATTGAATCCGCGTACTCCGGGTCGAGCCCTCTGATCTTGGAGCATTCGAGGGCCTCGTCGGTCGGAATGAAATGGAGGCTCGCTTTGCCGCGGTGCCCTTCCGCCTCGAAGCCTTCCAGCGGAATTGCGATCTCGAGTTCATTCGCAAGGAACTCCGTCATTCCGTCCGCCGAGAGTGCGCACAGAATCGTCCCGCCTTCGTCCATGAAGCGGCGATAGTGCGCCGGATCATGGGGACTGATCGCGGTCTGAGCCTGGGCCGGAGTGGACTCGAGATCGACCAAATCCGCGACGCCATCTGGGTACTTCGGAACCGCGCTGAGCCACAGAAGTCCCTCGCCGCGCGGCAGCTCGGACGGACGATCGGTCCAGATTCTGGCGGGGAAGCCCAGCTCGGACAGCGCGAGATAGAGCGCGCGCTTGCCGCCGGGTTCCGCGGAGAGCGCGCTCTCGTCGAGCGCAGAGCTGTCGCTGGGAAGCTGAGAGATGAGGGCGCCCATCAAGAGAATCAACCCCACAACGACCCAGCCGCCGATGCTGTGCTTGCCCTTCATGCGGAGAGCTCCAGGACTTCGGAGAGGTGGGCTTGGCAGAGCTCTTCCAAGCGATCGAGGTCTTCGAGGGCGACTCGCGCGTCGCCGAACTCCTTCGCTTCGAGCTCCTCCACCAATCCGCCCAAAAGCTCGGAGATCGATTCGTCTGGCGCGCCGTTGCGCAGGATCTCGCGGTAGGTCCAGGCATCGCGATACTCGAGCGCGCCGTTCATTCCGAGCCCCGTGACCAACGCGAAGAGTCCCAAACGCACAGCGAGGCGAAAGTCGCCGGCCTCGCGAGCGCGCAGCGCTCCCGCGTAGAGTTCGCGCACGCGCTTGTGCACGGCCAACCGCTCCGCGACTCGGTCGGAATGTTGGGACATCCGCTGTAGAACGTAGCCGCGAGCGGCGCGAACGATCAGCCAGAGCAACCCGACGGCTAAGAGTACGAGCGCAATCCGCATCCCCCCGTCGAGCGCTCCTCCCACTGTCCCGGGATCGACGTCGAGGTCCAACGACTCGGAGAGCCAGTCCAGAAACTCGTCGAACAGAGTGCGCTCCTCCTCACCGAACTCGGGCCGCGCAAACACACGATCCAGAGCGCGGTCGATCTCCGTGGAATCGCGCTGCTCTGCGGCTTGGCGAATCAAAGCACACTCCCCGAACGGGCAGGCGGTGAATCGGATTCCAGTTCGCTCGCCCTATGCGCCGCCTCGATCTCCTCTAGCTGCAGGTGCAGGTCGAGGCCTTCGCGGCGTGCGCGGATGTCGTAGTAGTAGACCGATAAAACGATCGCGAGAAAGGCCGAAGAAACGGCCATAAAAATCGAGGCCGGCACGGTCGCGAGAAGATCCAGCGTCAGCCCATCGATTTCCGTGAACTCGAGAATGGCTGCGCGGATCGTCGGATCATCCAAAGCGATCATCGAACCAGCCAGGCCGAAAAACATGACGAAGTGAACGATCGCGATTCCGAGAAAGCGACCAAAGCTCGTCCAGCCACGAAGCAGGCGAACCCCGCGTCGAAATACTTGAATCAGAGAGCGGCCTTCGATGGCGTAGACCGCAGGGGCGATGGAGAGCTGCCAGTAGAGATAGAGGCTGATCGGAAAGCACAGCAACGTATACGGGAGGCAGAAAAACCCCAGGGCGAGAATGACGAGGATTCCCAAGAGGCTGGGCAGTCGGTCGAAGGTGGCTCGCACCGAGCCCCAGGTCGAAGTCGAGCGGCTATAGACGTAATCGCGAACGAGATTGGCAACCAGAACGGCGACGAGAACAGGCGCCATGCGATCAAGGGCAAACTCAAGAAAGTGTCGAGTCGTTCGCTCCACGCCTGAGTAGCGAACCGCGACCAGACTCGCGCGCATCGGTAAGGTCAATGCGAGCGTCAGCCCGACGCACTGCAGGAATCGTTCGGAGTAGATTTCCCAGGCCGTGTCGAGAATGCCCCCCACTCCTCGGGGAGTCAGCGCCACACGCTCGGTCTGGGTATAGGCCTGCGTCGCGCGGCTGGAGTCGCCCTCGACTCGACCGCTCTTTCGAAGCGGAACGAGCCGCTCTTGTGTCCATGCGCCGGATCTCACGGGCGGATGGTAGCCAGCCGCGCGGCACAATGCAGCGCGTTGCCGGGCACTTCTCTCCTTCAGCGAACCGCGCCGAATCCAGAGTCGCTACAGATTGCCCAGATGGATCGCGTTCGTGGGGCAATTGCGAGCGCAGGCGTGGTCGCGCGTGCACTCGTAATTTTGCACCTTGCGCACGGTCGCTTTTTCTCCCGACACCGCCCGGAAAGCGTCGGTCTCACAGACCATCTCACACAGTCCGCAGCCGACACAGGCCGCTCGGTCGATCCGGATACTCACGTAATCTCGGGGAGTCACCGGGCAGGAGAGACCGTCGAAGCCCTCCGGCTGAATCAAGTTTCGGGTCGCCGCATGCGAGGTCAGCACGCGCTCAGCCTCCGTCTCGCCGAGCTTCACAATCTCGGGCACATCGTTGAAGTCGAAGCGCGAGAGGTGCCCGACCTTGGGTTGGATCAGCGCGACGTTCCAGTCGGCGTGCATGTGCAGCTGGTGTTCAACCAAAACCTCTTCGGCGATCTCGAACGCGCGCCAGAGCGTCGTCAGCACACGGTCCTTGTACTTGGGCGCCGTGAAGGTCGCCTTAATCGACAGATCGACGGCGATGATCAGGTCCGGCTTAAGCGTTTTGGCGAAACGCAGTGGAACGGCGTCGACGATGCCGCCGTCCATATAGTGTTTGTCCCCGCGTTGGTGCGGTTCGAAGATGCCCGGTAACGCGCAGGAGGAGTAGACCGCGTCGACCATGGAGATGTCTTGCGATCCTGGCGAGCCCCAGTAGACGCTTCCGCCGGACTCCAACTCGACGGCATTGCAGTAGAACGGGACGATGCTCTCGCCGAACTCAATCGGCGGCAACAGCTCTTTCAGTTTCTCGCGAAAGCGATCTCCGCGATACATGCTCGGAGCGCGCGCACCCTTCAGCAAAAACTTCAAGAAGTTGAGCTTGAAGTAGTCACCTTTTTGGAGCGCGGCGATTCGCTCTTCCATCTGCTCGACGGTAAATCCGCCAGCGGCCATGGCGCCGACAAGTGATCCGATGCTGGTGCCCACGATCACGTCCACCTGAATACCCAGGTTGCGCAACGCGCGCAGCACTCCGATGTGCGCCATTCCGCGCATCCCCCCGCCACCGAGCACGAGCACCGTGCGCGGACGCTTCGGGACTCCATTCGGGTTGAGCACCACGTCGCTGAGGCGGCGCTTGTGTTGGACCGGGGCGGGTTCGGTTGCGTCTTCTCTATTCAAGGCTGGTTCTCTCGCAGCCTTCGAAGTCGCATTCTCTAGCGATCACCGAATCCAGCTGCACTCACTCCTAGGCTCTGGAGATGTCGACCAAAGCGCCAAAAAACTTAGCAGCCAGTTCCATCCCGAGCGACCCGCCGCAAGCACATTCTCCGCCCGCCGCTCTCGAGCACTCGCGCCCTCCTCGCCACTGTCCTATAGGGATTGCCCTGTTGAGTCGATGAACCCGGCTCCGTCGCCCGGCCCCGATCAGCGATTCTCCATCCCAAGCATGCCGCCGAAACTCCCCGTTCCCGTCCCCCTCCGCGCTCGAATTCAGATCGCCGGCTTCAAGAGCGAGGTTCGCCCTTGTCCGCCAACCTTTTCCAGCAAGACTCTGCGCGAGCGCCCCGGAGACCGTCTTTGAATTCCAAGCGCCGCTTCGGCAAGGTGCCAATTGCGCAAATCCAAAGCCCGATCGCGCTCGGGCTTGAAAGCCTCCGACCGCCCCACAGTCAATCAAGACTGTGAATCAAGAGCCGTTCACCCGAGCGGCCGAAGCTCACCCCCCCTCACCCTAGCCTCACGTAAACCATGGATTCTCGAGGGAAGCGAATCGTTCTAGCCGCAGGATTGCGGTTGCCCCAAGTCCGAGCCGGCGGAGCCTTTGGCGCCGAAGACACCGGTCACCTCGGAGCCAGCGCAGCTCGCGAACTCTTAGCACGCACGGGTATCGACCCGGCGGAGCTCGACGAAGTCATCGTCGGCTCGGTCGGCCCGCCCCACGACCAAGCGAACATCGGCCGCGTCGTCGGACTGCGCGCCGGCGTCCCCGAGTCCGTACCCGGCTACACGGTCGGACGCAACTGCGCGAGCGGAATGCAAGCCGTCACCGAAGCGGCCACTCGAATTCACGCCGGAAACGGCGATCTCTTTATGTGCGTGGGCGCGGAAGCCATGAGCGCCTACCCGCTGCACTTCAATCAACGCGCGACGCGCTTTTTCGGCAAGCTCGCGGGCGCGCGCAGCCTCGGACAGAAACTCAGTGCCATCGGGAGCTGGCGGCCGGCCATGCTCGCGCCGCGCATCGCTCTTATCGAAGGTCTGACCGATCCGACCAACGGAATGATCATGGGCAAGACCGCCGAGCGACTGGTGCGCGACTATGGCATCTCGCGCGAAGAGGTCGACGCCTTCGCGCTCGAGAGCCATCAACGCGCCAAGAAGGCGCGCGACGCCGGGCGATTCGCACGGGAAATCGTGCCGTTTATGCCGCTTGGAAAGAACGGCAAGAAGGGCTCGCTCTTGCACGATGATGGCATCCGCGACAATCAATCGATGACCGCGCTCGGTCGCATGCGCCCGTACTTCGACAAGCCCGATGGCGTCGTCACTGTCGGCAATGCCTGCGGTATCAGCGACGGCGCGACTGCGCTCTTGATCACCACCGAAGAGCGCGCCGCCGAGCTCGGGCTCAAGCCGCTGGCCGCCATTCGCTCCTGGGCTTGGACGGGCTGCGATCCGGCGCGCATGGGCCTCGGCCCGGTCTACTCCTCCGCGCAAGCACTCGAGCACGCCGGCTGCGAACTCGACGACATGGGCATCATCGAGATCAACGAAGCCTTTGCCGCCCAGGTGATCGCCTGTCGGCGAGCCTTCAGCAGCGACGAGTTCGCCCAGAAGAAGCTCGGCCGCAGCCAGGCGCTCGGCCACGTCTCGCCGGAGCGCATGAACAAGAACGGCGGCGCAATCGCACTCGGCCACCCGGTCGGCGCCACCGGCGCGCGCTTGCTCCTCACCGTCGCCCACGAGCTCGAGGTCTCGGACCAAGAGCTCGGCCTCGCAACCCTGTGTATCGGCGGCGGCCAAGGCGGAGCGGTTGTGCTCGAGCGGGTGGCGGCATGAGTACGGATATCGATCGCGAGAAGTCTATGGAACTCCCCGACCTTCACATGCCCGACGACGCACCTCTTGCGGGCACCTGCATTCGAATCGATCACCCCGAGCAAGGCCTCGCGGTCTTGGTGCTCGACCCGCCGCATCGCAAGAAGGCCGTGCTCGACATGGCTCTGATGCGCGACTTGGTTTCCGCGTTGGACGAGATCGAACGGGACGAGCGTCTGCGCGCCTTGGTCATCACCGGACGCGAGCCGCTCAACTTCGCCGTCGGCGCCGATGTCAAAGCGATCGAAGCGGTGGATGACAACGACCAAGCGCTGGCGCTCATTCGCTTTGGCCAGCTCGCCTTCGAGCGCATCGCCAAGCTCAGTCGTCACGGTGGCGGACGGCTCCTCACGGTCGCCGCGGTCGGCGGTCCGGTTCCCGGCGGCGCTTACGAGCTTTCGCTGGCCTGCGATCGCATCGTGCTCGCGGACGACCCGGCTTCGCGCATCGGCTTGCCCGAAGTTAAGCTCGGCATCATTCCGGGTTGGGGCGGAACGCAGAGATTGCCGCGCCGCATCGGAGTACCGCGCGCTCTGAACGCCATTCTCACCGGCCGACTGTTCAAGCCGAGCGCGGCGAAGAAGCTCGGCATGGTCGATCGCCTGACGCACCCCGAATACTTGTTGCGCATCGCGAGTGATATCGCCCTTGGCCGCATGAAGTGCCGACGCGCCGATCGCGGCATTTGGCGCTGGTTGATCGATCGCAATCCGCTGGCCATAAACATCATCAAGAGCCAAGCGGAGAAGAGCGTGCGACGCGAGACGCGCGGACAATATCCCGCGCCCTTTGCGGCGCTCGCGATGGTGGTGCGCGCGCCGAAGCTCTCGATGGACGCCGGACTTCTGGAGGAAGCCGAGCGCGTCACGCCGCTGATCACCGGGTCGATCACCAAGAGCCTCGTCGGGCTGTTCGGACGGTCCGAAGAGGCGAAGAAGCTCGCCCAGCTGCCCTCGGGCGAACGAGCGGCCGGGATCGGTCGTGCGGGAGTCATCGGCGCCGGAGTCATGGGCGGTGGGATTGCCAGTCTCTTCGCCGAGAAAGGTGTCGCGACGCGGCTTCGCGACCTCGACCAGGCCGCCGTGGACGCGTCGGTCTACGGTCACCGCGTACAGATCGACAAGCTCAAGAAGAAGCGGCGGATCAAGAAGCACGAGGCCGTTGCCGCCATCGACCGTCTGGAGTTTACAACCGAGCCCGTAGGCTTTAGCCGCTGCGAGCTGGTCATCGAGGCTGTGGCGGAAAAGCTCGCGATCAAGCAAGCCGTGCTCGGCGAGCTGGCGAGCGCCGTCGCCGAGGACGCGATCCTCGCGACGAACACCTCGTCGCTGTCCGTCACTGCGATCGCAGAGGGCGTGCCTCATCCGGAGCGCGTCGTCGGCATGCACTTCTTCAATCCCGTTCGGCGCATGCCGCTGATCGAGATTGTGCGAGGCGAGGCGACGTCGGACGATGTCGTCGCTCGCACGGCGCGGCTCGCGCTCGCGATCGGCAAGACTCCCGTCGTTGTGAAAGACGTCGCGGGCTTCTTGGTCAACCGGCTGCTCGGCCCCTACCTCGACGAAGCCCTGCGCTTGTGGGAAGGCGGCGCCGATCCCGTCGCCGTAGACGAGGCGCTGCTCGACTTCGGAATGCCGATGGGACCGTTCGAGCTGCTCGACGAAGTCGGGCTCGACATCGCCGCGCATGCCGCGGACTCCCTGCAGGCCGCCTATGGCGAGCGCATGACGAAGAGCGATTCGCTGAGCGCGTTGATCGAAGCCGGCGAGCTCGGCAAGAAGACCGGGCGCGGCATCTACCTGTGGAATCCGGGCAAGCGCGATCGACTCGTCAAGGGCGATCGCAATCCGCGCTTCTCGAGGCCCACTGGCGGCAAACGTCCCGACGCACACCTCGCCGCTCACGAAATGATCGATCGCTGTGTTCTGGCGATGCTCGCCGAAGCCGCGCGTTGCTTGGAAGAGGACGTCGTCGCCACGCGCGGCGAGCTCGACCTCGCCACCGTCTTCGGCATGGGCTTCGCGCCCTTCCGGGGCGGACTCTGGAGCTACGCGGAAGCCCGCGGCCTGGCCGACGTTCGAAAGCGTCTCGAGGAACTCGCGCGCTCACCGGCCGTTGCCGAACGCACGGGTGGAGCCGAGCGCTTCTCGCCTCACGGTCCGCTCGCTTCGTCATAGCGGCCCGTGATAAAAGAGCTCAACTTCGCGTGCCGGGAGTCCTGCAGCGACACTAGTCTGTGTCCATTCCGCTAGCTCCTCCGCTGGCTTCGGATCGCCATCGCGGCGCTCCGCTCCCATGACCCCACCGAATCGAACCTCCACCGGCCCTCCCTCTCGACCGGCCGACCGAAGGAGCCCGCTCCTCATCGTCTCGCTGGCTATTTGCGTCGGCACGCTGGTTGGCTGCAGCTCGGAAGAGACCGCCGCCCCCGACCACATCTTCCTCGTCACGATCGACACCCTGCGCGCGGACCACACCGAGTTCCTCGGCTATCCCGCCCAGACCACGCCCTTCCTCTCCAAGCTCGCCGAAGAGAGCGTCGTCTTCACCAACGCCTACAGCTCGGCCGCTCACACGACACCGGCTCACGCGTCCCTGTTCACCGCGCTCTATCCCGATCAGCACGGAGCGCGCGAAAACGGACAGCCCTTCGGACGCAAGGTCGACACGATCGCGAGCGTTCTTCAGGGGCGCGGCTATCGCACCGCCGCCTTCTCGAGCGTCGGATTCCTCGAGGGCTTGCAGTTCGGCTTCGATCACTTCGACGCCTTCCAACGCGGAGCCAGCATCTACCGACCGGCCGACGACACTCTGGATCGAGCCCAGCGCTGGATTTCAGAGCAGAAGGATCGAAAGCCACTGTTCGTTTGGGTGCACCTCTTCGACGTGCACGAGTGGAGTACGGTCCGACAGGAAGACCGAATCCGGCTGAAGGACATCGAGGTGGCTTCCGAACTCTCGATCGGACAGATGCAGGAGTTTCTTCGCGAAGAGCACGGCATGAGCACTGGGAGTGGCAGCACCGAAGAACAACGAGTGCGCGGGATCGACAGCTACAACAAGCGCATCGTCCTCGTCGACAACGAGCTGCAGCGCTTCTTCCGGACATTTCAAGAATCCAAAAAGTCAGGCGATTCGCTCTGGATCATCACGGCCGACCACGGGGAAGGGCTCTTCTCACACAACTACAAAGGGCACGGTCTGCGCTTGTTCCGAGAGCAGCTTCATGTCCCGCTGCTCCTTCACAGTACCCGTGGTTTTGGTTCCGGCGTCCGCATCGAGAGCCTCGCCCGACACGTCGACATCCTTCCGACAATCGCCGAGCTTGCGGCCGCGCCGCTGGGCAAGACGCAAGGGCGCTCGCTCGTCCCGCTGATCACCGGCGACGAGCAACCCGATCGGGATCGAACGGCCTACGCCCAGCGCAAGCCGGTCGTCTCTCAGAAGGAGGGTTCGGAGCCGACTCCCGAGGAGATGCGCACGGTCTACGACCTCCGCTACAAGTACATCTTTGACAGCAGGGCGGGCGAAGAGTTCTACGACCTCACCGCGGATCCGCTGGAGCTCGAGAACCTGATCGAGAACCCGCCGCCGGCCGAGCTGAAGCGGTTCAAAGACGAGCTGGATGCCTATCGGCGAGTGTTCGACCGGCGCAGGGTCCGGGGCGCCAAGGTTTCCGAGGAGACGAAAGCGGAGCTTCGCGACCTCGGCTACGTGGAGTAGGAGACCGCTGCCCCCGGTCTCTGCCGCTTAGCCCGCCCCAGCCAATCGGAACTCAAGGAGTTCGGAGACTTCCGGGCCGCGCTTCTGGATCCCGTTCGCGGCCCGCGTATCCTGGTCCGAATCGGCCGCGACTCGCGGCCATCGCCCACCGGCGCGCCGCCCGTCCTCCGTGCATCCCGCGCTTCTGATTCCCACCTTGGAGGACCTTCGAATGGTCATGAGCGAGGCAGCAACGTCATTGGATCTCACCTGCGTCAACGCGATTCGGACTCTCTCCGTCGACACGATTGAGAAAGCGAATTCGGGTCACCCGGGGCTCCCCCTCGGCGCTGCGCCGATGGCTTATGTGCTCTGGACCAAATTCCTGAAGCACAATCCGTCCGATCCGAGCTGGGTCGATCGCGATCGTTTCGTGCTCTCCGCAGGACATGGAAGCGCGCTGCTCTACAGCCTGCTCCATCTGACCGGCTACGACCTGGGTATCGACGATCTAAAGAGCTTTCGACAGCTCGACTCGAGGACGCCCGGCCACCCGGAGCTCGGCGTGGCGCCCGGTGTCGAAGCGACCACGGGGCCGCTCGGGCAAGGCCTGGCCAATGCCGTCGGCATGGCGATCGCGGAACGCGCGCTGGCGAATCAGTTCAACAAGAGCACCGACGTCGTCGATCACTGGACCTACGCGCTGCTCGGCGACGGCGACATGATGGAGGGCATCTGTTCGGAGGCCGCATCCCTCGCTGGGCACCTCAAGCTCGGCAAGCTCGTCTTCCTGTACGACGCCAACGACATCTCGCTCGACGGTCCGAACAGCTTGGCCTTCACCGAAGACGTCGCGAAGCGCTTTGAAGCCTTCGGTTGGCAGGTCCTGCACGTCGCGGACGGCGATACCGACCTGGCCGCGATCGAACAAGCACTCAAGGACGCGAAGTCGGACACGACACGCCCCTCGCTGATAGTCGTCAAGACCACCATCGGTTTCGGCTCCCCCAACAAGGCGGGCAGCTCGAGCTCGCACGGCGCGCCGCTCGGTGCGGAAGAGGTGAAGCTCACCAAGGCTGCGCTCGGTCTCCATACTCGCGATTTCGAAATCGAAGACGAGGCGCTCTCCGAACTGCGGAAGACGCGCGACCGCGGCGAGCTGAAGCAGGCTGCTTGGAATCAGAGCTTTGAAGAGTGGAGTTCGAGTAACAAAGCGCTCGCAAAAGAGTGGGAGCTCGCGCAGAGCGGGGAGCTGCCCAAAAAGTGGGACGCCGAGCTGCCGGTCTTCGAGGCGGGTTCGAAGATCGCGAGCCGGGATGCGGGTCACCAAGCATTGGCCGCCATCGCCGCGACCGTTCCGAATCTGATCGGAGGCGACGCCGACCTCAGCTGTTCAACGAAGACCTTCATCAAGGACGGTGGCAACTTCAACGGGCAAACGGGAAGCGGCCGCAACATTCGATACGGCGTCCGCGAGCACGCGATGGGTGCCATTGCGAATGGCATCGCCTATCACGGCGGCCTGCGCAACTTCACGGGCACCTTCTTCGTGTTCAGTGACTACATGCGCCCCGCCATGCGACTCGCCGCTCTGAATCACTTGCCGGTCACCTTCGTCTTCACGCACGACTCGATCGGCGTCGGCGAAGATGGACCGACGCACCAACCGATCGAGCACCTCGCTTCCCTGCGAGCGATGCCCGGCCTGGTCGTCATTCGCCCCGGCGATGCGACCGAGACCAACGAGGCTTGGCGCTTTGCGATGAACGAGAAAAAGCGCCCCGTCACCTTGATCTTCAGTCGCCAAGGCTTGCCGACGATCGATCGCGAGACACATCCCGCGGCCGATGGGCTCAAGCGCGGTGCCTATACCCTGTCGGAGTCGAAAGGCGCGATGAAAGCCGTCTTGATCGCCACCGGCTCCGAAGTCGAGCTGGCACTTGAAGCGCAGGCGCTTCTCCACGATGCCGAGATTCCGACGCGCGTCGTCTCGATGCCCTCCTGGGAGCTGTTTGAAGATCAGCCCGACGTCTATCGCGAATCGATCTTGCCGAGTGATATTCCGGCCAAGCTCTCCGTCGAAGCCGGCAGCACCTTTGGCTGGTCGCGCTGGACGGGCGAGCGGGGCGCGTCGATCGGAATCGATGAATATGGAGCCTCGGCGCCCGCGGGGCAGCTCTACGAGAAGTTCGGACTGACCGTCGACGCGATCGTCGCTCGTGTTCGGCAACTCGTTAGTGGCGGCCCGAGCTCGCGCTAGTCTCCGCTGGACAAGAGAGCAATGGCTAACGGCACTCGCTCCGGCCGGGGATGGAAATTTCTCGGGCCGCTCGCGAGCACCCTCCTAGCTCTCGGAGGCTTCATGGGCACCGCCGCACTTGTGCGCGAGCTGGTGCCGCTCCCGAGTCGCGGAACGATCAGCGACAAGCTCGAGTACTTCTTTGAGCACGGCGACGAATACGACGTCGCTCTCTTTGGAACCAGTCGCGTGTTCTCGGGTTTGGTTCCCGCGGTAATGGAAGCCGAGCTCGCCGACCGCGGTGTGGAGGCTCGCGTCTTCAACCTCGGGCTTCCCGCCGTTGGCGCATTCGAGGTCGACTACTACCTGCGCAAGATTCTGGATCGAGAGTTCGAGCGGCTGCGCCTCATTCTCGTCGAGGCCTGGTGGGACGTGCCGACGGCACTGGATCGCAATGCTTTCACCCACCGTCGCGTCGAGTGGCACACCGCTCGGCAGACCGTCGCCGCGGCGCAGGCGGCGCTCGACGAACCGAGCTGGGATTGGCAAGAGCGTTTTCGACAGGCGGGCGGCCATGTTCAGCTCTTTGCCTGGCGCCAGGCCAACTACGGACGTGGGCTCGACATCGCAGAAGGCCTGGGAGAGTCGACTGCGGGGCGAGACTCCGGCGGTCAGGGCTATCGACCGTGGAAGAAAGGTGCGGGGCACCGGGGCCGCGAGACGAACTCCAAGCCGCTCGCTTGGACGCGCCCAAAGGCACCGGCGCAGGATGTCGAGACGGGGCTCGACTACGCGCTCTATCAGGGCCAGTCCGAGCTGGCCACGGCGCATGGCCTTGAGCTCGTGCACATCCTCGCGCCCGGCTTTCGCGACCCGATTCCGGCGGCGAAACTGCGAGCGCGCGTATCGCGCTTGATCGACTACCGTCCGCCCGCCCCCAACCGCGGGGAATCGAGTGCTCGCCTAGCCATCCTCGGTGATCCCAAGCTTCACCTCGACAACCTCCACTTCACGCCCGAAGGCGCCGAGCACTTCAGCCGCTTGGTCGCGGAAGACTTGGCCCCACTCCTTCGCGACTACTGATCGCCCCAGGGGATAAACAGGATGTGGCCCCCGCGCTCTTCGCCCTTCCTGTGATAGCGAAAGAAGCGCCAGAGGAAGGAGACGTCCGTCTCTTCCTCGTCCGAGTCCCAGGTGATGAACGGAAAGATGTCGCGCGTGGTCTTCGTGCCCTCGGTCTTACTGCGATAGCCGTAGTAGAGAACGTTCGTCTTCGAGACCGTCTCGTCAGAATAGGAATTCACGAGCCACAGCGGACCGTACCACTCCTTTTGTTCGTTCGTGCGCTTGTAGCCATAGAGCAGCGGGATACGGATCTGTTCTCGTTCGACCACTTCGGAGTTTGCCTCCGTGAATTCCGACAATGCCTGCAAGAGCGCCTCGTCGTCGGAGCCTTTCACTGCGACCCCGCGCTCCTCTAAAACCGCGCGCGCTTTCGCCTTGGACTCCGGAACGACGTCGGGGCCCTCGTAGCTCGGAGAGAACGTGGCGAGGAGGCGCGCCTCTTCGCGCGTCAAGACGTCGTCCTTCCAGACGTGGAAGGTCTCGTCGCGATTCACAAAAATGTCCAGCACTAAGGAGCTGGACCGAAGCTTCGTTCGGTTCTCCTGACTCGCCCCCGTGCTGCTCGGAATGTGAAGTCCCCGAAGTTTGTGACGTTCCTTCCAGAAGAAGGTGAGCAAGCCGGTGGATTCGCGCTCTTCGAGCTCAGTCTCGATCTTTTCTTTGATGTAGAGGAATGGTCCACCGAAGTGGTGACTCTCGCCACCCTCCCACTTCGCACTTCCGACCAGAGTCAAGTGGTGCAACGGATCCGGCTGCGCAAAGCCCTCGCTCTTTGAGACGAACGGCCAAAAGCGCCAGGACTTTCCCTCGGGACTGCGCCGATAGTTGCCGAGTCCGACGAGGTAATCGAGGTCCGTGCTGTCCTCGGTCGTCGTGCTCAAATAGAACGGGAAGAGCCACCGGCGCGTCAGGTCTCCATGATCGCGCGCGCCGTAGAGCGTGAGCGCGTAGAGGACGTCGGGCTCGTTGTACGTGTCGTAGTGCGAATAGAACGGCCACAGTCGAGAGGCCGAGCCCTCCTCCGATTCGCGGTGATGCCCAAGCCCGAGCGCGTAGAAGGACTCCGAGAATTCTGGCGTTTCGCGATGACTCCAGAAGGGCAACGCTCGGGTCGTCGTCACTTCCGGCGTGCGATGACGCTCGAACAGCGGCCAGAGAAAGGCCGTGCGCTCCTCAGTTCCATCAAGACTCTGGCTTTGGTGGTACAGCGGCCCGAGCAGGTTCACGTAGCGCGAATCACCCGAGCCCGTCCAACCGTAACCACCGAGCGGCGAGAGCAAGGTGCGCGAGTCGCCTTCCCGCTCGTAGTAAAAGAGCGGCAAGAGCATGCGCATCGCGCGCTCCTCCGCCTCGTTCTCGTTCGACCACCAAAACGGATACAGATTGAGGCCCGAACCGTTGGGGTCAACGCTTCGATCACCGAGCAGGGTGAAGACGTGCGAGTCGTCTCCCCGCGTGCGCTTCCAGAAGAATGGGAAGAGAGCGCGATCCTCTTCCTTCGGCGTCTTGCGCAAATAATAAAGCGGGAACAGCCAGCTCTCTTTCAGATCGGGCTTGCGGTAGGAGTGTCCGAGGCCCATCAAGTACCAACGACGGGCGGAGTCATCGGTGAGCGTGTGCGAATAGAACGGCAGCAACCCAAAGCGCTTGCCCTCATTCCCGTACCAGGCCAGGGGAAAGAGGCCCGCAGAAGACTCGCCCCTCGGCTCTGAGTCCCACCAAATGGGACCAAAGTGATTCAGTTCGCCCGCGGCGAACAGGGGAAAGACTCCGAAGGAATCTTTTTCGGAAGCCCACCAAACGGGCCCGACGTAGTTGAAGTCGCCGAACAGGGCGAGCGGAAAGAGCCCGCCGTTCTCGATCTGTCCGGTCGGACCTTTATTCCACCAAAACGGAAGGATCCAGCTCGCCGATCCGAAGTTCGCGATCGGAAAGAGCCCGAAGTTGTTCTCGAACTTATAGGCCGGAACGAGCCAACCCGTCTTCGTCCGCGAGTCGTAGGCGGCGAGCGGAAACAACACGCTCGTGCTCGTGCCCTCTTTAGCGACAAGAGGCCTCAGCGCAAATCCGTTCTGATCGATATCGAAGATCGGCCACAGGATCGAGGTCGCGCCGCGATCGTGGTAAGCCAGTGGCCACAGATTGACGCGCTCTCGAGTGGACTCCCCCATGAGCGGCGAGATGCGCAGCATGCGGTCCGCGGACTTGCAGGAGGTCGCGCCGAACACAAGGGTGCTCACAACCAGGAGCAGGGCTGCGAAGCATGGACTTTTGCGGAGGAGATTCACGCCCACAAACTCTAACGAATGCCTCGCGTAGGCCACCGATCGCCCCGCGTAAGAAATCGATCTCGGGACCGCGTTGTCTACGAACTTAGGAGCCGTCGAGGCTTTGCTACACTTCCGACATGAATAAGAGAGCCCTGACTCGCCGCAAGTTTCTCGGAGCCAGCGCGGGAACTGTCGCTGCTGCCGGCCTCCACGGCATTCCGCTCCTTCGCACCGACGAGGAGCAAGCAGCCGCAGAGCCTCTAGAGGAGCTCCGGATCGCCGTAATCGGCACGGGGCGCCGCGGGCAAGATCACCTGGCCGCGCTCGGATACCTGGACCCGAAGAGCCAGCTCGCCACGCGCAAGGCCGCCGGCGTCGAGGTTCTCCCGGGACAGCGCTGCATCGCTGTCTGCGACCCCTTCCGGACCAATCTCGAAGAGGGCGCGCGGCAAGTTCGCGCAACCCTCGGAGAGGTCGCCTCCTACGTCGACTACCGAGACCTGCTCGACCGCGAAGATCTCGACGCCGTCGTCATCGCAACGCCCGACCACCTGCACACGCCGATCGCGCTCGCCGCCATCAAGAAGGGCGTCGATGTCTTCGTCGAGAAGAGCATTTCTAACAACTTCGAGGAGACGCTAGAGCTCGAGGCCGCGCTCAAGAAACACGAACGCATTCTCCAAGCGGGCTTTCAGAGTCGCCAGAGCCACATCCACCGGCAAGCGGCCAACATCATTCGCGACGGCCACATCGGCAACGTCCACATGGTCGAGTACTTCCTACACCGCAATGGTGAGGCGGGTGCGTGGGTCTTCCCCGAGGAAAAGAACGGCGGTCCCGATCGCTCCCTCATCGACTGGGACGTTTTCCTCGGCGACGCGCCGCAGGTCGACTACACGCCCAAGCGCTATTTCGGTTGGCGCTGCTATTGGGATTACTCGACGGGAATTTCGGGCGACATCATGACGCACCTGCTCGACTCCATGAAGTACATGCTCGGCGTCGGAATACCGAACTCCGTCGTCGCCTCGGGCGGTGTTCGGTACTGGAAGGACGGACGAGAGACTCCCGATCAGTTCAACGTGCTGCTTGAGTATCCCGACAAGGACATCTCGGTTTGCTTCCTCTCGACGCTCAATAATTCATTCTTCAAATCGGCGACGCGAATCATGGGCGAAGAAGGAACCATCGAGCTGGACTGGCGACTGATGGCCTTCCCCGATCGCTTCTCCGAAAAGTACGCCAAGCAAATCAAATCGGGAGCCATGCACCCCCACATTCCGTTCATCAACATGGAAGACTCGGCCGCGGGAATGGTGGTCAACGCCGCACCCTCGCAGCTGTGGCTCGGCGGAATGGGCGCGACTCTCACCACTCGCGAAGATGGTGAAGTCAGTGACACGACGCGCATGCATCACGCCGACTTCCTCAACTGCGTGCGCACCCGAGAAGAGCCCGCAGCGAGCATGGCCGAAGCCCTTCCCATCACGATCGCCGCGCACATGGCGACGATCTCCTACCGCGAAGGCCGCCGCGTCACCTGGGACGCGGAGAAGCGGACGATCATCTAGTCAGAGTCACGATCTCGGGGCCGGAGTCATCCTCGGCAACCGAGTAGAAGACGGCTTGATCGCCTTCCTCGAGCCACACGTACCTGCGGGAGGATTCGGTCGCTTGCTCGACGCCGATGACTTCGTGAAAAAACTCGGTCCCCGCTTCGACTCCGAGGACCAAGAGAGCCGTGGAGAGCATGTCGCAGACGACTGGGTTCTTTCCGCGAACGACGACCATCTCCGTCCGGTGATCGACTGGCGCCAGGGTGCGAGGATCGAAAATATGGCTGCGCCCTTCGTTAGCGCCGGGGAGCGTTATCGAGGACTGACCGGAAGTGCTGACCGCCTCGTCGCGCAGCCACCAAGTCCGAGCACCCTCGGGATGCGGAAGTTCGAATGGCCAGCCCTTGCCTGTGGGCCCCGCGCCAAAGGCCACGACGCTGCTCGTCCCCGCCGAAATGATCGCGGTTTCGAAGCCGCCTCGACGCAGGGCCTCGGCCATCTCTGCCGCCGCTAAGCCCTTGGCCATTGCAGAGAGATCGATTTCGACTCCGCGCTCTCGACGGATGTACCAGCCACCTCCTTCCCAAATGCAAACCGGAGGTGGGGCGAGTTCGAAGATTTTGTCTACCCCGACCGTGCGCTTCCAGCGAGCTCGACTCTCTTCGTCGAGAGCAGCGGTCGGCTCATCGCCATAGAAGCCGAGTTCTCGGAGGGCTGAGCCGACTGTGGGATCAAACGCTCCAAGACTGAGTTCTGAGAACCGCAGGGCTAAGTCGAGCAGGTGGGCAAGCTGGTGATAAATGGGAATCTCTTCGGAATCCGACTCGCGACTGAGCTGGTTCCAACGCGAGATCTCGCTCTCCTTGGACCATAGATTGAATACTCGTTCAACTCGGCGAGCCGCCTCGAAGGCCACAAGAGAGGCTGCGTAGCCATCGCTGTTTGCGGTAACGAGCTGAATGCGAAACAAGCCACCCATTACCTGGGCGGAGTAGCTCTTCACTACCTGAGGCCGCGGCTCGCGTACTTTTAGAGGCGCGGGAGCATTCTGGCAGCCGACTAAGAGAGCGATCGAAAGTGACGAACAGAGTGCGAGCAAGCTAAGAGCGGAGCGCGTCATCGCTCGACCACTACCCCACGACCGAAGTCGCGACTACGAGCTTTTCTAGCGCAACGCATCTTCGAGAGCCGTCGCCGCGTCCGTCGCACCGTCGCGGTACTTCGGAATGATCGCGCAGGACATTGCGAGGCCCTGCTCGCTGCCCCACTCATTCGTGACCGACCGCGAGCCGGGAACGACGACCGCAGCGCTCGGAATCTCGAGCGGCGACTCGGCGGTCCCGCGCAAGACGACCTGATTCACCAAGTCATAAACCGGCGTCGACGCCGTCAAGATAACGCCAGCTCCGAGCACAGCGCGCTCGCGCACGAGCACGCCCTCGTAAACCCCAGCACCACCGCCCACCAACACATCGTCTTCGATAATCACCGGCCGCGAGCCGATCGGCTCGAGCACTCCCCCGATCTGTGCGGCAGCGGAGACGTGAACGCGCTCTCCGATTTGCGCGCAGGAACCGACGAGCGCGTGGCTGTCGATCATCGATCCCGCGCCGACGAAGGCGCCGATGTTGATGTACATCGGCGGCATGAGCACGCAACCGGCGCCGACGTGCGCACCGCGGCGAACACTCGATCCGCCGGGAACCAATCGAACTTTTTGATCGAGCGAAAAAGCGCGCACCGACAGCGACTCCTTGTCGACGAAGGGCCAGGCCGCTCCGGCGTGTTGCTCGACGACGGCATCCTCGCGAAACAACTGGAGGATCGCGCGCTTGACCCAGTCGTTGACGCGCCAAGCGTCGCCGTCCGGTTCGGCGACGCGAACGGTAGCTTGCTCGAGTGCGACGAGGAGCGCTTCACCCGTGAGCGCTTCGGATGGACGGGAAGCGCTCAAGATCGGTCTTCCGCATCGAGTCGCAGGAGCAGCTCGAGCGCCGTGCGCTCGTACTCCGCCACCGCGCGCTCGAACGACTCCTCATCGAGCTTCTCGTGATCGGTATGCGCGTCGAGAATGCTGCCGGGGCCGTACAACAACTTGGTGCCCCAGTCGGGCAAGAACGGACCGTCGGTGGCGAAGGCGACCACCGGCGCCTCGCTCTCACTCGCCGGAACTTCGAAGGCGAGCGGCCCGTAAGCCTTCTCGATGAGAAACTCAACGTGCTCGCTCGCGTGCTTGCGAAGGCGCGCTTCCACCAGCTCCGGCTCCTCGACGATCCGCAACATCAACCGCGCTTCCGCGCGATCCGCCACGACGTTCTCCGCGACGCCGCCATCGATCAGGCCGACGTTCAGCGTGCCCTTTCCAAACAGCTCGCTGTGCCCCCACTCCTCGTCGAGCAAACCCGACAGAGTTGCGACCAGCTCGTGCACAGCGGAGGGACCGATCGGTTGTGAGCTGTGACCCGCCACGCCGTGAGCGCGCGCAGTACATTTGAAGACGCCTTTGTGACCGGCGATGAAGCGGTTCTCCGTGGGCTCGCCGATGATCGTGTAGGCCGGCCTCCAGGGGGCAGCCAGCTTCGTGTTCGCCAGCACCGCGCCAGCGCCATCCACCTCTTCGCCGACGGTAAAGAGCAGCCCGATGTCACGGCGGCCGGCCTTCACCAGGCGCTCGGCGGCCAGAATCATCGCCAGCGCGGGTCCCTTGGCGTCGCAGGCTCCCCGCCCGTAGATAACGCCGCGCTCGATCCGAGGGCCGATCCACGGCGGGACCGTGTCCAGGTGGGTGCAGAGCACGACCCGCGGCTCGCCGGAATCGCCCACGCGAGCCAAGAGGTTCGAGCGTCCGGCCGACAGCTCCTGGCGCTCGACGTCAAAGCCCAGACCGACGAGGTGCCGAGAGACGAGGTCGGCGTAGTCATCTTCCGCTCCCGTGACGGAGGGCACGTCGATCCAGTGGGATAGAGTTTGAAAAGCTGTAGGCAAATGGTGCTCCTTTGGGCCCGAGTGTCCCGCCGGGCGGGCCGAGGTCAAGCTCGGTGACGGCCCGCCAACTCCAAACTGCCCGAACCCGTACCCCCGATCGACCGTCCGAGCATGGCCGTTCCGACACAAGTGTGGATCTTTCCCCAGGTTGCGACGGAGGTGGCATTGCGCATCAAACGCCCCCCCGACTAACATCTCCGCCATGAACTCGTCTGCCCAACCCTCGCCTAGTGACTCGGAACCCAAATCCTGGCACAAGGTCGTCGTTGCCCTCCTGGCTCTCGCCTTTTTCGTCACGCCCTACTTGTTCAGCGGCCAGCAAAACAAGACGGATGCCCTGGGCGCAGAGCTTGTCGGCGATGGACTGATTCTCGTGACGGGGCACCCGGCTCAGCGCGCGGCACAACGCGGCGCCGCCGGTCTGGCCCAGACCGTGACCACGGGTTGGTGGGGAGGGCTCGCCGACAGCCAAGCGCTCTACCGACCGGTTCCCAGCTTCCTTATGGGCCTCGCCGGCCTAGCCGGTGGTTCCTACAACGAGGCTGCCCCGGGACACCGGACTTTTCCCTATCACGCGATCACCCTCGGACTCAATGTCCTCTGCGCGCTCTTGGTTCTCGAGCTCGCCTGGCTGATCTTCCGAAACGCGAAAGCGGCGTTAATCTCCGGCGCTCTGTTCGCGACGCTTCCGATTCACGGCGAGGTCATCTTTGACGTCGCGGGCCTCGCCGAACTCTCGGCCTCGGCCTTCTCACTCGCCGCGTGGATCGCCTGGATTCGCGCCGGTGACCAGCCGTTCCAAAAGCTGGGCCAGCTCGCGATCGCGTTGGTCTGCTTGTTCTTCGCCACTCTCAGCAAGGAGAGCGCCTTCGCGCTTCCGCTGGTCTTCTTCCTCTTCGACATGGGTCGCACCAAGAGCGAGGGCGGCATCGGCGCGGGTGTCGGACATGCGCTCTCGAAACTCCCCGCACTCGCCGCCTGCGCCGTCGTGCTCGCGGTCTCACTCGCACTGCGCTACCAAGTCATCGGCGAGCTCGCCCCGAGCTTCCTCGCCACCAATCACCTCGACAATCCGCTTCTCGCCGAGGGCTTCCTCACCCGCGCGATGAACGCGATTCGTCTCATGGGCGCAGGCGTACTCTCGATGTTCGGGGTCAATACATTGAGCTCGAACTGGAACTACAGCCCGGACTATTCCGCGAACCAGATCTCGATCTTCGGCCCGTTCGGGCTCTGGAATCTGATCGGACTGGTCGGAGTCGGTGGCGCGCTCGCTCTCGCCGCTCTGCTCTACAAGAAGTGCAGGACGCGCTCCGCCCTCGTCTTCGCGCTATTCGGTTCGATGCTGCTCACTTCCAACCTCCTGTTCGAAGTCGGCACGATCTACGCCGACCGCTTGATGTTCTTCCCCTCGGTCATCGCGATGATGCTCCTGGCTGGACCGCTCTCGCGCCTCGGTCAGACGGGCGTCATCGCCGGACTCTTGCTCTCCGTAGCCGGGGGCTATTGGACCTGGTCGAACGGCGCGAATCACTGGGACAGCCAGACTAATCTGTGGACCTATGCCGCCAATAAAGCAGCGCCGGATAGCGCCCGCGCGCACTACAACAACGGCGTCGATGCGTCGAAGGACCAGGTCTACGGCTTGGCGCTGAAGGAGTTTCAGAAGGCGCTCGAGATCTTTCCGAACCACGTGGAAGCGCACTATTACTCCGGCATGATTCACATGCAGCCGCAGGAGTACGATCCGAATCTCGCCTGCGATAACTTCATGGCGGCCTGTGAAGCCCAGCTCGCGAACTACAACTACAGCGATTTCCCCAGCGAGCCTTCACTCGTGGAGGGGAGCATTGGACCGCGCGCTCTCCTGTACCGCTTGAGTCTCTTGCGACTCACCGAAGAGGATTCCAAAGATCCGGAAGCTCACTTGGCCTGGCTCGATTCTCTCATCGCCAAGGGCTACAACTCCGCTTACGTGCACCACCGGCGCGCGGTAACGCTGCGCGCGCTCGACAGAATGCCCGAGGCCGAAGAGGCCTTTGAGAAGAGCATCTCCATCGAGGTCACCGTGGACTGCGTTCAGGCCTACGGAAAGATCCTGCTCGACGCGGGCCGACGCAAAGAGGCGTTGACGCTCTATCGCACGACGGATGAGTTTGAAATCCCCGGACAGAACGTTGCCTTCTTGCTCTCGCGAGCCGAGGCGGAGTGGGTCGAGGGACCCGAAGCTGTCCTGGCTCTCGCGAATCAGCTCTGGGATATGCGCAATTCGCTCGCGGAAGAAGGCACGTACAACTTCACGCCGGAGCAAGATTTCGAGACGCTCTACCTACGCGCGCAGGCCAAGCTCCAAATCTACGGAACGGAGCCGACCCAAGAGCAGCTTCTCGAGCTGCGAAAGATCCTGCGCAACGCGATCGGTATCTATGGCGCGCTCACACCGAAGACCATTCAGGCCAGCGCGATTCTCGCGACCGTGCACCTCCAGCTGGGCGAAGACGACGATGCCCGCGTGATCCTAGCGGCGCTGCTCTTGCAAGAAGAGGCGCCGAGCATGCGAAACCAACTCGCCGGCATCTACGTGCGTCAGGGACGCTTCGCCGACGCGCTGGATCAGTATACGCACCTCGATCGTTTGCTCTCGCAAGCCGCCAACGACTTCTCGGACAATCCCGATGCGATGAGAGTGTTCATCGAAGCGCGCGGGAACATCCTGCGGCTGCTTGCGACGCTCGATCGAAGCGATGAGATTGAGACGACAATCGGTCGCTGGCATGAGAATGCCCCGAATGAGTTCGATCCCGTTGCGCTCTACATCCAGGGCTTTTGGGCGATCAGCCTGGGCGATATGGACGCAGCTTTTGCCGCCGCCGACACCTTGAAGCAGCAGTTCCCCGAGGACGCCAATGGTGATCAACTCGCCAAAACGATTGTGTTCCTCAAGGACCTCGAAACCCGCGCCGATTCCGGTAACGACCCGGCCGTCCTCGAAGAACTCGCGCGAGCTCGAAGGGGACTCGGCGACGGCAAGGGTGCTCTCGAAATGGCCCAGCGAGCGGTCGAACTCTCCGGCGCCGCTCCCACAGAGGAGCGAGCACGACGCTTCGCCCTGCTCGCCGCATGTCATGAGATGCTCGAAGACCTGAACGGTGCAATCAACGCCGTCCGCAGCGCTCTCGAGCTCACACTCTCAGACGAGGATAAAGCCGTCTTCGAGGGTGAGTTCACTCGCCTCGAAGCTCGACTAGCTCAGTAGGGCGCCGAATGCGAAAGAAGCGCAGCCCGCACTCGCGGCCTGCGCTTCTTTCGTATCCCGAGATTACTCGGGCTCTTCGAGCGCCTCGAGCGTGACGAGCTTTTGGCCCGCGCTCACCGCTTCGCCCTGCGCCACGTGAACCGTCTTTACCCGCGAGGCCGAAGGCGAATCGATTTCGTTCTGCATCTTCATCGCCTCGAGAATGAGCAACGGACCGCCCTCCGCCACCACGTCGCCCTCGGCAACCAAGAGCTCGATGACCACGCCGGGCATGACGCTCTTGATGACACCGCCGCCGACGTTTTCGCGCTCGGCGGCGTGAGCCGCACGCTCGCGCTCATCTTCCAACTCGACCTCAAAAGAAAAGCCGGCCATCACGACGTGACAGATATTCGCGTCGCCTTCGATCGAGACGGCGTGAGCCATCCCGTCGACGTTCATCGCAACCTGCCCGAGGTTGTCGACCTCTTCATAGCTCACGCGAATGGGCGCACCATCGACCTCGACGGAGAACTGATCGGCTTGCTCCTCGACCTGCACCTCATGATCGCGCCCGTTGACTTTGACGAAGTACTTCATGCCTGTCCCCCTTCAACCGTCGGAGCGGCAAGAGTCGTAGCGGCCGGATAGGTCGCCACAGTATTGCGACTGCGTTTGAGCCAACCCTCCCGCGAACTCGATGATCTTGAGAGCGCGCTGCGCTTCGCCATCTGCCGGCGATGGATCACGGCGGCGACGGCGGCCAGACGCTCTTCCTCCTCGCTGGTAACGCCAAAGTCCATCGAGGCGAGGATGCTCGTATCGAAGTCTCCGGAGAGGAAGCGCTCGTCGTTCAACACCGCCAGAGCGGCAGGCGCGCCGGTTCGAACCCCGCCTACGTGCAGCTCCTGAAGCGCGCGAATCATGCGCGCGACCGCTTGGTTACGGTCCGGCGCCCAGACGACGATCTTCGCGAGCATCGGATCGTAGTTCAGTCCGACCTCCATTCCGCGGAACATACCCGAGTCAACGCGCACCCAAGGTCCCCCGGGCAAGCGCAGGTTGCCGATCGTTCCGGTGGACGGCAGAAAACCGGTGACCGGATCCTCGGCGTTGATTCGGACTTCGATCGACCAGCCGTTTCGCGGGATGTCCGCTTGTTCATAGCCGAGCGCCTCCCCCGCCGCGACGCGCAGCTGCTCGCGAACAAGATCCACTCCGGTGACCATCTCGGTAACCGGATGCTCGACCTGCAGGCGCGTATTCATCTCGAGAAAGAAGAACTCGCCGTTCGAGAAGAGGAACTCAACCGTGCCAGCACCGACATAGCCGACGGCGCGCCCCGCCCGCAGAGCGACCTCGCCCATCTTCGCGCGGAGCTCCTCGTCGACTGCGATCGAGGGGCACTCTTCGAGCAGCTTCTGGTGCCGGCGCTGAACCGAACACTCGCGCTCGTACAGATGGACGCCATTTCCCTCACCGTCGAACAGAACTTGGATCTCGATGTGACGAGGACGATCGAGATAGCGCTCGAGATAGAGCCGCCCGTCACCGAAAGCGGTGACCGCTTCGCCGGAAGCCGCGCGAAAAGCGGCCTCCATGTCGTCAGGCGACTCGACGATGCGAATGCCTTTGCCGCCGCCGCCCGCTGATGCCTTGATCGCTATCGGATAGCCGATTCCCTCAGCCGCCTGGATCGCCGCGTCGAAGTCGTCGACCGGGTCGGTCAGTCCGGGCACAACCGGAACGCCAGCCGCGCTCATGATTCGTCGGCTCTCGATCTTATCGCCCATCGCGATGATCGATTCGGGCGGAGGACCGATCCAGGCGAGCCCCGCCTCCACCACGCGCTTCGCGAACTCGGCGTTCTCCGCCAAGAAGCCGTAGCCGGGGTGGATGGCTTCCGCACCACTCGCTTTCGCAGCCTCCAGGATCTTGTCGATCGAGAGGTAAGACTCCGAAGGCAGCTTGCCTCCAAGAGGCATGGCCATGTTCGCCATGCGAGTGTGCAGAGCGTTTCGGTCAAAGTCGGAGAACACGGCGACGGACTCCGTGCCCATCTCGCGTGCCGATCGGATAATCCGAAGGGCGATCTCCCCTCGATTGGCAATCAGAATGCGCTTGAACATCAGAGCGGAATGTTTCCGTGTTTACGGGTCGGGCGATTCTCGTGCTTCGTCGCGAGCAGGTCGAGCGCGCGAATCAGAGTCGGTCGAGTGGTTCGAGCTTCGATGACATCGTCAATGAAGCCGCGAGCCGCCGCCTTGTAGGGATTGTTGAAGGTCTCGTCGTACTCCGCGGTCTTTGCGGCTTCGGTCGCGACCGGATCCTTGGCGCTCTGGATCTCCGCTCGGTGAATGATTTTCGCTGCACCGGCCGCCCCCATCACCGCGATCATCGCGCCGGGCCAAGCCACGTTCAGATCGGCGCGGATGTGCTTGCTGCCCATGACGTCATAAGCACCGCCATAAGCTTTGCGCGTGATCACCGTCAACTTGGGAACGGTCGCCTCGCAGTAGGCGTAGAGCAATTTGGCGCCGTGCAAAATAATCCCGCCGTACTCCTGGTCGGTCCCGGGCAAGAAGCCGGGGACGTCCTCGAAGGTGACAATCGGAATATTGAAGGAGTCGCAGAACCGAATGAAGCGCGCTCCTTTGATCGAGGCCGAGATATCCAGGCAACCGGCCAGGACTGCGGGCTGATTGGCCACCACTCCGATGACGCGTCCATCGAGACGCGCGAAGCCGACCAGGATGTTCATCGCATAGTCGGCATGCACCTCGAAGAAGGAGTCCACATCGACGACACGGCGGATGACCTCGTGCATGTCGTAGGGCTTCTGCGGGTCGGTGGGCACGAGCGCGTCGAGCTCTTCATCGCAACGGTCCGCCGGATCCTCGCAAGCGATTCGCGGCGCACCTTCGGCGTTGTTGAGCGGGAGGTAGGACAAGAGCGCTCGCGTGTGAGCCAGGGCCGAGCGATCGTCCGTAGAGGTGAAGTGCGCCACGCCGGACTTGGAGGCGTGTACACCCGAGCCACCGAGATCCTCAGAGGTGACCTCTTCGTGAGTGACCGACTTCACCACGTCGGGTCCGGTGATGTGCATGTAGCTCGAGCCATCGACCATCGACACGAAGTCTGTGATGGCTGGGCTGTAGACCGCACCGCCCGCGCAGGGGCCCATGATGACGGAGATTTGGGGGATCACTCCTGAGGCTTGCGTGTTGCGCCAAAAGATTTCGGCGTAGCCGCCCAAGCTCTCGACGCCCTCTTGAATCCTCGCGCCGCCGGAGTCGCACAGGCCGATCAACGGAACGCCGACCTTGAGCGCCTGATCCATGACCTTGCAGATCTTGTTCGCGTGCGCCTCGGAGAGTGAACCACCGAAGACCGTGAAGTCCTGGCTGAACAGATAGATCGGGCGACCATTGACGCGCGCGTGCCCGGTCACCACCCCGTCACCCAGGATCTTATTGTCCTGCATGCCGAAGTCCGTGCAGCCGTGCGTGACGAACCGATCGATCTCGACGAAGGAGCCCTCGTCAACCAAGAGCTCGACGCGCTCGCGCGCCGTGAGCTTGCCCTTCGCATGTTGAGCCGCAACGCGCTTCTCGCCGCCGCCCACCAGGGAGGCTGCGCGCATTTTCTTCAGCGCGGCTGTGGGAGAGTGTTCTGTCATAAGAGTCACCAAGTGATCGAAGCGTGTGCTCGATCAATCGTCAGGAGTTCGAGTGAGGTTCTTCAACGAGTTCCGACAAGACGCCGCCCGTTGACTTGGGATGAACGAATGCGATTCGACAGTTGTGAGCGCCGAGGCGAGGCGACTCGTCGATCAAGCGCACGCCAGCTGCTTTGAGCGTCGAGAGCGCGAGCTCGAGATCATCGACGCGCCAGGCCAGGTGATGCAAACCGCCACCGCGCTTTTCAATGAAGGCGGACACCGGCGAGTCGGGAGCGCTGGGTTCGACCAACTCGATGCGCTGACCGCCGACGAAGCAAACCAGCACATTGACCTTCTGATCCGCGACGTGTTCGGGCTCGCTGGCGTCGAGGCCCAGGAGATCCACGTAGAGTCCCCGCGCTTCGGCGATACTCGGCACGGCAATGGCGACGTGATGGAGCTCGCGGACGATTCCCGAGAGTGCGTTAGGAGTCTGATTCACAGGACTTCGGGCGCTCGATATTTTCCAAAGACCGCTTCGAGAGTCGAGCAGATCTCCCCGACCGTTGCATAGGCATCGACGGCTTCAATGATCGGCTCCATCAAGTTGCCTGAGCCGGATGCCGCCTCGCCGAGAACCGCCAGCGTATCCGCCACGCGCTCGTCGTCTCGCTCGGCGCGCACGCTCTCCAGATCCGCCATGACCTCGTCGCGCGCAGCGGCGTCCGGCTTGAAAATTTCAGGCGTCGGCTCTTCGACCTCGAACTTGTTCACTCCGATGATTGTCCGCTCTCCGGACTCGACGGCGCGCTGCCACTCCATCGCGCTCCTGTGAATCTCGCGCTGCATGAAACCGCTCTCGATCGCCTGAATCGAACCGCCCAACTCGGCGACCTCGGCCATCAACTCGAGCGCCTTCTGCTCTAACTGATCGGTCAGTGACTCGACCAGCGGGCTGCCGCCCAAGGGATCGATGACATCGGCCACTCCGCTCTCGTAGCCGAGAATCTGCTGCGTTCGAAGCGCGAGCCTGACCGCATTCTCGGAGGGCAGAGAGAGCGCCTCGTCGCGACTGTTCGTGTGGAGGGATTGCGTCCCACCAAGTACCGCGGCCAGCGCCTGCACCGTGACGCGCACCGCGTTGTTCTCCGGCTGTTGGCTGGTCAACATCGAGCCAGCCGTCTGAGTGTGAAAGCGCAGCGCCCAGCTGCGCGGATCCTTGGCGCCGAACTCCTCGCGCATGATGCGCGCCCACATTCGGCGCGCCGCACGGAACTTCGCGACCTCCTCGAACAGCTCATTGTGGGCGTTGAAGAAGAACGAGAGTCGGGGCGCAAACTCGTCGACCGAAAGTCCCGACTCGATCGCGGCCTTAACGTAGGTGCGTCCGTTGGAAAGGGTGAACGCCAGCTCTTGGATCGCCGTCGAGCCGGCTTCGCGAATGTGGTAGCCCGAGATGGAGATCGTATTCCACTGGGGGACGCTCGACGCGCAGTAGGACATGAGGTCCGTCGTGAGGCGCAGCGAAGGGCGAGCGGGAAAACGATAGTTTCCGCGCGCGGCGTACTCTTTAAGAATGTCGTTCTGCACGGTGCCGCGCAGCTTCTCGGAACCAATGCCCTGCCGGCGCGCCAAGACAATCACCATAGCCAACAGAATCGGCGCGGTCGCGTTGATCGTCATCGACGTCGAGACTTCGGCCAGGGGTATGCCGTCGAAAAGGCGCTCGATATCCCGCAGGCTGTTGATCGGAACGCCGACCTTTCCGACCTCGAATTCGGCCAGCTCGTGATCCGACTCATAGCCGATCTGCGTAGGCAGGTCGAAGGCGACCGACAGTCCGGTCTGGCCACTCGCGAGCAGCATCTTGAAGCGCTCGTTCGACTGGCGCGCGCTCGAAAAACCCGCGTACTGCCGCATCGTCCACAATCGGCCTCGATACATCGTCGGGCGAATTCCACGCGTGAAGGGATACTCCCCCGGGAATCCACTGTCGGGTGCACCGCCGTAGAGCGGATCGAGCTCCAACCCGGAAGCCGAGGAAAAACTCGTCGAGCGCTCGGGACGCTTTTCAATCGCTCGACTCCAAATACGCTCGCGCCAGTTGGCCAGATCGGCGTCTGGGGCTCTATCGGCCAAGGCTTGTGTCTTCTCGCTCTCGTCGTTCACGTGGGACAGAACTCTCTGGCACCGGAAGGAGTATCCCGAACGCCAACTCCGGCGCCGGACCAATTGTAAGTCTCGAAAATGGAAAGACGGCCCCTCGCAGCCCCGTTCAGAAGCGGAAGCGGGTTCACCGTTCGAGCGAAGATTCTATCCGTTGTAAGTGCGGGGTTGAGGGGCAGAATGCGGGAATCAATTGGGCGTAGGCATCGGCTCGCCCACCTGCGGCCCTCTCCGCAAGCCCATCCCATCGCTATGAATAAACTCCTGATTGTCGCCCTCGGACTCGGCCTGACCGCAGGCATCCTCCTCTTCATTTACTCCTCGGGAGACCAAGCCGTGGAGCAATGGGTAGAGATCGAACCCGAAGCACCCGCCCTTGTCACCGAAGTCGATCCACCCCAGCCCGAGGTCGAGCTGGTCGAACCCGAGCCCGAGCTCGCCTCGGAGACGACCAGTGCCCGCGAGGAGGTTCCGGTTGCCGAGGTCGTCGAAGAGGAGGACGAGCGTCCTCCGCTTGCAACCTGGGAAGATGGGGAGAGCCAGTGGGTCGACGTGACCGTTCGAATGCCGGACCAGGCTCCGCCGGACGCCAGCCTGGTCGTCTTGGGGCTGAACGCCCCGCTCGACTTTCAGGAGATCTACGGTTATCGCGGCATCGTCCCCGAACGGAGAAGGCTCGAACGAGACTCGAGCTATAACGGCCTGCTCGCGGTCGCCCCGGTCGACGCCGTCGGTGTTGCGCGCATCGCCTTTCCCCCGGACGCCGAGCACGCTTACATCGTTGTCGCGGGCAACTACCTCTACTCCCCCAACGCGGAGTCCGTCGATCTCTCCACCGGGCAAGTCACTCTGGTTCCCGAGCTCGGCGCATGGGTAACCGGAAGCGTTCGCCCTCCCGCTGGCGCCGAAGGTCAATGGAGTGAAGTCAAGGTGCGCCTCTCGCCGGACCTCTCCTCGAACATCAATCTGGGGACGACTTCCGGTCCGCGAGTCAGCATGCGCCAAAACTGTGAAATCGGCGAGAGCTTTGACTTCGGCGCGGTTCCGCTCTCCTCAAGCTTCACCGTCGGCGTGGAGTCGGAGGACTTCGCTCTCAACTACACGGAGGGCTACAAGCCGGAGCCCGGCGAGCACCTGACGGTCAACCTTGAACTCCTTCCGGGATCCCGCATTGCCGGCAGAGTGATCGACGAAAACGGCGAGCCCGTCGCGGGCGCCGCAGTCGATGCGAAAACCGGAGAGTTCTTCGGCACCATCGTCTTTGAAGCGCGCGAGACCGAGACCGATGAGGAGGGACTGTTTGAACTCACTGCGGTTCGATCCGGAGAGGTCTGGCTGTTTGTCGATCAGGAGGGTTTCCGCAAGTACAAGAGCCCCGGTGCCATCGAAGTTGTCGAGGGCGTCGACCAGACCTACCCGGACATCAAGCTGTCCATGGGCTCGCGTTTCGAAGGAGTCGTGATGTACCCCGACGGCTCTCCCGCGGTCGGAGCGACTCTCAAGGTCGAAGTCGACTTCTCGGCGAACGTAGCCGGAACGCCGATGAATGAAGCAAAATTGAGTGGCGCCGGACAGTCGGTGACGGCCGACGAACGCGGCGAGTTTTCGATCGGCGGATTGAGCGAAGGTCCCTATCGGCTTGTCGCTTCTCATAGCCAAACGGAGGATTCATCCCTCGTCCAGGGCACGTGGCGTGCAGAGGCCAGTGGCCTGAATCCCACAGAAGATGTCGAGGCGAGCACGCAACTCCTGCTCGTCCTAGAGGCACCGCTCAGCATTCGGGGCGTCGTCCTCGACCTCGCGGGTGAGCCCATTACCGATTTCGAGCTGACAGCGAGCCTGGCCTCCACGCAGTGGTGGCTGCCTTCCCAAACGACCGAGCAGGAGAGCTTCGAGACTGAGGACGGCACCTTCCTTATGAAGGATCTTCAGGTCGGCAAATGGAGTCTCACCGGTAAAGCAGAGGGTTACGCCATTCCCGAGGGAGTGGAGTTCAAGCTGCCTCAGGATGAGTTTGTTGAACTTCGCCTGTCCAGACCATCGAGCATCAGCGGAAGAGTCCTCGGTCCCGACGGAGAACCCATCGTTGGCGCGACGATCGAGCCGGAGCTCGATATGCAGCAGATGGTGCTGCGCAATCAAGGCGGCGGTAGCGAGATCAGCAGTGTGATCAGCGATGCAACGGGAGCCTTCTTGATGGAAGGACTCCGACCGGGCGCGGGCACGATCCTGGCCACCAAGGACGGCTGGGCCCCGAGCGAAGGGTTCGGCTTCGACGCGAAAGAAGGCGAGACGATCCGCGATGTGGAGCTCACCCTTCGCGTCGGAGGAACGATCACGGGCGAGCTCATGGACGACGATGGCAATCCCAAAGTGGGTGCCGACATCTTCATTCAACAACCGGCGGGAATGCGGCGCCGCACGACGAAGACCGATGACGAGGGTCGATTCGCCGAAGAGCACCTCGCTCCTGCAGAGTGGCAAGTCATGGCGCTCAACTTGACCTCCGACAGTGGTGAGTTCGATCAAGCCGAGATGCTCTCCACCATGAAGATCGCCATGGTTACGCTCGAAGACGGCGAAGAGGTTCATGTCGTCCTCGGCGCTCCGCCGGAGAATCCGGTCGAGCTAGAGGGCCGAGTGACAGCCAGCGGAGACCCCGTCGAGGGAGCCATCATCAGCTTCATACCTTCGACCGGCGGTGGAATGGAAAAGATGGCGCTCGAGTCCACGGACGAAGAAGGTGCCTTTTCGACCACGCTGGTCGAGCCCGGCGACTACCTCGTGACGATTCAGAAGATGGGTCTCATGGGTCAGCAAAACAATCTTGAATTCCGCCGGAGAGTCCCGGACGAGGATGCGTTTGAGCTGAACTTCGAACTTCCCGTCGCACGTATCTCAGGCACCATCTTCGGCCCCGACGGAGACCCTCTCCCCCAGGCGCGAGTCACCCTGAATATCGACGGAGGAGCTGAGTTCGGAACCATGTTCGGCGGAAAGTACGCCGAGACCACGAGCGATGATGCCGGCGACTACGAGCTTCAGTACTTGCGTCCCGGAGGCTACCTGGTCGCTGCGGGTGGCAACGTGCTAGGCGGAATGTTCGGTGAAGACTCCTCCACTAAGGGGCGCATCGTCAACCGGGTGCAAGTCAACGAAGGCCAGTGGCTGCGAAACGTCGACTTCCATCTTGAGGAGCCGGGCTCGATCTCCGGGATGGTCCTCGACCACGCTGGCCAACCCGTCGCCAAAGCAGTTCTGTTCGCGCGCGATGAAAACGGCAACTTGCTCGAGACCTTCTCTTTCCTCACAAGCGACGCGGGCGGGCGCTTCAAGTATCACGGCTTGGCACCCGGCAGTTACACCATCTCTGCCCGAATGGATAACTCGGCTTCGGGAGAAAACGAGATTATCCGCGTGCGTTCCGGTGAAGAGACGGCTGCCGAGATCGTCTTGGATCCCGGGACGATCCTCAAGGTGACCCTGCAGGACAAGAGTGGAGCGCTGGTCGCCGCTGTGGTCAGTGTCACCGACGACAAGGGCCGCGAGATGAACGGCATGCTGGCCATTCAAGACATCATGGAGAAGTACACGAGTGGTGTTGGAAGCTTGGAACAGAACGTGGGTCCACTTCCGCCCGGGACCTACACGATTCGAGCGAGCACAGAGGACGGGCGCTCTACGCGGAAGACCATCACTCTGTCTGGCCAAGAGCAGCGCAAGCTGCGACTGCGATTGAAGTAGTCGAGCTCGGCAGCGCCCGAAGCTGACGAGAGATGAACTGCAAAGGAGCCGCCTTCCGCGGCTCCTTTCTGGAACCGGGTCGCTACAATTCCGCCGATGCGACTCCGGTGGATGAAAACTCTCGCCACCTGGGCGCTCACCTCCGTCCTTCTCGTGGCGTCAGGCTGTCGACTTCCCCTGAAGCCGCCGATTGAGGGAGGAGACTCCCCCACTCCAAAGCTCGTCAGCACGACCGACCAGCAGGCGACGCAAGAGGTCTTCCTGAAGCGGTTCGAGTCCCACGAACCGATCTACTTCGCGGTTGGCTTCAATGAGATCACCAACGCCAAGTTCCAGTTCAGCTTCAAGTACCGCGTCACGGATCCAGAGGGGCTCCTCACAGATGTCGCGCCGGGATTTTGGAATGGCGTGTACTTCGGCTACACGCAGACTTCGTTCTGGGACCTTCAGTCCGACTCGGCTCCCTTCTTTGATACAAACTTTCGGCCATCCTTGTTTTGGTTCCGCGACCGAATCGAGAAGTACTCGGACGACTCGCTTCAGGTCGGCTTCGAGGCCGGCATCGAGCACGAGTCGAACGGTAAAGGAGGAGCCGAGTCGCGCAGCCTGAACATCCTCTACCTCCGCCCGAAGTGGAACTGGAGCATCGGTGACGACGATCACATCGAGGTCGCTCCTAAGGTCTGGGTCTATATCGGCGATCTCGACGACAACTCGGGCATTGAAGACTTTCGCGGCTACTTCCAGCTGCGAACGCGTGCTTACGACGAGGATGGACTCCAGCTCTCCAGCGAGCTGCGCCTTGGCGCGGACATAGACCACGGCTATCACGAACTCGATCTCTCCTACCCGCTTAACAAACTCTTCCACGGCAACCCGGGCGCCTACTTGCACCTGCAGTATTTCAACGGCTGGGGCGAGAGCTTGCGAACCTTCAACAGCAAGACACCTTCGCAAGTCCGTATCGGCGTGATGCTGGTTCGGTAGATCGATCAGGTCTAGCTGTCCGTGGTGAAAGTGCTTTGGTTCATGAGCCGCGGAATTCTGGTCAGGTTGGTGCCGGAAACAGAGCCGCAGTCCTGAATTTAGCAGGCATTAGATTCGGCGAGTTTTTCGGGTGCCGACTTGGCCTGAAGGACGCCGTTCATGGAGCGAATGACTTTTACCATGGGCTGTTAGGGCGGGGAACTATTCGAGGACTCGTCAGAGTTCTTCACCCGATCGAGGCGCTGGTAGAGCCAGCCGCCCACATACAGCGAAGCGCCGACCGCCACGAGGCAGCCGATCTTGACCAGTGTCGAGGACTCTGCCAGGTCGAAGACCATGACCTTGATGCCAGAGGCGATGAAGACCAAGAAGGAGGACTGCGCGAGCGTGCGGTTGTTCCTGCGCACGGCGATGAGCAGGCTTCCGACGGCGATCGATCCCCACAGAATGGAGACAATGACACTCGTATCGACGAGACGATCGACAGCGATCATGGCCGAGACGTGAGCGGCGTACAGCAGGGCATAGCGAATCCGACCGAACGCGCGGTTCTCGGATGCGGCGTACGCGACGTAGAGAGCGAGCGGGTAGGCGACGTAGAGCACCTCGAGCATCGGAATCTCATTTAGCTGCAGCTCCCCCAAGATGCGGAGGTAGTTGAAGGCGCAGATCAGACCACCCGAGATGAGGTAGGGAGTGACGGTCGGCGAGAAGCTGCTGGTACGCGCTTTCGCCAACCCGAAGGTGATGAAGATGGCGAGCGCCAGCCAGGGGTGGTACTTCGTCGGCAGGAGCTCGACATAGCCGGCGTGAAAAAGCGCTAGGTTCGTGTACCAGTTCGCGAGCGTTGCGCCCGCCGTTGCGCTCTCCAGACGGGGCCGTGCGAGGAGATAGGCGGTCGCGACGACGAGCACGCTGGCGAGCGAGATCCACGGCGCCCACTCGGGGATGTGTCGATCGAGAATCGCGTACTCGACGACGTAGAAGAAGAACAGGCTCGGGGCGTGGACCAGCGCCATGATGCGACTCAGTGGCGAGCGGTGCTTGACCGAGTAGAGGGCGGTGGTCGCCGTGAAGAGCAGGAACTGCGAGGCTTGGTAGTAGACGGCGACCTTCCAGCTGTCGATGAACGACTCTCGCCAGATCAAATCGAAACCGACCAGTGCGAGTACGCTGGCGACGAGGTACGCGTGGCGCCCTCCGACCCAGATCGAGTAGGTGCAGAACAGCACACTCCAGGCCGAGTAGTACTGCACGAGTTGAATGATGCTGGGGCTCTCAGTCTGCACGAGGAACGGTGTCGAGTAGGCACCGAGCACGGCGATAAAAGCGTAGGCCTTCGTGTCGAAGACCTGGCCGAGCCAGAGCGCGAGCAGACACAGCGCGCCGATCAGTGAGGTCGCCAAGGACGACCCGATGAAGCCGAAGAGCAGGTGCGCGCTGTAGATTGTAAAGAAGCAGACGACGATTCCGGCGGAGGACAAGAGCGAGGCGTAACGCGCTCCCGACCCGCGCAGCAGCAAACCGCCGACAATCATGCCGATGCCCGCCACCGCCGCGATTCCGATCTGGCGCTCCGGCGTCAGCCAACCCGAGTCGATGGCGAGGCGCACGAGATAGCTCGCCGCCAAGATGAACGCCGCCACTCCGCTGATGCCGAGCACCTGCGGCGCGAGACTGCGTGGCTCACTTCGCCTCACCGGTTCCGCGTCCGTACCCGACTCCCGATAGCGCCGAAAGTCCCCAATTTTCGAATCGACCTTCGAGACAGGCCCGACCTTGGGCGGCTCACTCTTCTTCGGGGGCCCCCACGAGATGGCGCTCTCGACGCGCTTCAACCTCTGCTCTATCGCTGCTAAACGTTTCTCGATCTCGTCCACGTGTTCTCCCGGATTTGCGAGCTGCTCTTCGCGCTGAGTTGGAGCAACGCCAGAGCGTTCTATTCCGGCGCCGCCCATAGCCTCGCGCTTTCGGAGTACACCCGACACTACTAAATCCGAAGAGCTTGCGAGTGAGGGAGTGCCCGGTGGCTCACGTAAAAAGGTGAGAGTAGACCTTATCGTTCCTCAAGCAGCGAGCAGATCGAGAGAAGGACTGACGCCATCCCCGACGAGCTAGCACTCGAACCGGTTCAGCCCAGAAGCTCTGCTCCCCTAGTACTTGCCGACGATGTTGAAGAAGACTCCGCGAGCATCGTAAGACAGGTTCGTAATGTCGTCGTCGAAGTCGGTAAAGTTGTAACCGATGCCGACCTTCACGTTGTCGCCGAAGTGCTTGTAGACAGCGGCGAGCGCGCCGTACTTGCGGTCATCGGCGAGGTCGACGTTCGTCCAGCGACCCTCGAGAAGGAAGTCCCAGTCCTTGATGATGTGCAGATCACCGCGGAGGATGGCGAGCTGAGCGGTGCTCTTGAACCAGGCGCTGTCGTCGGTTCGCAGCTTGCTCGAGCGGATGGCGTACTTGCCGCCGATGTCGAGCCACTTCATGGCCTGCCAGGTTCCATCCACAGCGAGCACGTGGCTGCGCTGCTGGAACAGGTCCCCATTACCCGTCGCGTTGACCTGGCCCGATGTGGGCGTGTCCTCGAGATAGCGATAGGTGAAGAGCGTGTTCCAGCGATCATTGTCGACGGGACGATAGGCCGCGCCGAGCAAGTTCTCGGTGAACTCGCCGTCGAAGAAAGTGCCGGAACTGTCGTTCGAGCGAAGAAGATTGAGCTCGGCGAGCCCCGTCCAGCTTCTGTCGAGGCGCACGGAGAAGTTGTTCTTAGCCACCCAAACGTCGCGGCTAGTACCCGAGACGTTCTCGTCGCGGAACTCGAGTGCGCCACCGTAGGTGAACGGCTCCGACTTGTAGTTACCGGTCGTCGTGACCGAGGTGCGCTCGAGCTTCATGCCGTTCGGCTGCTCCAACTCACCGGTCTCGAAGAAGGCGCCCACGGTCCAGCGCTCCGTCGGTGTGAGGTCTACACCGAGCGAGTGCGTCAGGCCGCGCTGGCCGCTGCCGTGCAGTACGCGCTCCTCCGCAAAGACGCTCAGCTCTTCCGTGAAGCGCGTCCGCATACCCGCAGCAAAGCTCCCGTTCTGACTGCCAACTCCGGTGTCCGAGCGATCCGAGCTGGAGCGCGCGTTCAGGTAGAAGCTCGTCAGATCGCTGACCTTGTAGTCCGCGTTCGCGCCCGCGCCGAGTCCGCCGTCTCCACCCGAGAGCTCGCCACCCAGGGCCAGCTTGTCGGTGAGCTGGATCGTACCGCCCGCGCCCACGCGATGATTGCGTGACCGGCGATCGGTCTTGTCGACCGTCGTCTGCCCGAACAGGTGAGCTTTCCAATCCTCGCCCGACTCGTAGTCGACGCGACCGGCGACGTCCGTGCGATCGCCGACGTTCGGATTGATCGCGTTTCCATCGTCTTCGACTTCGGTGCGCCTAGCACCGACCGTCGCCGACCACTTCTCATCGAGCTTGCGCGTGACGTCGAGGTCATAAGCGCGATTCGAGACACCGCCGTCGATGTCGAACTCGTCGACCTGGAAGTGCACCGCATCGGAGTCGCTGAGCGGCGTGTCGACCTCGATCCCCCACTGCTCCGTGTCGGTCGCCGTCAACTGGCCGGGAGCCGAGAAGCCCGCCGAGCGATTCTGATAGTAGAAGCTCGCGTCGCCCGAAAGCTCTTCTTCAACGTCGGACAGAGCCACCGCTCCCTCGACGCGGAAGGCACCGGCCTCAACCTTCTCATTCGGGGACTGCGCCTGCGCGCCGAAGGTAAAGCCACCGTCGTTGGAGCCCTGCTCACCGAAGCCGTTGCCCTCGGTGTGCGCTCCCTCAACCTTGACGTAAGAGTCATCGGAATGGCGGTAAGTAACATCGACACCGAACAGCGACTGGTCTTCTTTGCTCTGCTCTTCTTCGCTGGCCGTGATGCCGACCTGGACCTTGTCATTGATCCAACGCTCGGTTCGTCCACCGACGGAGAGGTTGTCCGTATCCGTGAAGCTGGGCGTGTGCTCATAGCGCGCGACCAGGAAGACCGGGTTGCCGGAGAGACTACTGTCAGAGATCAGCTGACCGTCGTCCGCAACCGTCTGTAGCGGCGAGGTCAGGACAACGCGACCCTGGATGTAGTCCAACGTGTAGTCCGTGAACGGAATCAGGTACTTCGACTCGAGCACGATGCCGGAGTCGGCGTCGCGCACTTCGACGCGCAGCCGCTCGGATCCGACGGTCAGGTCTTGATTCCTGAGGAAATAGACCGAGCCACCGGTACCGCGAAGTTCGTCGCGTGCGAGCACGCTATCCGGCGAGGCGGCGAAGAGATCGGTCTTCGCACGATCATCGCCGCGCGAGGTCTTCTCCGGGCTGACCCAGTGGAACTTGGCTCCGTAGAGCGCGCGATCCACCTGCGCCAGATCGGAACCGGTCAGGCCGCTCGTGAAGTTACCCCAGAGCGCGTAGGACTCGCCGCGCTCCAAGCGCACGTAGAACTTGCCTTGCGTCGGCGCATCTTCCGAAGTCGTACTGTCGTCGCCGTAGACCGCGTAAACCTCGTCGGGCTGAATGCGCCGGAACAAGCTCTGCGGATCCTTCTGGTCGAGGCTGCTGAAGATCTCGCTCAACGGCTGATCCCGTGTATCGAGCGAGGCGGTCAAGAGGTATTCACCGCGCACGACACCCTTGAGGTAGAAGGCCGCGCGACCGTTGTAGTAGACCTCGTCTTCGAAGGCGGAACCGGTCGCGTCCTCGATCAGGCCGCCTTGACCGGTCTGGAACTTGGTCGCGCCACCGACGCTACTCGTTCCAACAGTCAGCTCGGCCAGAGCAACGAAGAACCAGTCGTCCTTGGGGACGTGAAGCTGGCGGTTGATGTGCAGGCGCTTTATCTCGGAGGAGGGCACGACGGTCAGGCCGTCCGCCTTGCGAGTGCGGATGTTCACGTTGACGTCATGGTCGCCATAGGGCACCCACTCGGCGGCGGCGAACTGTCCGTCGGCATCGACCGGAACGGTGTTATCCATAACGGTGACGCGGAAGCCCTCGGGGACATCGCGTCCGTCGACGAGGACGCGCGCGCCGCTCACCGGGATGTTCTTGAGCCAGCGGAAGTTCTCGCCGTAGCCGGGCCACGGACCTCCGTCGACTTCGCCGTGGAGACGCTCGTGTTCAAGCTCCGTCACCACGAGGGTCTTCGGAGACGTCTCATCGAACAGTCCGTTCTCCGCGTAGACGCGCAGGACGTAGCTGTAGGCGCCCGGATTCAGAGGCGTACTCAACGAGGTTCCTTCCCCGTCGAACTCAAGCCGCAGAACGACCAGCGGCTTAGCGCGAGTCGATGCACCGTTCTCAAAGATCCGCACCTCGGCGGTCTCGATCCAGCGCATGTAGTCGGAGTAGCCGTAGAAGCGCAGCTCTTCTTCGGGCGCGACGACGTCGGGCAGAGCGACGATGTTCAAGGTCGGCTCGGCGCCGGATCCGTCGGTGCGCACGTGGACGTCCAGAGCGTCGAGCTCGCCGTCAACGGTCTCTGTGACCAGAGAGTTCTCCTGCGCCGGCTGGTCCGCGTACATCGCAAAGCCCGAAGACTCGAACTTCGCCAGCTGGTCCGGATTCAGGTTCAGCGTAGTGCTCGTAATCAGAGCCGGTTGCACCGGCTGATGAGCGGGCAAGACACCGAAGTTGATCTTGTGCAGCTTGCCGGGAGTCATTCGGATGACGCGCGGGTTCTCCGTCGTCACCTGGAATCCGACCGGCAGAGTCCGCGGATCGAGCTTCAGGATGAAGTTCGAGCCAATCGTCGGCGTCGGATCTTCCGGCCGCGTGATGTGATAGCGACCGAACTCATCCGTTGTCGTCCGCAAACCTCGAACGGTCACCAGCGTGATGCCCGGAATCCCCGGCTCGTCATCGCCTTGATAACCGTCGCCGTCGCGGTCTTCGAAGACCTGACCGATGATGTCCGACTGCTCGAAGAGAGCGTCCGGCACAACGAGGATGGTCGCTTCGGCGAGGTTGGAGAGCAATGTGCCCACGCCGTCGACAGCGTAGGCGCGGTTGTTGAACACGCCGCGCTCGACACCCGTACCGATGACGGCGAGGAGGCTGAGCGTCCGCGTCTGGCCAGCCGCAAAGTCGATGCCCGCCCAAGTCAGTTCGAGCGGGTTGGTGCCGACGGTCGGCTCGGTGGGAACATCATCGACCTGCGCCGACCCCTTCACATACTTGAAACCCGCGGGCATCAGGTCGGTCAGCTGGGCGCCGGTGATCGCGCCGCCCAGATTGTTGGTCGCGCGAATCGTGAACGGAACGATCTCGCCGACGCTCACTCGATTCTTCGACGAGGTCTTCACGACCGTGATCGCGTTCACGTTGATCGGATCGAGCGGGACGTGGTTGTTGAGAACGTTCGGATCGCCAGCCGCGAGATCGAAGGCCAAGAAGTAATCGGTCGGGTCGGCTCCGACGGGCGCGCCGTTGTTCGGCACGACCAGGAAGGGATCCGGGAAGCCCGTCGGGTCGAGAGCTCCGGCCTGCGGCGGAATCGTCGCGGACGGCACGATCGGCGAATAGCCCTCTGGCGCATTGATGCCGAGCGTGTAGACACCGGCCGGGAAGGCACCGATCAAGTCAAAGCGATAGCGTCCGTCGGGACCCGTGACCTGGCCCTGCTGGCCGGGCAAGAGCTGTGTGATCGGATCGAAGCCGGCCGGACCTTGGAGGGTGACTGTCGCTCCGGAGAGCGGAGCTCGAGTGTCCGCGTCGTAGAGCACGCCGCTCGGATCGAGCGGAAGGCTGATGCCGGCGAACGAAGCTCCCGAGACGAGCGTGAGGTTTTCGACGACACCGTTGCTCACCGTACTGCCGGGCGCATCGGAGATCGGATCACCCCACACGGCGCCCGAGTCGGGATCGCGGAAGCGAACCTGATAGCCGGAGCCGGGGACGAGCCCCTTGAACTCCCAGTGACCGTCGGACTTCGTGCGCGTCGTGTCGATCATCGTGCCGGTCTGCAAAATCTCGACCATGAAGCCATCGATGCCCGGCTCGCCGGTATCGAAGACGCGGTCGTGATCGAGGTCCTGCCAGACCATGCCGGCCAGCGCCGCGGACCCGGGCGCTCCACCGATGATCACGACCGTCGGATCATCGTCATTCGGATTGTTCGGGTCGTTGCCCGTCTCGATGCCATCATCGAGGTCGGAGTCGGAGATTCCGCTCAGTCCGCCGTCCGCGACGAAGCTCGCCTGGTCGGTGACCGTCGTTCCCGTTGCCAGCCCGGCGTTCGTCTGAATGCGCGCCGTCCAGCGAATGGTTTGCCCGGGAGCAATCAGGGGAGCGCTGACTCCCGAGACGAGCGGGCTTATATCGCCAGCTGCGTCGGCGAGCGGTTGACCGTTTTGCGTCGTTGAACCGATGACGTAGTTCGTGCCTGCCGGCGGGAGCGCGTCGGCGAGGACGGCATTCGTCGCGTTAGCAGCACCGAAGTTCATGAGCTCGTAGCGATACTCGAGCACATCGCCCGGCAGCACGACGCCGCCATCGAGATCGACGACAGATTGGATCAAGCGAAGGCCCGGTTCCGTTCCGACAACGAGGTTCGTCGCCTGGAAACCGTTCAGCGCGTTGCCGTCGGCATCGCTCAAGAGGCTCGGAAGCTCGGCCGAAGTGATCACGGCTTGGTTCGACACGATGTCGCCGGACAGGACGCCTGCGCTCACCTGAACGGTGAAGCTGACGAGCGCTTCGGCGCCAAGGGCCAGAGTCTCGAGCGAGACGGTCACCGAGCCTGCGGTCGTCAGATTGAAGTCACCCCCATCGCCGTCCTGCGCGTCGGTCAGAGCGAAAGCGGGCGCGAAGCCCGAGCCGTCGGGATCGAGTAAGAGAGAGCCTGCCACGTAGGTCGTGTTGGCGGGAATCGCGTCGGTGACGGAGACGGTGGTCGCGTCCAGCGTGCCCGAGTTGGAGATTCGGATCGAGTAGGTCAGCTCGTCGTTCGCGAGCAGCGGAGCACCGCTCGTGTCGTCGGCCGTCTTCTCGGCGTAGAGGCTGGGCGCGGCGCCGACAGTCAGAGTCGTGCCGTCATCGTCCGCCGGAGTGTTCGGATCGTCGGAGTTTTCGCCGAGCGGACCGCCGGAGAGACTGCCGTTGAAGCTGGCCGAGGCGCTGTTCGTGATCTGCGTGCCGGCAACAGCGGAACCGTCGACGACGACCTGGAACTGCACGATTGCCGTTCCGCCCGCGACGACGAGCCCGGGGAGATCGCCCGGCGTCTGAACCGAGAGGCCCGTGACGAGCGCGGACTGTACGCGGACGTCGGCGACCTGAGCTCCATTGAGGAAGGTCGAGTTCGCGACGTAGTTGGTGTTTGCCGGAATGGCGTCGAACAGCTCACTGCTCGTGGCGTCTTCCACCGTCAAGTTCTTGACGACCAGCGTGTAGGTGATGACGTCACCGGGCGCGAGCGGCGCACCGTTGTCATCCATCGCCGTCTTGGCGACCTCGAGCAGAGCTGCCGTGTCGTCCAAGTAGTTCGGTGTTCCGTCGCCGTTCTCATCGTCGTCAACCAGATCGCCGTTGCCGTTCTGGTCTTCGCTCGAGCTGAGTACGCCGTCGTTGTCGTCGTCGACGTCACGCCAGTCGCGCTCGTCAATACCGTCGGTGTTCTGCAGCGGAGCATTCGAACCGACCGAGTTTCCCGTCGCTGGCGCAACGACGGTGTCGTACGCGTCGAAGAGCCCATCCCCGTCGGCATCGGTCGTCGCAACGGCCGCCGCGGCGAGCGACAGGCTCGTCGCGTTGAGAGCCTCCGTGTCCGCGATCCCGTCCATGTTCGCGTCGTGCCCTTCGATCGTGTCGAGCACACCGTCGTTGTCCGTGTCGTCGTCCAGGTAGTCCGGCTCGTCCACGCCATCGAGGTTCGCTGGCGCGAACGGCGTACCGCCGCTGTCCGCGTCGTAGGCATCGTCCCAGCCGTCGCCGTCGGAATCCGTGTCCGTCGGCGGAACGTAAGCCGCGCTGGTCTGACCCTCGACGTTGTCGACGATTCCGTCGTTATCGGCATCGATGTCGAGCGCGTCGAGGATGCCGTCATTGTCGGTGTCCGGTCGCACTAAACCCGCTGTTCCCGTCGCGTCGTCGAAGCCATCCCCGTTCGCGTCGGTGAAGCCGTCGAGCTGACCGTCGCCGTTGACATCGCTCGATCCATTCTCGACCACGTCCGGAATGCCATCGCCATCCGAGTCGGAGTCGATGCCATCGCGCACGCCGTCACTATCCGTGTCGGGCAGCGGCAGCGGGTTGACAGCCAGCGCGTCGTCGAGACCGTCGCCATTGCCGTCGGTGAAATTGTCCACCTGGGCGTCTCCATCGGCGTCGGTTCCGCCAGCCTCGATGATATCGGCTACGCCGTCGTTATCGGAGTCCGCGTCCCTCGAGTCCGGAACGCCGTCACCGTCGGTATCGATGGCGCCATCGCTCTCGACGCTGTCCGGAATTCCGTCGTTGTCATCGTCTAGGTCGACGTCATCGGTGATGCCATCACCATCGGAGTCGTCGGTATCGAGATAGTCCGGAGTTCCGTCGTTGTCCTCGTCGTCATCGGCCCAGTTGCCGTTGTTGTTTCCGTCTTCGTCGATGGTCGGGATGCCGTCGTTGTCGTCGTCATCGTCACGCCAGTCGGGCTGGCTGTCACCGTCGGTGTTCTGGAGCGCCACGTTCGAGCCCGTCGCGTTTCCGAATCCGGGTCCCGCGAAGTTGTCGAACGCATCGTCGATGCCATCACCGTCGGCATCACTGCCCGTGGGCGTCGCGTCCGCGACTCCATCCATATTCGCGTCGTTGCCTTCGATCAGGTCCGGCACGCCGTCGTCGTCCGAGTCCGTATCGCGGTAGTCCGGGAGCCCCGCTCCGTCCGTGTTGGTCGGCACGAAGGGCGTCCCGCCGTTGTCCGCGTCGTAGCTGTCATCGATGCCATCGCCGTCGGTGTCGTTGCCCGATGGTGCGACGTAGCTCGCGCTATCCTGTCCCTCGACGTTGTCCGGGATTCCGTCACCGTCCGAGTCGCCGTCGACGCGATCCTTGACGCCGTCGCCATCCGTATCTGGATCCGGGAGCGGCGTGATAGCGAGCGTATCGTCCAAGCCGTCACCATTGACGTCGACGAAGTTGTCGATGACGCCGTCGCCATCGCTGTCGGTGCCGCCCGCTTCCACCAGGTCGGAGATCCCGTCGCCGTCCGAGTCGAGGTCGAGGCTGTCCGGTATTCCGTCGCCATCGCTGTCGCCATTGCCTTCGACCGAGTCCGGCACCCCATCGTTGTCCGAGTCCGCATCATCGACGTTCGGAACGCCATCCCCATCGGTGTCGAGGTCGTTGACGTCCAAGTAGTCCGGCTTGCCGTCACTGTCTTCGTCATCGTCCGCCCAGTCGCCGTTGTTGTTTCCGTCTTCGTCGAAGGTCGGGATGCCGTCGTTGTCGTCGTCATCGTCGCGCCAGTCGAGTTCGTCGGCGCCGTCCGTGTTCTGCAGCGCGGCGTTCGCGCCAATCGGGTTCGCCATACCGGGGCCGTCGAAGGTGTCGAAAGCGTCGTCGAGCCCATCGTTGTCATCATCGACGCCCGATGCGGTCGTATCCGCGACGCCATCCATGTCCGCATCGTGGCCTTCGATCTCGTCCGGAACTTCGTCGTTATCGGAGTCGTAGTCCACGTAGTCGGCGCCATCGGCTCCGTCGGTGTTGACGGGCACGATCGGAGTGCCGCCATTGTCGGGATCGTAGGAGTCGTCCAAGCCATCGCCATCGGCATCGGTCTGGCAGGGGTGAGCGTAGGTTGCCGTGAGCTGCCCTTCGACATTGTCGACGATGCCGTCGCCATCGCTGTCGATATCGACGCGGTTCTCAAAGCCGTCGCTGTCCGTATCCGGATCCGCAAGTGGAGCCGCGGCGAGCGCGTCGTCCAATCCGTCTCCGTTGCTGTCGGTGAAGTTGTCGACCAGCGTGTTGTTGTCACTATCGACACCACCCGCCTCAATGAGGTCGGAGATGCCGTCGTTGTCGGAGTCGAGGTCGAGCTTGTTCGGAACGCCGTCGCCGTCGTTATCGCCGGAGCCCTCCGTCGTGTCGGGGAGTCCGTCGTTGTCGTCGTCGAGGTCTGCCGAGTTCGGGACTCCGTCGCCGTCGCTGTCGGGATCGCCCGTGTCATCGTCATCGACGATTACGGTCAGGCTGGCGCTCGTGGAGAGGCCGTACACATAGGTGTCGATGAAGGTCTCGTTGCCGAATCCTCCGCTCGTGAAGTCGCCCCAGGAGTGCTTGCCCTGCGGCGTGGAGGAGAGCGCGCCGTTCGGGAGCGTGGTCGTACCGCCGAGCAGAGTGAAGTCATCCCAAAAGACCTCCGTGTCGACGAGAGTGGTCGGGGACATCGCGCGGAAGATCGTCAGACCGTCTTGGCTGCCGCCGCTGGTCTCGGCGTCTTCGGCGATGAAGTGGTACTCGCCCAGTCGCAGCGAGAGCTGGACCGGATACTCGCCCTCGGGAAGTACCTGCCCAAAGTGGTCCTTGCCGTCCCAGGGAACCGAGTTCAAGCCAACGACGGCGGCGCCGCAGAGAAACACGTCGCCCGCGCCAAACTGTCCGTCCAGGTTGACGTCAATGGCGATCGAGTAGGAGCTGGCGACGTCGGAGTCAAACTCGAAGAAGCCGGCGTCTTGGATCCCAGGCGTCGAGCCGGGTGAGATCGAAGAGTCGATGCCGGAGTCGTCGATGAAGCGGATGTTCGAGGCTGTGGGCGGTGAGCTCGGCTCGGGCAGCGTGATACCCGGATAGCCGAGGTACACGTCGTAGAGCGGTGAGTACGAGTTATTGTCTTCCTCGGTGCTCAACCCGGAGTTCGGCGCATCGACACCGATCTGGTTCGCGGCGATGTTGTAGACGAAGCCCGCAAAATTGTTGAGGTCGAGCTTCCAGACGTAGTTGGTCCCGGGTACGCCGCCGGGGACGAGCGCGAAGAAGTCCGCGTCGGTGGATTCTGTGACGGCGAATGAACCTGCGTTGAAGCGCCAGACCTTGGCGAACAGGCGACCATCCGCTTTCGTCGGGTCGGGCTTGACCGATAGGTCCGAGGTGACCGTGATGTCGAATCGATCGAGAAGGTCGCCGTCCTTGTTCTTCAACCGCACTTCGTGCGGCCCCGTCATCTGCGTGCAATAGTGATAGGGCGTGCTGAGCGGACCCGTCAGGTCTTCTTCGCCCCACGCGATATTGCCGTTCTTGACCGTCGTGCTCGCAACCTTGATGCCCAACGGATCGTAGATCTCGATGCGGATGTCGTCGCGCGTTGGGGATTCGCCGAGGACCGATACGTTGATAATCTCGCCGGGATTAATGATGTCGACGTAGAGCTCGTTCGCTTCGGAACTGTCGTACTCGAACAGGCGTTGATTGAGCCCCACCTGGGCGGAGCCCTCGGCTCCCAGAGGCGCAGAGAGGTTGAACGCGCCGGTAAATGCGAGCAAGGAGAGCGCGATGAGTGAGCGCTTCCCGGATCGAGAAGTCGGAGTGAGAACGGGCGAGTCGAGATTTCGTTGCAGCTTCATGGTGGTGGGCTCGAGTCCATTCCTCCTCCCTTGAAGGAACCCGTCCGAGCGAGAATTCGGACGTCTAATAAAGCTATCCCGCTTACCAGGTTCGGGGAGACAGGGCGAAACCGGTGCTCGAGACCGTCGCCGAAACACGGCTCTACTTGCGCGTAGAGTGCTCCGATCGGAATTCTTTTCAGGGGGCAACCCGTGCGCGTTAATTGAGATTCAAGCGCGTCGCGAGCGTTCTTTGCGCGAGCAAGTCGCGGAGCTCAGCGAAATGAAAAAGCACTCACACGCCAGACGTTTCTCACTCTGTCGCGCGAAGAGCTGCGAGAGCTGCGTGCGCGATTGAAGTCGACGAGTTCGGAAGAGGGAGGCTGGAGTCCGTAAACTGCGTCCTCGCGTAGGAACGAAGAGCGTTTAGCTCGCGCTGCTCGCCCGCGTCCGAAAGTACTCGATGACGTTCTGCATATCGGGCGGCGGCTCGACCGTGAACTCCATTCGCTCGCCAGTCGCCGGGTGACGGATGACGAGGTGGTGAGCGTGCAGCGCGTGGCGCCCCAGCTTGGGAGCGCCCTTCGGAAACTTCCGCCCGACCGCTCGCCGGGATTTGTAGAGCGGATCCTTCAGGATCGAGTGCCCGATGTAGGCCAAGTGAACGCGAATCTGGTGAGTGCGCCCGGTCTTCGGCGTGCAAGCGAGAAGTGCACAGTCGCCAAACCTCTCGACGACCTCGTAAAAGGTTTCGGCCGGCTTGGCCGTGCAATCCTCGTCGAGCTTTTGATCCGGTGGGAAGACCGACATGCGCTCGCCCTGTCCCGGCCGCCGACCGATGGCCAGCGCGATCCAGTCGCTGTCAAAGCGCGGATCGCCATCCACGAGCGCCAAATACTTCTTCTCGACCTCGCGCTCGCGAAACTGACGCATCAGCTCCGCGCCCGCCTCATCCGTGCGCGCCAAGACCAAGACGCCGGAAGTGTCTTTGTCGAGCCGGTGAACGATTCCCGGACGGTCGCTGCCCTGCAGATTGGGAAGCGCGCCGAACTGTTCGACGGCCACTTCGGAGACTGTCCCTCCGACAACCACGGTGCTCGGATGAGCGACCATTCCCGCGGGCTTGTTCACGACGATGATGTGCTCGTCTTCGAAGACCACTTCGAGCCCCGTGTTCTCTTCGGAGCCCCGTCGAGTCCGATCCCGAGGCTGCAACAGAATTTCGATCCGCTCCCCCACCGACACCTTGTGCGACGGCTTTCGAATCTCTTCGCCTGCGAGGCTGACGCGCCCGTCCTCGACCATCTCTCGGACTCGATCCCGCGAAAACTCCTCGACGAGCTTGGCCAGCGCTCGGTCGAGACGCGAGCCGTCGAGCTCCTGTGGAACTTCAAAGTGACGGAGCGGAGAGGATTCCATGGGAGAGACCGTACGCGGGAGGCAAAAATCGAGACCTTGGGCCCAAGAGGCTACCCTCCGCCGCGTCTCACGTCGGCTCTCATGTCTCATTAGGCGGGATGAATTCCGGAGACCGAGCCCCTCTCTCCGCTCTCCTGCCCCGCCCTCGTTGCGCAAGTCCGGCCCATCGGTAACATTCTGCGGCCCGCCGTCTATAGGCGGACAGTTGCCGCCCCCATCGGAGCGGCAGCCTTCCCCGGCCCCAACCTCCACTTCGAGAGAATCACCCGTGTTCCTAACACTGCTCTCCACGTCCGCACTCTCCTCCGCGGCCCTCCTGCTCCTCGCTTGCCCGACCAACACCGAACCCGCGGTCAGCGCAAACACCATCGCGGACGCGGCGCCTCCCGGCATGGTCCTCTTGAAGAAACAACGCGTGGTCATCGGCACCGAGGGCGACGCGGCCAAGGAAATTATCTTGGCCGCCGACGGTGGATTCACTGGAGTTTGGGCAGAGACTCCGGCGCACACCGTCACCGTCAATGACTTCTACCTGATGACGACGGAGGTAACGAACGAACAGTTCGCCGAGTACATCCTCGCCTCCGGTTCTCAGCCTCCGATCCTCTGGGCGAAAGACGCGACGGACAAAGCCCGACGCACTTTTTTGGAAGAGACCGGCAAAGCGCGCGAAGAAGCCCGGGCTGCGGGCAGAGCGCTCCCACCCAAAGAACTCTTCGACGTCGACACTTGGTGGAAACAAAACTGGAAAGAGAGCAAGTGGAAAGTTCCCACTGATCTCGCGAGCCTTCCGGTTGTTCAGGTGAGCAAGATCCAAGCGGAGGCCTACGCTCGGTGGGCGGGTCTTCGCCTAATGACCGAGTTTGAATTTCAACGCGCGGTGCGCGGAAAAACGGAGAACCTCTATCCCTGGGGGTCCGATTGGGATCCGGACAAGGTCCTCTGTGCCGAAAACGCGCGCGATCGACTTGCGCCCGTGGGTAGCCGAGCGGAGGGCGCCTCGCCAGAGGGAATCTTCGATCTAGCCGGCGGCGTCTGGGAGTGGACCTCGAGCAAGTACCTGCCGTTTCCCAAGTACAAGGTCGGGACGATCAAGATCTCTGCTAGCGGTAGCTCCCGCACAGAGAACCTCATTACCGAGTGGGATGAAGCGCTGTTTGTCATCTGCGGCGGCAGCTACAAGAACGGCGCCATTGCAGCGCGCGGGCAGACTCGACAGGGAACCTATGACGACGAGACCACGGATGCGCTCGGCTTTCGCTGCGCCGCAAGCCCAGGAGTCGGAGTGGATGTCGCCAACCTCATCGAGAGGTCGGAACTGCCGCGCTCGATTCGAGCCAACTACAAGTTCGACATGTCCCTCACGGTCGCGACGGATCGCTGGAAGTGGCGCAAGGGCGAAGCGGTAAAAAGAAAGAGCAAAGCGGAAAAGCCCAAGGGCGATGCAAGCGAGGGCGAAGAGGAAAAGCCCAAAGACGATGCGGGCAAGGGCAAAGAGGCGAAGCACCTTGAGAACTATGCAGTCATCACCGACTACGACTACATCCTGTTCACTCCTGTAGCCGAGCTCCCCGGGAATAGCCCTTCGTCGCTCGGCAAGAAGACCCTCACCGATGGCCCCCTGGTGTTGGGCTTTCTCTCGACCACCCTGCCGCTCACTTCGCCAGCCCTTGCGCCCGGAACCTACACCGTCGGCTGGAGAGCCGCGGGCGTCAATCGTACCAAGCCGGCCGACCCGAAGGACAAGAAGGACGATGAACCGAGCGCTGCAGCGAAACGGCCGCTGAAAGAAGACATCGAGTTCGATGACAAGGTCGAGAACCTGGTCTTCATGGACAGCACCGGCACGCCCATCCTCGCCATGCCCTTTGACGGCGTCGAGGGCAAGCGGCTCAAGCCAGGTTCGATGGCCATCAAGTCGATTCCTGCGAACGAGAAGAAGGAGATCGAAGCCCACGAGGAGATCGTCATCTCCGCCGTCGTCCCCACGGGTCGGAACGCCCTCTTGTTCGACATCAAGCTTACGTGTCCCGCGGGTTCGACCGCGGGCGACTGGCGCACGCAGTAGGCGCGGCGGCGAGACGAGACCCGACGGCGAACCTACTCGGTTCGCAAGCCGTCGAGGTTTCGCTCGAGCAACGCGAGCTCGCGCTTCATTTCCTCTAAGCGCGAGCGCTCGTCGGCCACCACTTCCGGGTCCGCGCGCTCGACGAACTTGGGATTGCCGAGCTTGCCCTCGACGCCGCCGATGCCCTTCTTGAGTTTGTCCACGCGTCCCGCGAGCGTCACCGACAGCTTGTCGAGGTCGACCTCTTTGCCGAGCGGCACAAAGACCTCCGCCCCACCGGTAATCGCCACGGCGGAAGCCGGCGGACGATCGGCATCGCGCTGAAGCACCAGCTCTTCTAGGAAGCCCAGCGCGCGAATGCTCTTCTCGTGCGCCCGCATCGTCTCGAGCTCGGCCTCACCCGGCGCAGCGACGATCGCCCGCAAGGGCTTGCGATCGCCCAGCGTCGTCAACGCGCGAATGCTGCGCACGGCGTGCACCAAGCCCTGCACGACCTCCATGTCGCTCTCGGCCTGCTCGTCCCGTTCGATTCCAGCGTTGTCCGGCCAATCCGCCACCAGGATCTGCTCTTTCGCCTTCTCACCGAGAGCATCGTGGAGCGCCGTCCACAGCACTTCCGTCTGAAAGGGCGTGAACGGATGCAAGAGCCGCAGCACATCGCGCAAGACGCGCGCCAATGTTCCGCGCACCGCCTGCGCCGACTCCGTCTCGCCTTCGCTCAAGCGCGGCTTCGACAACTCGAGGTACCAATCGCAGAAGTCATTCCACACGAATCGGTAGAGCGTGCCGAGCCCGTCATTGAACCGATACTCGTCGAGCGCCGCGGTCACTTCATCCCGAACCGTTGCAAGCCGCGATAGAATCCAACGATCCTCGAGCCGCTCCGCCGACGCCAAGCTGCCGTCGGTTCGCGAGCCTTCCATATTCGTGAGCACGAAGCGCGCCGCGTTCCAGACCTTGTTCGTAAAGCGCCGGCCCTCTTCGAAGCGCGTCTCCGCGAGCTTCACGTCCTGCCCCTCACGCGTCAGCATGATCAGGCTATAGCGCACAGCATCGGCGCCGTACTTCTCAACCATCTCGAGCGGATCGATACCGTTGCCCGCGCTCTTCGACATGCGCTTGCCCTTGGCATCCAGCACCGTCGCGTTGATGTAGCAGGTCGAGAAAGCGCAGCGCTCGCTCTCCGGCAGGTGATCCATGAACTCGTGCCCGGCCATGATCATGCGCGCCACCCACAGGTAGATGATCTCGCGCGCCGTCGCCAAAAACTGCGTCGGATAGAAACGCGCCAGGTCGGCCGTTTTGTCCGGCCACCCCAGGGTCGCGAACGGCCACAACCACGACGACGCCCAAGTGTCGAGCACATCGGGATCCTGCCGTACGATCGGTTTGCCCGTGCGCGGATGCTCCGAGCCGAGCTCGAGCTCGTCGACCGAAGCGATCGGCACGCCGTCCTCGTCGTACCAGACCGGAATGCGGTGGCCCCACCAGAGCTGGCGGCTGATGCACCAGTCGTGCACGTTCTCGAGCCAGTTGAGATAGACCTTGGACCAGCGCGCGGGGCGGAACTTCAGGTCGCCGTTTTTGACCGCGTCGATCGCCGGCTTGGCGAGCGGCTTCATCTTCACAAACCACTGCTCACTGACGAGCGGTTCGATCACCGACTTCGACCGATCGCTGAGCGCGACATTGTGCGTGTAGTCGTCCACCTTCTCGAGCAGCTCGAGCTCCTCCATCGCCGCGAGCACTTCCTTGCGCGCCTTCACGCGATCGAGTCCCGCGAATTTGCCGCCCTCGTCGTTCAGCGACCCGTCCTTGTTCAACAGGTTGATGATCGGCAGGTTGTGACGCGCGCCGCGCTCGTAGTCGGCCGGGTCGTGCCCCGGCGTGATCTTCACCGCGCCGGTTCCGAACGACGCGTCGACACTTTCGTCCGCAACAATCGGAATCTCGCGACCGACGAGCGGCAGCACACAGAACTTGCCGACCAGATCGCGATAGCGCTCGTCCTCGGGATTCACCGCAACGCCGGTATCCGCGAGCATCGTCTCCGGTCGCGTCGTCGCCACCGTCAAGAAGCGCCCGTCTTCACCCTTCACCGGATACTTCAAGTAGGCGAGCTTCGTCTTGCGCGTCGCGTACTCGATCTCGTCGTCCGAGACCGCCGTCTCCAGCTCGCAGTCCCAGTTCACCAGCCGCGCGCCGCGATAGATCTGCTCCTTGTTGAACAGCCGCACGAAAGCCTCGCGCACGCCGCGCGACATGTCTTCGTCGAGCGTGAACGCGGTACGCGACCAGTCGCAAGAACAACCGAGGCTCTTGAACTGTTCGAGGATCTTGTTGCCGTGGACTTCCTTCCACTCCCAGATCTTCGCGAGAAAGGCCTCGCGTCCGACGTCTTCGCGCGTGAGCTTCTCTTCGAGGTACAGCTTCTTCTCGACGACAGCCTGCGTCGCGATCCCCGCGTGATCCGTCCCGGGAACCCACAGCGCCGCGAAACCCGACATGCGCCGGTGACGAATGACGATGTCCTGGACCGTGCCGTTGAGCGCGTGGCCCATGTGCAGAATCCCCGTCACGTTGGGCGGCGGAATCATCACGGTGAAGGTCGGCTTGTCCGGATCGTCCGAAGGCGCGAATGCGTTTTTGTCCAACCAGCTCTGGTAGACCTCGCCCTCGTAATTCGTCGGATCGTAGCGTGTCTCGAGTTCCATGCGAGGCACCGTAGCGCCCCGGGTCAACCCGTCAAGTTTGGCGCGGCTTCTCGAGCGCCTCGGAAACGGAGAGAAGCGGCGTGGTCAGGATTTCGCGAGCCTTGGAATTGTCGAGCGAGACGTCCCGCGGTCGGTCGGCCAGGCCCAGGTCCGCGCGCGTGACGGCCTGGAGGGACTCGAGATCGGCGGGCCGCGCGCGCGCTCGGACCACCCGCTCGCCGAACTGGTGGCGTGAGAGTCGATCGGGCCCCGCCACGTGCAGTCGGCCGGACTCCCGCTTGCGGGCCAGCTCGATTAGAGCGCGCGCCGCATTGTCGACATCGAGCGGCGTGCGGAATTCGTCGGTGAAGAGCTTTGGAGAGTCGCCGCGATCCAGCGCGGCGAGCAGCGAGTCGGAGGCTCCGAGCCCGCGACCGACGCTCTCGCCGAAGAGCAGCGGGAGGCGCACCACCAGCGCGCTCGAATACTCTTCAAGGACCGCGCTCTCGCCCTCCGCCTTCGTTCGGCCGTAGACCTGCGAGCTGTCGGCCGGGTCGGATTCGATATAACCGGATTCGCGCGGGGGCTCGCCGCTAAAGACCAGGTCGGTTGACGTGAAGACGAGCCGCAGGTCGAACGCCTTGCAGGCGCGCGCCACCTCCGCAGGGAGTTCCGTGTTGAGGCGGCGGGCGAGTCCCGGATCGCGCTCGCAATCGCCGACGCGCGCGAGAGCGGCGACGAGGAAGACGGTGCGCGGCTGAAGCAATCCGATGAGTGTCTCCGCGACCCCGGCTTGGGAGAGATCGCCGGCGACATCTCGGATCGTCTCGTTCGGTGTGCGCGGACGGGCTCCCGGATTGCGCGAGACGGAGAGCGCCTCGCAGACGGGCGAGTCGAGAGCGGCGAGAAGTCGCGTGCCGAGAAAGCCGCTGCCTCCGAAGACGAGAGCGCGGTCCTTGGATTCTGATGCGGGCATGGGAGGCGAGCTTATCGGCGAATACGGCAAGTTGCGCGGGCAATCCGGAGCGCAGGCGCTCCCTGGGTTCCCCCGCGCCCCCCTGTGTGCGTATGCTCCTCACTCGTCATGAGCGAAGCGAGTTCCCCCACTACCAGTTCCGAGCGTCGACGCCTACAGGCGGACGCGCCCTTTCAGAACGCGATCATCATCGCGAACCCGATCGCGGGGAACGGACAGGGCGAGTCGGCGGCGCTGGAGCTGGCCGCTGGCTTGCGGAGTATGGGCGCGTCGACGCGGGTGCATCTGACGAAGAGTCGCGGGGACGCCTTCCAGTGGCTGCGCGCAAGCCAGCACGAGTGCGATCTGGTCGTCTCGATCGGAGGAGACGGTACGCTGCGCGAAGTGTTGGCGGGACTGGTCGATACCGAGACGCCGGTGGGGATTCTGCCGCTCGGGACGGCCAATGCGCTGGCCGCGGAGCTCGACCTGCCGCGGGATGTTCATCGGGCGCTGGAGATTTTTGCGAGGCGGCGCGTCGCGCGCATCGACGCGGCGACGGTCAACGGCGCGCTCTCGATTCTGGTGACGGGTATCGGCTTTGACGGCATTGCCGTGCGCGAGCTCGAAGCGCATCGCACCGGCTCCATTCGCAAGCTGTCCTATCTCCCCGCGATCCTGCGAGCCCTGCGGCACTACCGGTCGCCGGAGCTCCAGGTCGAGCTCGATGGCAAGCGGTTGAAGGAGAGCTACGGCATGGTGTTCGCCAGCAACGTGAATCACTACGGGGGCTTCATGCGCCTCGACTCCAGCGGGCAGCTCGACGATGGTCAGTTCGAGGTCTATCTCTTTCGCAAGACCAGCCCGCTCGGCCTGCTCGCCCACGTGGCGCGCGGACTGCTTGGTAAGATTGTCGGAGGAGCCTGCGAAATGAAACGCGCGAAGAAGCTCCGCGTAACCTCCGAAAACCCTGTGCCCTATCAAGTCGACGGTGACTACGTCGGTGAGACGCCCGTTGACCTCGCTCTGACCGGCCTCCAATTCAGGATCCTCGTGCCATGAACCCGCGCCCCTCTGTCGAAGTTAACGGTCGCCGCCTCGGTGGCGGTACCCCGTTCATTCTGGCCGGCCCCTGTGTCGTGGAGTCCCGTGACTTGGCGTTTGAGATCGCGACGCGGCTCCGCGACATCGCCGCCGCTCGCGATTTGCCCTTCGTCTTCAAGGCCAGCTTCGACAAGGCCAATCGATCGAGCATCCGAGGCAAGCGCGGGATCGGTCAGAAGGCGGGGCTCGAAATCCTCGGCGCCATTCGCGAAGAGCTCGGCGTGCCGGTGATGACCGACGTTCATACGGCCGAGCAGTGCGCACCCGCCGCCGAAGCGGTCGACATGCTGCAGATTCCCGCCTTTCTCTGTCGCCAGACCGACCTGCTGGTCGCCGCGAGCCAGACGACCTGCGCCGTCAACGTCAAGAAGGGACAGTTCCTCGCGCCCTGGGACATGATCAACGTCGTCGAGAAGTGTCGGGACGCAGGTAGTGATCGCGTGCTCGTCACCGAGCGCGGCTCGAGCTTCGGATACGGCCGACTCGTCGTGGACATGAATGGCTTTGCGCACCTCGCGAGCACCGGCTGTCCCGTCGTCTTCGACGCCACCCACTCCGTACAGGAGCCCGGCGGGCACGGCGACCGCAGCGGCGGAGATCGGACCCTCGTCCCCGCGCTCGCACGCGCCGCCGCCGCAACCGGTCACGTGGACGGTATGTTCTTCGAGGTGCACCCCGATCCCGACAGCTCTCCTTCCGACGGCCCCAACATGCTGCGCCTCGATCAGTTCGAGGAGATTCTGGACGGCGTACTCGCCGTCTTCACGACGGTGCGCGGGAAGGTGTAATACCGAACCCGGTTCATCTCTAAACTTTTGGGTCCCGGACCCAGGGGCATGTGGCCTGGGGGCGGGGCCCCAAAGTGTAGAGATGGAACGGGGTCGGGGTTTCCGCATACCG
>JAJDEU010000034.1 GCA_029259635.1 Planctomycetota bacterium | reverse complement strand
CGCAACTCTGCGAACTCAGCCGGTGTGACGCCGCTGGTGCCAATCACCGCGCGTGCACCCGCCAACAAAATCAGCCGAGCGTGCGCGGCTCCCAAACCGGCTCGGGTGAAGTCCAAATACAAATCGCATTGCTTGCGCTCGAGTTCGGCTAGGAATTCCGGTTCGTTGCCGATTCGAGCCGCGCATTGGAATTCGGGCCAACTCTCTATCCAAACGCATGCAGCTGAACCCATCTGCCCCTCTGCGCCGACAACGGCAACCCGAGTCATGCTGGCCTTTGCGCCCACGTTGCTATGGCTTCGCACCAAGTGCCGGGGCGTTGGCCCTGGGGACGCCGGCCGCAAAGCGCCTGCGAGCCAGCTCCAAGACCCACAGGCACAAATGGCGATAGCTAAGACCTTGCTCCCGCGCGGACTGCGGCAACAAGGATCGCTCGGTTAAACCGGGCAAGGTGTTCAGCTCGAGAAACACCGGCGCCGAATCACCGGGGCCGATGCCTTCGCTTTCCGCGCGCATGGTATCGGGCGCGGCCAGTTGGGCCGTTTGTCCCGCGCTGGGAATGATGAAATCGGAACGCGAGTAGCCGTCGCACCGCAAACTCTGGTGCGCTTGGATACTGGCCGTTTGGACAGCCTTCAGGCAGGTTTGATCCAATCCGCGCGGCGGGCAAAACTCTCCGGCGCCCGCTTCGCTGTCGTACTTTTGCTGGTAGTCAAAGAAGCGCCCTTGCTTGGGTTCAATGCCAATCGGTGTGAAGCAGTTTGCTTGCATGCCTTGGTTTCCTAGCAAGCCGCAAGAAACTTCGACGCCTTCAATCCAGGCTTCGACTAGGGCATCGTCGCCATCGGCAAGCACGGCTTGAACCGCCGGCAGCAACTCGTGCGCTTGGCTGACTCGAAACATGCCCACGGAGGAACCCCCGCAACGCGGTTTGACCGCCAAGCCATGGGGTGCCGCTGCGCATATGCGTTCAGCTTGGACTTGCGTGGCGTTGCCCTCGCGCCTGAAGAGCCAGGCTTTGGCAACGGTTAGACCAGCGGCCCGCGCCAATGTGCGCGAGTGGAATTTGTCCATGGCCACAGCGGAGGCGAAAACGCCGGGTCCGATGTAGGCCTGACCCAAACTATCGAACAAGCCCTGCAGGGTTCCGTCTTCCCCACTGCCGCCGTGCAGGGCGATGAAGACCAGATCGACCCGATCGAGCCAACTGAGTGCGGCGGGTAACGCCTTCGACTCAGCGCCAAATTTCCAGCGGCCGTCCGCTTCGATTTCAATCCAGTCGACTTGGTTCGGTCCGAGGCCGTCTCGGTTGTCCTCCAGAGTTGCGAGCACGTTGCGGCCGCTTTGGAGAGAAACTTCGCGTTCACTCGATGTTCCACCGGCCAACACAACCACCCTGCAATGAGCCAGAGTTGGCGGCTGTAGGCTAAACCAGGCGCGGAAGCGCTTGGTACTGGCCGCAGTGGCGGACTCGCTGGGTTTGGAGCTCTGCATCCGACGGCACCTCGCTGGTGAAAAAGCTTATTCGTACAAGTGGCCCGTGGGATGAAGTTTGGGCTGCAGCGCGCCCAAAGCCACGAATTCCTGCTCGGATTCAGCCAAGAGCGGGTCGATCTCAATCGGAACAACCCCATCGGAATCCGCAGCGGGCAATTCCATGCCGGCCTTCATGGCCCAGCTGCTCCACAGTTTGCAAAGATCGGCGCGAGCGGTTGCGGGCGAATCGGATCCCTGGGCATTTTTGACGGGGCTGAATTCCAGCGCGCGATCCACTTCGAGGGTCACGCTTTCGTTGCAAAAGCCCAAAGCGTCAAACACAAAGGTCTCAAACTTCGTTCCCGCGCGCTGCGCGGGTTGACCGCTTTCGTCGATGACTTGCATGACCTTGGCGGCTCGGTGCCAGGGCAATTCGAGCCTGTCTTGGGTCAGGCTTTCCACGAAATCGCGCCTTAGCAAGTGCACGGCGATGTTTCCGGCGCGAAAACGCAGCTTGCCGGATGCGTCGCGCGAGTCGCGCAACTCCGGTGCTAGATCCGAATATTCGATGATGCCCATGCGGCCTTGCATGCGGCCGATGACACCGACTTTTTCACCGGGGTCGACCTTCTCGACCGCCTTGCTGGACATTTCGGCGCGGCGTTGACTGTGCAAGCCGATGAACAGTTCGTCAGCGGGTCGAACGAGTGGATTGTCCACTTGGAAGTAGGAGATCTCTTCAATGCCGCGTTCGCGCATGTCGTCGAGGGCGCCTGAACTGCGCAGAGCCGCGAGCGATCCACCGTGACCGTTGGGTGCCATAAACGGCAAATCCAAAGCGGCCATCAGAATTTTTCCACTTTCATCCAAAGCGGGCAGCATGTCTTGGGTGAAGAAGAAGACATCGCTCGAATCCATGCCGAAAAAGTCGTTGCGTTCGAAGATTTCGCGCGTGGTTCCATCATTGGCGCGCGAGGTCATCACGTACCAAGGTGTTTTGGATCCGTACTTGCGAGCTGCGGCGAGTAGGCGGCGCGCATGTACTTCGAATAGCGTTCGTGCGCTTACGGGTCCGACCGGGAAATTGCCTTTGGGACCGTCGTAGCCGAGCCGTGAGGCTTGCCCACCGGCTACAAGTACGTAGCCAAGGCGACCCGCGCGCAGCAATTGCTCACCCAGCTCGCGCGCTTGCGTTGCACTTGTTTGCGCTTCGCCGCTGCGCTCAAGCGGAAAGAGTTCGGGCGGTTCCGGTGCCGTCGAAGCTTCCGGGCCTGCGGCAGAGCCGGCATCAGCCTTTGTTTGCAAATCCGCAGCGAGTTGCGACACAAGTTCAAAATCGATGCCCGCGCAGACATCCAAGAATCCCGAACGTTGTTCAGCAGACAAGCGCTCCCAAAACTGAAAGATGTGTCCTTGATCTGCGTTCTCCGCTGCTGCGCGCAGAGCTTGTTCACGTTCACTCATCTGGGCTGACTCTCTTCTTGATCCTCTTGATCGACCAAAATTTTCAGGACACCACCGGTGGCCGCTCGTTCAAAGGCGGCCGGTGCCTGTTCCAAAGTAAAGCGAGCTTCGATCATCGGTTCTACCTGCATGCGGCCGTCGGACAAGGCCAAGAGTGCCTGGTCGAAGGGGCCGCAGCGGCTGCCCAAGAGTCGAATCTCGTTTACCACTAATGGCGCGAAGTCCAGGGTTGCCGGTCTTTCAGCCGTGGTCTTGAGCACCAGAGTGCCACAGGGGCGCACCCAACCAAGGGCGCTCTCCAAAAGATTCGGATCGCCGCTGGCCTCCACGACTAGATCCCATGACAGGCCCGCTTGCAGATCCTCGGGCAGACCGCGGTGAGCGATCCCCTGCCCGAGCCAGCTGCCGCGCTCGGGGTGCCTGCCGGCCAGATCCACGCGGGCGCCTCCCGCAGACAAGGCCTGGGCGCAAAGTAGCCCGAGCCGTCCGTCTCCGAGTACGAGGGCGCGCACACCTGTTTGAGGACCGAGCTGCTCGGTAATGCGCAGGGCCGCCGCCGCCGGTTCCGCGAAGGCGGCGGCCGCATTGGACAGGCCATCGGGAACTGCGTGAAGGTTGGCTTGCGGCAGTCGCAACATTTCGGCAAAAGCTCCGTGACGGCCCAGGATTCCGAGCACATCGCGTTGCGGGCAGTGATTGGGCCGGCCCGCTCTGCAGGTCGCACAGCGCCCGCAGGCTGAATTGATTTCACCAACGACTCGCTTGCCGGCCAACGGTCCCTCGAGCGCTACGCCGACGAACTCATGACCCGGCACGCCCTTGAAATTCATGTAGCCGCGCCAAAGCGCTAGGTCGGTGGCACATATTCCCGTGGTGCTGACGCGCACGCGCACTTCGCCGGGCGACTTGCCGGGTTCCGGCAAGTTATCGCGCAGTTGCAGTTCCCCGTCTTCTATCCAAAGTCCGCGCACGCCTTCACGATCCGTTCTTATTGCGCTCGATGGCTGGGATTCGAAGCATGCCTGAAGGGAGGATTGGGTCGCAGGCTAATTGCGATGTTTGCGGCGGCGCTGCGCTGAGTCGGGCTGCATGCGCGCTTGCGCGGCCGAGAACCAAAGGCGGCCTTTGCTACGGACTTTGAAGCCGTAGCCGGCCCTGCAAAATGGAAAGAGAAGCGCGCGGGGCCCAAGGATTTATTCTCGTGAGCCACCGCGCGCTGAACGCTTATACAAAACCTGTGCCAGGACTCCGGCTGCGGAGCCCTGGGCGGAATTCCGGTTTGAATTCCTCTATGTATTCGAAGCGACTGTTTTCGAAGGCTACTTGGCTTTGCTGAGTTCCGCCGGATCGCGCGACAGCAAATCAAGCATGCGCTCAACCATACCCGAGAGTGCGTTGTAACGCTTTTCGAGTACGACTTGACGATACACAAGCCGCTCTACTACGGGAGGCAAGATGGCCTCGCGCGTGTAGTTGTTGATCATATTGATGATCTCAGCGCGGTCCGCGTCGGGAAGCTTGTGGAAGTGATACTGATACTTCGTGTGAAGGACATCTTCGCAAATGTCCATACACTCGCTGGCAATACCGTCGACGTCTTTCGCGCCATGTTCCGAGCGGAAGACGTCGACTTTGTACGAGTGGAGCAGTTCCTTAAAAGCCTTGCGCATGCTGGGTGGGTAGCCCTCCTGGGCCGATCAATTGGGGGGAGGCGGTCAAAGACCTGGGGCAAGAGGAAGCGGGTACACCCTCCCACTTCCGCAGCTTCATTCTACCTCACAGAAATGAAAATCGGTGCAGGCTAGCGTCCTGGATTGAGCCGGGCGGGCCCACAAGTTGGGCATTGCGCACTATGCCGGGCTGGCGTACGCCGGATTCGAGGAGGGGCTTGGCAGCCGGAGGCCGACCGCGGCGCGGAGCAGCCCTACTCGTGTTTGCCGATGCAGATCGAGACGTTGTGCCCGCCGAATCCCAGCGAGTTGGAGAGCACGTTGCGCAGCTTCAGGTCGCGCGCTTCTCGGGGAACGTAGTCCAAATCGCAGTGAGGATCGGGATTCTCGAGGTTCCGCGTGGGGTGGACCTGGTCATGGAAGACCGAGAGCGCCGAGACCACGAGCTCCACCGCAGAGGAGCCGCCGAGCAGGTGCCCGATCATCGACTTGCTGGACGAGATCGCGAGGGACTTTGCGTAGTCGCCAAAGCAGCGCTTGATAGCGGTCGTCTCGATGGCGTCGTTGAACTTCGTGCTCGTGCCGTGAGCGTTGATGTAGTCGATGTCGGTCGTATCGAGCCCGGCTTGCTTCAGGGCAATCTTGAAGGCTCTGGCAGGACCGCTGCCGTCTTCCTTGGGCGCCGTAATGTGGTGAGCGTCGTCGGTGGAGCCATAGCCCTTCATCTCGCCGTAGATCCGGGCTCCACGTGCCTTGGCGCGCTCGAGCTCTTCAAAGACCAGGATTCCAGCTCCCTCGCCCATCACAAATCCGTCGCGTTCGGCATCGAAGGGGCGCGAAGCGAGCGACGGGTCTTCGCGTTTGGACAGAGCCTTGGCAGAGGCAAACCCAGCAACGGCGAGGGGCGTTGTCGCGGACTCGGCTCCCCCGGTGATCACAAGGTCCGTCTCACCCGAACGAATGCTGTTGAAGGCCATTGCGATCGCATGAGCGGATGACGCGCAGGCGCTGGAGGTCGTAAACGTCGTTCCCAGCAATCCGAAACGAATGGCGACCTGCCCGCTGACGGCGTTCGCCATGATGCGCGGGATGAAGTGCGGGCTGACGCGCCGCGGGCCGCGCTCGCGCATAACCCCGCCTTGCTCTTCGATGCCCGTAATGCCGCCGATCCCCGTTCCGATGATGCATCCGAATCGCTCGCGTTGCTCTTCGGATTCTGAAGCCAGGTCGAGGCCAGCGTCACTCAACGCTTCTTCCGTCGACTTCAGAGCAAACATGGTGAACGGATCCAGCTTGCGGAATTCCGGCGGATCAAACTGCTCCGTCGGGTCCCACTTGACGCTTGCGCCAATCTTGATCGGGGAGTCTTTGGTGTCGAATTGAGTGATCAATCCAACGCCGTTTTCACCGGCCAAAAAAGCGGGCCAACAAGTAGCTACATCGGGACCGAGTGCATTGACGGTGCCCAGTCCGGTGATGGCGATTCGACGCATGGGATTTTGGTCGGGTTCGTAGCCGATTAGAAGTCAATGAAGCCAGGCGCCCGTTCGATAGGCCGGGAGTCTCCTGTGGGAGTCTCCGTGTCGAGCAAGCGCCTCCGGCAAAGGATGGGCTTCATCGTAGAGTGGCGCGCTCGCGGAAAACCAGAGGATCTGGTTGGACCGCGAACGAACCAGATCTGGAGCTACTGCTTCCCAGAGATATAAGTGACCGCCGCACCGACGGTCTGGATAGTTTCAGCATCCTCGTCCGGAATGGAAATTTCGAATTCGTCTTCGAACTCCATTACCAGCTCGACGGTATCCAGGGAATCGGCGCCAAGATCGTTGATGAAGGACGTCTCCAGCGTGATCTTGTCGGGGGTAGTCCCCATCTGATTGCAGACGATACGCTTGACGCGATCTTCGACAGAGGGATTGGTCACGGTTGGTTTCTCCTGAGAAGTTGAGAGGATCGCCCGAGGCACATGCTCGGGGTTTCCGAGATTGTACGCCTTCGACTGAGCGGACGGCACGGACTCGCGGGGACGATCCCCACGAGATGTTCTAAATGATGGCGATATGATGAATCGTCGCGGCGCATTTCTATGCTTCAGCCAGCGAAGTTTCTATGGGAGGCCGCCAAAAAGGCGCCCAAATGGCGAGTCTGCGGAGCTTTTTCGCGATTCTTCACAGGCTAAGGCCCCCATCGACCACGATGGTTTGGCCGGTGATGTAGTCGCCGCCAGGTCCAAGCAAGAATGTGACGACCCGAGCGATCTCCTCTGCGGATCCGATGCGACCCAGCGCGATGGAGTCGGCCAAGGCTTTCGAAGCCGCTTCATCGATGTCCGAGGTCATGTCGGTCTCGATGAATCCAGGCGCCACGGCGTTGACGCAGACTCCTCGTCCGGCGAGCTCCTTGGCGAGCGATTTCGTCAGGCCGATGACACCGGCCTTGCTCGCCGCGTAGTTGGATTGCCCGGCGTTGCCCGTAATTCCGACAACGGAGGTGATGTTGACGACGCGACCGCGGCTCTTCATCAGCGGGCGCGAAGCCGCTCTTAAAAAGTTCCAGGTCCCCTTCAAGTTGACGTCGAGCACTCGGTCGTAGTCCTCCTCCGACATGCGAAGAATCAATCCATCCCGGGTGACACCGGCGTTGTTGACCAAGAAGTCGATACCGCCCAATTCTTTGCTCACGCTCTTAACCAGGGTTTCGACGTCTGCGGCGGAAGAGACATCGACGCCAAAGGCCTGCGCTTCGACTCCCTCGGCTGAACAAGCGGCGACGGTATCCGCGCAGTTCTCGGCCGAAGTGGCCACGCAAACCACGCGCGCGCCCTGTTTCGCAAGACGGATAGCGATCGCGCGACCGATGCCGCGCGATGCGCCCGTAACGAGCGCGACCTTGTTGTTCAGGGAAGATTCGATGGCTTAGAGAGGTGGTTTGCGGAGGATGGGAAGCGCCTTCATACCCGACTTGCGGGTCACTTGTCACGGGGCTGGTTCGGCGCTTTGGGGAAATGCTAGCGATCCGTGTGGGTCTGCTCGCTTTTTTAAGTCCGAAATGCCTGGCCGCGAGTGCTTGGCGATCGGCTGTGTCGGCGCGGGACTATAGCGAGGGCGATGGAGCGCCGCAACGACCGGCCACGCTCCACAGGGAGGGCTCTAATTCGTATCTTCCAGGTCTAAAGGAGTGGCGATCGAGCGAACTTCGGCGTCGGCGTCGATCCGCCCCATCAATCCAGTCAGGACCTTGCCCGGTCCCGGCTCCAGAAATTTGCGGACGCCCTTGGCCAGCACATTGCGCATCGACTCTTCCCAACGGACAGGGGAGCAAACCTGTCGCGCTAAAAAACCGCGAATCTCGGTCGGATCGGAGACTTCGCGCCCGGTCACATTGGTGGCGAAGGGCAACTCCGGAGACCGGATCTCGACTTCGGCGAGGGCCGTTTCCAGGCGCTCCTGAGCCGGGGCCATGCAGTCCGAGTGAAATCCGCCGGCCACCATGAGTCGCCGTGTCCGTCGTACGCCAACATCCTTCGCGGCTGCGGCCGCGGCATCGAGTGCGGCGATCTCTCCGGATAGAATGACTTGTCCCGGCGCGTTGAGGTTGGCGACAGCGCAGATTCCGTGCTTTGAGCCAATTGCGGCCAGCTCGATGGCTTGCTCTTCATTGCCGCCGGTCAATGCCAGCATCGAACTCTCGTAGGTGTCGCTCGCCGCTTGCATCGCTTCGCCGCGCAAGCGCACCAGCCGGATCGCGTCGGCGAACTGGAGCGAGCCCACATACCAGAGCGCGGTGTACTCGCCCAACGAGAGGCCTGCTGCATAGGGGCTACCCCCGGTATCCACGCCTTCCGCTCGCAGGACACGAATGATGGCTGCGCTGGTGGCGAGAATACCCGGTTGCGCGATGTCGGTTCGGTGGACGCCGTCACCGTCCTCCCAGCAAGCTTCGGAGAGCGAGAAGCCCAGGGCTTCATTCGCTTCCTCAAAAGTCTCTAGAGCGACGGGATACTGCTCGCACCAGTCTTTGCCCATGCCCGCGTATTGGGCGCCTTGGCCGGGAAATAGAAGAGCTGCTTCCATCGATCAATCTCTCGCGTCAGCCCGAGGAGAACGGGCGGTGAATGAATGGAGTGGTGAGGTTCTCGAGGCTCGAGTGATGAGCGAGGGTTACCAGCGGAGGAGGCTCGCACCCCAGGTCAGTCCGGCGCCAAAGGCGACGAGGACCACCAGCTTTCCCTTTTCGAATCGCCCGGCCCGAATCGCTTCGTCCATGGCAACCGGCACCGTGGCCGCCGAGGTGTTGGCGTAGTGCTGAATGTTGACGACGACCTTTTCGTCGGTCATGCCCAGGCGGTCCAGCGCCGCGTCGATGATGCGGCGATTGACCTGGTGAGGCACGATGACGCCCAGCTCATCTTCATCGTAGCCCTCGAGCATCTCGGCGATGAGCTGGCTCATGTGCTTGACCGCAAAGCGGAACACATCACGGCCGCGCAGGTGAATCGTGTGATCGCCGGCCTCGACCGTTTCGTGCGTCGGAGGCTTGGCGGAGCCACCGGCGGGAATGTGGATGAAGTCGAAGCCGGAGCCGTCGGCTCCGAGAATGGTCTTGAGAATCTCGCCTTGGCCGCACTCATCGTGCGGCATCAAGACGGCCGCGCCCGCGGCATCTCCGAAGAGAATGCAGGAGCCGCGGTCATTGAGATTGACGAATCGCGAGAGGATTTCGGCTCCGATGACCATGACGCGTTTCGAACGTCCGGCGGCGATGAAGGCCTCGCCGGTACTCAAAGCCGTCATAAAGCCCGTGCACGCGGAGGCGACATCGAAGGCACCGGCTTGCGTGGCGCCGAGACCCGCCTGAACGAGGCAGGCCGTGCTTGGCAGAGGGTAGTCGGGCGTCAGGGTTCCCACGATGATCAAGTCGAGGTCTTCAGGTCCGATGCCCGCAGCCGAGAGAGCTTTCTGGCCAGCGGCAATGCACAGATCGGAACAGTTCTCGCCTTCCGCGGCAAAGCGCCGTTCACGAATGCCCGTGCGTTGAACGATCCACTCGTCCGAAGTGTCGACTATGTCCTCGAAGTAGGAGTTGGGAACAACTCGCTCGGGGAGATAGGAGCCCGTTCCGGCGATTCCGACGCGAATGCGTGATGCCATGCTGAACTTGTGGAGTCCGAGGTGGATGAAACGTTGGAAGGGAACGAGCACCCATCGAACCGCACGTTCACCGCGCGAGTTCCGGGTCACACGGAGTACGGCCGGTCGCCGCCAGAGTCTCCGTGATCTTCGCCCCTATCGAAGACCTAGAAGGAAGCAAGCCTAGTGCTCCGTTCACAGAAAGTAGCCCGTAAGCTCAAAAAAATGCGCAGTTCACGCACAGATCGATCGAAATTGAAACAGACCTAGATTTCGAGACAAGCGTCTTGACGCGGCTCACGAGCACGTCGGTGCCCCTTCTCGAATCCTAGGCTTGGGAGGGCTCCGCCATGCCCCGCACGATAGCTTCATTGACGCCGGTATCGATGGCTCGCGCGGCGAGTCCAATCGCGTTGGAAACAGCCGCGGCGTCCGAGCGTCCATGCCCAATGACCACACTACCGTTGACGCCCAGCAGCATGGCGCCGCCATACTCGGAGTAGTCGATTTGCTTGCGCACCTTGCCGAGCGCATCGATCCCCCACTCAACTTTGTGGGCCGACAGCTCCTTCATGACGAGGCCGAGCAAAAAGCCCGAAAAGCCCTCGAGGAGCTTGAGCACGATGTTTCCGGTAAAGCCGTCGGTGACAACGACGTCGGCCGCGTTGCGAAAGATATCCACCGCTTCGACATTGCCGATGAAGTTGATCGGGGCCCGTTCGAGAAGCGGCTGCGCCTCTTTGAGGAGCGTGGTTCCCTTGCCTTCTTCGCTGCCGATGTTCAAAAGCCCAACGCGTGGGTTATCGGGCCCATTCTGCATGCACGCCTGCATGAGAACCGCTCCCATTTGACCGTACTGGACGAGGTGCTCCGGCTTCGGAGCGATGTTGGCTCCCATGTCGACGATGGTCACCGGCTGTCCTGTCAGCTCCATCGTGACCGCGATGCCCGGCCGACGAACCCCTTCGAGCGTACCGAGCCCAAGCGTGGACGCGCCGACAACTGCGCCGGTATTGCCCATGCCGACGACAGCCCCCGCAAGACCGGAGCGGACGGCTTTGACGCAGCCGCCGATCGAAGAGTCGGGCTTCGCTCGCAACGCTGAGGAGGGCGACTCGGCCATGCCGATGACCTGACTTGCGTGCTGAATCTCTATGGAGAGGTGCGCTTTCGCGAGCAGGGCTTCCAGTCGCGGACGATCTCCGACAAGTAGGAGTCGATCCGGATCTATTCCCGGGCCCTCGCTCGAGCAGGCGCGCAAGGCGCCAGCAACAATAGCTTCGGGCGCGTTGTCCCCGCCCATGGCGTCGATCGCGATACGGTTGGCCGTCATGCGCTAAACAATCTTCTGGCGTCCGTGGTGAGCGAAATGAAACGGGTCGATTCAAAAAATGCCCGCCGATCAACGATCTCGACGAAAGCGGCGCAGCCAGATTCTTCCGCCGTTGGAAGAGACAGGGCTAGAATTCTTCCTTCTGAATGACCTCGGTACCGCGCTTGTCGCTGCCTTTTGCAAAGCCGTAATAGCCACAGTTATCGCAAACCGTGTGGGAGCGCGCGGCGGCACCGCAACGATCACAGTGATGCGCCTGGACGGGCTTCATCGCGAGGTGAGAGCGGCGAATGCCTTGACGATGAGTAGACTGACGGCGTTTGGGGTGTGCCATGACGGATAAACGGAAAGACTACGCAACGGCGTAATCGAAAGTAGCGCACGGATTTGCGCCGGTCCCATCGACACACGAAAGCTAATTCGTGCCGATCGAGGGGAAATCAATTGGGCTGATAAGGTCGGGGACAGCCCCGAAGCGGGAGAAGGTTAGCGGTGCCTAAAGGGAGTGTCAACGCCCGGATAGAGCGGATTGAATGTCGCCGAGGACCGCTTGGCGAGCCGCGTCGATGTCGTCTGCCCGAAGACCCTGACCCTGCGCGCTGTCCGGCTTTCCGCCTCCGCCCCCGCCGAGCTGGCCGCTGATCACTTTTGCGAGCTCTCCTGCTTTGAGACCCCGCTCGAGGGCTTGGCCTTGGCAGAGGGCCACAAAGGGCACTCGGCCCCCATCGCGCCCGAAGAATACGACCGCCAAGTCATCGGCCAGGCTTTTCGCCCGCGTGCCCAAATCCCGCAGGCCGCCGAGGTCCATGTCTGGCAAATCGGCAACGCAGGTGGTCACGCCGTCGACCACTTCGACGGCCTCTTTGATTGCGTCGAGAGCAACGCCGACATCGGCACTAGCGCCGGCTTGCTTGGCCTTCTTTGCCTGTTTGACCTGATCTTGGAGGGCCGAAATACGGGAAGGGAGCTCTTCCGGCGACGCCTTGAGAGCCCGAGCGCTCTCCGACAACAGCCGTCGCTGCGCCTGGTTTCGCCGGACCGCCTGCTCTCCCGTTACCGCTTCGATGCGACGCACGCCGGCTTGGATCGCGGATTCACTGACGATGACAAAGGGGCCAATGTCGCCCGCGGAATCCACGTGAGTTCCACCGCACAGCTCCGTTGACCAGCCCCCGACGTCGACGACTCGAACCTCGTCCTCGTATTTCTCGCCGAACAGCGCGGTGACTCCGCGCTGTTTCGCATCGGCCAAATTCTCCAGCGTGGTCTCCACGGGTGCATTGCGTATCACCGCTCGGTTGACGGTCTGCTCCACTTCGTCGACTTCGTCGGGAGTCAACGCGCGCGGACTGGCGAAGTCGAAGCGCAATCGATCGGGTCCGACGTAAGAGCCCTGCTGCTGCACGTGATCGCCGAGAACTTCGCGTAAGGCCTGGTGAAGCAGGTGAGTGCCCGTGTGGTTCTGTTTCGTCCGAGCGCGGGAAGCCGCGTCGACCGTCGCGCGAACCAGAGTCCCCGCTCCGGGCAAGACTCCGCCGACCAAGCGACCCAGATGAACGACGACGGGACCGAGCTTGCGGACCTCGTCGACTTCAATGCGCCAGGATCCATCGAGGCCTTCGAGCAGACCCCGATCACCGGCTTGCCCGCCGGCCTCCGCGTAAAACGGACTGGAGTCAAGAATGATCGATACCCCGTCTTCGACGCCCTCGCGTTCCGCGAGAACGAGAGCCTGCGACTCGAGGTTGAGGGAGCGCTCTCCCTCTTCGTGATAGGTCGAGATGGTGGCCGAGATACCCTCGAGCTGTTCCGCGGAGATGAGCTGCTTGAACTGGCCTTCGGACTTGCTGGCGTTCTTGTGCGTCGATTCCGCAGTATCCCAACCCTCCGCATCGACACTCATGCCGCGTTCACGCGCCATCAGCTCGACAAGATCGCGGGGAAAGCCATAGGTCGCATACAGGTCGAAGACCTTTTGACCATCGAGAGTTGCTCCCTCGCTCTTGCCGTCGAGGAGCTTGTCGAAGTGGATCAGCCCACGTCCGAGGGTGCGGCCAAAGGACTCTTCCTCCTTGCGAAGGAGCAGTTGGAGGTGCTCTTCGCGCTCCCTAATTTCCGGAAAGGCGTCTCCCAGAATTTCCGCGACAACGGGGACAATCTCGAACAGGAACGGGGCATCCATCCCCAGGCTCTGCCGTCCATAGCGAGCCGCGCGGCGGACAAGGCGCCGCAAAACGTAGCCTCGGCCGGTGTTGGAAGGCAACGCGCCATCGGCGACCGCGGAGCTGAAGGCCCGAACATGATCCGCGATCACTCGGAAGGCGACATCTTCTTCGGAATCGCTGCTGGTATAGGTTTTTCCCGTGAGCGCTTCGATCCGCCGAAAGATCGGCTGAAAGAGATCGGTGTCGTAGTTCGAGTTCTTGCCCTGCAAGACCGCGAGGACCCGCTCGAATCCCATGCCCGTATCCACGTGCCGAGCCGGCAGCTCCTTGAGCGAGCCATCATCCAGTCGGTTGAACTGCATGAAGACCAGATTCCAGAGCTCGATGAATCGCTCGTTGCCCGCGTTGACGCCGATTTCTGGATCAGCCCCATCCATGGGGTTTGAGTCTGCCGATCCGCGGTCAATGTGAATCTCCGAGCAGGGTCCGCAGGGACCGGTCTCCCCCATCTCCCAGAAGTTGTCGCGGCGGTCGAAGCGCAGGACATGGCTCGGGTCCACGTCAGTCTTCTCCAGCCACAACCGTTCGGCTTCTTCATCCGCCGGTAGCAATCCCTCTTCCCCGCCGAAGACCGTCACCCACAAGCGCTCTTTCGGAAGGCCATAGACCTCCGTCAGCAGTTTCCACGCCCACGTGATCGCCTCTTCTTTGAAGTAGTCCCCGAACGACCAGTTCCCGAGCATCTCAAAGAACGTGTGGTGGTAGGTGTCGCGCCCGACCTCCTCCAGGTCGTTGTGCTTGCCCGAGACGCGAATGCACTTCTGGGTGTCGACTGCGCGCTTGTAGTCCCTCGTGCCCGTGCCGAGAAAGACGTCCTTGAACTGGTTCATCCCCGCGTTGGTGAAGAGCAGCGTCGGGTCGTCTATGGGAAAGACGCCCCCGGACGGAACCGCTCGATGCTCGCGCTCCGTGAAGAAGTCGATAAAGGTCTGCCGAACCCGCTGGTGAGTGTGGACGGGGTTCGGTGCCTCGGAGGGCGTATCGCTGGAAGATCTCATTGGGTTCTGCCTCTCGAATGGAGGGCGTTTTGTAACCGGGGAACGACTCTATTCCTACCGCGGGCTGCTCCGCAATTGGGTGAGCGCAGCGCAAAGCGACGATCGACCGTTCGAATCCGCGAACGAACCGGAAGATCGCCGCGCTGATCGGTGACGGCGAATGGACAGCATGCGCCCGGATGGAAAGAGGCCCGACCCTGCATTGCGGGGTCGGGCCTCTTGGTCTGAGCAGGCAAGCCCTTGCCGGGAGAGCGCCCTACGGCACGCCTACTCCTCAGTCCCGGTTACTTGCCTGAGGCGGCGGGACTCTTGGCTTTTTCTTTGGTCGCCGCTTCTGAAGGAGCGGGCGTGGGAATGACATCCCCCTTCGCCGCAGCGCCCGTTGCCGGAGCCTCGGAGGCAGGGTCGGCAATAGCAGCCGGTGCCATCTTCTCGCGAATCGAATTCTCAAGATCCTTGGCCAGGTCGGGATTATCGATCAGGAATCGCCGGGCGCGTTCACGCCCTTGGCCCAAGCGAATCTCGCCTTCGGTCGGGTGCTTGAGGGAGAACCAGGTTCCCGACTTGAGCACCATGCCCTGGACGAGTCCGAGGTCGATCAGGTCGCCCTCGTAGCTGATCCCGACGTTGTAGATGATGTCGAACTCGACCTTGCGGAAAGGCGGAGCCACCTTGTTCTTCACCACCGTGACCTTGGTGCGGTTGCCGACCACCACCTCGCCGTCCTTGATCTGCCCGATGCGGCGAATGTCCATGCGCACGGATGAGTAAAACTTGAGCGCGCGGCCGCCGGTCGTCGTCTCCGGGCTGCCAAACATGACCCCGATCTTCTCGCGAATCTGGTTGATGAAGATCACGAGCGTATCGGATTTCGCGATGGCGCCGGTCAGCTTGCGCATGGCCTGGCTCATCAAGCGCGCGTGAAGGCCGACGAAGCTGTCGCCCATCTCGCCTTCAATCTCAGCACGCGGAACGAGCGCTGCTACCGAGTCGATGACGATGACATCGACGGCGTTCGAGCGCACGAGAGTCTCAACGATCTCAAGGCCCTGTTCACCCGTGTCGGGCTGACTGACCAAGAGGTCGTCCAATTGAACGCCCAGCTTCCTTGCGTAGGACGGGTCGAGCGCGTGCTCGGCATCCACGAAGGCGCAGATTCCGCCCTCTTTTTGCGCGTTGGCGATGATGTGCAGCGTCAGGGTGGTCTTGCCGGAACTCTCCGGTCCATAAACTTCGACGACGCGTCCTTTCGGGACACCCTTTCCGCCGAGCGCCATGTCGAGGGAGATCGAGCTGGTCGAAATGCCTTCGATCTCCTTGATCAGGGACTCGTCACCGAGCCGCATGATCGAGCCAGCTCCGTAGCTCTTCTCAATGTCCGAGAGAGCGGCTTGGAGTGCGCGGTTTTTCTCCCCCGCACTCTTATTGGTGGCGCCTGTGTTCGTCTTCTTCTCTGTCTTCGAGCGCGTCGATTTCATCTTTTCCTACTTCCGGTGCTCGGCTGAGCACGCTTGGGCCTAAGCCCCCCCTGCCCAAGAGTCTAGTGATCCAGGCGCGCCACTCAATGGGGTACGTCCTTTCGAAGCTGGACGTCCGGAGTTCCGATCGGTTTCTCCCCAAGCCCGAATTATCCGCCCAAGATGCCCCACAGGCTGATGGCGGAATTCCGCCGTCGTGCTGGGCCTCGATCGCTGCTCACTCGATGAGCTTCTGGGGCACGACGGGCGCCAGTCAGCCAGAGCAGCAGGGGGCCGCCGCACATCGGTACTCGAATCGGCGTCCACCGAGCGCCGGGATTCCCCCCGCCCGGGCCCTACAGGGTGATGAAGGAGATCATCTCGTTGTAGCGGCTCTCGATTGCTGCCCGGTCATTGGCCACCAGGGGCTCGATGGTGAAGCCTTGGACGCAGAAAGAAGCCGTGACCGTTCCGTAGACCATCGCGCGTCGCAGGGTATGCGGCTGGAAGTTGGCGACCGAGGCCAGGTAGCCCATGAAGCCACCTGCGAAGGAGTCCCCCGCTCCCGTCGGATCCACCACTTTTTCAACGGGATAGGCCGGCAGCGAGAAGTGCACGTCTTTGCCGATCAGGAAGGCTCCGTGCTCGCCCTTCTTGAGAACAACAAAGCTCGGACCCATGTCGAGCACTTTGCGAGCGGCCGTGAGCAAGTGATTCTCGCCGGAGAGCATCCGCGCCTCTTCGTCATTGAGCACCAGGCCGTCGATCTTTTTCAGCAAGCCGACGAGGTCGTCCCGGGCGATGTCGATCCACAGGTTCATCGTGTCGGCGACAACCAAACGCGGGCTTTTGAACTGCTCTAGAGCTTTCATCTGAATCGCGGGAGCGGCGTTCGCGAGAAAGACGAAGGGCGAGTCTTGGTAGCCAGCGGGAACTTTGGGATCGAAGTGCTCAAAGGTGTTGAGCTCGGTGAACAGGGTCGTGCGTGTATTCCAGTCCGCCTCGTAGCGTCCGCCCCATCGAAAGGTCTTGCCTTCGGCGACCTCGATGCCTTGGCAGTCGATGCCCAGATCGCGCAGATCGGCGAGGTTTTGGTCCGGCATGTCCGTTCCGACGACTCCGACCATGCCGACTTCACCAAAGCGCGCAGCGGCGGCGGCAAAGAAAGTCGCGGAGCCACCGAAGGCTTCGTCGCGCTTGTCAAAGGGGGTCTCGATACTGTCGAAAGCGAGGGATCCGATAACGGTCAGGGACATAGCAAAAGGATGGGGAGGGAGATCCGTGCGCGAGGCGCTCGAAATCTATTGGTGGCGGGCGGAATCGATTTCTTCGCGCGCACCGGGGAGTAATAAATAAATGCCGCCGAGCAGGCCCAGCAGCAATTGACACAAACGGAAGGTCAGGCTGACGGCGATGCCGAGTGAGCCTCGGGCGTCAATCATGCCAAACAACCAGACGTACAGGGCTTCACCGACGCCTAAACCTCCCGGACTCGTAGGAATCGCGGTGATGATATTCGCGATGGAGACGATGACCAGGTACTGGTTCCAGCTCACCTCGAGGGTCGAGACTCCGCAGGCGGCACCGAGGAAATAGACCCCGGTGATGTAGAGGAAGTGGTTGGTGATGGAGAGCAAGAGTGCAAAAGCGAGCTCCAACTTTTGGTCGGAGTAGAGCATGACCGCATTGTCGATCAGCTTGAGCTTGTCGCCCATCGGAAGCTTGGCGAGCATGGCGTCGAAGCGAACCAGCGCTCGGAGCTTCTTACTGAAGTAGACCGTCGCACCGACAACGGCGCCGACGAGGAAGATCACAATGCCCGACTGCAGCGCTTCGAAGCCGGGGACGACAAAGACGACGACGGTGGCGAGTGCGGTCAGCGCCATCAGGCCGAGTACACGGTCGACGATGACGGAGATGAAGGCATCGGTGCGACGCCCGGGGCTCTCGCGTACAACGATGATCGTCTTGACCAAGTCACCGCCGGTGAGTCCCGGCACGACGGTGTTGAAGAACAGGCCGAGGAAGTTCAGCCGAAAGACGTTGCGCCAAGTCGTGTGGAGTCCGATTCCGCGGAGCAGCCGCCACCAGCGCGTAATCGCCAAGCAGTTTCCAATGAAGAATAGAAACAGCGTCAGAGCGACGTAGCGAAGGTCAATGTCGCGAAAGATGCGAAGCACCGGCGGTGTCCAGGTATAGACGCCGGCAGCTTCATCTTCGGATCGCCCAGCGCGAACGGAGATCGCGGGGTCGCCCACACTCCAGTCGGCGAGCAAGGGCGGAACAAGCTCGCCTCGCTCCCAATCCTCGTTGGGCGTGAACCGAATCTCTTCGCCGCGCCAGTCTCCTGCCACCTCGCCTTTGACTTGGACATTCGATCCTTCTGGAGTGGTCCAAGTGAGACTGCCGCCCAAATCCAGGAGGGAGAAGACGACCACGAGGATGGCGATGCCGACGAGCGGCTTCAGCCGATCCTTCCAGCCCTTCTGTGCGGGCGCGCTCGGCAGATCGTCGCTCGCTTGAGTTTCTTCCGTCGAGTTGCTCAAGCGCCAGCCTTCTGGGCTTCTTCCTCATCCGCTCTCGCAGCTTGACGCTCGATCCACCAGGCAACCCAGTCTTCAAATCGCAGGCTCTCGAATCCAGCATCGGACAAGGCACCCAGGGCTTTGCAAGCGGCGACGGAAACCGTTCCATCGGGGTGCTCGCGGGCAGCTTTGACGAGATTGGCGATCCAGTTCTCTTCCCAAGCCACGCGATCGGCGTCGTCCAGCTCGGCAATCGGCCGCGGTATTCCGTGGGCGGCCAGTTCCTGAAAGAGCTTGCGCATCACCTGGGGATCGCGGTCCGCAAAGGTCTCCGAGAGCAGCTCACCCGAGCGATTATCGGTCGCGTGTGTCCAGGCTTGTACGGCTGCAGCGCGTACCACCGGAGCCGGATCGAGACGAGCCTGTCCAAGCGCCATCTCGGTCAATCGACGGGCGACGTCGCGAACCAGCTCGCGCACCGGCTCGAAACTGGCGCGGTCTGATTGGGAAGAATCCAGGAGCACGGCACAGGTGCGCAAGACCCGGCGCCCGGCGGGCAGTCCGAGCTGCAGTTGCGAAATGGCATCGCAGGACTCCGCGAGTGTTCGATCGGTCGTGCGCTTCCCCGTTCCAAGAATCGGCGCCGCGGTTTCGATGAGGTCGGCGATTCGGCCGCTTAGTTCCTCCACGGTCGGCTGGTCAGCTTCCGCGGGAAAAGCGCGGGGCTGGACGATACCGAGCTCGCGGCCCATGACAGCGAGGCTATCGACGCAGTGTTCGCGGGACAAAACGTACGGGTCTCCGACGGCGAGCCAGACGTACATCTCTGTCCGAAGCGCGAGATGGCGCACGTTCTTTGGCGAATAGCGCTCCAGGCCGATCAGCTGCTGAAGGCAAGCGCCGGAGGGATCCAGAACCAAGTCGGGGTCCTTCTCCGCAAAGTCGAACTCGACGCCGAAGGGAGCGGAGACACTGAATGCACGACGCATCATGTACTCGCTGTCCCCCATCACGGCGGCGCTGTAGCTGACCTTTGCGTCCTCGTGATGCAGTTCGCCGAGGTTGTAGACCTTGGCGTTGAGGGAGTTGCAAGCCGGCGACAGCGCGAGCAAGCCGACGAGCGCTGTCATTCGACCCGGGCGTAGCTTGGAACGGAGCTGGCGGTCAGGTTCGGGTTGCGGCGACACGAAGGTTGGCAAAGTCGGAGGTCTGGGAATGGGAAGGGGCCGAGTGGGCGAACTTAGGCACGAGTCTACTTAACCCGGAGGCTGGAGTGTCGATGCCCGGCCGAGAATTGTTGAGCTGGCCCCATCGAAGCTTGATCGAGCAGAAGTTCGTCACCGCGCCCGCTCTCCCCGTCAGAGCGGTCGTGATGGCGGCCGCGACGAGACGGGTCCCCTTCCGGCGAGGGCTCACCTCCCGAGCTGACGAAAACGGTGTCTCCGGCCTGAGCCGCGTGGGCGAAGAGGGTTTCTCGAACGAGGGCTTTCCGAAGTCCACTCGAAGTTCCCGTTCGTCCAGGCTCCGATGTCGCGATGTCCCGGGCAACGAGAGGATCCTAATCGCACATCGGTCTGCGCGATGTCGAACAGTGGCGAGGGTGCGGAGCGAGTTAATCGAAGAACTGTTTTTGCCGAGTGTTCGCCCCGTCTCTGTGTGCATCGGTAAACCCGCAAGAAGGGCTCGGTTCTCACCCGCACTGATCTCTTGGCGGTGGCACATCCAACGCTCCGTCTCGTTCGCCGTCGAATTCGGGGTGAAATATGCCATGGCGAGAGAGCGCGGAACGCGTCTTGCACAAGAGGGTACTCCGCTCCACCCGAACAAAACGAGAGTTCTGCTATGAAGGTCCCGACCCTAGCTCTGTTCGTCCTCTACTTCTTGGCGCCTGTCTCCTCAGCCCAGGGGAAAGTCTGGGTTGTCGACGCGCTCAATCTACCAGGCGCGAACTTCCTCGATATTCAGCCCGCTGTCGACGCAGCTTCCGATGGCGATGTCATTTTAATTCGCGGGCGCATTGGCGAGTCCTACGGAGGAGCGATCATTGCAAACCGGTCGCTGACGATCGCCGGTCAACTTGATAACTCGACGCCCTTCCCCACTCAACTCCCGCCCGTTGTCGGGCCGATTTGGATTCAGAACCTCGGGAGTAACCAGCGCGTCACGCTGCGTGGTTTGTTCATAGGCGACGCCATACCATCGCCGCTCCCCTTCCAGCCCAACCTGACTCTAACCGGGTGCGCCGGCAAGGTGTTTGTGGAGAGTGTCTCGATGAACAGAGGTTTGAGCACGCCGACCGCAGTGCCCGTGGCTCCATCTCTCAACGTTGCGAACTCTTCTCGAGTGACGATCGTTCACAGTTCGGGAACCGGAAGCCGCGGAACGGCGGGAGCGATCGGCGGACAAAGCGCGGTGCTCTTCAACTCGATCGCCGACTTGCACTACTCGCAATTCTTGGGAGGAAGCGGTTCCCCAGTTTCAGGTGACGGAGCGGGCGTCATCCAACATGCGGCTCCGGGTGGAGAGGCCATGCTCGTTCTCGGGAGCGATGTGACGGCAGTTGCCTCCGCGTTCTTTGGCGGTAGCGGTGGTCGGGGAATCGAGGATGCCGCTATGAATTGCTACCCGTCGGCAGACGGAGGACCGGGAATTGTCGTTGGCTTTACCGCGATCAAAATCGGGACGCTGACCGAGATCGACTCTTCGCTCTTTGGCGGTATGGGCGGCGGTGCCCCCGGAGTCAACTGCCCCGCTGGCCAGGACGGTGAAGAGATCGTCATCGCCGGATCGCACACCGTTTTGCCCGCTGACGCCGTTGAGTTCCTGACGAACTCTCCGGTTCGCGAGGGTGAGACTCTTCAGGTGAAGGTCCGAGGGACGCCGGGAGCGTTCACCTTTATATTTGTCGGAGCACTCGTCGATCCCGTCCTCGACCCACTCGCGTTCGACGGGCTGGTTCACATCTCAACGCCAATTCTGCGGAAATTCGTCGGCAAGATTCCGGGCGCGGGCGAACTCACGCGGCAGTTCGTGATCAACGAGCTCGGGATCGGGACGGATGCGGTCAATGTGGACATGCAAGCCCTGACTTACTCCGCCAGCCCAGGTGGTTTTCGACTGTCGGCGGCCAATCCGTCGAGCGTGTTGTTGCTCGACGGTTCCTTTTAGGCGAGCAACTCTTCCCACCCGGCTAGGGATACAGGGAGGCGATGAATTCGCGATCGTAAAACTGCACTCGAACGACTCCGCGCTGGCCTTTCTCATTGTAGAAGGGCGAGAGGTAGCGCCAGACAACGTCTCCGTCGTCGTTGACTTGGAAGAGCTGTCCCTTCTCCGAGTAACCGACCAGTCGATTGCCGTTTGGCAGTCGCTCTACCGTCCCGCGTGCCTGGCTGAAGAAATCCTTCGGGCTCGGGGCGGTGTACTCCCACTCAAGCGTTCCGGTAAGAGGATTGAGTTCCAGGATGCGAGAGTATCCACGATTGGATGACCCGTTGTCGAAGAACAAGATGTTGCCGCTCGGGAGTACCGAAGCTTCGTGTTGCCAATAGACGTTGGGATCTTTCCACTCCCAAACGAGCTCTCCAGTCCTTCGATTGACGACGAAGAGCATGCTCTGGTGGCGAGAAGACAGAAGCAAGTTGTCCAAGGAATAGAGCGGATTCTGTGCGGCCAACCCTTGATCCTTCATCAGGAAGATCGAGTTGCAGTGAAAGACGTCTTTGCCTTTCCCCGTCTCCGAATCGATGCGCTCGGGAATAATCAACGCGAGCCGTTCCTTCTCGCGAGCCAAGATCTTTCCGAGTGAGAGCGACTCCAAAAACTCCCCGCTCGAGCTCAGTCGTGTGAGCTGATTGTCCTTCATCAGGGGCTCCTCATCGCTTCCCTCCGCTTTAGCCACGCCCAGCTCAGGGAGTGGAACGAGCTCCCAGGTTAACAGGAGCAAGGATCCGTCCTCCAACTCGTGCACATCGTGATGAACAGCGATGGACTTCATCCAGAGCAGTTCATTCTCCGGGGAGCGTCGCTCGAGCACGAAGTGCCCCAGGTCGGCGGGCTGGCTGACCACGATGAGATCTCCGTTGCGCAAGATTCTCGCACGCTGCCAAACGCCGCCGACTTCGTTCGACCAGCGCCGAACCTCGACGCCGCGGTCATCGATGAGCGTGGCGGTCGCGAACGGTATTGCGCTCATTAAAAAGTAGCCGGGTGCAACGGCTCCTTCGCGATAGAGCACAACGCCATCGACCGAGTTTTCGCTCCGCTCTTCGTCGAACTCGACGTAGCCCAAGCCCTCCAGCGGAATCTCGCCGTCGTCGATCAAGTCAGGTCCCGTCGGAATGTTCGGCGCGACGGGCTCTGCGTCTTCTACGGCTGCGTCACAACCCATCAAACAAACGGCAAGCACGACTACTGAAGAAGCTCTCTCTGCAAACCGTCTCATGGTGGTGGATCTCCAACGTTCGCCACGGGTTTCCAGCATCGTGTGTGTTCTGCGCCGGTCGATTCGAGGTCCAGCTCTAGCTCGTTCTAACATCAAAGAGCCTGCTCACTAAACGGTGAGAACCCTCTCAGCAGCTTCTATTTTAAAACTCATCCCAAGAACTTTCGCATTCGAGATCGCTCTTCCAATCGTGCGGCAAGAGCCATGCGGCCTGAATAGCTTAAGGCAGGGTTAGAGATTGGCGCTAAAGAAAGTGCGACGTGATTCTGCGGTAAGCGGCCAGCGGCCTGACATTACATCGCGCTGGTAGGATCGGGGCTCGGACAGCCCGCGGTCTTCACCCCCGCAGCATTCCGAGTAATGGCGATCGACTTTCGACCGTCAGGTCGTCCTTTATGGTTTCACTGCGTAACCTCTCCGCGCGCCAGTTCCGGCCCTGGACTTGGCTTGCCCTCCTGATTTCGGTCTCCGTTGTCCTGCGGTACATCGTGGCGTACGCCCACCCGGCGCCTTGGATTCTTGACGACGAGCTGCTCTTTATCGAGGCCGCAAAGAGCATTGCCAGACCGCTGACGGAACCTTCGATGGGAAGGACGGGGCCGGGACTTTACTTCGTCTATCCGGCACTCATCGCGCCGGCATTTGCGATCTTCGATCAAGCCTCGTCAGCCTACGCCGCGGCTAAATTCATCAATTGCATTCTGATGTCTTCCGCGGCGGTGCCAGCCTATTTGCTCGCGCGCCGCGTTCTTACTCGCGAGTTCGCTCTTGTTGTCGCTCTTCTGACTTTGGCCGTTCCGTCGATGATTTATACGGCGGCGGCGATGACCGAAAACGCCTATTATCCAGCCTTCCTGTGGTGCTCACTCGCCTTTGTCCGAGTTCTTGAGCGACCCAGCAACCTGCGGCAATTCGTAGCGCTGGGAGCAATTGCGTTTACTTTTCTGATTCGGAACCAAGCCATCACCTTTGTTCCAGCATTGGTGCTCGCCTTCATCGCCAAGAGCTTGATCGGTTCCGATTCCGTCGAGAATTCGGATGCCGGCTCTCCGCCCCCCCCATTCAAGTCCTCCCGGCGCTCATGGTGGCAGCGAGTTCTGGTTTACCGCACGACGTGGATTACGTTCGCCTCGTTCACGGCCATTCTTATTGCGGGTGTTGTGCTTGAGAGCGACTTGCTCAAGAGTCTCGCCGCGCAAAATCAGTTCGTTCTCAATATGCCCGAAGATTTCTACGTGAGCTACTTGGGGCGAATCCCGAGAACCCTGTTTGCGCACATCGCTGACCTCGACCTGTATCTGGGAGTTCTGCCTCTCGCGGCCTTTGCCATTCTCGCGATTCGTGCACTGCGAGGACGCTCTCAGGACCGCGCTCTGGCGGATTTTATCTGTGTCAGCCTATCGATCACCATCTGCAATCTGTTGATGGTCGCGTTGTTCCTCGCGCTGGTAAACCAGCCGCGGATTGCCGATCGCAATTTCTTCTTCGTGGCCCCCTTCTTCTTCATAGCCCTGTGCCGATGGGCTGAGGCGTTACCCCCGAAGAAGCCGTGGTTCGTGGGCGCCTGCATCATTGTCGGACTCCTGCCATTACTGATCGATTTTGGAAGCATCGATAGAGAGTTCATCGTCGCCGATAGCTTGGCTCTCGTTGCGACGACGAAGCTCGCTCTCGTGCTGGGAATGGAGGCTGGTTTCGGTCCGTATTTAGCTGGCGGAACTTTGATTGTTGCCTGCGCGCTCTTGCTCCCGCGCAAGCCAGCGAGTTGGTTGCCTCTCGTCACTCTCGTTTTTCTAGTCGTATTGCATGCACCCGTTGTTCGCGCAACCTACAAAGAGTCACACGGCGCGATGCGCGAAGGGGTTCCTCCGGAGTCGCCGGAGTGGGTCGATGCTCTTGTAGGAAAGAACGCGAGGGTCGCTTCTTTGTGGCACGGCGCTGGCAACCGGCACGCTTACTGGCAGAACTCTTTTTTCAACAAAACGGTCACGAATAACTACGAGTTCTATGGTCCCAGCAAAACAGATCGGACCGCTTTCGAGCTTCGCAATCGTGGCTTGGACCGGCTCTCGTCGATCGACGTTGGACTCGAATCCGAATCAGGTGCACTCATCGGAAGTGATGGGTTCCCGATTGAGTTTGATCACATCCTGACCCACTCCACTCTGGAGTTGAGTGCGGAGCTGATCGCTGAAGACGAGAAACGCTCGATGGCTTTGTATAAAGCCGATGGACCGGTTGAGGTTCTCTCCCGGGTAACTGGTGTCGGCAACGACGGGTGGACGGGCGAAAGCTTTGGCTACACGGTCTTCAATCAAGCGGCAGGACTTCTCTCGATTGATCTTCATTCATCACCAGACGTTCATCTCGAGCCCCGGACGGTCATTGCGAGCATTGACGGCCTCGAGGTCTCTCGAACAACGATCGTTCCCGGTGAGTTTCGAACCTTCGTTGCGCCCTACCCCGAATCCTTCAAGAGCTGGAGTCGTATCGAGTTCGGGGTCTCCGCGCTCGGGGAAGCGGCTTTCGTGCCGGGACGACGGGATGGCAGAAGCCTCGGCCTCGTCGTCAAGAAATTCGAGCGCCTTCCGCGTCCTCCGATCGCGTCGGTGTTTATCTCAGGGATCGACGATGATGGCTGGACCCTGGACGAGTTCGAGCTTGCAGTCGCAAGCCGTTTCCCCGGTCAGTTGTCTCTGAGTTTTTGGGCAGAGACGGGCAACGGGATCATCGACCAGAGCGTCGTCGCCTTTCGCGACGGTGAGCAAGTCTTAGAGCTCGCCCTGACGCCCGGAACCCAGCAGTGGTACGGCTTACCCTTTGATTCGGGAGAGACGGAGTTCACCTCTCTGCACTTTGAAGTTACACCGCCATTCATTCCCGACGACGCCTTTGGTACCGGCGATCGACGGGCGCTCGGGCTCCTACCTGGGCACTATCTCTTTGTGAGTCCGGCTGGAATCGCGACCAAGCATGAAGGCGTCTATCACGATCGCTGGACGGCACCGCGCTTTCGCTTCGCCGCTCAAACCGAGAATGGCGGGGAGTTGGTTCTGGACCTCGAGAGCAACTACAAAATCTTCCCGGACGGCCAGACCATCATCGGTCGAATCGGCGAGCGAGAGGTCTTGCGAGGAAAGCTCACGACCGGAGAGAACCGAACCTTCTTCGTGCAAGTCCCCCCGGATGCCACCGGCTGTCAAACGATCGAGTTCGAAGTCTGGCCAACGACGGCCTCGTCCCAGGCTCGCACCTACAACGATCCGCGGGAGCTCGGTTTGCTGTGTCGCGGACTCTCGTTCCTCGCCAGGGAATAGACCGTTCCACGGCGACACTCAAACCGCTCTCGCGCAGTACCGCGTTACTCCAGAACGCGCTTCAACTCGACGTAGAGCGACCGGTTTGCCGTGACAAAAAACTGCAACAGGTTTTCGTATTCGGGGCTCGGTCCGTAACCGATTCCAAAGGACTCAATACGAGTTCGGTTGGGCGTGATCGCCTCAAAGAGAATCACGTTCGTGAGCCTCTCGCCGTCCTGCTTCATCACCTCCGGCCAGTTGTCTGCGATCTCGGCGCGCAACGTCAGTAGTCGCTGCGGCACGTAGTTGACGATGTGCAGAGTGTTCGTACCGGGATCACCAATTTCCGCGTTCGGGCCGTACTGAGTCAGCATGGTTCCCCCCACGCGGAGGTCGATGCGCGCCTTGGGAGCGGCCCAGGCCGTGTAACCGCTCTCGGTTGTATATGCGTTCCAGACATCGGCGAGCGGCGCTTCGATCACGACCTCTTCGATGAGAATGCGCTCTCCCGTGGAAAGCACTTCGACGCGGCTCTGGATCGGATCGCGCTCGGCAGCCTGGTCCTCGGTGGAATCCGTCGACTGGGACGCGGCGGCCACCGCGACGAATGTGAGTAGCAAGGAGCCGGCGAACTTCGTGATGGTTCTCATGGAAGCGAGTTTACCGGTTTCACCAGCCGCGAACGAGCCGCGTTGCGTTGGCAATAAAGTGGTGGAGGCGGCGGGAATCGAACCCGCGTCCTCTGGTGCCAGCGAACCAGACGTAAGTCCCACTCCAGACTAAGATTGTGTGGGATCCGCGCCACCCGCGAATGACGATCATGGCCTTGAGTGTGGCCTTTCGCCTTCGTCCGATCCGGATCTCGACAGGGTTGTTCGGGCATGGCCTCGACTTCCCGAAGCGATGCGAAGAGGCATTCTCGCCATGCTAGAAGTGACGGAGCCGTCCAATGATTAGCGCAGACTCCCCCACCGGAGAGGAACTCGTAGAGCGTCCCGAGCGATCCCCCCGAGTAAGCGCGTCGTCTGATGGTTCGACATGTCGCATCGAGGCTGAGTTGAGTTCAGACCTCGACAAGACATGCGGAACGAAGGAACACGACTACACCAAGTTGATCTTGTCCCAGTTGATAAACGTGCTCCACCCGTCCGCCACCGAACCCGTGAACGCCTCGAATCTGAATGCCGCGCTAGCGTTCGTGAACGGTATCCAACCTCGCGACGAGCTGGAGGCTGCGCTAGCCACGCAACTGTTTGCCGCTCATGTCCTGATCATGAAGTCGGCTCGAAAGGCCGCATCGTCCGAGGCCGAGTTGACCGGGATGCATGTAAACCACGTCGCGAAACTGTCCAGAGCGTTCGCAGCACAGGCAGAGGCGCTTCAAAAGTACCGTAATAAGGGCCGTCAGCGCATAACTGTTGAACGAGTCTCAGTTTACGACGGCGGACAAGCGGTCGTCGGACAGGTCGATGTGAGGCCGGGGAGTGAGGGCTAGTGGACTCTCTGAAAATCACTTCAATCAACCCCATGAATGAAGGGGCGGGGGCACCTCCGATTCAGAAAACACCCCGGTGTCTAGCTAGGAACAGACGCGGATTTCCTTGCCAAAACTTCGTTATGCGCGGTCGCGCTCGGTGTCGTCTGCACGGAGGTAAGGCGACTGGACCACCGAAGGGGAACCGGAACGCGTGGAAGCACGGGCGATTCTCGGCCGAGGCGGTAGCTGCTCGGCGTCGAACTCAAGAAGTAATCGCTGAGTTCCGCAAGCTGATCGACGGATTGTGAAATCAGCTCACCTCGGAGGGAGCGCGGAGTTTTCGGAAGGCAGAACCATGCTCCAGATTCAAAGGCAGAATCTAAGCCTTCCCTGATTCGAAATAGCGTGAGTGGGCAAGAAGGCGGCTACTACTCATGCGTCTCGATCCGAAATGTTTCTTCGAGGATTGGATTCGACACACCCAACGGAGGCTCGTATTTAGACTTTTCAATGCTGACCAAAATTCCGTCGGCGTAACGGTACTCAGTAACACTTCGTGGAACCATTTTCGCCGTGAACATGCCGTCCTTCGCTGGTTCGAATTCGACCTCAAGGAAGGTGCTGCTAATTAAATTGCCGAACTCATCCTTGTCTGCTCGCAATTCCTTATTCGGAATGGTTGATTCTTCAAAGACCTCCACTCTTGACCAGGCGCCGAGCGTTTCCGTTTGGGGCATGCCTTCGAACAACTCCCGCATTGAATAGGCCTCTAATTTTCCCGTCTTTAAGTTGAAGTGCTGCGATATAGCAAATCTCCCTTCTTCATCCTCAGACACGCTCACCGTCGTCGATTCGATCAATTCGATTTCGCCGCCTTCGACTTCCCATCTCTCCGTGAGGGTCAGTCGCTCATCCTTGAAAGTGTGCTTCGTAATGGCCTCTTTGTGCCCGTCTATGTCGTAATAGACCGCATCGAGCAGCGATCCATCTTGGAGGAGAGTCTTGCGACTTCGCAGGCGAATTGAAGCCGATAAACCCTCTTCGAGATCGTCTCGCTCGTATCGGAGTTCGGTTACTACGTTCGCTGATTCGTCGTGGGTCCACTCCAGCCTGCTCTGCGGTTCTGGATCATTGGTGTAGCTTTTTTCCAATGATACGGCTCGACCTAACTCGTCCAGTAGGAGCACTTCTTTGATTGAAGGCGTTTCCGAGCGTCCAAGGAATATGAGGCTAGAGACCTTGGTCATCTTGGAGGTCACCGTGTACTCGAATGATGTGCGCGCCGACTGGTTTTTTTTCTGGATATCAGAGTCGGCGGAAACGTAGTTTGTAATGCGTTGTTTTCGGCCATCCGTATCGAACTCAATGACCTTTTGTGTCTGCCTTTTGAGTTCGGTAATTCCGTGAAGAGTCTCGAAGGTTTGGTTGGTCACCGTAACTTGACGCACATGGTCAGGAATATTCACGACCTGAAAGAACCCAACTTTTATTGCCCGTCCAAATACCAACTCAGGGACCAACCCTGGTGGCGTACCAATTATGGGTGTTTGCGCCAAAGACTGGGCTGCACTGAGCGAAGAGCAACAGAAGAATGCGAGCACTGCCAGTGCGACTCGATTCGGTGCGAAATAATTAAATATCCACCTTCGGGCACTCGGCACGATCTCAAGTACAAGCGAATTACGGTGCATAGTTAATCCTTCTCTTCCGAAGATTTCGCAGGCGTATCGGAATTCTAAACGACTTTGCTCTTAGTCAGCTACGTCTGTGTTTCCGATTTTCCGGCGAACCGATTTACCATAGAACCGACAGTCTCAGCGCCAGTTCGCCGTGTTCATGAACTCCGTGAAGCCCTTCGCGACCGATTTGAACTGCTCAGCGCTACCTCCAAATAGCCCTGCCCGTAAGGGAGCCCATTGCTCACCGGCTTGCTTCGCATCATCCACAATCTCCGTGAATGGCCCACCACCACCGGACTCTTTGTACTTGTAGATGAACCGCCCCGGTGGCCCCCAATGTTCTTCATTACGGGACGGATCGAGGTCCAAATACACGAGAGCAAAGAGAGTTTCGAACTGGTCGAACAATCTTACGTAGGAGTTCCCTAGGGAAAAAGTGTCTTCCAAGACCGGCTGTAGGACCGTGAGTAGGTGTTCACTAAGAGGGACGTAGTTCTTCTCGTGACCAGGGAGCATCTTGAAGACATCTTGCCGATGAGCCGCAAGAAGTCCATCTACGGCGGCGACGACGAGTGGCTTAAAACGTTCTCCGGTTCGTCCATCGCCAACTCGCGCTGTCAACAGGGATCTAAGGTTCAGGTACTCGGACCCAGCGAGGGCACCGATACCGCCAGCGTACATCGCTAGCAATGCGGGATACCATCTTAGCCCCAGTAGAACGGTGCTGCCGCTCTGGAGCCCGATGTTGTCTGCCAACCGGGCCATGCACGATTGCAAAACTGCTCGGTTGTCGTTGGAACACCACCTCCCAAGTAGCGCCATGCAACGAACAAGTCTCCGGCTCGTATCCTCGTATTGTTGCATCATTTCCGCAAACTCCGAAGGGGGCAGCGAGGTAAGGCCGAGGGGGAAGTGGTCGGAATCCAAGGCTCGGAGGAGGGTCGCCACTTCACTCATGACCAACTCGTCGAGCTTGATGCGCTTGCTTGGCTCAGAAAGAAACTCCTTGAGACAAGAAGAGAGTTCAGACTCGTCGGTCGGAGTGTCTATGCCCTTGGCCTCAACTGGCCCTTGGACCAGAATGTCCTGTGGGTGACCGTCGCAGTCTTCGAGTTCGGCCTTTGGTGGCACTAAGAAAACGAAGTCCCCGTCGCCATCGAGGCAGCCATAGTGCGGCGTCTGGGTCGAATCCGTGTCCCTACCGACTCGTTCATAGACATAGGCCATCACGCCATTGGCGGTAATTATCCCGTCCTCGTTCGCGGCATTTCCTTCAAGAGCGTCGAGAAGGTGCCCCGTGAATACGGAGTGTCCCTGCCTAGGTCCACCTGCGTCTGAGACGACCTGATCCGCCTTTCCAGCGGTGAGTACCTGGCGGACAAAGCGGCTGATGATGTCCTTCAAGAATCGCTTCCCCCCGCCGGACGACCTAGTTACAGCCAAGCCCCCATAGCAGGCGTCCATGATGAAGAGCACGTGTTTCGCGGGGATTAGTTCGGCGCTCTTTGTGAGTTCATCCCATCTGAGTAGGGACTGGATATCCGTTGCAGATCCATCGGAAGGAAGAAGGAAGCCGATTTCTCCTCGATGACCCGTCTTGGTGAGACCATGCCCCGCGAAAAAGAAGAGAACACGATCATCAGCACCAACCTTGTCACTCAGTAAATGCAGCTCGGAAAGGATTTTCGTTCGAGTGGCGGCTTTTTCTGTCAGCAGTACGACGTTGCTGGCTGAAAATCCCAGAGCGGTAACAACCTCAGCGACCTTCGTCGCATCGTTCACCGCGTACTCTAGTGGTCCCCCGTTCGCATACTCGTTGATTCCAACTACAACTGCCCAAGAGTCTTGGTACGAAGACGCGAAAGGGGCTCTGGTGGTCATGATCAGAGTCTAGTCTCGGTACCGGCTTTCTCCCAATCGCCGCGCCGACTATCGTGTCTTAAGTCCGTGCAATCCCGAATCGCATCCGCTCAAAGTCTGTCCCTCTCGAAAACGCGGCGCGGCCCTGATGCGCCGCGCTGGACGGGGGTCGCCGCCGGACAGCATCAATCGCCTGACGATGATTCTTTCTTAGAACCAAGCCCTCCCGAAACAAACAGCCCGGCGCCGGACGCAACAACGAGCCAACCAAGGGGTTCAGCTGGGCCGGGATTATCTCCGTCTCTCCAAAAAGAGCTGCCGTATGAGTCCATTGACTCCTGGACACCGGTGGTTGTCATCGCGTAGCCGAGAACGACGACAATCGCGCCGATAATTGCCTTCCTGTGCGGATGAACCGAACGAACTCGTTGAGCTGCTAAGACAACCAATCCTAATCCGAATTGAATTCCTTTGATTGCGAGGACTACAGCGCCCATTGCGAGGGCAAGTCCGCCGAAAATGCTAAGTAATGATATAGCGGTGTCATGCATGCGTATCGAGTCCCAACGGACATGCCTAAGAGCGAGGAGAACACCCCCCGCAACTAGGAGTCCAAGGCCAAACGATGCGTGCAGACCGCCCTCGGAGCTTTTTTCTTTCCCGCCGGTCACTTCGGATTTATCCATGACGAACTCCTGCTCTACTTAGAGACGCGTGTTCAAGTTGGCGACTTTTACCAGGACTGTTGCGTGTGACCTTGCCCCCGTTTTAGGTCCATTCATTACTGCACTTTGCAGGTTTGAGATTGGGAGTTGATCCGGCCTATGCCAGCGGGTCTTGCGGGAATCAGCCTCTCCGCAGGTGAGCCCCGGAGGGGCGAGCCGGAGGAGAGGCTGAGTTCGTATTGCTCAGGCGTCAGATGTCCAAGCGATTGGTGCGGGCGGACCTGGTTGTAGTCCCGTCGCCAGTCGTGATTGAGTTCGCGCGCGTGATCAAGGCTGGTAAACCACGACTGTCCGAGGCACTCGTTTCTAAATTTGCCGTTGAAGCTCTCGACGAAACAGTTTTCCACGGGTCTGCCCGGCGTTATGAAGTGCAGCTGGATGCCACGTTCCCACGCCCAGAGATCGAGCGCTTTACTTGTGAACTCCGGGCCGTTGTCGACCACGATCGACTCTGGCCATCCATACTTGGCCGCCGCGCGATCGAGAGTGCGCCCGACGCGCTCGCCGGAGATGGAGTGAGCGACCTCCATCGCGACGCAGACGCGCGTGCAATCGTCGATGACATTGAGTACGCGGATGCTTCTACCGTTGTGGAGCGAGTCGCTCACGAAGTCCATCGACCACCGTTTATGCGGGCGATCAGGAACGGGCTTCGCTTCCCGCGGTGCCGCAGATACGCGTTTGCGTCGCTTTCGGCGAACTTGCAGCTCTTCTTCGCGGTAGATGCGATAGGTGCGTTTCTTGTTCACCATGAATCCGTCGCGCCGAAGAAGAATGTGGATTCGCGGGTAGCCGAAACGAGGTCGTAGAGAAGCGAGCTCAAGCATTCGCTTTCGAAAGCCCTCCGGCTCGCTGAGAATCGATCGGTATCGCTGAATGGATCGCCAAAGCCCTGCGAGATTGCAGGCGCGTCGTTCGCTGACTTGGTGCTTGTCTTGGATGTAGTCGACGGCCTCGCGTTTCAGCGCGGGGCTCACCACTTTTTTGAAACCACGTCTTTCAGGATCTTGTTGTCGAGGCTTAGGTCGGCAACGATCATTTTTAGTCGACGGTTTTCGTCCTCGAGTTGCTTCAGCCGCTTGGCTTCGCTGACGTCGAGACCACCGTACTTACGCCGCCAGTTGTAAAACGTGCCGGTGCTGATTCCGTGCCGGCGAACAAGGTCGGAGGTGGCTACGCCACCTTCCGATTCCTTGAGGATGGCGACGATCTGTTCTTCTGTGAAACGGGACTTTCGCATGTCTCCTCCTGGGAGCATTCTAGGCGAAAGTGCTAGTTATTCGTGGACCGGATTTCGGGGGCAAGGTCAGCCCCGCTAACGCGGGCCCTCTTTCGTCCTCCCCGCCTGCCACGGGCTCGGGCGCCTGAGAGGGAGCGGGAAGTGATTCAGAGTGCGATGGCTTAAGCCATCTCTTCCAGGAACTGAACATGGTCGTCTCCACCGGCTTGCGCCGGGCAGGGAGACGGGCGATCAGAGAGCTGCGCTACAAATGGGAACTGGTAAGTGTTCTCGTGAGGAGCACAGCCAGAACTTGCACGGTGGATTGAGTCACAGAACTCCGCCATTCGAACGAGACTGGCGGAATGGGGTCTGTTGGATGGTGCCCGAATAGCAATGAGTGGAGCACTCGATGATTTGAGGGACCGCTTTCGGGAGAGTTTGGTCGCCAAGAACCGAACGTCCAAACATGCAAGCCTAGTGGATGGTCGTATTCGAGACGCATTCAGAGCGTGCGGATTCAATAGATGGACTGAACTAGACGCACTTCGGCTCGAACGCCACTTGAGCGAGCGTCGAACTCTTGGAACATCCACGAAGACCTCGAACGACATTCTGGCCTCCGCGAAACAGTTCACGAAATGGGCTGTAGAGCACGGATTGACTACTTCTGACCCGTTGGCAATTCTTCATCCAGTCAGGAACCACGCGAAACGCGAACGACGGGCGTTGACCTGGAGTGACGAACTCCCCCGCCTAATTCGAGCAGCCGCATCAGGTCCAGAGCACCGGGGCATGTCCGGTTCTCTGCGAGCCCTTGTTTACCGCTTGGCTGCTGAAACCGGATTGCGTGTTGCTGAAATTCAGAGTCTTCGTACCGGAGACTTCGACACCGACAAGTCGCACCCAACTCTCACCGTCCGCGCCGAGGTTGCAAAGAACAGACGAATTGCTGTTGTTCCCCTCCGGGCTGGAATCGCTCTTGAGTTAGCTCCGTATCTCCGCTCGAAGCATCCGGCGTCATTAGCCTTGCCGCTTCCGGTTAGCTTCAAGGACAAGGCCACCAGGTGGCTCAAATTCGATCTCGAAGCCGCAGAAATTCCGTACAAAGACGAGAGCGGGCGCTTCGCCGACTTTCATGCCTTGAGGGTTACATTTATCTCCGCGCTGATCGCACAACAAACGCACCCCAAGGCCGTACAAGCTCTCGCACGGCACGCTAGCCCTGACATGACGCTCGGTGTCTATACGAAGATCGGACGCGATGATGAGGCCGAGGCGATCTCCAGATTGACCGAGTTACCCTCATGCCAACCCGATACCGGAATCGAATCCGTCGCTGCTCAACGGACGGGAACTCATGGCGACGAAAACCGTGTGGCCTCCAGTGTGGCCTTTCCCGGTGGCTCCCATGACACTCCAATGGACTCCGGTAGATCGACACCCGCACTGAGCAACGCTAGACGCACGAAGAGCAAGCGTGCAGCGCGCAAAGTGGTGGAGGCGGCGGGAATCGAACCCGCGTCCTGGAGTCGCCGGACAACGAACGTCTACGTGTGTATTCCGTGGTTTGGTTCTCGTCGGGAGGACGCCCATGGACAGGCTTCCTTTTGACACACACCGATTGTTTCTCGTCGCTTTGCCCCGGTGTCGGGATCCGCGACCAGTCCGCTGTTTTCGTTCTAGCGCAGCCACGGACATTCCGCGCCAGAACGGCTGCTAGTAATTAAGCAGCGAGAGAATAGTTATTGGCAATTAATACCGTTCCCGGGACAGTTTTACGGGATGACCTGGGATCCCCGACACGCAATCCGAAGCAGGTCGAAACCAGTCGAAACCAGTGCGCCCCCTCGAGTGAGAGATGATTCTAGCGTATGGGCCAGCGGGCGGCGAATGCGAGATGGGAAAGCTGGCCGGAGCCGTCGCCGGCCGGGAACTACCGGTCGCGCCGCACGGCGCGATCCATCTCGCGCTTGGTCTCGCGTTCTTTTTCTTGAGCCCGCTTGTCGTAGGTCTTCTTGCCCTTGACGAGTGCCATCTGGACCTTGATCAAGTGCTCCTTCAGATAGACCTGGAGCGGAATTAAAGTCATGCCCTTCTCGCTCACGGCTTTATTCCATTTGTGGAGCTCGCGCGCATGGAGCAGCAACTTCCGATCTCGAACCGGTTTGTGCGATCCGTAGCTGGCGTTCGCGTACTCGCCGATATTGGCGCCGACCAAGTAGAGCTCGCCCTTCTTGATCTGACCGTACGCCTCGGCAAGGGAACACTTGCCCGCCCGCAAGCTCTTGACCTCGGTACCGACCAAGGCGATCCCACACTCGAGCTCATCCACGATCACGTAGAGGTGCCGCGCGCGCCGATTCAGGGCGAGGGATCTTTCCGTTTCTTTCTTCTTCATGGCGGACGCCGACCGGAAGACTCGCAAACCAAGTCGGAGTTGGACAAGAGACTAGTGCCTATTCCGTTGACCCGGCCCTGTCCGGCCCGTATCTTTCCGCGCCCAACCCAAGCCCGGGTGGCGGAATTGGCAGACGCGCATGGTTCAGGTCCATGTTCCCGCAAGGGAGTGGGGGTTCGACTCCCCCCTCGGGCACCATCTACGATACGGAGTCAGGCACCAGGTTGCCGATTCCAGAGATGGGTGAATGCTGAAGGCCAGAGAGACTGGCTGGGAATAAGCCACCAGGTGCCAGACTCCCCATCGCAAACAGTGTCCATCGCAAACAGTGTCCATCGCGAACAGTGTCCATTGCGAACAGTGTCCATTGCGGCGATTGGTGTCTGACTCCTTTTTGCCGGTTTCAACCCGCTAACTTCGGCCTTTAGCGGCATCGTCCCATGAAACCGACAACATGGAGTCTGACACCGTATCGCTAGAAAGCGCCGTCTTCGGGATAGCCCCAAATCGCAATCGCGACGAAGACGACCACGACGGTCAGGAGAATCAGCCAGCCCCACCAGGGCATGACGCTATTCCCCCATTCCGCCGGGGGCGCGGAACACGAGTACGGCCCGCCCACCCTTTTCCAGCGGAAGCTCGTGCTCCCAGACCGTGTCGAGACGGAAGCCCAGACGTTCGACCTCGCGTTCCCCCGCGCGCAACTCGCGAGACCAGGACGGCCCCTTGAGCATCACCAGGTCTTTGTGCGAGTGGCGCACCTTGCGCAACGTCCGCACGTTCTCACGCACCGAACTGACACCGCGAATGATCACCATGTCGTATTTATTGCGCGCCAGATGGTCCTCACCGCGGTCCCAGATGGCCGAGCAATTCTTGAGCTTGAGCTTCTCGATGCACATCTCTAAAAAGTCGACCCGCTTGCGCGTGGAGTCGCAGAGCATGACGCGCGTGTTGGGCTCGGCCATGGCGATCGGAATGCCGGGGAAACCCGCACCGGTGCCGAGGTCGCACAGGCTGCGCCCCATCAAGGGCAAGAGCCTCGTCGCGCGCCAAGAGTCGAGGTAGTGCTTCACCGCCACGTCGTAGGGATCGAGGATGGCCGTGAGGTTCATCTCCCGATTGGCTTCGAGCATGAGCTCGGCGTGGTCCGCGTAGCGCTCGAGGAGCCCGTCCTCGATGCCCTCTTCCGCGGAGAAAGCCTTCTCCAGCGCCTCCATCAGGTCGCGCCTGGCCGGAACCGGGGTGTCCGGATTCGCAATCTCAAGATCCGGATCGACCGTGCTCGGCGGGCCTTTGACGGGCCGCTCGGCCTCATCGACCGGCGCCGGGGCCTTCTCGGCCGGAATGGAGATCACTCCGTCGGGCCCTTCGATTTCGCCAAGCTCCTCGAGCTCGTCGAATTCCTCCTCGTCCTCTTCCGGAGGATCTTCTTCGTGCTGAGAGTGCGGCTTGTGCATGTAGGATGGGTTGGCAGGGCAGCGAGGACTCGAACCTCGATCCTGCTGATTTGGAATCAGCCGCTCTAGCCATTAGAGCTACTGCCCTACAAGGGCCAGGGAGCCTACCCGGCCCCCCCCTTCGGAGCAAGCGAGCGGAGCAGGCGGTTCGGACTCAGCAGTCTTCGTGTTTCCTGCCCGTCAGACCCATGGCGGATGAATTTTCGTTGTACGGTTAGTTCTAGCCACTCGTCGTTCACTTGTTTCGATAGCCGCTGACTCCTTCCATGATCTCTCCCGAGGAAAGCCCCTCGACCACTCCAGAGCCTGAAATTCGGAATCTCTCCCGCGATGAGATACCGAACTCCGCCATTCACCAAGACGCCCTGCGCGTCCTCTCCCGTCTGACCCGGGCGGGCCACGAGGCCTACCTCGTCGGGGGCTGTGTTCGCGACCTGATGCTCAGCCGGCGTCCCAAGGACTTTGACTTGGCGACCTCTGCGCACCCGCGACAAGTCAAACGGCTATTTCGGAACGGACGCATCATCGGACGGCGCTTCAAGCTCGTCCATGTCGTCTTCGGTCGACACATCATCGAGACCGCCACCTTCCGCGGCGAGCCGAAGACGAGTTCAACCGGCGATGAAGATTTGCTGATCACCGACGACAACACTTTCGGCACGGCTGGCGAAGATGCCGTTCGTCGCGACTTCACGATCAACGGACTCTTTCTCGATCCCTTCAAGCGCATCGTGATCGACTTCGTCGGCGGCCTCGAAGATCTGGAGAGCGGCGTGCTCACGACCATCGGCGACCCGACGGTGCGCATGGCCGAAGACCCAGTTCGCATCCTGCGCGCCATCAAGTTTGCGACTCGCCTTGGCTTCCGCATCTCCGACCCCACTTGGAATGCGATGTGCGATCAGGCCGGCGACCTAACTCGTTCGGCGCCCCCGCGAGTCCTCGAAGAGATTCTGCGAATCCTGCGCTCCGGTACCGCGCTGGGCGCTATTCGCATGATGCGCGCCTGTGGTGCTCTGAAGACTTTGTTGCCGACGATCGACAACTACCTCGGAGCGCGCGACGATCCCGACCCCAGCGCGCACGATCGCGCGGACGCATACTGGCGACTCTTGGAAGCGCTCGATGCCGATGTTCACGCCGGTCGTATGCCGACCAGCGCCGTCTGTATCGCCGCGGCCTTCCTGCGAATCGTCGAGCAAGAATCCGATCCGAAGACGCGTACATTGCCGGGAGAAGTTCCGGACCTCTATACCGTGACAGGCGAAGTGCTTGGGCCGGTCGCCGACGAAAATCGCCTGTCGCGCAAAGACCTTCTCCGCGCGCGAAGGATCATCGCCAACCAACCGCGCTTCACGCAGACCGGCAACCGGCGATTCAAGCCGGTGCTTTTCATGCGCGGAGAAGACTTCAAGGAATCACTGTGGCTGTTCCGTCTGCGCTCGGCCGCTTGGGGCCAGGGTTGGGATGTCTATGAGGGCTGGGCCGAGCGCTATGAACAGGCTCTTAAGGTCAGCGGATCCGAGCTCGAAACCATCCGCCAATCGGGGCGACGCAGGCGCCGGCGCCGTCCTCGCAAAAAGCGATCCTCTCGCTCCTTTGGAGAAGGAACCGCCTCCGATTCAGAAGCGGGGTAAGTTTCCATTGAAAGCCGGACGAAAGCCTTCCTGGGCGATTCGATGTATGGGTCAACCCCCCCTTCCTGACCCTCTGGGGACTCATGGTGGTGAGTGCCTCGCCACTCCGAAAACGGAGTGGATTCGCGTCAAATCCCCGCGCGGGGAAGTCTCTAGTCTCACGGTTTTCAAGGAGAGTCATGCTTCGCGAGAGCACCTCTCCACCGGCCGCTGTTCTCAGCGACCTGGGAGCGACTCACTGCGGGAGTCGCTCCCAACCTAATTTAAGGGGCCTTTTTCGAGCGGGATTTCGAGAACCGCGCGCCCGCTCGCCGTGCTCGGGCTGCCCGGAACTTCTGCCTCCGCGAAACTCCCGCAGGGGGACGGGGTATCCGGGCCATGCCGAGATTGACAACATGGCCGCCCATGCTTTTCCACACCTGCCTCCACCGTCTCCCGCATGTTCTCGCCTTGGCCTGCCTAGCGACGCCCGCTGCCAGCTACCAAGAGGAGAAGGCGGAAGAGCTTCCGAAACCCGCGGCTCTCCAGCGCGCTTTCGATCGCTTGAAGCCGGACGCGCAAGCGGACATCGTGGAGCACTACCGGCTCGAGATGAGTTTAAGGCGCGGCTTTCAGCTCGGCTTCGTTCGCTACATCGTGAATACGCAGACCGCCGATGTCGATCCGGGCACCTGGCCGAGCTGGGAACCGGCTCCCTTCTACGATCCCGAGCTTCACGCGCCGGCCCAACCGATTCCGCGCAAGCGAATCAACTTCGACGATCCGCGCAGTGTGAAAGAGCGCGCGAGGCTGCTTGGCGACGATGCAGATCGAGAGCTCTGGCCCGGTTGGATCTATGACTGGGGCACCGGAGTCGTTCGATGCTTGCGCGACGGAAAGGAAGTCGAGCGGGGTTTTCACAATGCACTCGCCGGCTTTCCGCCGGAACTCGATTTGGCAGAAGCGCTCTTGGAAAGATGGCTCGATGACGGCGCCGAGCGCGAGGCCCAAGCCGCCTTCGCACACAACTACACCGATCGCTCCGGCCACGCTTTCGCCGGCATTACGCTCTACGACGCTTGGGCTTCCGGCACCGACTTCGAGACGCCCGACATGGACGTGCTCGGTCTGATTCACGACCTCGAGGATGAGTGGAAGCGCTGGAAAGCGCCCATCTCCCCGTACAAGCAGAAGAAGCTTTACGAGCACGTCAGTGAAGACCTGTTTCTCCCCGCCTATCACCACCGCAGCCTGCGGACCGCCATGGCGCGCATCTACTTGGTCGGCGACGCGGACATGCGCGACGGCTATCACCCCAACCTCGATCGCTTTCACGCCCTGTGGGAGTTTCACGAGGCTTCGCCGGACAAGCTCCGCGAAGACCTGCCGAGCGCGCGCAAGTGGAAGACCTATCTTTCGAAATGGGTGCGCAAAGTGGACCGCGATGAAGAGCTGCTTCAATCCGGACGCAACCGACGCTGGGCTCTTGAGCGCGATCGTCAGCAGGCCTACGCGACGCTCGTTTGGGTCATGCGCGAGAACGACGCGATCGAGTAGAGACCGCGGCGCCTTAGCTCGACGTGGCGGCTCGCGCGGCTAGCTCGGCCGTTGAGAATGCCGCTTGAAAGTTCAAGCCGCCGATCGGTCCGTCGAGGTCGATGACTTCGCCGAAGACGAACAGATTCTCAAAGCGCCGGACGCGCATCGAGCCGGGATCGAGCTCGCCCAGATCCAAACCTCCAGCGGTGACCTCCGCTTCGTCAAAGCTCGCGGTTCCGGAGATCGGCACGGGCAAGCCTTTGAGCACTTCGACCAGCCGGTGACGGCCCCGCTTGGGCAAGACGTTGCAGCAGAGGTCGCGCTCAAGTCCCGCTTGAACACAGGCGGCCTCGACAAGTCGGCGCGGCAGTTCGTCGGCAAAGAGCTTGGCGATGCTCGGGTTCCCCACGCGAGTGGCTGCGATGCGCAGCTGCTCGGACAGTGCCTCGCGACTGGCGCCCGGTAGCAGATCGATTTCCATCGTGTAGTCCACCACACCGGGCCAGGCACCGGAGCCGCGCTTGGCCGACGATCGCGCGACGAAGTGAGACAGGTCCATGGCGCCGGGGCCGGAGAGACCGCGGTGGGTAAACAGGATCGGGCGCTCGCGCTTTCCGAGCACCTGGCCATTCTCATCGCAGAGTCGAACGGCCGCGTCCTGAACCGAGAGCCCGGTCAGTTCGTGGACCCATTTCTCGGGAGAGAGCAGCGGGACCAAGGCGGGGACGCCGGGAACTAAATCGAGCCCGAGCTCCTCGAGCCAGCCGTAACCGTCGCCCGTCGTTCCTGAACCGGGGTAGCTCTTGCCGCCTGGTGCCAGCAAAAGTCGCTCGGCTTCGATCACGCTCTCGTCTTCGAGGATCACGCGCCAAGCCTTGCCGTTCGCTTCGACGCGCTGGACGGAGTTTCCCCGTTGAATCTCGACCCCGGCCGCTTCGCAGGCGCGCACCAGTGCGTCGCGAACCTCTTTGGCCGAGCCGCTCTCGGGAAAGATTTTTTCGAGCGGTGCTTCGACGGTCGGGACGCCCCACTCCAAGAACTGTTCGCGAACGGCCACAGGCGGCAGACATCGGAAGGCGGTCTTGAGAAAGCGTCCCCCCGCTACACCAAATAGCTGCGCGGCTGGCTGCGGCGCCAACGTGGTGGTCAAGTTGCAGCGCGTACCGCCGCTCGCCAAGACCTTGGTTCCCGCGCGCGGAGTCTTTTCGAGCAGCAGGACGTCGGGAGTCCTTCCGTTCTCGCGCAGCAACGCACCCGCGCGCTGCGCCGCCCAAAGTCCCGCCGCTCCGGCTCCCACTACCACGATTCCGCGACGTGAATCACTTGCTGGCTGATCCGCCACTAGAGCGCTTTCAAATCGGAAGAGGCCAAGCCGCGCGGATTCTTGTCTGTTCCGCCCGTGTGCGCGTCCTTGGTCGTCATGATCAAACAGCTCGCGACTTCTTCGGCCGAGGTCATGTGCTCCACGCCCCGCGGCACGACGAAGAGCTCGCCCTCGGCGAGAACAATGACGCGGTCTCGCAAGTGAACGCGCATCGTTCCGTCCACCACTAAAAAGACCTCGTCGTCCTGCTCGTGAGTGTGCCAGGCGAACTCGCCTTGGATCTTCGCGAGCCGCAGAGCTTGCCCATTGAATTCGCCGATTACGCGCGGCGACCACAGCTCTTCGAACTGCGCGAGCTTTTCGGCCAGGTTGATGGAGTCCGTCATGATCGATCAACCGCCCGACGTGAGCGCGCGCTCCCAAGCCACTAGTTCTTCCGGACTATGCGGGCTCTTGGGCGGAGAGTCATCGTCGAGATCGTCGAGATAACCCTCGGGCAAGCATACGCGCTGCGTCCCTCCGCGCTTGGCCCGATTGACGGTCAACGCTCGCAACGGGAAGGCTTCGTCGACGTCGAGCTCGCGAAGGATCGTCTCAAACTCTGCGAGGTCCTTCACCCGTGCGAGCTTCGCCCGCGCGGCCGCCGTGTTCGCAAAACCCTTTGTGTACCAGGCGCCCCACTTGCGCATCTGACGCATCCCGAACTCCTCACCGAAGAAGTCCACCACGCGCCGAGCATGATCCATGGCGATCTCAGCGATCCTCCCGAGGTTGGGCGGCGTCGCGGGTTCGCGCCCCTCGAAGACGTCCGCCAGCTCGCGAAAGAGCCACGGCCGCCCGAGACAGCCGCGCCCAACCACGACGGCGGCGCAACCGGTAGCGCGCATCATTCGCAGAGCGTCCCAGGCCTCCCACACATCACCATTTCCCAGTACGGGAATGTTCACAGAACTCACCAGCTCACCAATCGCATTCCAGTCTGCGGTACCCGAGTAGAGCGCGGCGGCCGTGCGTGCATGCAGACAGATGGCGGCGGCGCCCTCCTCCTCCGCCACGCGACCGGAGTTCTTGAAGGTGACCAGCTCGTCATCGAGACCTTTGCGGACCTTGACGGTGATCGGAACAGTCTGCGCGTGAGCGACGGCAGCGCGCAGGAGCCTCGCCATCAAGCGCGGCTTGGCAGGAATCGCGGAGCCCCCGCCATGCCGCGTGACCTTGCGGACCGGGCAGCCGAGGTTGAGGTCGATGTGATCGACGCCCTCGTCGACCAAGCGGCGCACCATCTCGCCCACGTCGATCGGATCGCTGCCGTAAATCTGGACTGAGCGAGGCTTTTCGTCGGGATGGCCGCTGGCCAGGAGCTGGGTGATGGGATGATCGTTGAGGTAGCCGCGGGCCGTAATCATCTCCGAGACGAACAGTCCCGCGCCGAAATCGCGGCACAGGCTGCGGAAGGGATAGCTCGTTACGCCCGCCATGGGCGCCAGCACGACCGGCGGCCAGATGCGGAGCGAGCCCAGCTCGAGCGGCGTGAACTCGCCGGGAGCCGCTACCGGTACCGCGAGATTTTGCTCGGTGGCCAATCGCTCGCGCTCTCTGGATTGTGATGTGCTCGGACCGTTCATGGCCGTGGATCCTCACCGGATCGGTCGTGGGGCTCAATCCCCATAACCTGCAAAATGAACAGTTCTTTCCGAGGAACTGACTTTCTTCGGTGCGTAAGGCTTTCTAGACCGGGCCGAGCTTCCCATACTGGTCCGCCCGCTTTTGAATCCGAGAGCGGGGATTTGAATTTTAGGAAGCTTCGTCGGCCCGTCTGTGGATCTGATCCACGGCCTCACTCTCATTGAACCCTCATGTCTCTAGCCGCCTTCGTCAGTCAGGATCAATGGACCGAGTTCGAGGACGCCTGGACGGAGCTCATGCTAGCGGAAGGACCGCTGGAAGAAGTGATGGAGGCCCTGCGCCTGGCCGCTTCCAAAAAGCAGATGCAGCGCTGCGTCGCACTCGCACGCGAGCACGCTGACCTTCTGCGCAAAGCCGGCAATCCCGGTGACTCCGCACGGATGATCGGCATGGTCTTGCTCGAGGGCGGCAACCCCGGTGAGCTCGCTCCGATTCTTTACGAGGCTGCGGAAGAGGCGTGGAAGGACGAGGACTGGTGGGAGAAGTACGTGGGCATCTCCGGCTTCGCCGCGAATGTGCAAGACATGCGCAAGGCGTGGCGCGACTTCGCCAAGTGCCTGGCGATGGTCAAAGGCGCCGCAATCTTTCATGCGAAGGGCTGGGGTATCGGACAAGTGCTCGACGTCACGCCCGACGGTGTGACGGTCAAATTCAAGAGCGGAAAGCGCGACGTCTTCCCGCTGCCCACGACCATCGACATCTTCGAAGTGCTTCCGTCCGAAGATCTGCGCTCGCTTGTCGTCGTCAATCCGGACGAGCTCACGCGACTCTTGCGCGAAGACCACCTCGCGGTTCTACGCAACGTCCTGCAGAGGTTCCACGCCAAGGCTTCGTACCCGGTCATTAAAGGTGCGCTCTCGCAGCTTGGCGTCGACGGCACTTCCTTCGGTGGCTGGTGGCGCAAAGCGCGAAAGAACGCCGAGGCCAGCGGTTGGTTCGAAATCACCGGCACGAGCACGAAAACTCAGGTGCGGCTCTTGGTCTCCGTCACGGATCCGGCCGTCGGCATGCGGCGGGCGCTGCGTCTCGTCGGTGATCTCGGCAAAGCGCAGAGCCGCGTTCGCGATCTGCTCGCCGGCGGAACGGTCGACGAGACCGTTCGCGTGGCCGCGCTGGAGACGCTCGCAGAGATGGCCGCGGAGGAAAACTATCCGCTCTCCCAACGTCTCGGCGCATGGACCTTGCTCCGTGATCAACTCGGCGAGACTCCGGCCGAGCTCAGCGAGATGCTGCAGGCCGCCCTTGCCGAAGAGGATCCCACGGACCCCTCCCACCCGCCCTACCTCTGGTCCCTGTTCCAAGAGTTCCCCAACTCGCGGGACCAAGAGCGCTGTGTCTCCATGCTTCAAGAGATCATTCCGGACGACGAGGAGCGCGAGGCCGTCGTCCTCAAGCATCTCTCCCACGCCGCTCCGGGCATGGTTCGTTCGTTGGTGGCCGAGCTCATGGAGAAGGGCCGCAAAGCGGAACTCGGAGCTCTCTACGCTCACCTGCTCAGCCGTCCCAACCGCAATCCGGGTCTGCTCGTGAGCCTGGCAGCCCTCGGAGAGAACGGCAAAATCGAAGGCGATTGGCCGATCGGAGCACACCGCATCCAGTCGCTGATTCGCTTGGCGGTCTATCTCGAAGCGACGCGCGTCGGCGATGTTTCGATCCAGCGCGCGCACACACGCCTCACCGCGATGCTCACCTCGGGCACTCCGTCGGTGATGCGACGTCTCCTCGATGAGGTCGACTCCACGATGTTGCGCAGTACGCTCAACCTGGCGGAACGGGGTATCGACAGCGGCATTGAGAATGCACTGGTCGCGATCATTGCCGAGAAGGCGCCGGAACTCTTCCGCGAGGGCGAGCGTCCCTTCTGGGAGTCCGGACTCTGGACCACGCGCGCCGGTCTCGGTCGTCGTCAAGAGGAGTTCCGCGAGCTGGTCGACGTCAAGATCCCCGAGAACTCCGAAGCGATCGGCAAGGCGGCCTCTTACGGCGACCTCTCCGAGAACTCCGAGTGGGAAGCGGCCATCGAGGAGCAGCGCAACCTGACGACTCGTGCGGCGCAGATCGAGTCCGAGCTTCGGGACGCACGCCTGCTCGACGAGGTCTCGCTACCGGAAGACACGGCGGCGCCGGGAACGACGGTGCACTATCGCGAAGTCGAGAGTGGAACCGAAAACACCGTCAGCATCCTGGGCCCCTGGGACCAGACGGGCGACCAAGTGATTTCCTATCGCGCGCCGTTGGCGGCTGGCCTCCTCGGCTTGCACACCGGCGGCGAAGGAACCCTGGACCTTCCCTCGGGCAAGGTTCCGATCAAGGTGTTGTCGATCGAGCAGATTCCGCTCGAGATTAGCTGAGCGGAGTCGGAAGACCGGTGAGGCGTCCTTTTGGAACGCGGTTGATCCGGAGTGCCCGCACGGAGAGCGGGCGCACTCGCTTGTGCCGTGTTCTCGGACTCGCGGTCCTGTGCTGCGCCGGAGTCGCGGCGGCATGTTCCGCCGGTGACGAACCAGAATCCCAAGCGGGTGCAGCGGACGAGCGCCCCAACCTAATCCTGATCTCGATGGACACGATGCGGGCCGACCGCTTGTCCTTCTACGGAGAGCGGGATCGGAAGACGACTCCCGTGCTCGACAAGCTGGCTGCGGAAGCAGCGGTGTTTCGGGACTGCATCGCGACGAGCACGGTTACGGGTCCGAGCCACCTGTCGATGTTTACGGGGCAGTTCGCGCATCGGCATGGTCTGGTGAAGAACGGCGGGAAAGTCGCTCCGAAGTACACCTTGGCGAGCGCGCTGCTCGACGCCGGCTGGAACACGGCGGGCTTTACCGGCGGCGGATATCTGCGCGAGCTTTTTGGACTGAACTTTGGTTTCGAAACCTATCGCGCAAAAGGCGGTCCACTGGCCCAGTTCAAGCGCACCTTCGAGACGTCGATCCCCCACGCGCTCGACTGGTTGAAGTCGCGCCCAAAGGGGCCGTTCTTCCTGTTCCTTCACGGCTACGATCCGCACTGTCCCTACGAGGCCACGCCCGAAGGCCTGCGGGAGTTTGGAGCAACGGCGAGTGGACCCTTCGATCCGGCGGGCCTCTGCGGAGAAGAGCACTACTTGCCGCAACTCCTGTCCGGCGAGTTCGACGAGAACGACTCGCGCTATCTCAACGATCTGTACGACGCGCTGGTTTTTTCCGCCGACCAGAGCCTGAAACCGTTCATCTACTATTTGCGCAAGACGGGCTTGATCGACGAATCGATCATCGTCTTCACCAGCGATCACGGCGAGAGCTTGGGCGAACACGATTGGATCGGCCACGGGCGACTGTGGGAAGAGCAAGCGCGCGTGCCCTTGTTCATTCGCTTCCCGGAGGGACGCTGGGCGGGTGATATTGACGCGCCGGTGTCTCTCGTCGATTTAATGCCGACTCTGCTCGACGCGTTGGAGGTGCCGATTCCGGGCGGTGTCCAGGGTCGAAGCCTCTTACTGACGCTGAGCGCCGAGCGCGATGCGTTCGAGGATTTCGGCAGTCGAATGCGCGTGGTTCGTTTCGACGAGGATGAGGTGATTCGGTTCGGCTCGCGCTGGAAGATTGGGTTTCGGCGCGTGGCTGGCGAGCAAATGGAGCAGCAGCTGTACGACCTTCAAGCCGACCCAAACGAGCTCACCAACCTGATTGGGACGAGCGCGGGAGGCGATCTCTTTGAGGTGCTCAACGATCGATATGGAGCGTGGCGAGCCGAGACCGAGAGCGACGATGCCGAGTATCGAATCCTGCGGGGGCGCCCGGAGCTGGACGCCGAGGAAGAGGCCGAGCTCTCCGGCCTGGGCTACGGCAGTGGCGAGACCGATTCGGAGTAGGGCGGGCCTCACGAGGCCCCTTTGAGGCCCAGAAAGGGCCATTCGCACCAAATAGTCCGCAGGAAGCCTATTTTGCGGTTCTATATCAGCCAGTCATGATGTTATGATTCCTTTGTGCTTGCGACCGATCCCTCTGCCCTTCTGAAGCTCCTCGCGGATACCACCCGCCTGCGCATTCTCGCGTTGGTGGATCGCGAAGAGCTCTCTGTCGGCGAGCTCTCGCGCGCCCTGGGCCTGGCGCAGAGCCGAGTCAGCAATCACCTGCGGCTCCTGCGCGAGGGTGACCTCCTAGCCGAGCGTCATGCCGGCCCGAGCACCTTCTTAAGGCGCAACGCGCCGAAGGAAAACGGCGAGGGACCCAAGCTGGCCAGTCGCCTTTGGCAGGCGGTTCAGAAAGAGCTCGAGACTCTGCCCGAGCACGGCGCAGATCTCGTTCGGCTCGCAAACGTTCTGGCCGAACGCCGCGACCGCGATGGCAACTTCTTTGATCGAGTCGCTGGCGAGTGGGACAAGCGCGGTGGCGCGTTTACGACCGGACAGGCGCGCCAACGCGCAGCCGTTCATCTGATCCCCAAGGAATACACCGTCGCCGATCTCGGTTGCGGAACAGGTTATTTTGGGAGCGCCTTGCTCGGTCAGTGCAGTCGACTGATCGCCGTCGATCTCTCCGAAGGCATGCTCGAAGAAGCCAAGCGTCGCCTAGAGCCGGCCGCTCGCGGAACGGTCCTCGAGTTTCGCTCGGGCAGCCTCGACGCGTTGCCCTTCGAAGACGGCGAGCTCGATGGTGTCGTTGCCGGACTCGTACTGCATCACTTGCCCGAACTCGACGGCCCGCTCGCCGAGATGCGTCGAGTGTTGCGCCCCGGCGGAACCGCGGTTGTCGTCGAACTCGCCTCCCACGGCGAGGACTGGATGCGCGTCGAGCTCGGCGATCGTCACCTCGGCCTCGCACCCAAAGATGTCGTCGCGGCTTTCGAGCGCGCTGGCCTCGAGGAGGTTGTCCTCGACCCGCTCGAAGACCGCTATCACCCGCACAATCCGGCTGGCAAATCCGCCGAGCTGGATCTCTTTATCGTTCGCGGACGAGTGCCCGCGAACTAACCTCATTAAAGCTCCGATCACGGAGCGCTCAAACGATCGGTATTGATCGCCGATTACTCCGAGCGCTGCGCCAATTCGATCTCCATCTCTTTCCACTTTCGGAATCCAACCCCCCTATCAAAATGTTGACTCAGACTGATAAGAACACTGACTTCAAGGTCGCAAACATCCAGCTGGCCGAGTACGGCCGCAAAGAAATGATTCTCGCCGAGCACGAGATGCCGGGCCTGATGTCGCTGCGCAAAGAGTACGGCGACTCCAAGCCGCTCAAGGGCGCACGTATCACCGGCTCTCTGCACATGACGATTCAGACCGCGGTCTTGATCGAAACGCTCACGGCCCTCGGCGCCGAAGTGCGCTGGTGCTCCTGCAACATCTTCTCGACGCAGGACCACGCCGCCGCCGCGATCGCGGTGGGACCGAACGGAACTCCGGAGAACCCGCAGGGCATTCCGGTCTTCGCTTGGATGGGTGAAACCCTCGCCGAGTACTGGTGGTGCACTGAGCAAGCTCTCGCCTGGGGCGACGAGCCGCTCAACATGATTCTCGACGACGGTGGCGACGCCACGATGCTCGTGCTGAACGGCGCAAAGTGGGAGAAAGCCGGCAAAGCGCCCGAGATCACCGCGGAAGATCCCGAAGACTGGGCCGAGATGATCAAGCTGGCCGCCGCGAATCTCGACGGTCGTTGGACCAAGATGGCAGAAAGCATCAAGGGTGTGACGGAAGAGACCACCACCGGTGTGCACCGTCTCTATCAGTTGCAGGACGCGGGCGAGCTCCCCTTCCCGGCCATGAACGTCAACGACTCCGTGACGAAGTCGAAGTTCGACAACGTCTACGGTTGCCGTCACAGCCTGGTGGACGGAATCATGCGCGCAACCGACGTCATGATCGCCGGCAAGGTCGCGGTTGTCTGCGGCTATGGCGATGTCGGCAAGGGCACGCCGCAGTCGCTGCTCGGCCAAGGCGCTCGCGTCAACATCACCGAGATCGATCCGATCTGCGCGCTTCAGGCTCTCATGGAGGGCTTTGAGGTCAAGACTCTCGACGACGTCGTCGAGACCGCGGACATCTTCATTACCACGACCGGTAATAAGGACATCATCACCGCAGCGGACATGGCGCGCATGAAGCACAACGCCATCGTCGGCAACATCGGCCACTTCGACAACGAGATCGACATGGCCGGCCTCGCTGCCACGCCCGGCATCGTGAAGGAAAACATCAAGAACCCCACTGAGCACGGCAACCAGGTCGACGTGTGGACGTTTGCTGACAAGCACGCCGTCATCATCCTCGCCGAGGGTCGCCTCTTGAACCTCGGTTGCGCCACCGGCCACCCGAGCTTCGTGATGTCCGCCAGCTTTACCAACCAGGTGATTGCGCAGATCGAGCTCTACAAGAACACGAGCGACTACGACAACGGTGTCTACGTGTTGCCCAAGCTTCTTGACGAGAAGGTCGCGCGTCTGCACCTCGGCAAGCTCGGCGCCAAGCTGACCACGCTCTCGAAGGAACAGTCGGACTACGTCGGCATTCCGGTCGAAGGTCCCTACAAGCCGAGCCACTACCGCTACTAGAGGTAGGAGCAAGCCACTGGGCTCTCCGCCCGGCCGGCCAAGCCACGACAGCGGCCCGCGAATCAGCACGATTCGCGGGCCGCTTTTGCTTGGGCGTCGATCGCCGCGTGATCACGCGTTAACTTGTCGGCATGCAAAGCGTTCGAATCGGCCTCCTCGGCAACAGTTTTGCGAGCAAGGTCCAGCTCCCCGCGCTCAAGGTCGTCGGCGGCAACGAAGTGATCGGCATCGCCGGCGCGTCCATCGACAAGGCGCGGGCCACGGCGGAGAAGTGGGCGATTCCCTTCGCGACGGACGACTACAAAAAGGTGCTCGAGCTGGAGCCGGACCTGGTGATCATCACGACGCCGGTGAACCTGCACCGCGAGATGGTCTTCGACGCGCTCGACACCAAAGCGGCGGTCCTATGCGAAAAGCCTTTTGCGATGAACGAGGCCGAGGCACTTGAGATGCGCGTGCGGTCGGAAGGTCGACCGTGTTTTGTCGATCATCAGCTCCGCTGGAATCCCGTGAGGCAGGAGCTGCGCTCTCAGCTCAAAGCCAAATCGATCGGCGACCTGTGGCGAGTCGAGATGGACTTTTCCATTCCGAGCCCAGGCTTTGAGAAGCGGCTCTATCGATGGTGGTACGACTCCGCTCGCGGAGGGGGCATCTTTGGTGCGCTCGGGTCGCACATGATCGATCTCTTGCGTTTCGAGCTCGGCGAGATCGCGGCCGTGCGAGCCCAGCTGGATGTCGTGGTTCCCGAGCGCCCCGATTCCGAAGGACAGTTGCACAAGTGCACCGCCGATGAGCATGCCGTCTTCGGCTTGCGGTTCAAATCCGGTGTGCGCGCCGACTGCGTGACCTCTACGGCCGTGCGACACGCGCGCGGGTTTACGACGCGCTATACCGGGAGTGCCGGCACGCTCTTGATCGAAGACGAAGAGCGTCTGCTTATCGGCGACTCCGGCGCGAAGGAATTGGTTCCCGTTTCCGGCGCGCCGGTTCTGCCGAGTGCGGAGAGCATCGGTATGCCCGACATGGGGCCTTTCGCTCGAGCGCTTCCCGCTTACTTAAAGGATGTGCTGAAGGCGGTGCGTTCGGGCAAAAGCGAGCTCCCCGGTGCAGCGACCTTTGCGGATGGCCTAGCTACGCAGCGCGTCCTCGGCGCTGCCCGCCAATCGAACGCGACCGGTGGTGGCTGGGTTGAGCTGTCACGATGACGAGCGAGGATACTAATGTCCCCGCCGAGTTGATCGGGCGCCTCGCGCCGAGCCCGACGGGCCACCTGCACATCGGCCATGCGCGCAGCTTCTTGCTCGCCTGGCTCAACCTTCGATCGCGCGGTGGTCGCGTTATCTTGCGCATCGAGGACCTCGACCGCGAGCGCGTGAAGCCGGGCTACACCGACCAGATTTTGCGTGACCTCGAGTGGCTCGGTCTCGATTGGGATGGTCCGGTCCAGATGCAGTCCGATTCGGAGGCCGCTCTGCAAGCCGCCGCGAACTCCCTCCTCGAGAGCGGCCACGCCTTTCCGTGTTTCTGCACCAGGAAGGAGATCGCGCTCTCCGCGCCGCACGCCAACGACGCCGAGGTTCGCTACCCCGGAACTTGCCGCGACCGGTTCGCCAGTGAGGCGGAAGGACAGGCCGAGCTCGGTCGCCAGGCCGGCTTGCGATTCCGCTGCGATCCCGATGAGCTCCAGCTCGAGGATGGCTTCCGCGGTCCCTTCACCGCCAACCCGGGCCAAGAGGTCGGTGACTTTCTCATCCGCCGCCGCGACGGGGCCATCGCCTACCAGCTGGCCGTGGTCGTGGACGATGCTCTCTCCGGTGTCACGGAGGTTTTGAGGGGAAGCGACTTGCTCACCAGTACGGCTCGTCAGTGGCTCCTCCAGAACGCGCTGGATCTCCCCCATCCCACCTGGATCCACGTTCCCCTAGTCGTGGACGCCGCCGATCGCCGCTTGGCCAAGCGCGACGGGGACACGACCCTCAAGAGCCTCCAAGACCGTGGAGTGGACCCGAGAGCGCTCATTTCGTGGCTCGCCAGCACCGCGGGTCAGGAGTGCGCCTCTCGAACCACAGCCGCCGAGCTGGTGCCCACTTTCGACCTCGCCCGGCTTCCCCCAGCCGATCTCCCGTTCGATGGAGCCCAAGAGCGAGCCCTCCTCTCCCAGCGCTAACTCCCCACCGCACTCGCCCAATCCCCGCCCGCCGACGAAACTTTCCAATCTCCCCGACCATCTCCTCAAGCCAACCCCTTGAACCTTCGATCAAGAGCGCTAGCCTAAGCGCCCTCACGTTCCCCGATAGCTCAGTTGGTAGAGCGTCCGGCTGTTAACCGGATTGTCGCAAGTTCGAGTCTTGCTCGGGGAGCCACCTTCCTCCGGGGTCGGTTGGCCCTGTTGAGCGGGCGGGAACAGGCGGCGACGTAAGGTTGTACTGATGCTAGAGATGTGGGCGCTGGGTGTTGCGCATGGGGCTGCTGGCGCCGCGGAATCGGAGTTCGATACTGACCGATGTTTGGGGTCCAGGCGGGATGCTCTCGCGAACTCTCTGCATGGCGGTTAACGCACCAGGCCCAAATCGCCATTCCAGTGCACCTACGGCTCCCCGAAGATCGGCTATGCTCGAAGAATGCAGCCTAGAAGAAAGCCGGACCTGGTAGATCGCGTGGGCGGGTGGTTTCAGCACCCCTACTACCTGCTCGGCGCAGCCACGATGTTCTTTTCTGTGGCGCTTATCTTCTCCTGGACACCCGACGCGCACGGGGGGCGGGGCGATGAGTACAAACAGCAGTGGGGCATGATGGTCAGCCACGCGCTCTACGGATTGGTCGCATTCGGAGCGGGCATTCGGGGATTGTGTTTGCGGCAGCCGAAATCCGTACAGCAAGAGAATGCTGAGGCAGAAATGGGCTCGACAACTCCGCCTTCGATGAGCCCCGTCAAGTTCCTGATCCTAGCCGGGCTCGTGATGTTTGCAGCGGCGGCAATCCAGTGGCGGGCGGGGAACGACAATATGGCTCTCCTGCTGCTCGCCCCATTTCCAATGTTCCTGCTCGGATGGGGGCTTTCTCATCTGCTCCAATCTCCGAAGAAGCGCCGCGCCAACGCGAACATGAGCAGCGCGGATCGAGCGCGCCTCGAAGAAATGGGTCGCGAGCACGGAAAGCTCGTCGGTATGTACTTCGCTGTGCCGCTCAGTTTAATTGCAACCCTCACATACCTTCTCACGGACCAGGACGCCCGCATCGCAGGCGCAGTGTTCGCCGTGGGCTTGCTGATTAGCATGCCGATCTCCTACCGCCTCGCGGCGCCGATGCGGAACTTCAAGGCCGAGTCAAAGAGCGTCGGGGCCGAACTCCAGCCGCCGGGTTGAGTCGTCTAGCTCGGGACTTGGTCGGCCCTGTTCAGAGCGGGTGATGTGATCCAGGCGTTCACCGGCGCGGGAACTCTCTGGTGCTCTCTGCGAGATGTTGAACTGATCATGCGGATCACCGATCTCCGCGCCCCGAAACTCGAACCTAACGAGCCGCCGGAGCTGATCTCACTAAGTCGTTTCTAACCAACTCTTCGAGGGGAATCGTGACGGTCCCCGTCCAATGACCTCGTGCATCCCATGCAGAGAGGATGCGGTCTTGCGTTCCCGAAAGGCGCACGGACCACGCGCTTAGATTGTTTTGCTCGGCGGGCGCAAGGCTCGTCAACGTGCAGAGGTACTCACTCACGCCGTGTGGGCCTCGAAGGATGACTGCGAGTGGCCCGCGGGCAAGCAAGCGGTACTCGTCGATCACGCAGTGATCGGTCTGGACGATCTCTCCTTGGTGCAGCAATTCAATTCGTAACGAAAGTGCCACGCCGCCGAGTTCTCGAATTGCCGCGGTATCGGGTTCGAAGTATAGCCTGGCGTTCGGCGTGTTCACTTCTTCCGTCCAGTCGTCTTGTTCCATTCTGAACACGGTTGAGGAACGTAAGGCGTACTGCAATGACTCGCTTGAGACACCGGGAATAGCTGTTTCTAAATCATCGACGACGACCACGTTCAAGTTCAGCGTGCCTTCCCAGAGTAGTTCAGCCGTAAGGTCGCTACTTTCGAGGTTCCAATTCGGGCCCCGCTCGACTGCAACATCGAACTCAAGCTCGTGCTCGCCAACGGGTAAGTGGCCGAGCACTTGATAAGCCTCATTCTTTCTTCGCGAGCTACTACTGAACCCGCACCCACCCGAATGAAGTATTCCCGCCTTCGCATCTCGGAATGTCGTACGACGCGGACTCAACCGAATTCGGGTCAGCGTGAGCCACCTTGGAACACTCATTCCTAACGCGAAAGGCTTCGTCTTCGGCCAAGATTTCCGATAGGAAATCGCGCCTGTTTCAATCAAGGCGCGCCTCCACTGCGCGTCGGACATGGCAAGGCCGGAGTTCAGACGTTCTTGAAGCTCAACTACGGCAGGGTCTATAACCACCGTACTGTTCGCCCTGTCCCAATAGCTTTGATCTCGAACGTGAGGGAGCGCGTCAATGAGCGCGTCCATGGAAAGTCGTTCCTGTGAGATGCTGGGAGGCGCATCGACCGACGGTAGCTGGGCGCTGAGCGACGTTGCGACTAGGAGGGCGCCGCACAACGCGCGCAGCCACCAAACTAGAATATGTCTGGTCATCGGAGTCCTTCTCTCTTGGGATAGCCAACAACTGACGACACGCGGCCGCAATCCCGGCAACAAATCGAACGATTTCAGGAGCGTCCCTTCAGAGCTGGCAACGTCCCGGGTAAGCACCCGCTCCCCTCCGCCGCGCCGCGCTGGAGCGGGGGGATGAATGCGAACGCTAACGCTAGCGCTCAGGCAATCGCAAAGTGCTCACTCGAGATGGCATTGGGAAATACTTGGTCAGTTAGGAGTGACGAAATCCAAATCGCGACCAATGTGCCCGCCCCTGGCTCGATGACTCGTTCAGCGATTGCCGCCGAGTCCTGCGGATGCCTTTGAAAGGCGCGAGTCCAAAAAAGCGGAGCATGCCAACGAACAAAATAGAGCGTATCCGCAGGAAAGCGTTCGATTTGACCATCCTTCAACGTCCTTCGGAGTATTTCTGCGACATCATTGATCAACTCATCGGTGAGTTTGTGTAGCTCCCAGCCAGCCGACAAAGGGTAGCGGGAGTATCGCCATTGGCCGGTTCGTGGCTCACCACAGAATGTGAGTACTGCGCCTGTTGTAGGTTCCGTGACTACGAGCTCAAGCGAGTCTTCCCAACACTCAACCCGGATTTCAGTACCGCTGGAGTTGGACCAGGATTGCGAACTAGACGATGGGAAGTAATCGAAAAGCCACTTGGAAACCGACTCGCGATTCTCGAACATGAGATAGACGACCATATCGAGAGCTTGCGGACTCTTGCTCAGGAGGTACAGAGCAGCCGAGTTTCCGGGCTTTGAGAAGTGCCAATCGATCTTTCGAAGGCCGCCAATAAGGTCGAGTAGAAGAAGGGCGTTGAACGCTCCCTTCAAGTAGGCTTCGCCCGACGACGCCTCCCCCTTCGACTTAACTTCAACGGGAAGTTCAATATTGTCGCGGCGCACAAGCCAATCCGGCTGACCTTCTTCTCGGGCACCACAAACCGGCCGCCAGCTAGAGTCGCCAAGCTTTTTCAGCGCAGCCAATTCATCGTCAATGGCACGGATTTCTTGCATCGCGTGCCACACAGATGATCGTGTGAAAGGAGTCCTGCCTGGCTCAGACCAAGCAGTCTGAATTGCCCACTCGAAATCCGGGATTTTAGCCAGCAACTCGCTCTCGCGAATAGCCCAGTTAGGTCGGAGCCCAGTTGCTAGGACTACGAGTGATTGCACGTCTGGAGAGGCGAGGCTCCTTTCTCCGCACTCGCGCAGGAGCTCAATACATGCTCGCTCCCAAGAAGCATCGTGACCGCTGGGCTCGTAGTTCAGCGAGACATCTAGCCAGTTGTCAGGTAGGACCGGATCAAACATAGATCAGTTACGGCTGGGTTGAAAATCCGAGCCAGTGGTCAGCAGGTTTTAGTTTTGGCGTCGAGTCTCGCAGCGGAGCTGCACCTCTTTAGCTCCGCCGCGCCACCTTGTCCGCGAGCAGGGAACGCCATCGCTAGGATGGAGGTTCAGCTACTCCTCGTGTCCCCAGTGACGCCAGCGCGTACTCTTACGGTGATTGGGTCCGATGTCATCGGGTGAAAGCCCAACGTGCAAAAAGTCAACTATCCCACCTTTCGTTGTCCCTTCCCACGCAAATTCGATTGTGGCGCGCCGAGTCCCTCGCTTCGCACATATTCGATGCGGGTGCAAGGACACTGCGCCAAGATCGGGGCGAGGATGCCTGTTCAACTCATCGAGCCAAAGAACGAAGTCCGAGTTGAACAGCCGAAAAGAAGCTCCGATAACTTCAGGGCTATCGGGGTCCCAAAGTGGTCGAATCCCAACATCCCATTGAGTGAATTCTACCTCGCCATTTATAGAGTCTCGATTTGCTCGAAGATAAAGCCCTCTCCGACCATCTATCGCTCGATTCCCAAGAAGAGCTTCGATCATTGCAGAACCAATCTCCCACAAATTCCCGGGTACGCGCAGGTCTCCTTCACGAGCCCATCCGGCGCGCATGAATCCAATAAGTGACTTCAACATCCATCGCTCGATGTCATGACCATTAATAAGCCAGAACTGGTCTTCATCGGGAACTGCCAGGCGTGGCTGAACCAGATCATGGCACCCCTTTAGTCCTTCAAGGAGTCGGACAGCAGCGCTATCCAATGGGGCCAGTGCCGTGTTGTGACGATCACAAAGAATCTTTGAGACCTTCGACGCCACGGAGCGTCGATTAATTTCACCCTTGCTCTGAGAGGGCATTCCGCTTCCGGCCATGTGCTCCTCTCCAAGCTCTTCCAAGATAGGCCGACCCCACTCGGTTAGTCGGTTCAGAATGCCTTGGCTTATCACATGCTCCCGCGATATCCGTTCGGAGCAATTTCTAGTTGCGCGAAGGTAGCACTTTGGATGAGCATAGCCTGTAGCCGGATGTGGCGGGGACACCTGCGCATGAAGCGGGCGGATTTCGTCCCCTGGGCGGTAGCAACATTTCTTTGCCTTCCTCTTGCTCCCACACGGGCAAGGGGCGTTGCGACCTACAATCTCAGGACTCGTCATTTACGCGTCACGCGTCCACAAGGTAGCCCCAGGCGCGTCCCGTTCCACTGGATGGGCTAGAGGTGCCGACTAGCTCCACGAGGCTTCCTCCCGGCGCGGTCAGTCCATCGGGGATCGGATTCATCGTTCCTCCGTTTCCGGCAGGCATACCGGAACCTGATAAAGCGAGCGTCCCATCTATCTGAAGCCTGATGAAGTTCTGATTGATCGTGTCGCCAACGGCGGTGAGTACAAGTAGCTTGGACGTCGGGACCGTGTATGGAACTCCCTCCGCGATCACGACCGCATTCCTCGGGTTGTACGCATCGCGAATCGTCAGCGGGTTCACCACCGCCACCCGCGTCAGGTCAGCGACTCTGGCGGCGCCGAACACTCCGAGCGCGACGATAACGACGAGTGCTCCGAGTAGAGCGGACATGGGATGGATCTCGAACTTGATGCTACGCATGGGGTGCTCCTGACGGTTGGGAAGGTGAACTCGCATCATACCCAGCGAAGACCTCTCGGTGCACGTAGAGGGCATTACGGTCGCGTTAGTCGGGAGCGTGCAGAGCCCCATTCAAACTCCGGCACAATCGAGAATCCGGGCTAAGGTAGGGCTTACTCTAAGAACCCGCTTCCCCACGAACGAGGATGTAGTCATGCGCAAGTTCACGATTGAGATCCACCCGCTGTCCGCGTTACTCGGAGCTCTCGGGCTCGGAGTACTCCTGAACATATTGGGAGCTGCATTTCCCGTTCAGCACGGACCTACTCCCGTCGTCATTCGGGGACCTTTGAAGGTGAAGGGGATTCCGGCCCCTAATGAGTTGCTCACAATTAATCTTGACGCAGATAGTAGTGGGACTCATCCAAACCCAGTCGCTTCATACACAGTGCCTCCCGGCAAAGTGTTTGTTGTGCGCTTCTCGACAGCCGCAAGCCAATCACCGAGCCCCCTCCTAATTGATGGCGCAGAATCACCTCCCGAATTCAGCAACACGGGGATTGCAAGCTATGCAGTTTCAGCGGGGTCGGTTTTAACCGAAGCAAATCCCACAAGTTCTCCTAGCCAAGTCGTTCTCGTCGGCTGGCTGGAGAACGAATGATAGCGAGGGCTTCTGTGGACTTTCCCCGGGCTCCCTAGAACTTGAAGACTTCTGCGTCGAGAGACGCCACACGATTCCGCACGTAGTTACTGTTGATTTCGAGCATTTCCACGCGGCCCTTGAAGCCATTTATTCCGCTGAGTTCACTTTGCAGGCTCTCGACTTGATACTGCAGTGTTTCGATTTGGTACTTCATGACTCGAATTGAATCTTCTGTACTCAAGTCGGAACTCTGTGAGGAGTTCTTCGCGGAGTTATCATTGAGCTCAGCCGCGGCGATTACGAACACGACAACGACCACAAGTGCCCCTGCGAGTACGAAGCCGAGACCTGGAAGTGGCAGGGCGATAGTTTTTGGTTGCATCGAGTCTCTCCTGGTTTTGATACCCCTTCAACGGGGCTAACAATAAGACTCTCTACAACCTCTGCGAGACCTTGTTGTTGTGCGCGGGCACAGCTTGCGAAATCAACCCCGGGGAGATCCTAATGGGTCTATCCCCAAACCCCAAAGGGCCACCGCCCATGAAGAACGCGACCAGGACGATTCTTTCATCCGTCGGAGGCTTTCTTCTCCGCGCTCAGGTGTACAAGCACGGATTCCAACGAGCCGCAGCGCCCCAAAGACGCTGCAACTGGGAGCGTCCTCTGGTACTTCCTATTGGCTCGCAAGTACGTTTCAATGCCGGAGATCGAGGGCATTCATCGAATGGGCCGGGACGATCACGTCGCAATGACAAGTCCGCAGGAACAGCATGAACCAGAAGCGCAGAACCGAGATCGTGAATTGCGGAGGCTGCCAGCGCCCCCTTGAAGTTGAGAAGTATTCCCGAGGCATCATCCCTCCAGAAGACATCGCCGATGAGCGCATCGTCTGGACTATCGTTCCGCCGGGAGCTCCGATATTTGCTCTGTCCTGCCCATGCGGGTGGTGGACCGTAAATTCGGTGCTGAAAAGGCACTCCGAATAGTTGGACAGAAACTCTACCGGGGAACGCGGCTGGCTAATTACTCAATAAAGGTGATCTCAAGTTGGCCGAGATCGCATCGTCGGCATTTGGCTGTCTCCTTCTCCAACGAGCCGCAGCGCCCCTACAGACACTGCAACTGGAGCCGTTCAGGCCCGGTCTAGTAGTGCGACCTAAGCCGCCTTCTCGCTCCTCCTGCGCCCACGCGAAACCGGAGCCCGCACCCCCATCTCGATCAGCTGCTCGCCGAGCGTGGCGCGCGCGGATTCCAACTCATGTGCGGGCATCGTCGTTAGCAGCCGCCTTTGCCGAAACTGAGCTTACGATTCAAGAATTTGCGATTGCCACTCTCCAGGTGCACACGGGCGAGGCGCAGCATCTCTTTCGCGTTCTTCTCTGCTAACGACAGGATTCTGAAACCGGCTGTGTGACGCAACACTCTGCCCGTGCTCGTGTGTACAAGATGCACCTGCGACAAGAAGAATACGACGCCCAGTGAAACCGTTTCTCCAAGCCCTCGTCGCTTCTCGATTACTTTTTGACAGTCGTTCATTGTTACTCCGGCGATCCGGTCAATCGTCTGACGAATTCGAACTGGCGCACTATCGGTACCTTCCCGAAGGAGATCAAAACCCGGCGCAACGCAATCCAGCCCGATCAAAGCTACTCCGAAAGTTTGTTGGCATTGTTCAAAAGCATCCCAGACCATATCGGGGATGTTTTCAATTGACCGTGGCCTTTTGCAGGCAAACCCGAGACCTAGTGTACTTGACAATTGTGCCACTACGTCGGGCTCCGACAGGTGCACTTGGATCTGATCCGACGAGAATAACGAAGCAACTTCAATTTCTAGAACTCGGTCGGCGGCGAAATCGCTCTTGGCGTCGGCCGAAAGGAAGTCGAAGTTCCGTATGTGCTTGACTGCGTTTTTGAAACCGAGGAAGTCCTTCCCGATGTCGAGGCAACGCGCCAGTCTTTCAGCGCGAGCGTACGGAGCCAATAAAGGCCCTATCGTGGTCGAAGGGCACGCGTCATTCTCGATGCATTCGATTAAGTTGCTTGAGAGCACGTCGAGGCTTTCTTGCATTCGCGAACCTGCCAAGGGTTTCCCTACGGCTAGCGCATACGAAGACGAGATTGCTCTTCGAGTCAATTCAATGCGCTCCTTCGAAAGATCAAGGTTGGGCGCCATCGGAAGGTTATAAGGCAAGGACCAGGTTTCGATTCACTCCACGCTGCCCGCAGCCAAAGCCAGGTGACAAGTTGCACATTGTTCTGCCCCAGTTTCTTGTTTGAAACGGCATTCCGCAAGATACGACACTATGGCGCCGGTGCGAATCGTCAGTTGGTCGGAGGAAGGTAGCAATGGTAAACGTTCACCGTGAACGAGCCGCAGCGCCCCCCCCCGGACGCTGCAACTGGGGCCGTCGAGGCCCGTCTGATTCCGCGACCTAAGCCGCCTTCTCGCTCTTCTTTCGCTCGCGAGTAACCGGAGCACGCACTCCCATCGCGATCAGCTGCTCACCGAGAGTAGCCCGAGCGGTTTCGAGCGCGTGGCACACGCCATCAGCCTCCGCGTCCTTCGCAGCAGCGAGTGCCTTGTCCACGGCTTTGACCGCCGCCATGAACGGCTTGACCTCGGGCTTAGCTTTCGCTTCCTTCGCAGCGGCTCGTTCTTTCACGCGTGCGATTTCGGCTTCGAGGTCAGCGACCATCTGTTCGGGCGTGCGCTGTTTGCGGATCTTCGGTGTCTGGGTCGTTTCGGATTTCTTCGTTGCTGTCTTTGTCGTGCTCATTTGATTTCTCTTTCGGTTCGGCGGCTTCGATGAGGCGCTCTAGGTTTTCGTTCAATCGGGACAGTTGCCGCGCCAACTCTGGTGCGGTGTGCTCATAAAATCGCTGGCCCATGCGGGTCGAGTGGAACGGGATATCTGTCATGGGTTCACTGATTGCTCGACGTGGCGAGGACATCCAGTTGTTTCTGCCAGTTCGGTTCGATTACGACAGTTCGCAATGACCGTTCCGTCGCGCCTAGATCGCCGGTTAGCAAGCGCGCCTGAATCACGGGAGCGAGTAGCAACAACCGAGTTACTTGCGTCACACGCGCCCGTGTAAGCCCCAGCGCGGCGGCAGCGTCGGAATAGCTACCGATCTCCCCCGCATCGACCTGGCGTTCAATGTGGTGCGCAAGAGCGAGCATGCGGGCGAGTCGGCTGGCGGGGTTCGTCGGTTTCCGCTTGGCCCGGAATGCGTAGGTGACCTTCATGCGAGCGATGCCCCCGGCCTGAACGTGATCTCGATCTCGCCTTCGCTCGCGTCGAACCGAATCTCCTCGATCAGCAGCGCTATTGCCCGGGCGCGTTCGGCGGCAACGAGCTGATTCCAGATCCCGTCGAACTCAATCAGCGCGGCCCGGAGCGAATCGGTGTCGAGCGGTTCGGGCATCTCGGGCTGGACCAGCGATTCGATCTCCGAATTTATCTCCCCAACTCGATCCGCGAGCGTCCCGTTGCCTGACGTCCCCTGAGCGATTGCGTCCACCAGCCGGGTTCGCTCGTCGAGCAACTGCGTCCGGTCCGCATCTACGCGCCGGGCATGGGAATCGAACTCGTCCCGCTCCCGCTGGTCCGCTTCGAGCACGGCCTTGAACAGCATCGGGTCTCTCCCAATCGCACGGATGCGGTCCACGACGAACGCTTCAAACTCCCCCGCTGCGATCCGACTTCCGGGGCACGATTCAGCGCCGGATTTCTGCCGACGTGAGCAGACGTAATACGCATACCGCCGATTGCCTTTCGTGGTGAACGTCGGCGTCATTGCGGCCCCGCAACTGCACCTCGCTAGGCCCTGTAGGAGCGCGTCCCCTCGCCGCTTCCGGGGCCGCCGGTCATCGTTCCGATTCTCCGCGAGCAGCGTCTGTACGTCCTCCCAGGTGGCCTCGGCGACGATGGGCCGTTGAGCACCATCTACGACTTCTTCCCCGGCCCGGATTCGCCCGACGTAGAGCGGATTGGTCAAGATCGAGTGGACGACAGTCTTGGTGAATGATCCGCCAGTGACCTGCTTGCCGCGTTGGTTTTTCCAGGATTTGGTCTGTCGCTCGCGAGCGTTTAGCTCTCGCACCACCGCCAGAATCCCACCGAGTTCTAAGTAAAGGTCGAACACCTCTCGAACTTGAATTGCCTCTGGCGGGTTTATCTCCAGTCGCTTCTCGACCACGTCGAACCCGAGCACCGGGCGCCCACCTGTCCAGAGTCCCTTGCGTCGAGCCGCTTGGATCTTGGAGCGAGTCCGTTCAACAATGACCTCGCGCTCCATCTGGGCGAAGGCCGTCATGACACTGAGCATGCACCGCCCCATCGACGTGCTCGTATCGAGCTGCTGGCTTACCGAGGCGAAGGCCACGCCGTTCTGTTCCAGGTCGTGGAGCAGGTTCAAAAAGTCGCGCTGGCTCCGAGAGAACCGATCAAATCGATGAACGACCAGAAGGTCGAACTCCCCCTTTGCTGCATCGTTGAGCAGTTCGCGTAGGGCGGGGCGATCAGCGTTTCCTCCGCTGAACCCGTCATCGACGAATGGATCTTTCGCGAGCGCCCACCCTTCCGATCTGTGACTCTGGATGTAGGCCGTGACGGCTTCGACCTGTGCTTGAATGGAGCTGAACGGAGTCGAGTCCCTGTCTGCAACCGAGATACGGGCATACGCCGCCACGCGAACGACCGGGGCATCAACGGCAATGCTCATCGCTTCGCCAACCCGAAGAACAAGCGCCCGTTCCAATGCGATCCGGTGACCCGCTTCGCAACTGCGGACAGCGAGCGGTAAACCACCCCGTCGTATTCCCAGCCACCCTCGACCCGGACGGTCTCGATTTCGATGCCTTTCCAGACGCGACGAACCGTGGTCCCCGTGATCGGACCGGATCGAATCTTCCCGGTCGCGGTAGATCCCGTGGTTAACGGAATATCGAGCTGCGCGATTAGCTCATCGAGGCGCTTCTTCGCGACCGACGACAGACCACCGAACCGTTGCTCTTGGATTCGCCACGCGATCTTTCGCCAGAGCCAGTCGCGATGCTTAACGCGGGGCGGTTTCCCGAACGCCGCTTCGTACTCGATGACCAGCTCCGCAACCGGCATGGCACGCAGCTCGTTGATTATCGTCGGAATCGACTTCAAAACGGGATCAGTCCTTCCCGAAGCAGGCGGGCGATTTCGTCGCAGACGGGGCAGGTCGGTCCGGTTCCGTGCGGGCATTTCGTTTGATTCATACGTTCTCCTTTGTGTTAACCGCATGAAGGCTCACCCTCGCCAAGGTCATCAAGGCAATTCATCGAACGCCGGAAACCACTCGCGAATACCTCGCCCAGCTCGGCCATTCGCTCCTTCGGCGAAATCGCGCTGGGTGGCACCGTGTTGGAGCGTTTCGGTCCGTGCGAAGTCCGGGCCGCGCTTGACGAACTCGCGGTAGACCGCGCCACACGCGGCGCAGTGCGAGGGACAGAGACATTCCCTTCACTTTCGGACGCTTGACCCTCACGCTCGCGTCCAGCTTTCAAAGCGCTGACCCCGCCCGGATTCCGAGCTGCTCGAATACTTGCGACTCGATGGATTCGCGGTCAGCCGCGGTGAGCGGGCGAACTATCGGATGGCGCAGTCCCTGGCCGTCAGTTCGCTCGGGGAAAGAGAGCCGGTACTCGCCCGCCTGCGTTCTGCGGAGAGTCACGCCATCGACCATCAGGGCATCGTTGAACGCGAGGGTGAGGTAGCCGACGAGTCCGCGCCGGTTGTCCGATTCCGAGGCGCGGGTGATTCCGGCGCTTGTGACGGTGAGGGTCACGACGGCACCTCCCAATACTCGACCCGGTCATCTGAGTAGATGCAGGGGTGGCACTGCGCGCAGACGGGAGGTCCGCCAGTCTTTAGACGCCACCAGGAGCGACCATGGCACAGCGAGCAATCTTCGGGGTCTCCCCCAATGATGGCACTCTCCGGGGACGGAGAATCATTGCCATGATTGCCGTGATTGGGTTCTTGATGCCGCAAATCAATCTTGCCCTGGCCAAGATTGGAGCCACCCTCGTTTTCGACCCCTTCCGTCCAATGTTGGCCGCTTTCACCCAATGTTGCCCCCGATTTGGGAGAGGGCAACTCTTGTACATCATTGGCTTGGCCGTCTTTGGGCAACTCCCAGATCGAGGGTCCTTGGAATCCGTCAGTCCGTTTGCAAATGCCGAGGGCATTGGATGCCTGACGAATCATCTTATCTGAGAAGCCCTGCTCCTCTCCACTTGCGATCACCTCTCGACCGCGAACTGGCCCATCAGCCAGGGTTCTTGCAAGCCAGGTCTTCGCTTCTCCGGCTTTGCCAGAGTCGTGAGCTGAAAACTTGGTCAGAATGGCGTCCGCTGTTTCGGTGACCGCGCCCTCTTCCCAAGCCACGTACGGCGCGTCGCCAAGACACTCCGCTCTGACGCGGTACGCGAGCCCGTGCGGGTCGGGGCCGAGGTTCGATTTGATTGGCAAGAAGAAACGGCGCTCTTCGTCCTCGGGATCTTTCGTGACGAGCCAGACTGCGCGTGCACTTGCGACGAAGCCGATACTCCCGAGCCCACGGTAAATTGCCTTGGATGCTCCAGCCTTGTTCAGATGGGTCACGCAAAGGACCGCGACGCTGTGCTGGCGGGCGAGTTCAGCGAGTGGTCCGAGAACGGCGCGAACCTCCGCGTCTTTGTAGGAGTCAATCCCGCTTCCCAGGTAGGCGTTGATCGGATCGACAACGAGGAGTTGAACGTCTCCAAGGTTCTCGAATAGGTTTCCTAGAGCTGACAAGTCATCCCGGAGCGAGAACATGCGATCCGCTACTGCCCCGGCGCGGCCTTTCTTGCGGGCGCCCTGGATGATGTGAACTTTACTTGGGTCGGCCCCAGCCGCGTCTAGCCGTGGGCGAATGGTGTCTCCGGGATCGTCCTCCGCCATCAGAAGCACGACTGAGCCGATTGGAGGTGGCGTCGCGCCATCAGGCCAGGGCAAACCTTTCGTCACGCGCGCGCACGCGTCGATCCCGTTCAATGACTTACCGAGCCCAGGATCGCCGAGCAGCATTGAGACTCGACCCATCGGGTAGCGGTCGCGCCAAAGCCAATCCACCTTTTCGGGGTGAACGTCGGCGGCACAGACGGTTATCAGTTCGGAGTCGGCTCGCTGAGAAGATCCGAGTGTCTCGAGCTTCGCCGCCGTTGTTTCGAGGAACCGGGCCGCTTCGCCCTCGGACGTGCAGTCAACTTTCCCCAGGCCTTCCAAAGCCGTGCGCATCGTGCTGCCTGCGGCGCGCAAGGCCGCGAGATCATGCAGATGTCGTGCTTGCTTACTTAGGAAAGCACCCCCGAGAGGAGCGTCCTTCATCAAGTCTGCAACGAACTTGCTCCAATCATCTACCTGTTTAGTTCCGCCGCGCGTCTTGAGGTGGGCGACTACCGACGTCGGATCGGGTTGCTCTACACCCAGGACGGCTTCACAGACCAGGCGAAGGGGCGGATCCGAGATGTCCCCCGGCGAGAAGGCTTCGCAAAGGCTCGATATACACTCCGGGTTGAGGAGCAATCCGGCGGCGAATTCGCGTTCCATATGCGCGTTGCGTAGGTAGTGCGCGCTCATCGCGTCGCCTTTCCAAACGCCACGAATGCTTGTATCGGGGCGCTCACAGGGCCCTCCCCGCGTCCGAGCCCCGGAGCCACTCTAGGACGCTAGCGCGCGAGATCAGCCAGTGTCCGCCAAGTCGGCGGCCCGGGATCTCACCTGAAGCCAGCGCGTCGAGTATGAGTTGCTCTGGGAGGCCTGTGTGCGAAGCCAGGTGTTCGATGCGGCAGATATCCGGTAGCGCGACGGCTCGAAGCGCCTCGCCGGCGGAACGGTAGGGGGAATCAGGAAGGTCCATATAGACCCCCCCTGCTGGCCCCCGAATTTCACCAAAAAGTCGGAAAAACTTTGAGGCGAGCCTATGCAGCTAGACGCCGCAGCACCTTGCGGGCCTCAGCCTCGCGCCTTTCGATTTGCCGAGGCGAGACGCCGTACTCCAAGCCCACTCGATTTCGACCTACGCCGCCGTGGGCGCGAAACCCGAGCCGGCTACGCTCGTAGACGACCGCGGCCTGGAGGGCCCGGTCCTCGAGTTCGTCCAGTGCATCCCGTAGCTCGAGTAGGGACTGAATGTTCTCGAATCCAAACCACCCGGGATCTCGAACAGCCAAGGCCGCCTCCTCGCGCAGGAGTGGGTAATGGTCGAACGTATCTAGTTCATCTCGAAGCTCTCTTGCAAGCAACGCAAGCGGCGGATCAACAGCACCTTGATCGCCTGTTCGAGATGCGAGCGACTCGTTCCGCTCGAACTTGGATTCCGCGTCGAGGCTCTTCAATCGTTTCGGGAACTTCACGGCGTCGTCGAAAACTTCGATGAGCCCGTTATCCAGCGCCTCGTCTTGGAAAAGGATTTCCCCGTTCTGGCCAATCTCAAAAGCCTGGTCGTGAGGTACGTGATCGCTGATGTAGTCCAACCAGGCGGCACACTCGGGCCCCGAGAACTCCTCTACTCCGTGCTTGCCGTCACCAACGTTCTTTTGAACCGCCTTCGCCACATCTTTCTTGTCGAGCCAAGCGGCCCTTCGAAAAACCGAGAGCTTCTGTATCTCGGACCAGTGAAAGTAAACCTCGCCAAATCTTGTGTTCAGGTCAGCTCGTCCATTCGTTGCTTGTGCTGCTTCAATCGCGGGGGTGTAGACATCCTCATCCCATTGCGATTCTCTGCCAAGAGCGAAGAAGAGCGTGTCGTGGACGCTGAGGGTACGTCGGTACTCGAGCCGAGGAAGGTAGCCACAGCTCCACGCGAGATCCGGGACGGCGTTGACCATGTTCCAGAGCGCAACCTGGCCCCAGAAGGATAGGTCTTCGGGACGGAGCTCCCCCGGTCGCAGCCGGTAGTAAAAGTGCCCATGAAGCAACGTATCCGTAGTTAGAGCGAAGCAATCGACGAGTTGCAGGTGCTTCGACTCTCGCCACAGGCGCATGACCAGGTAACGGATTAGCTCGGGCGTAATTCTTTCGATGCGAATTGGATTCGGGGTGTTCTTTCCACTCATAACGAATTCCGAGATAGCGTGAATTCCGTTCGGTTGCAACTCTTTACCGCCATTTTGAGCTTTTCCGTTTCCACCGCCGCGTACCGTATCGTGCTCGCAATCGACGCGTGACATAGCGCCTCGCGCACCAGCCCGATGTCGCCCGTTCGTCGGTATAGCCGCGTCGCAAAGGTATGACGTAATCCGTGCGGCGATACGCCTGATATCCCTGCCTTAGAGCACCACTGCGCCAGCCTCCTAGACACATTCCTTTGGGTGAGGTGTTCAATTGCGGCCCCCGGAAACGCGTACCCCTGCGTTCGGATTCCGAGCCACTCAGCTATCAAGTGTGTTACGGATTCCGGCAGATACACCCGCGCTTCCCGCCCGAACTTCATCTTTCGCAGCGTGATCTCCGCCCGCTCCAGATTCACGTCCTCGACCCGGATGGCCAGCGCCGACCCAATGCGCACCCCGGTCCCAAGAATCAGCTCAAACAGCACCCGGTCTCGGCGCTCCGCGTGTGTCTTCGCCCCCGCCAGCGTCGCGAGCAACTTCTCATGCTCGGCTTCGGACAGCGCCTTCGGGAGCGGTGTTCCGCAGATAGCGCGTCTTACTAACCGCCCCGGATTCTGCGCGGTGTATCCCGCAGCGTGGGCGAACGATAGAAACGTCTTCACCGAACTTCGCAGCGCGTTCGCAGTCGTCGGCTTTCGCGGCTCTCCATCGGCGCGCAGTCGGACCACGTCGCTCGTCAGGAACTGCGCGAGGTCTTCGTGTGTGACCGTGTCTACGTCTCGGGCGCCGCCTAGCCATCCGTCCAACAATAGGACGTGGCGACGCGCCTGGGCGACCGTGTGGCGACTACGGCCATCGGCTTCGAGCTGGACGACATAGCGGTCCAGGGCTTCGGATACGAGCAAAGGGGCTCCTTGGAATGAGACTTGAAATGAGTCCCATCCAGCCTCGGAATCGGCCCGTCAGCCAGGACTGTTCGCGAAGAACTCGCCCGGTTTGAAAAGCTTCGGCTCGTCGGCGCCGTCCTCGTAGTCGGCTTCTTCGTACTCAACCGGATCGTTTGGATCGTTTGGATCGTCACCTGGAAGACTTACGTACTCCGGCGAGCGGTAGACCAATTTCACGATTCCGAAGTACGGCGTCCCGTCGGGCCAACGGGTCCAGAGCGTGTGCCCCTCTTCGTCGATCTCCTTGCTGCATTCGGCGCACAGCGAGAATTCGTACTCACCGACGACGACCGCCGTTCCGATTACGTCGGGATCGGGGCCGCCGCAAATGTCACAGGGCTCTTGGAGCTCGCCGGTGAACTCAGATTCGTACTCTTGAGCGAAAGCTTCTTCCGGCAGGCGGTCTCGCTCAGCGTCGATCACTTCGCGCTTCAGCAGTGGATTCGTCCATGACGGTGACCGCCACGATGCGAACCCAGGTTCATGACGCTGCCCGCGCCGGTACAGCGAATAGAACCAATCACATCCGCGCGGCGTCGAGAGCAACAGGCTCCATCCGTCTTTGTCGATCAACCGCTGACTCAGGAACGATTCCCACACGCTGCGCTTCAATCTCGCGGCCTCGTCAACGACAACCCAATCCAGACCTTCGCCGAGCAGGCCCGTCGGTTTCTCCGCACTTTTCCCGACGACCGTGGACTTCCCACCGCCGAGGTTTCGGAGCACTATCTTCTTCTCGCGTGAGTTGATCTCCACGATGCGGTGTTCGAGGCGCTCCCTCACGATTATCTCTACGCGACCGAACACACGCAGGCACAAATCGTACGTCGGAGCCACGACCCATCCGATGCTCGACTCACAGGGCTCCAGCAGCGCCGCAACGACTTCCATGGCTGCGCAGGTCGATTTCCCCCACCGCGCCCCGCACGCCAGCACCCGCTGCTTCGCATCGGACCTGTGGACTTCGACCTGGCCCTCGTGCGGTTCGTACCCGAGGTACTCGAACAGTTGCGGCTTGCTAACCGTCAGCAGATCCATCGGGAGCTCCCCAAACTTCGGCGTCCTTCGAAACCAACAGCTGATGTACCTCTCGGCGCGTGACTTCCTCGACCGATTCGTTGCGGGCTGTTGGTTCGCCGAGAAGCAAGAGTTCGTGGTGCCATCCAATCTTGAGCGCCGGGGCTGCTTTGATCGCTCGTTCCGGTTTCAAGTCACGCAGCATTTCGAGCGCTTTGCCCTGGAGCGCACGGGCCGCTTGTAGCTGTCGCGCTCTGACAACGTTCATCTCGTCCTGTGCATCTATCTCGAACCGATGCCGCGCCTGTTCAGCGAGCTCATGGATCTGCTCCTGCCACTTTTCCTTCGTAGCCTTATTCGTAACGGCGACTTTCGAGCAGTTATATCGCTCAGCGACTTTCTCGTATGAACGCTCTATGCCGAGCGAGACGTAGTACGCGAACGATTCCGGCGGCAGCTTCTTGTAGGTCCCCATGTCTAGCCTCCTTCCGTTTCGTCGAGGACCGCTTTCTCGCCGGTCAGCTGTTCCCAGCGAAGAATTGCGAGGTCCACGAACACTGGTTCGATTTCGATAGCTCGGCAACGGCGGCCCAGCTGTTCGGCAGCGACTATCTGTGAGCCCGATCCGCTGAAGGGTTCGAAACAGATTTCGCCCTTCTTCGTGTGTTTCAACAAAGGGCGAGCGAATATCTCCAACGGTTTTTGCGTCGGATGTTCTGATGCGCGTCGGTCCTGTCCGTCGTAGTCGATTTGCCACACCGACGTTAACTCGTGCTTACCGTTGTGCTCCGGCTTGCTGCCCTGGCGCCACCCCATCATGCAGGGCTCGTGTTGGAAGTGCCAATACACCCGACCGAACACCGGCGCTGGTTTCACCCATACGATTTGTTGGTGATCTAGGATGCCGAGGTCTTTCCAGATGGCGGAAATCGCGCCCTGCCGTTTGTGTGCGTGCCAGCAATAAATCGCACCGTGCGGAGCCAGAACGTCGAGCGCATTCGTAAACACTGACCGGAAGAATCCGTCGGCGTCTTTGATCTCAATTTCGCGATACGTTTCCGACCAGTCCTTGCCCGAGTCGTTCGGTCGCTCCCCCGTGTAGTCCACGAGATACGGCGGGTCAGTGCTTACGATTGCCGCCTGGTCCCCGTCCATCACGCGGCGCACATCGTCCAGGTTCGTCGAGTCACCGCACAGCAACCGATGCTCACCGAGGATCCACAAGTCACCCAGCTTTGTCGTCGCCGTCTCGGGTAGCTCGGGGACAACGTCTTCCTCTACGGTTTCGTCGCCCAGGCTGGAGATCAGGTCATCCATGTCCGCGTCGGTGAACCCAATGCCATCTAGTGCGCCTTCGGTTCGGAGCGACTCCAGTATCCGCCCCAGCGCCGCTTCGTCCCACGTCGCGAGCTCTGCCGTTCGGTTCAACGCGATGCCGAGCGCAGTCGCAGTAACGTCGTCGGTCTCGATCTCGACGATGTCAGCTTCGGTCCAGCCCATCTCACGCATCGCAACGAGACGACCGTTACCGCCGATAACGCGCCCCGTTCCGGCATGTACAACCAGAGGCTCTGCTTGTCCGAAACGCTCAAGCGAGGCCCGAATCGTCTCTAGGTTTCGCTCGCCGTGTTCGCGTGCGTTCGCAGGATCGAGGTGCAGCTCATCAAGAGGCACTCGTCGAATCGAAAGTGATTTTGGTTCCAAGCCATGTCTCCGCCGTTAAGCAGCCGGGCTTGGGAGAGGGGCTTGGAATTGAGGGCCGCGAACTGAATTTAGTTTAGGTCGTTGAGGGCGGCGGTACAACGGGGCGGATTAATGGGGATGGCATAGTTGTGGGTAAGGGGAATCGAGTGAGGCTGGACAAAGACTCCAGAATGGAGAGCGAGATCCGAGACGATCATAGACGGACTCTGGATGCGTTTCGCTGATATTTCCTAGGCGCGACTCGACGGCTCATTCTGGCCAGTGCGTTGGACTGTCGATATCAGGATCGGGCAAGTCAGGGCGTTCGATTGCAATCTTGCTTTCAAATGACGGATTCTCAGAATACGCTTTGAGTTCATTATCATAGACCAGCCTCAGCGCATTCGCTGCGCTCCAGGTGAGGCTAATCGCTGTATCGATCTTCTCCCGACTACTCGGCGGACCAAGTTCTAAATAAAGGTAGGCACCTTCGAAAAATGCCATGCCTACCAGAATTTCGCGTTTACCAATGGTCTTGATGAACGCGTAGGTTCTTTCGAATGGTTCGTCGTGTGGCCATCTCGATTCCTTTTTTAGCATTCGCTGGTTCTTGAAATCTGTACCGATGACAATTTTGTGCCTCAATGCAATAGAAGAGGGGCTTTCTAGGACAAGCTTTACGAGTCCCGTCCATTCACAAACGATTTGCTGTTGTAATGAGAGCAACTTTCCTCTCTCCCCGTAATCAGACAGCAATGCTTGCGCAACCTTAGGAGTGAGTACGGTGTCGCATAAAGACTCGCGGCTTGCCTTAGGAAGTAGAACGTCCAACAAACGAGCAGCATCATCTTCGGTCAAGTCGCCTGCATCTAAAACAGAGACCCCAGCCCGATTGAGAATTCGATCGACGCCTTGATCCTTCGAGGCTGAATGGTCAGTACACGCCACCAACACCGTACTCGCAAGAAGGATCCTTAGTGATAAGTGTGGATGTACATTGTTTAATTGCATTGGAAGATCTCTAAACGTCTTCGACGGGGAGCCCCATGAAAACCAGCGCCAGCGGCGCCACTACCACGCTTTCGATCGAGTAAATTGGAAGTATAGGCTACACATTGAGGCTGCCAGCTATCTTTGGAATTCGACTGAATTAGTGTTCTGGCCAATTCTAGTCGCATTCACGTAGAAGCAAGGTCGTTTTTTCGATTTTGTTATTGTGCATCCCGAAGTCGTGCTTCGCGAGAACTCCGCGCATTAGGATTGAAAATCCAAAGCGTCCGGTGAGCCCAATTTAGTGCGATTGGACTCTCGCCGCGATTGGATTTCGCCTCGGGTAAAACGCTAACACCACCTATCGGTTGTGCACGAGAATGCGCGATGAACCAACGTAATAAACATTATATCTATTAACGTGAAAGTTATAGACAGGCTCCCCTCTCGGCACAAGCACTCTCCGCACACTCACGACTGGAATAGGGCGACCTAGGTGGTCTTGGAGGCGCATACCTTGCTGAACGTCACGCGCAATAGTCCAACCTTTTCCTACAACCCAATAAGGATGCTTCAAATCACTAGTAATGTGCTCTTGAGGCAGTTCAATGTCGACTACAACGTGAACAAGGGCGGTAATTCGACAATCCGTTGCTTCCCCGGACGCACCGAGGACGGTTTCGTTTCTCGTCCAAACCTCTGTCCCATCTTTCAGGTCTTGGATTTCAATCAACTGTCCAGAATGCAAAGAGATTAGTGTTGACCCAATAAAGCAATAATTTTGCGAGGTGTGCACATAAGGCGGCCGGGGCCCCGGAGGCGGCAGGGGCTGACGGAGGCCGGTGTCAAACCCCGTTGGGTTCAGAGAGGATGGAACTTCCCCCCCTGCTCGATTGATCAAGAGCCGAGTCAGGTCATTGCAGTTGCCTTTCCGTCTACGCAAATTCTTACTTAGCTTTTTATTTCGAAAGATAGCCGCGTTCCAGAACCCGCCTGCACCAAATAAGGTGTATTCCCTTGTCTTTCCCGCTTTCGTCAGGCCTACCTCGTATTCTCCGGCATCGATGACCGCTTGATCGAATTCATCAGAAGTCATACCTTTTGGGATGTCGACAACTGCGCTCTGGTCGTTTGTTCGCCAAGGGTCATTGGTGTTTACGTCGATTGGATAGTCTTTAAATACATTGAGTTGATCTTTGGCGCCGCTAGTTGGGTTGTCGGCCAAAATTCCACTATATGTGGTAACGGCGCCAGATGAGGTGGTGACCTGAATATATGAGTGGGTGAAAATCCTACCAGCAAACTTCCCGGCGGAATTCGTAAAGTGTAACCCGCGAGTCATTATCTTCACTTCGAGTCCCATGGGATCGGTTTTGGAATTGGGACCATTACCAACATACGATAAGCCATTTCCACTTTGGAAGCGATCACCCCAGATCCCGATCGTATCCCTTGTCGTGAACCTACCCACCGCCGGGTCCATGTACCTGGTTCGGTAGTAAAAGAGCCCTATTTCGGCATCGAACCTTCTCCCAGTAAACAACGACGAGTTTGACATTGCCGACGCGGTAATCTCGGTACCCCCGCCGTCGAATATCGTCGGCTCTCCATAGTCCCCGTATTCGTACCGCTCCTTGACCGTCACTGGTAACGACGCACCGTTATACTCGGCAAGAGCGACCACGGTGTTCTGCTCGTCAATTGCGTAGAAATATGTTTCCGGGCCTGGGGGGCTGGAAAGGTCTCGCTGCATGGAGATCAATTCATCAACGCCGTTTCCGTAAACGTACGTCGCCAGCGTAGCTCCTGACCCATCCTGCTCTTCGATCACGTGCCAGTTGTCACGCCCGCCATAGAAGAATCGCGTTTCTTCAGGCATAAGACCAGTTGAGTCGACAACCTTTGCGATTCGACGTCCAAAGCAGTCGTATTTGTAGAGGTGCACTTCGCCGCTGATCTCTTGGTACTCAACCATCCGGTTGAATGCGTCGTAGAAGATTGTTGCGAGAGCGGGCGTTGGAGCCGCCGGATCAATCTTTTCGATCCAGTTGCCGTTAGCGTCGTAGACTCGCGAATCGAAAGGCGTCGATGAATACTGATTGAGCTCTGAGTCGAATTCAGGGGCGCCGACATCCATGGTGTAGTTCATGATGTCCGGTGAGCCTCCTAGCAATGTTTCAGTCACCGTTTCGCGATTGTGAACTCCATCGAGCAGGTAGTTCGTGGAGCGAGGCGTCGTGGCGGCTCCGACGTCCGCGACAACCGTGTCGATCAGTCTGTAGGCGTCGTCGTATTGATAGTTGTGTACGACCGTCGTTAGGTCGTTTTTCTTTTCCAGCTTGTTCCCCACGCCGTCCCAGTCGTACGTACTGAACGACACACTGGTGGAAACAATGCCACCATGCTGGATCTTTGTCGGTGTTCGAACTGCGCCAGTCGCGTAGTCATAGAGATACCTACTCGTTAACGCTTGGCTCCCGAATTCCCGGGCTTCAATTAGGTGACGCCCGAGATAATAAAAATCCACGTCTGTTCCAGTAGAGCTCTTCCGATTGAGGTCGTCGTAAGAAGTGCCGACGCTGCGGGGACCTGGATAATTACAGAGAGTCTCGTTGCCTACCTTGTCAAAGGTTCGGGCCGTTTTCTTTCCCGCCGCCCCGGAGATTGACAGGTCCTCCTCGATTAGATTGTCCATCGAGTCGTAGGTTCGAGAGACGATGGAGTCATCGTTCTCGGCTTTGACTATTCGTCCAAGCCCATCGTAGGTGTACGTTTCGACTCTCGAACCCTTGATGTTCGCCGGTCCCGGCGGGATCGTCCTTGTTGTCAGTCGATTGTTGTCGTCGTACTCCCCCACCATTGACGTACCGTTCGCGTCTATCGTGAGCACCTTATTGCTGTGAACATCGTAGCCAGACAGGAACGACGAAAGATCGGGGACTAGCAGGCCAGATCCCCAGACGGCGCCCGAGCCGACCTGGTGAAGAGTGCCATCCGCCATTCGCTTGACGATCTGCCGATTGAGTTCATCGAAGGCGTAGCGAGTGGTGTTTCCCGAGTCGTCGACCTGAGCGATGAGGCGGGATGAATCATCCCAAACTTGTTGTGTGACGATGTCTTCAATATGCCCCGCATCTGCCCCGTTATTGTCCATGTCAATGACGGTGGACACCATGCGATTGAGGCCGTCGAAGGCGTAACGAGTTTCCACGCCATTGGCGTCGATCGTTTGGATTCGGTTCCCGCGTGAGTCGTAACCGAACTCGGTGATATTCTCGGCACTATCCTCCGATTTCCTCAGACGATCGAGTTCGTCATATTCGAAGGTCGTCACCGCAATCGCAGCAATTGGAGAGGCGCTGAACGTGGAGAGGTCGACTTCACGAATCGTCAAAGGGTTCGAATTCTGGTCGAAATCCAGAATTTCAGAGACGTTTAGCAGCGCGTCTACGTTTCGATCACCTCTATGCACCGTGTCGTATTCAAAATCGGTGCGACGCGCCAGTGCGTCAACGCGAGCACTTATCTGATTGACGCCGTTGTATTCGTTAGTAAGCGTTGAAGTCGGATACGGGGTCGAATCACCGTATTGAAAGAATAGGTGCGTTGCATCCTCGAGCCGATCGCGATCGTCCCAAGTGTAGCTAATTTCGCGAAGCAACTCGTTGCTCAAGCCAGCTGAGGAAGTATCGACGAGTTCTCCATTCCAAGTCTTCTTTGATATGTTTCCAGACTCGTCGTAATCGTAAGCAAGCTCGTTCCCCATCGGGTCAGTGACGAGTTTGAGCCGGTCGTATCCGTTGAACTCGTACTGGAACACTCGGGCGTCCATGAGCGCTTCCGTCCCGACGCTCCGCGTCATCAAGTTTTCGTTGTCGTCGTAGTCGTAGCGGGTCGTTGACGAAATTCCCGAACCAGGCGCTTGGGTCTCATCGAGCAACAGATCACGTTCATCCCACACGAAGCCGACGGTGTTGTTGACTTGGTTTCCGTTTACCGACTCACCGCGTTTGATGAGTGAGAGGTTCTGGTTGTCGTCGTACTCAAACTCTTGGGTTGTTAAGAACTCGAACTCTTCGTTCGGTACATTGGACGAGTCGATTTCACGGGTCACGCTCGTCGGGTAATTTAGGATGTCGAATGTGTACGTCGTCGTGAACCAGGGGTTGGATGCAACGACAGTGTCACCCGCGACAAGACTCTCGACGTTTTCGATGTCCCTCCGAAAAACGTTATCATTCGCATCGTAATGCGTTTGCAGTTCGATGTTGCTCGGCGAAGGACCAGTTTCCCGAACAACCTGTCCGAGTGCGTTCACCTCATACGTCGTCAGATTGCCATTCGGGTCCGTGTAAGAGGTGACATGGCCAGCTAAATCATACGTATAGGATTCGACGAGTATCTCTCCCGTCGGGTCCGTGATGACCTGATGGAGGTAGCCGTGCATCGGCGGCGTGTCGTAGTAGACGTAGCTCGTCGTCATGCCCTCGGGATCCACAGCCATCGTCCTTTGGCCAGCATCGTTGAGAACGTAGTCGTAGCAGTTGCAAGCCGTTAAAGCGCTCGCTGAAGTCATAGCCAACGGCGGGCAGTCCACACCTGCACAGCCTCCACCGCCTCCAGAATTGGGCTCCTCACCTCCAGATTCTCCGCTGTCGCCATTTGATTGGTCAGCCGAACCGCTATACAGAATGCTCGGGTCGGGCTCCATGCTACCTGGAGAGATGGTCTCAACGGCATAAGTGGCCTGCGGGTGCCCGAGTAAGGGCACAAATCTACGGTCATCCGTCGATGTAAGTGCGGCTGGAGGGGTGCACGAATCGAACGGCTCCACAACTCCCGGACCTTCGTATCGCAAAGCACTGTTCAGCCCACGGAAGTCAACGAAGCCCGCTCGCTTGTTGAAGATAGAAATGTGACTCCATGCCTGGCTCAAATCCGTAAAATCGTTGACTGGCGACAGGCCCGTTCCGGGCGTGACGAGCATGTTCAGCAGGTTTGCACGGCTTCGCGGCTCAAGATCATCGGTGTCGTAACAGAAGGTCTGGGTCTCCGCGTTGGGCGACACAACCTCCTCGACCAGTCCGTCAACGTTGTTCGTGATCTTGGTTTCCCAAAAAACGGGGTCGATCCCAGGCCTTAGTTTGCCTGTTGGACGATTTGTCGTGGGCTTTGTGATTATTGTGGCGTCAGGCGCCCGGCCGGAATACTCGCGGACTAGTGCTAGCGCTTGGTTCTCGTAGAAGAGCTCACAGACATTTCCCATCCGGTCGTTGACGATCGTCAGGTGATCCGCATTGTTATTGGAAGCGGAGGGTGTTCGCGTTTCGTACCAATAATTAAATTGAGGTCCGTTGAATCCGGTGATTCGTTGGCGAACAACCCGATCGAAGACATAGGACTCGGGAGCTCCCTCGTAGTAAGCGTTGGCAACTACATACTGCCCGTTGGGGTCCATTGCCGCTACGAGATTGTGCTTAAGTGAATCGTTGCTGCTACCAACCGTGTACTCGTAATTCCAGGTCTTTCCAAGAGGGAAGTCATTGCCAGTAGAAGTGCCGACAACGGCAGGCGACGTTACTGAGCGTAAGTCTCCCGGCTCCCCAAGGTCGCGGAATGCTCCGGTCCAGTAAGTGTAAGTGACCTTTCGGCCCGCTCCGCCAATACCCAGGTCCGTGCAGAAGTCCTCAATTTCCTTAATTGTTCCGTTGAGGTTGTAACGGACTTGGATCACTCGGGGATTGTTGATGTCCTCGTGAAGTGTGTCTTTGATTCGAACCAAACGCCCTGTGCGAGCCGCATACTCGAGCAGCATGACGTTGCCGTTCCTGTCGATAATCGAGCGTATCTTGCCTTCGGTGCTGGTTCCATTGAACGGATTGAGGATCCATTTCGAATTGTGTCGAAGGACCACGACGTACCGATCATCGCTCTGGTCCGACGGCGTTCCGCCATCTTTGAAGTAAATTGTCCGAAACTGGCCGAGAGACGCCCAGGTGTCTGGAGTTGCTGTCGGTTCAAATCGGTCCGCTCTGAAGTCACCATCGTGCAAGATCAGATCCGCTCCATCCTGCTCAATGTAGATGTTGTAGGAGTGATCCCAGTTGTGCCCCATCGCGGTTTTCCCGGTCGCTCTGGAACGATAAGTGCGCTTCCATTGAAAGTCGAAGCCACGACCCGCGATGGTGAGGTCGGTCTGCTCAACGAAAAATTCACCGTTGTTCAGGTGAACGTTGAAGCTTTTCTCAGCCTCAATCTCGGGCTGGATGGCGTTCAGTATTTCCCCATCTGGGTCCGCAGCCGGATAGCTCGTAGTTGCAGGTTCGTATTCCTGTGCCGATACAAAGGGGCCAACTGCCAATGTGAAGAAAGCGGCTAACGAGATGCGCGAGATGAGGGAGTTCATCTGGATGCTCCGATGCTGTAGAAGTCGAATCTGGGTTGCGGGGCGCCAAGCGGCGACGCAGATACTAGCGGGCAACCGAACGGAGTAACCGACAAACTTCCCAAGGCAATGCGAGTAGTTTCACTATCGGGAATGATGAGATTTTGCGCGCGACTCGCTGCAAACTCGTAAAGCGTTCGCTCGCCGATGGTCTCCTGAACAAATACGTAACGCACTCTGAACGCAACGGGGTTCGCGTTTCTCTTCATCCTCGCCAAAGTTCGCATTTGCTACTGAAGCGCAACCGACTAGGGCACATCCTGTGATGCGAATCCACATCAGTGGTAACGCGCCACACGATTCAGCCTAGAGGGTCGAAACCGTGTTACGTTGCGTTAGGAGTTACCTACAATCCGCTACGGACGCCCCTGCGTTCTCCGAGTTACGCGCCGGTCTCCGCAACACTTCTAGAACGAAAGAAGGCGTGCGGTGCAATTCGGCGCAAAAGCCGATTGAGCGCAGAAAGTGCCTGAAGTCTCGCAATACTCTGGAGACCACAGCTGTATCTCTTCGTTGCTCTCGTGAGGCTGAAGGCTCAGAGTGAGAACTCTCAATTGGATCGAGGACTGTGTGCGAGATTACGGTCTATTCGAAAAACGTAGAGGAATCGTCGTAACGAGCATTCGCCATCCGAGTTGCGAAGGATTCACTTCTTCTGCGGGGCCACAGCTGTTTTCAACTGGCGGTCAATCGCAGTGCGGAGGTCTTCGTATGCGACGCTTACCGATTCCTCGAGAGCATCAGCGCCGTTCTCCAAAAGATCCGTCAGTTCTCGGGGGTCAGTCGGAAGGTGGTAAAGCTCTGACGGCCCGCCACTAATGTGAGATATCAATTTGTAGCCATCAAGATTCACTACAGCCTTCACGTTGGTGGTTTGGGTGACGTTCAAAGTGTTGCTGACCATCCACTCGTTTGTGTCGGGATCTTGAATGACGAACTGCATGTGGAAGCTCGTCGCGGTTGACTGCTGGTGGTAAACGCCCCGAATTTCGAGCGTCCCATTCTTATCAGTTGTGAAAGGCTTCTTGAGTTTGAAGTTTCCTAGTTTGGTGTAGAGACGTGAAAATGTATTGCCAATCGCGGTGGTCAATCCGCCGAATTTGGGATTCGGACCCGGATTCAATCCTCCCATCAAGACAAAGGCCTCTGCACTCGCTGGAGCATTTGTGAGGAGAATCGTCGTTTCATTGTCCGAGTTCTTTACGAGCGCCTGACCGCACATACTTAGCACGGGTCCCGATTCCGTACCGAACGATTCAGCGGTCGGTTGGCAGATGGGTCCGGGCCCGACTTGAGTTGGATCGACCTGCGCTGCCTCGACGGTGTTGTTGAAGAACTTCTCCGTATAGTTAATCTGACGAAGAGAGGGATGAGTTGGATCCTTCAGGAAAGGAACAAGCGTTTTCGAATCGAGAATTCGGTCGGTCGGATAGTTCTCTTTGTTATCGAGATCTACTCCAGCGAGATCAGCCACAGTTGCAAAAATATCAACGGCGTGAACGAGCGCTGTGCACTCCGTTCCCGGGGCATTTACACCAGCTCCCGAGATATACAACGGCACATTCACTCCGCCCTCGTAGGTAGTCCCTTTGGCGTGATCTTCAGGAAGGGTTGCTTTCGGATCCGCTTTTATTATCTCGCGCGGCGTGCCGTTATCCGACATGAAAATGACGGTGGTATTCGAGAGTGAGGGCGCCAGAGAATTCAGCAGTCGTCCGATCTCCGTGTCCAACGCCTCAACCATCGCTTTGAAGAACGGACGCGGATTGCTGGAGGAAACGAGGGTAACGCTATGCAATTCGTCGGGCGGAGCGTGAAGCGGCGTGTGCGGCGCGTGGAATGCGAGAACCGCAAAATACGGCTTTTCTACCTGCGCTTTCCAAGCGAGAAAATCATCAACGGTAGCCGTCGTCGCGTAGACCGTGCTCTTTGTGATTACGCCGTTACTAACCTTTGGCCAATTAAAATAGCTGTTCCTCCCTTTGATGTTATGAATCGTTCCCTCGTGATGGTTGTAGCCCTGAATGCGGGCAACATCCGGCCCTCTCGGAGCACCGGAGGCATCGGGAGCACTGATGTGATTGAGATGCCATTTCCCGAAGTAGGCGTGCTCGTAGGCCTTGTCCGTCGCGCTATCTAGCAGCTCTGGAATAATTATTTCCGAGGCTGCGAGCCCGTCGTAGGCGGGCGTGTCTTTGACTAATTCGCCGATGCCCGTCCGCATCCCTAATCGCCCCGTCTGAATGCATGCTCTCGTTGGAGAGCACATAGGCGAACTCCAAGCATTGCGAAAGAGAACCGAAGATTCCGCGAGCGCATCCAAGTTTGGAGTCTTTGGAATGTCCTTTCCAATCTTGTACGGGCGAAGCATGTCGGTGCCGAGATCGTCTGCGATGATGAGCAGAATATTTGGCCGCTGCGGTTCGGATTCGATCGACGGGCGAGCAGGAATGAATGCGACAAGAAGAGCGCACAGCGGAATAGCGTTCATGTTTGATCGGTATCGGTGAGCGTAGCTGCGAGGCGGAGGCGGCTACCGTTTCAGAGACACTCTAGCGGCGAGAGGAAATGAGTAGCGGATGATTGTAACTAGGCCGCCCCGTTTCTACTTATTGGGAATCCGTGCCGCTGCTCGATTGGAAGGCGACCCGTAAGGTTGACGCAACTCGCAAAACATCTGGCGAGGAGCGACAGATTGTGGGGCTCGCTGTCGCTCGAATTATCGAGTCAGGGAAGCTGGTCCGTTTCCAGTTGATCGGATCATCAAGTCGTTGTTCTTGGAAAGTTCGAGTCCCGCTTGGTACCCCACTTAAGTTTTAGTTTGCACCCTGAGTGGTACCACTCCATACGCGCTGCGAAAATAGAAACCGCCCTGGTGACATCGTGAAGCCCGATTCTCTACAGAGAGCCGAGTTCGCGTTTAACTCGAGTTTGGGGAGCCACCAAGCTCTGGGGTCGGAAAGCCCTGTTGAGCGGGTGGAATCAGGCGGCGACGTAAGGTCGTACTGACGCTAGTGAGTGTGCGTGGAGTTTTCGCTGAGGGCTGGCCCCGGACCGGCGAACACATAAGCCGCGTTGGACCCTACTACGATGATTTCAGGAAGACCGTCTCGATTTAGATCGGGAAGTGCTGCACCGTGAAGTCCAATTCCGTCAGCAGTTCCGGGTCTCCCCCAGACACCAAATATTACGCGCTGCGTTTTGCCGGAGTAAATCCAAGCAGTTCCAGATTCTAAGTTAAAGCTGTTCCATGGATTCGTAGGGATCTTAAGGGCTTCCTCAAGCGTGAGGTCTCGAACAACGGATGGCACAGGCTGAGTCGCGATGCCTGGCCCGTCCGGGCCGCGGATGTGAAAATCGGGTTCGCCCATGAGAAAATCGGGCGTTCCGTCCCCATCGACATCACCCAATGCAACGGCCGTTGAGTACTTGGACCAGTAGTCGGCAAACTTCAACGTAAGCAGAGTCGTCCCTTTAATGTGGGAAAGGATCGAGGTTGTGCCGTCGTGCCTGGTGCGCTGGTCGCCCAAGGGCGCAACGAAGATGTCACAACTTAAATCACCGTCTACATCACCGGCAGAACCAAATCCTCCGCCGCGATTGATGAGGCTGTTAATCACTTGACCGGTTCCACCGGAGACGAGCATTACGGGGTCGGGCGATCGATTGTCCGGAGCGATAAGCAAATCTCGCCAACCATCGCGGTCGACATCACCTGCATTTTTCATTCGCGATGCAAAGGCGTGGCCATTGGTATTGCCTTCCATTCTCCATCTTCCTTCGCCGGTTTTTCCTGAGTAGACGTAGGCGGACCCTGGGCGGTTCGATCGCGAATCCATGCCTTTCTGCCAAAACTCCTCCTGCGTGACTTTGCTTCCGTCTTTCATGGTCACGTAGTATTCGTCCGTCTCGTTCGTGTGCCATGACGAGAATCCCGCGACGTTGTCATACGAAACGTTCAGGGGAACGGGATCACACGCCGGTGCACCAATGGCGTACTCCGCAAGATGGTCATCATCGAGATCATCTAAGAACGCGACCGTGTAACCGAAATGCTCTTGAGCGAATGAGCCGCGAACTTCACGGAGAAGCTCGCCGTTCGCTCCTGAGATGATGAGCACCTTGCCTGCACGCTCTTCATATTCGGAGCTATGCGGCAAGCCGATGATCAAATCTGATATTCCATCACCATCGAGGTCGCCCCCCGCGTCCCAATCGAACTGCATGGACCCACCTGCGGTTGCCGACCAGAGCGTCCTAATCCTGCGGCCGTCGATCGCAGAGAAGGCTTCGATGCGCGCGGGAGCCTCTTTGTCGACCCACACGTTGCCGCCACACTCCGCCATCAAGTCGGGGTGGCAATCTCCATCGAGGTCGCCGACCAAAAGAATGCGACCGGTGACTCCTGGAATGACGAAAAGAGCGTCTTCGAGTGTAAGGGGCTGTTGGCGCGGATCACGTGCTCCACCATCGTGTACTGGCTCCCCCAACAACATGTGAGTTGGAAGGACAAGTGGAATCAGACTGAACACGATTGCTGACGGGATCATTTTGTAACTCCTAGGCCGGAAGGAACGGATGAACAAATCAGAGCGAAATGGGTTCCGGTACAAAGGCGAGCTTTTCGTGAAAGACACGTCGCCATGTACTTCGGTTTGCTTCGAACCGGAAAGGCCCTCTAACTGTTGATCACTTCATCCTTGCGATTTTCCCCACGGGTGAGTTCAGATGACTCGCGCATCATTGATTTCTTGGTGGGCAAGTGCGGGTCCCCTTCCCCTATCGTCAACCCGCTACAGCCGAGCATGCGCTCCCGTAATCCTCACCAACGCCCCGAATCGCCGGACTGTCGTCTTTGCGGAGACATCGACTCGGCCGCATGCTATACCGACGTGCATGTGCTTACGTCTCGTAACCGTTGTCATGGGATGGCTCCCTCTCTTCCCCGTTCTCATCGGATGCAACACGCGGACCGATGCCGAAGTGCCCGGTCCGAACACGCCCGTGGACACCGACGGCGATCCGGCCACCGAGTTAACGATGCCCGCACCGCGCGCCGGAGCCGACCTACTCGGCACAGCGCTTCCGAGTGGTCTAGAGCGCGGACTCGACTCGTCCGGCATCGCGCCCCGCGTGACGCTGTATCGATGGTGGACTGACAAGTGCCCCTTCTGCGTGGCTTCCCTGCCTGCAATCGAAGAGCTGCGGTTGGCCTACGCGGATCGCGGTCTTGAGACGATCGCCGTGTTCCACCCCAAGCCACCGATTACGTCCGTCGAGATACCGATGGCGACCATCCGTGAGGCCGCCGCAGCGCGCGGCTATCACGGCCGAGTCACCACGGACCTGAACTGGAACCTGCTCAAGGAACTCTGGCTCGAGACCGGCTCGCGAAGCGCGACTAGTGCGAGCTTTCTATGCGACCAGAACGGATTCGTACGTTTCGTCCACCCGGGACCCGAACTTCACCGCTCGAGTGACACGCAACACGAGCTCTGCGATGCGGACTTCCGCGCGCTCGAACAGGCGATCGAGATGTTGCTCGCCGAATAACGAGCCTTGGTTCCGCGCGTAGTGACGTGATTGGCTAAAAGTTCCTACTCGGCCCAAACTTCGTGTGCCCGATACCATTGAGCATTTCGACCGTATCGTTCCCGACGCGTTTCAAGAGCTCACTAAGCTTCTTCGGACGACAGATTCCGAGGTTCATGTTCGCGTTAGCGAGGCGGGCAGGAGGCCCGCATGACGAGGGTCGAACTCGGCTGGGAAGGCCACTCCTCACTGGCCTGCTAGTGCCGCCTGGCTGTTAGGGTAGAGGAGCACGTAACTTCATCATGGTAAAGGCATCAAGAGTTAGCGGCTCAACCGTAGCCGCGGTAGCCATTATCCTTCCGAGTCTCTTCGGGATGATTCTATCGATCGTTTCCCCGTCGATGGCCGCCGGGAGTTCGCTGGTTCAATCCGTTCCTGTGACCCAGGTCGAAGAGCCGCCCAAAGCGCTCGCTGGCGAGGACCTCGCGTCGACGATCGTTCATCTCCGCGTCATTCTTGATGATGGAAAGCCGGTGCCAAGCGCTCGCTGGATCGCGTACAAGAGTGCCCTCGATGATTCACCACTGGCGGCGGGCGTTACGAATATTGACGGTCGATCATCATTCGAAGTGCCACGAGACACGCTGTGGCTTCGAATCGAAACACTGCGGAGCGGCGGCCGCGCGCCGGGGCTCACGGCACTGACGCTCGGGGACGAGGAGAGTGTTACGGCCGAGCTTCGGTTAGGCCGAGGGGGCGCGATCAAAGGACGCGTGATCGACGATAGCGGCGCGCCTGTCTCCGGTCTTGAGATTGATCTCATGGCCACGGTCGCGGATGCCCTTGCTAAGGTCGCAGAAGAGGGTGTGGGAATCCCGGTGGCCACCACTGCCGAAGATGGCTCATTTGCAGTGGGCCAGGTGACCAGCCTTGCTGATAGTTTTTTCTCTCGCGCTGATTACAGGTGGAAGACTCTTAGACCCGTCGAGTTGTCCTTCGGTCCCTCAGTCAACGAGTCGCGATTCGACCACGAGCCTCGATACTTTGTGCTCGGAAACGAAACGGTCGATCTTGGCGAGATTGTTATTCCGCGGCCGGCGACTTACTCGGGGCGTCTTGTCGATGCCAACGGAGTTGGAGTCCCCGGCGCCCTGCTCAGCACCCATCCGCGAAGGCTCCGCTCCGTCGATGCGCGCAGCTTGGACAAGCCTGGAACCGGCCTGCGTGTTCGACCAGGAGCGCCTGGTTTTCAACGTCTAGAGAACGAGGTGCTGACCGAAGAGGATGGTTCGTTCGTCTTCACTCAGCGCAAACCGACGAATGCGCTTGTTTGGACTCGAACCGGCGTGCGAAAGGTCATCCAACTACCGCACGTTCCCCCTGGAGCTCGAGCCGACAAACTTGAGTGGAGTGTTGGTCGTGACGAAGTGCTTGAGGTGGTGCTTGTCGACGGCGATAGCCGACGCATAGTGGAGCCGGAGCAGCTTTTTGGCTGGGGCAAGACCAGGCCGATGGGAGTTCGCTATGAGCGCTCATGGGGCGCGCGGTTTCAGCTAGAGCGTAGAGGCGGAGATCGGCAATTGATGGAGCTCGTCGCCGATGCCGATGGTGTCTTTCGCATTCCGCTCGTGTTTTCTCGCGAGCATTTGGAGCGCTTGCGAGTGTTCATGACCGGCTGGCTCCCCGCGGCTGTGCTTGGATCCGCGCTACCGAAAGATGGCAAGCGAATAGAGCTCAAGCTCCAGCCCTTTCCGCAAGTGCGACTTTCTGTGAGTATTCCGGCACAAGACCTGCGCGCAGTGACCCTGCCGACGAGCCGCTTCGGAAGCCCAGATCGATCGGCAATTGTCGATGTCGTGGTGTGCAAGCTGAATCCAGTTCAGCGCGCGGCAGCTCGCGCGAGCCAGAAAGGAACGCCCTGGGAACGGTTCGTTCCCTGCTGCGGTTCGGGGAGTGATTTCTCGAACTGGGCGTACGCGGACGTGGGCGAGACTTTCGAGCTCGACATGCCGGTGCAGGAGCCAGGAGAGTATTGGGTCTACGTGTCCGACCTTCCCGGTCGACCGAAAGACCTCGAGCTAGAACTCGGACCTATCGAGCCAGGTCCCGAACGTCACACTGTAGCGGTGCCGCCTCTCCCTGAGCTTCCGACCGAGGACGCGGAACCACTGAGAGGCCACAGACGGAAAGCTGCAGCCGTTGTTGAGACGGTCATCATGCGTGGTCGAGTCGTCGACTCTGTGAGCGGTGCTCCCATTCGCGCCGTCTCGGTCGGGGACCCCGTCTACGGGCGCAATTACTTCAATGGCCACGAGTCGGATTCGGCGGGACGCTTCTTCAGAAGACTTCCTGTCGGAGACTCGGTAGCTGTTTCCTTCAGCAAATTAGGCTTCGAGGACCTGGACTCGACCGTGTCCATGCCGATCTCTGGCAATGAGATTGACCTCGGTGATGTTCCATTCGTTCGCACCCCCACCGTACAGGGAAAACTCATTCGTCCGGACGGTTCGCCGGTGCAAGGTCCCTGCAGATTGATCATCCCGGGAGGCGAGCCTTCGTGGGGTACGAGTGTCGACGACGAAGGAAGGTTCGCCACTTCAGCGGAATTGAACGCCGGGCAGTCTGTGTGGCTTCGGATGACTCTAGATCGAGCCGGTAGGTGGATCGATGGATTGCAACGCCTCCGCATCGAGCAATGGAAGCCCGACGAAGTCAACGCCATCGAAGTCTCACCGTGGCGAGATGTCGAGATCCGTCTGCACGGCTTCGAGGATAGCCGGCTCTACTCGGAGGCCTTCGTGCGAGTCGAACCGGTGCTTTCGGAGAACGACAATCCACTGGAGCCGATCGTAATCGGGAGCATGTTCGGGAGCGCGATTGCGAGGGAGATCGTCATACCGTCGCGCGGTGGCGTCCGGGCGTTTCGGGTCGCGCTCGGCACGGGTAGCTACAGAGTGGTCGTCGAGAGAACCCCCTTGGCTTTTGGCGAGACGGAATTCGTGGTTCGCGACATTCCCGGTCTGCAGATCGTCGAGTGCACTCGCAATTAAGTAGGCGATGCTGGGCGATTTGAATTGGACCCACAGCCACTACCCATACCTTGACCGTATAGAGATCGCCTATGCATTTCGAAAGCGATGCTCACCGGATTTGCGTGGGGCCTAGATTCCACATTACGAACATCGCGGTCGCCCAAGTCTGTGCACTATCAGAGTGCATTGAAACTGATGGATGCGGACGTCAGGAAGCGTGCGTGACTCTAACGGGATCTACAACTGAGACTATTTCCGCTCGGCGCTCTTCAGCAACATTCGAAGTTCATGCCTCAGCCCCTTGTAGGCCTCGCGTTCAGATGCGTTGAGAGATTCCACTCCCCCGCCGAGCAGGTCGTTCAACTCGTTTGGATCCGCCGGCAAGAAGTAGAGCTCCGTTGGACCTCCGCTGATCTGGGCGACGAGTTTGTAGCCATCGGCGCTGACGATTCCCTTGGCGTTGATGGTTTGGTTTACCTGAACCGCATTCGTAATGGCCCAACGTTTGGTGATCGGGTCTTGGACAGCTGCTTGCAGAAAGTAGTCCGTCGGGTTGGAGACTTGATGAACAATTCCTGCCAACTCGAAAGTGCCCTCGGCGTTCGCGGTGAAGGCTTTCTTGACGTTGACCTTGCCGGTAGAAGTCACAAGCTTGGCCATGGGCTTGGGCGAAAGCGTGACCAGATTGTCGTAGAGCGGATTCGGCGAGGGCTTGTTCCCGCCCGCGAGCAGGAAGACCCTCGCACCCGGAGGGGCGTTGGTAATTCGAATTGTCGCGGTGTTGTTTGTGCGCTCGACCATGGCTTGCCCGCACATGGAGAGCGTTGGTCCCTCTGATGAGGCCGTCAACTCGACGGATTGCTGACAAAAAGGAGGTCGAGTCAACTGCTCCTCGTCAACTTGCGCGCCCGCGCGAGTGTTCTCGTAGAACTTCTCGGTGAAGTTGACTCGCCGCACGGACCTGAGTGAAGAATCCTTGAGGTACGGAACGAGGCTGATCGAATCGAGCTTTCGATTCGCGGGGAACACGGTCGGGTCCAGAAGATTCACTCCCGCAAGGTCCGCAACCGTCGCAAAGATATCGACGGCATGAACCAATCCGGAGCATTCCGAACCAGCAGCCTCTACAGTCGGCCCGGAAATCATGAGCGGCACGTTCACCCCTCCCTGATAGACCGTGCCCTTTTCATGACCGGCTGGAACGATGGCGTTCGGATCGGTGCTGACGATCAGACCGGGTGTGCCGTTGTCGCCCATGAAGATGATGGATGTGTTGTCGAGTTCGGATGATATGCCATCAAGAAGCCGACCGAGCTCCGTGTCGAGCGCCTCCAGCATGGCCTTGTAATAGTCCCGCGGGTTCACCTTGGGTGACAGTGAGCCGGACAAGTCGATGCTGAACAACCCGGACGGCGGCGTGTGCAAAGGCGCATGGGGAGCATTGAACGAAATGACTGCGAAGTACGGCTCCTTCACAGTGGATCGCCAGGCCAAAAAGTCATCCACCGTTGCCGTCGTTGCGTACTGCCCGCTTCGACTGCTGACACCGTTCGTGACCTTGGGCCAGTCGAAGTAGGAATCAGGCGCAACAATGTTGTGGATGATGCCTTCGAAGTGACCGTAGCCCTGTACGCGAACGACGTCCGCACCTGTCGGCGCTCCAGATTTATCCTTGGCGCTCGAGTGGTTGAGGTGCCACTTACCGAAGAGCGCGTGCTGATAAGTGCGATCCGTCCCGGCGTCCAACATCTCCGGCAGGATCACCTCCGATGACTGGAGCCCGTCGAAGTTCACCGTGTTCTTGACCGTCATTCCGACGCCTGTTCGAAATCCGAAGCGCCCGGTCTGAATGCATGCCCGAGTCGGCGAGCAGACAGGTGAGCTCCAGGCATTCCTAAAGATCACCGAACGCTTGGCCAGTGAGTTGATCGTCGGAGTCTTGGCAAAGCCTTTCCCCGTTCCGTAGGGCCGAAGCATCTCGATGCCAACGTCGTCGGCGATGACAAGGAGGATATTCGGGCGCTTGGCGTCTGGACGCTCGACGTCTGGAGTTGAAAAGCCGTGGAGGCACAAAGCCAGAACTGCAAGTAGAGGAGTCTTCATGGTGAAGCTGAAGCCGTTCGTGCGATCTTCGCGCATGCCATCGTAGCCGTGTGCAACGACGGAACCCCCTGCGCAACTCTTCGCCAACTTTTGTGTTTCAAATCCTGCCAAGATGGGGCAAGAGAACGTAAGGCTCATTTCCGAGCATGGGAAGATCGCGCGAGCGGGAATGCCGCAACTTCGAGACGCGGCTTAGAAACGAAACTACGGGACGAGCAGTGTCGGCACCGCGTTACTCGCGAATTCAATGGAACTGAAGACCTCTCCTGCGAGAAAGGCGTGGTGCAAGGTGACGCCCGTAAGGCTCGGGTTCATGTCCGCGAAGACGGTCAGTGACGCCGTTGCTTGGCCCGAAGCGTCCAAAGTCCCCCTGAAGTCGTTGAAGTTTTTGAGCTGGTGGCGGAACCGGGTGATGGTGAAGTACGAGTCGGAATTGAGCGGCAAGATCAGGCCACTGCCAATATCGATGCCCGGAGAGGTTCCCGTGAACGTCCCGAGCATGACGTAAAACCAGTCAGCGCGGCTGGTCCCGGCGTCGAGGAAAAGCGTTTGTGTTCCGCCGGCCGAGAGAGAGAGGTTTGAGGCATCGCTGGTCAGGGATTGCGAAGACGAGCAACCCCACTTGCCGAAGTAGCTGTCGCCAGATCCTTCAATGGTGTCGAAGAGACCACCGACGAAGAGAGCGGGACCGTTTCCATCGTCGAATTCGCCCATGACGAAGATGGACCCTTCGATGCCGGATCCAAGTGAAGACCAGTCCGCGCCGTTCCATTTCGCTATGCCATTGGTGACCAGCGATCCAATGGATGACCACCCGCCTCCTGCGTAGAGCGCAAGGCCACTTCCGTCATCGTGAGTCTGAAGCGTGAAGACTGAGGAGAAAAGGTCCCCAGCTACTGAAGACCAAGTGGAACCACTCCACTTAGCCAGGTTGCGAGTTCCCGGGACACCTCCCGCTGAAGTAAATGTTCCACCGACGTACAACTCCGGACCGCCTCCATCGTCGAATACGGTCAACGCGGCGCCTCGCGCGAAGAACACGCCATCGAGGCCAAGGCCAAGTGGGGACCAATTGGAGCCGTCCCACCGCGCGATACTTTTGGCGGCAACGCCACCGATCGTGTCGTAATCGCCCGCGAAATAGAGCCCATCGCCCCCGCCGTCGTTATAGATCTCGAAGGCTTCAGCTGATGGGTTCCCTGACGCTTGCATACCGACTCCCACAGAAGTCCAACTCGCACCGTCCCACTTGGCGACGAGGCTTGTTCCGGGTCCGAGTGTTGTGAACTCACCGGCTGCGTAGAGTTCATTCCCGCCCCCATCGTCGTAGACGGCAAAATCGCTAAGGGAACCACCGAGACCGTCACCGATTTCGGTCCAGCTGGTCCCATCCCACTTGGCGACGTTGGCGACAGGGACTCCTCCAGCGCTCGAGAATTGGCCGCCCGCGTAGAGCGCAGGACCTCCCCCGTCGTTAAAGACCTCGAGTGCTCTCACGGTTCCACCACCGACTCCTATGCCAGCTCCTACTGGCGCCCAGATCGCTCCATCCCACTTCGCGATTCGCAGGGCCGGCGTAGCTCCCGAAGCCGCGGTAAATGTCCCTCCCACGTAAAGCTCGTTGCCTCCTCCGTCATCGTAAACGGCGAGCGCCTGAATCGATGAATTGAATCCGCTGCCCAACGGGCGCCAATTCGAGCCGCTCCATTTAGCGACATGCCCCGCAGCCCGTGTGCCGGCAATCGTGAATCGCCCTCCGGCGAAGAGAGCATTTCCACTTCCGTCGTCGTACTGAGCCAGGGCCAGCACGGTCGAATTCACGCCAAGTCCGAGCGGAGACCAATTCGCCCCATTCCACTTCGCGGTCATCTGAATGGGATTGCCATCGACGGTGTCGAATCGTCCACCGATATAGAGAGCCGGGCCGGAGCCGTCGTCAAAGACGGACATGGCATCCACTCGCTGTTGTGGTGGGCCGGAAATTCCGGACCCGAAAGAGCTCCAAGTCGATCCGCTCCACTTCGCTAGGTGATTGGCTGGCACGCCGCCTGCGGAAGTGAAAGTCCCCCCCACAAAGAGGGTGAGACCGGACCCGTCATCGAAATCCTGCATGGATCGAACGATGCCCGACACTCCGGACCCGAGAGCGGACCAATTCGACCCGTCCCACCGGCCGATACTGTTCGCAGCAGAGGCACCAGCGGTGTCAAATAGCCCGCCGGCGTAGAGAGCTTGCCCTCCACCATCATCGAAGCCGTGTAGCGAGTACACCTCACCGGAACCCAGCCCACTCACCCCGGCGCCGAGCGCGGTCCACTGAGCTCCGTCCCACTTTGCGATGTTATTCGCGGCACTCCCTCCGATCATCGCAAAATCTCCGCCAGCAAAGAGCGCGTCTCCACCTCCGTCGTCCCAAACTTCGAGGCTGCGGATCGTCCCGGTCGTACCCGAGCCAACAGGCGCCCAAACGGCACCATCCCACTTCGCGATTGAGTTGGCGGATACGCCGCCAGCACCAGTGAAACTGCCTCCGAGGTAGAGCGCCGGTCCGTTGCCGTCGTCAAACACGACCAACGCATTGAGTTGACCGAAAACTCCCGTTCCCAGTGGACTCCATTCGGACCCATCCCACTTCGCAATTCGTCTCGCGGAGACACCACCCGCCTCAATGAAGCTACCGGCCACGATGAGAGCCGGGCCACTGCCATCATCGAAGACTTCGAGCGCGAACACGTCCATATCCGTTCCCGGGAAGGCTCCGAAGGTCGGCAACCACGCCGGCGAGCAAGAGTTCGATTGAGAGAGTTGCAGTGGTAGAGACGCGATCGTTCGTGAACCCGGTGCGAAAGATATTTCGTGACTCGCAATGTGATCCGCGTTTTTTCCTGAAACTCCGGTGATCCGGAATCTCTGGACGTCGGATGAGACCTCGAGCGCCAGTAGATACTCGCCACTTTCGTCTGTGAGCGCTCGCCCACCTGCGCTGCTTAGGACGATCGCGCTTTTAGCAGGTGAGCCATCGGGATTGAACACATGGCCTTCAACGACAACGCTTTGATTCTCGGTCGCCCGGACTTGCTCGCTAACGCAGTACTCGCCCCGGCGTTCGATGGATAATCCCTCTTGCGCGACCACTGGACTGGCGGAGATGAAGGCGACCAGAACGAAAGCTAGTCGAGAGCGATCGAAGCGTGTCGAGGTGCAGTACATCGTTCGTCCTATCGTCGGTCTGCTGGTGTCGCGCTGAGGCCTTGCTTCATCGTCACAGGGCAGCGCTCAAAACATGTGCGAAAGCTCACAGGTTCGTACACCGAGGATGCTCGAAGAGATCGACTGAAAACCCAAATACATCCTACTCGAAGGAGGCTATTTGGGTTGGGATTCACGATTCAGAGTTGAGGGTCTGCGGGCACGCCAATCTTCGCATTTGAAGCGCAACGCAACTGTCTCTTAAGGCTGGTGAGTGAGTACAGTGGTTATCCGAATGCACAGGGGAGTGACCTTGGGGGCCTGAATACAATACTTTCGCTAGAGCCCCGCAAATCGTCGCTTGCTTTACACTTGTTGGTTCCAGTTCCCATCACCGGAGTACAAAACTATGAAGTCATCTTCCGTCATGCTTTCCGCCGCACTGCTCGTAACGAGCCTGACCCTGGCTCTACGCCCCCCTGTTGCTCCCGCTCCAGCAACGTTGCTCGTCACCGATCCCTTCATTGGTGAGATCGTCCTATTCGGCGGCAACTTTGCCCCCGAAGGATGGGCAACTTGCGAAGGACAGCTCCTGCCGATTTCACAGAATGCAGCTCTGTTCTCAATCCTCGGCACGACCTATGGCGGCGACGGAAGAACCACCTTTCGCCTGCCCGACCTCCGGGGCCGTACCCCCATCGGACAAGGCAACGGACCGGGGCTCAGTTCTTACCAACTCGGCCAGGCGGGCGGCATCGAGCAGACGTCTCTCAGCATCGCCAATTTGCCGAGCCACTCTCACCAACTCATGGGACAGATGCAGCCAGGCGGCGAGCAAATGACTATGGGAAACGTGATGGCGACAAGTCCGAACCGTCCGTTTTATGGAGCTCACCCGAACGTCTCCATGCATGTCGACGCCATCGGCAATACGGGCGGAGCTCAACCTCACGACAACCGTCAGCCTTTCGTCAGCATGACTTACATCATCGCACTGCAGGGCATCTTTCCGTCGCGACAGTAAAGCTACCGACCTAATCGCGGCGCAGCTCAATAGGTAATGAGTCGCGCCGATTACGAAACCGCTTCGTCACTAGACTCACGAAGGCAACGACTCCCGCCAAGGTTTGTGCTGCTCAAATCGAAGAGGGCCCCCGCTCGCGCAGGGGCCCTCGCGTGTTTCACGAATCTACCGGACGGTTAGGGGCGTGTGCCCACGATGCTTCCGTCCAGGACAGAATTGTCCAGGAAGTCCGTGGAGTCGTAGAGGGACTGCAGCACGTACTTGTAGTTGTGGATGTCACCGCAAGGATCCTGGGCCGAGTGATAGTTGTAAGCGGCTCGAAGGAGGTGGATATCGAAATCACGGTAGCGGTTGCCGAAGTTGTTCTCGCCCGGGGTGAGAACTCCGTTGGCGTCCGTATCCTTGAACCAGTAAGGGTAGGAAGTTGGAACGTAGATGACCGGAGAGCTCTGGGGTAAGCCAGAGACAGCGTAGGCTTGAATCGCGGTGTAGAGATTCGCGGCCATGCCCTTGATCTCCGCGTCGAAGCTTTGGCCCAGACCACTTCCATCGTAGTCCACATCGGCAGCGCGGAAAGGCAAGCCAAGATCTTCGAAGTCTGTGACACCAAAGTGGCACTCCGAGCAGTCTCCGACTTGCGGATTGAAGCTGTGGTCAGCCGTGCTGCGCATGTGGCAGCTGAGGCAGGAATTCAAGTCGCCGCTGTGACCGTCAAAGGTGTTGAGGCCTTCGTAGGTTTGACCGGCGTACTCATAGGAAGCTGTCGCGTCGGAGCCGAACATGATGGCGGCCGCGGCGAAATAGTGGCGGTTGATGAAGTCGAAGGAGCTGTAGTCCGTCGGCGCCTGTACCGCAGAGTTGCTCGAGGCCGCATCGATAGAGAGTCCCGAGGAGCGACCTTGGTGACAGGTCATGCAGATGTTGCTGGCGTCGCCCAAACTTTGGGTTGCGCCCGAGGGGAAGGTCACCGGCTCCAGCGCTGTGTGCGCTACGACGTCCGCGTATCGCGTGCTGTCGTCGGCGAACAAGTTTGTCGCGCCGTGGCAGGCGCTGCATTCGACCAACTGCCCCAGCGGCGCAGCGGATGCTGTGACGCCGTCCTCAATGAAGTCGATAAAGCCCGTAGAGCTGTGACACTTCGCACAGGATTGCGCGACTTCGCCGTCTCCGTCCCAGTGCGTGAAGGCTTCGGCGGCCGAGGCCGCGTGGCCGCTGGTCAACCACTGCTCCGATTTGGTCGCCGTGGCTAGATTGAAGTTGGCACGCCCGGGCGCCGGCTTACTCGGAACCCAACCGAGGGCTTCGATGGAGTCGTTGACCAGTTGCCGGATGTAGGTTCCGTTGTGGATGTAACCGGCGGGATCCTTGGCAGCGACTTGGTAGTTGTAGGCGGCCTTCAGCAAGGTCGCATCGAACTCGTCGTATCGGTTCCCGAAACCCAATTCATTGGAGTCCGCGACGCCGTTGGAGTTTGTGTCGTGCACAAAATAGGGATAGCGATTAGCGTCGTACGCGATCGGGAATCCCAGGGTGTTGATGGCATAGGATTGAACGGCCGCGAGCAATTCCGTGTGAGTCGCATGAATTGCGCGGTAGTTGGAGTCCGGGGTGCCGCCCAGAGTTTCAAAAGTGCTACCCGAGTGGCAGCTCGTGCAATCGGAGACCTTCGGAACAAGCGTGTGATCGAGCAAGTCGCCCCGCATGTGGCAGCCTACGCAGGTTTGCTGTGCTGCATCGTGTGAGGGGAAAGTGTTCTGCCCGACGTACTGCTTACCGGGGTACTCGTAACCGCCGCCTGTTTCCGTGCCGAAGAAGGTAGCTCCTGCCGCGTAATAGTGGATGTTGACAAAGGTGTACGGTCCCGTCGGGTCCGCCAAAATATCATCGTCGATCGAGTCTCCCGATTCCCGTCCCTGGTGACAGGCTAAGCAGAGGTTGCTCTGACCAAGGAGGGTCGCTGTGTCCATCGAAGGGAAGGCCACCGGTTCGATGAACGGGTAGTTGGCTTTCCAGTCGTAGAGGGTGATGGAGACGGGCTGGTGACAGATGTTGCAGTCGTGCCCCAGCGGAAGAACACCCGTGCTGTCGACCACTCCATCGGCAAGATAGTCACTCAGGCCTCCGCCGCCGTGGCAACGAGCACAGCTGGTCGAAACCGAGCCGTCGTCGTCCCAATGTCGGAAGGCTTCGCCGGTGATGTCGCCGTGGCCGCTCGCCGCCCATTGCGAGCGGTAGGGGCCGTCAAGCTTGACGTATCCCACGACGAGGACGTCGGTCTGGGACATGTCGGGATTGATGCCGATAGCTTTGATGACGGTCGTCGATGAAATGGTAATGGGACCCGTGTAGACGGTGCTTGCCGCTGTGGGAGTCGACAGATCCATCGTGTAGTGAATGACCGGGTTGGCCATCGTTTGGCCGGCCAAGTTCAGTCGGACTTCCATCGTGGGAGTCGAGAACGTAGTGGCGGTCTGGCTAGATTGAACTTCGAAGGTTCCAGAATTCGAAGTACTACTGCCATGGGTGCAACTTAGAGAGAACAGGGGAAGCAGGAGAATGAGGACGGAAGCCGCCCCAGCCCTCTTGCACGTCGATTTGAATTTACGCATGGCTCATCTCCGCTTCTCATGCCCGCATCGTTGCCGGCTTGGAATTGTTGATTTCGGTTGTAAGACTCGGCGCGCTCCCTCGTTCCCAACGGCTGTTGGGAAGGAGCCCGTGGGTCCGAGCTACGCTCGAATAATCAACTGGCGTGCCATGGTGGCCAAGCGACCCAGCGCATGTAGTTCCGTTCGGCCCATAAAAACGGGTACATGAGCGCAGGAAAATCTCCCCTAACCGCGGGAATTTCCCCGCACTCCGTCCTCGCTTCGTTCCAACTTAGGAGTCCGATCTGTTCCCTACGAACGAGAGTTAAAAGAAGAGCCCAACACCTACCAAACCGGCGGGGCCTTTTGGGCTTCGGATTGCCGGTCCACAGGTGTCGAAGGCCAATGCTCGGTTCCACAAATTAGGAAGCCGCTCCTTTTCACCCGAGGATTCGCCCGCGAATCTACAATCTTGGAGCAGTTGACCCTGCGCGCGAACTCGCCCGGCGATTCAGGGCATCCACTGCTCAGCCAGGAACTCCGCGACGACTCGGCTGTACCTGTCGGCGCCTGGGCCGTTGAGATGGCTGCCATCGCGCGTACGGAATGGACGGTTCGAGGAATCGAGATAGGGAACCTCGAGCTCTTTGCACAACTCTTCAAAACGAGCCCCAGGAAAAGCCGCCTCTTCGATCTCAAGCAATTGATGCGCGACCGGAACTCGCAAGCAGACGATTTCTCGTCCTTGATCCTTCAGTTCTTGGATCAGTTCCGTCACTCGTTCTAGAGACGCGGCACGTTCTGGCGCGGTTTCCTCTGAGAGAATGCCTCGATAGACATCGTCGCTCTCACCCGACTGGTAGTTCCAAAACCAGGCGTAGTCCCAAGTCCGAGTGGAGAGAGTTCCGACCACACGACGACGGCGCACGTTGAACCACTCCTTGAACTCAAGGTCGACGCGTTCCGGACTCCAAGTCGAGCGCAGCCTCGCTTGCTCGAGATTTCTGAGGACGTCATTGACCTCCTTCTCGGCTCGGGATCTTGTGAAGCCGAACTCCACAAGATAATCGAGCTCTTCTTCTGCCCAAGCTGCAACAAGCTCGTTCCCGCCCTCTTGCAGGAGCGACGGCGGCTCCCGTCGCATGATCTCCGTCATGACGGGGTTTTTCTTGGGGTGCAGATTGATCGGCGCTAGGCCGATGACAAGCCGCTTGGGCGGCATCTCACGCACGGCAGCAAGCAAGCTCGTGAGATGTCCGCCGAAGCACCACACGACAGCCACGCGCCCGAGGCCGGCCTCCTCCAGTCGCTCGGCAACGATGCCATGGAAGATGCGCGAGTCTCCGATCACTAGCACGTCGGCATTCTCGATGTCTTCGCGCGTGTAAATCGGGTGATTGCGCGGTCCAGCCCAAAGGACCTGACCCTGTGACAGGTTCGGCCTAAATGGGTCGGGCGGAAGATCGGGAACGATGAAATTCTGCCAAGCGACCACGAGCAATAGATAGAGCACAGCGCCCGCAACCAGGGGGACTGCACTGCGTCGCGCGAATCGTCGGTGAATGGTGGAGGTCTGCACGGGTTAGAACTGGAAGTAGAGGAATTCGACGGTGAAGTCGCGCCGCAATATCGTCAGCAGGAACAGCATCACGGCTGTCGCCACGACTCGCACGGCAACGGTGCGCTGCCAGCCAATCCATTCGGTCCCGAGGCGACTCAAATGCATGATGACGACGGGAAGTACCAGGACGAGGTGCCGGGCATTGTCGAGAGCGGCGAACCCCATGCGGCCGCGAAAGGGCTCGAGGTACATGCGATCGAGCATGACGCCGGCATGTACGAAGTTTTCCGCGCGGAAGAAGACCCACGTCGTCAGGACGAAGACAAACACGATGAGCATGCGGAGGAACTGGAGCGGGAGCTGCTTGATCGTGGGACGGCTGAGCTGACGCTTTCCACGCGCGAAAGCGCGCTCTACACAGAGCCCCAATCCGTGCAAACCACCCCATGCCAAGAAGTGCCAAGACGCACCGTGCCAGAGCCCGCCGAGTAGCATCGTGATCATCAGGTTGATGGCCACTCGTGTTCTGCGACGCTGGTTGCCTCCCAACGGGATGTACAAGTAGTCGCGCAGCCACTGGGAGAGGCTGATGTGCCAACGTGTCCAGAACTCGGACAGGCTGCGGCTAATGTAGGGATGAGCAAAGTTCTGAGGGAAGCGCAAGCCCATCAGCTGGGCAAGTCCGATCGCTATGCCCGAGTATCCGGCAAAGTCTGCAAAGATCTGGATGCTGAAATACAACACGCCCAGCCATGCCTGAACGGGTGTGAGCACGCCCGCTCCGTCCATCGAGAAGGTTCGCCCGACTATGGGCGCGAGGTTGTCGGCTACCACCACCTTGAGGAACAAGCCGGTAACGATGGACTCGATTCCAAGCTGAATATGCACGACCGACAAACGTCTTCGACGCACAAACTGAGGCAGTAAATCGCGCGCGCGAACGATCGGACCAGCGACAAGCTGTGGGAAGAACACAACGAACAGACTGAAGTCGCGAAAGGACTTACACGGAGTCAGCAAGCCGCGGTAAATGTCGATCGAGTAGCTGAGCGTCTGAAAGGTGTAGAACGAAATTCCTACGGGAATGATCCAGTCTTCGAGAGTGAAGTCGACCTCCGCACCGAACATCCTCGCCAGGGCAGTCGCGTTCCTCCCAGCGAAAGGCCCGTACTTGAAGACGGCCAACAAGCCGAGGTTGGTGACGAGACTCGTGATGAGCCAGGCTCGTCGAAGAGCTGGTCGCGAGGCCCGGTGAATTCGTGCTCCGACGTAGAAGTCGACGACAACGGAGAACCCAATCAGCGTCAAAAACCACGGGTTCCACCAGCCGTAAAAGACAAGGCTCGCTAGGAGAGCCGATGTTTTTGCAGCGTTGAAGGGCAGGCAGCGCCAAGCCATCCAGGCCACGGCGAAGAACAGCCAGAAAGTAAGGGAGTCGAAAGACACGGGCGATGGAGAGTGGGTTGTGCCTTGTGGATATCGAAGATCCAGAGGATCGACTCCAACACTAGCTCGAGCTTCTTTTTAGCAAAGCTCACCGTAGGCGCAAGCCGAATTCGAAGGCCTGAAGAGAAGCGCAGCCGCGCGTCACCTGTCCCGGGTGAAATGGCGCGCAACGGGACCGCGCTCCCCGACCTATCTTCCAATTTTCAAACGCGTCGATTTCAAACTTGGGTCCGATTATTCAGGCCTCGAAGGCACCGGAATAATTCCTAATCTGGAATCGCCGAAGCGGATCCGTCAGAACGCTTCGCTAGCAGCCCGTGGTAAAAGTCATTCACTCCATAAGCGGCCGATTTTTGGCCAGGTCGGCACCCAAAAGCCTCCCCGAATCTATGGATTCGGGTTCGTTTCCGGGCACCAACCCGACTAAAAATTTGCTGCTCATAGAGC
>JAJDEU010000033.1 GCA_029259635.1 Planctomycetota bacterium | reverse complement strand
GAGTCTGGGCAGTGTCTCAGTCCCAGTGTGACGGATCATCCTCTCAGACCCGCTAACCATCATCGCCTTGGTGAGCCGTTACCTCACCAACAAGCTAATAGTCCGCAACCCCCTCCCAAAACAGAAGCCGAAGCTACCGTTTACAATCCAAAAGATGCCTCTCGGATTGGCCATTCGGTATTATCCATCGTTTCCAATGGTTATCCCGATCTTTGGGGCAGGTTGGTTACGTGTTACTCACCCGTTCGCCGCTTTACTCACCCGAAGGCTTTCACGCTCGACTTGCATGCCTAATCCACACCGCTAGCGTTCGTTCTGAGCCAGGATCAAACCCTTCAATTTAGTGTTTGTCTGACTTTTGGATATTTGCTGACGCTCCTAAGAGCGACCAGCTAATGCTCGCACAGGTTTCAGAGCTACCCTTGTTTTCAAAGAGCCATCCTCCTGCTCACAGACCTGATTTTGAGCGCATAGCTCATCATCAGTACTGCGATCGGCAGGCGGCTTTTCGTGATCCCGGCGCGCGTTTCGGCGTTCGCTTTCTCGTACGCGGGACGGAGATAGTATGGATTTCGGGAAGGCGGTCAAGGGTCGCCCCTGAATTCCCCACAAGTCCCAAGTAGGCCGCCGTAACCACTGAAGACAGCGCAGCTTAGAAACAGCAATTCCTTCTCTTCGTGAGCCGCGTATCCCCTGCTCATCGAGCTCTGAGCGGAGGTCCCCTCTGCCCACCGCCAACTATCGCTCGACTTTCGCCGACTTCCCTCCATCGGGCCTTTAAATCCAAGTAATGCCCGTCAATTCGCCCCGACTTCAACTTTGGCCGGAACTCCCCCCTTATTGGCTTGAGGGGGACGTTGTCGTCACCTGACGAAGCCTGGGACCAGTCGGATCTCAACGATCGCGGTGGCTAGACCAGGTCGGCAAGTAGCCGCCACCACACTAAACTCACGCTCAGGGCTCACGCGCGTTAGGCCGCAGCTTCCCGAATAAGGGCCGGAATCCCTGTCTAAATCGGAAAGCACGCAATCGGGCCTCCGGTCGCACTGGCCCCTAGGTCGCCCGAACTGCCCATTCGAGCGAGAGGTCCACCGGGGTCGCACCTTCTCTATCTTGCGCCCCTGCCTCCCCCTCTCGCTGATGTCCGAACGGCGGATAAACCCGCATCAAGGAATGTATCCCGGTCAGATTCGTCCCCTGAAGCCCCGCTCGAGCATCAGCACTCATCGCGGCAAGTCGCGAACTCTTGGTTCAGCTCGAGCCCAACGCGATCCGTTCCGCCGATGCCGCCGCCGAGGCTCGTTTCACAAAACCCCGTCGCGGCTATAGGTTCGCCGAAACGCTAACAGTCCGTGGTGAAAGTGCTTTGCTCTATGAGCAGCAAATTTTTAGTCGGGTTGGTGCCCGGAAACGAACCCGAATCCATAGATTCGGGGAGGTTTTTGGGTGCCGACCTGGCCAAAAATCGGCCGCTTATGGAGTGAATGACTTTTACCACGGGCTGCTAAGCCCTTTAGAGCTGCACCGTCACGGAGGTCCCTCGAGGGATAACCTTATAAAGCTCCTCGACATCCGAATTTCGAAGTCGGATGCAACCATCGCTTACGGCTTGACCGATCGTCTCCGGTTCCCATGTCCCGTGGAATCCGTAGTGCGTGCTGCTACCGTCTTCCTCAAGCCAGCCCACCCAGCGAGTTCCAAGCAGATTGCCGGGATCGCCGAAAGGAATCATGGGCTCTCCAGGACGAAACCACGGCGGTTCCGGAATAAGCTCTCCAACCTTGTACGAGCCCTCAGGTGTATCGTTGCCCGGCGCACCAATCGCCACCGGCCAGACGGCAGCGACCTCGTCTCCAAAGAGATAGAGCACATGCCTGGCCTCCAAATCGACCAAAGTGCTCACGGGCTCCGTCGGAATTCGGAGCTGCTCCCCCGCCTGCAAGTATCGGTCACCAATTCCGTTCACCCGATCGATCAAGCCCGTACACATCAACAGACCCGAAACGTCCTTGACGACTCGAGAGCGAATCGTCGAGAGGCTATCGCCGGGCTTCACCTTTTCATCGACGGCGGGCCACTTGCCTTTAGCATTCCATCGATAGTGCTCTTGAGCGTCGTTCAGACGCTCCCCCCAGCTCCGCGTAAACGCCCAATCTGTTGGCCAGGGCGCACGGACGTCCTCCAGTAAGACGGTCGAGAGCGTCTCCGCGGCCGCCTGCCAATCACGCTGGTCGAGAAGCCGCTTCCCCTCCCGTGCGAGAAGCGCGAGCTCCATCGCGACCTCAACGCTACCCCTTCGAGAGGCGCTCGCCGCCCGGGTCCCCTTCCATTGTCCCTCCACGGCAGACCTGAGGTAGCTGAATTCAGACTCACTGACACCTTCGCCCGCCTTCAAGTTTCCAGCGAGCTCAAGAGCCTCGGCCGATTTCCCCGCCATCGCCAAGGAGAAGGCGACCAGAAGCGCTTTTCGCTCGTCCGAAAGCCCCATCTCGGAACGCTCGACGTAACGCCGGAAGTTCTTGGGGGACAGATGAAGGAGCGAGCCGGCGAGCTCGGGAGCATCGCGCAGGGAAGCCGCCGCCCGCAGACCGTTGTCCGCACGCGCCGGTCGCTCAATCTCCTCAAGCTGAGCGATCTCAACAGGTGCCTTATCCGGGGCAGCGGAGGTTGGTTCGGAAGGCGGCGCTAAAAACCGAGAACCCGCAGGTTCGTCCATTGCAGCGCTTTCCGCCGCGAGAATCGCGTTCTCCGTCTCCGCCATGGAGGCCGGAAAGTACTTAAGAACTAACGCGATAACCGCGACTCCCAAGAACAGAATTACTATGACTCGCAACGCGACCCCCGAGGTCCAAAAATCACAGCCCAGAAGTCGAAGGAAGACTGAAACCCGGGCAAACAGGGAGCGACGCTCTTACGACCACGCCGACTCCAGGCCGGATGATACCGCTCCTTCGCACTCCTCCCCAGCTACAAACAAGCCGGGCGGCGCTCATCGACCTGAACTCAAGTCTGTTTCAGTCCTTAGCCGTCCGCGCGGATCGCCCTTCGTCCGATCGTTCGCGGTCCGCAGGACGGCCCGGTGAAGAAAACTCGGTCGAAACCCGGATTCCAGGCAAGCTCCGGCGCGCAGACCGTCTCATTCCGCAGCCTTGCGCAGCGAAAGTGATGAGGAAGGAAGGGGGAAGTCCCCAGCGATGCCGTGGTCGGAGTAACCCTGAACCCGAGGGTTCAGGTGGGCCTCAACGCATTGCGGGTTACGCAATACAGAACAGGGCCCGCACAGTGAATATTAGGCTCGGGGTTCTTACCGATGGCACCTGCATCGCCAGCTGACTTCCACTAGAGAAAGTAGCGCGAGTTGGAGGTCAGGGTACCGCCCAAATTGAAGATCCTGCTCCGGGCAGACTCCCCTCTTCCCGAGCGGTAGACCTCTCCATCAGCGAGACGGCAAGCAGTGCGACAACCCTAGGAACTTAGAACCCAGTTGAGCCCCGCCGCCTGTACAGAACCCGACGCCTGATCCACGGCGATTTCGACCTACGGTTGGATCAGATAGGCCGCCCCCATACACCCCAGGCTCGGACTACCAACGCTGGGTTTCGATCAACTCTACGATCTGCTCAGCCAGTGCGAGTGCGTGGCGACCTTCCTCCCCAGTCACCTCGGGCGGCGTGCCGCTGCGAACCGAATCCAAGAAGGAAGCCAGCTCTGCCTGCAGGGGCCGCTCTTCGCCGGTGAGCTCCAGATGGTCCATCTTAAGCAGCTCGCCGTTAACGAAATCCTCTCGCTGAGCGAGCTCCTCGGGATTGAGCGTTTTGAGAGCTTCGCGCCCCTCATCCCAACCCGGCCCCTTCTGCACAACCACACCGTAGTTCTTCGTGAAGTCGAGACTGACGTAGCTACGGGCCGAGAATAATCGGAAGCGACGCATCGGAGCTAGCGAGGCCCGGCTAGCGGTCACGTTCGCACGACCGCCGTCCTTGAAGATGAGCCGGACCGAGGCCATATCCTCGTTCTCCGTCAAGATGGCACCACCCGCAGCATCGATGCTCTCCACCTCGCTGCCCATCAAGTGCAGCACCAGGTCCAGATCGTGAATCATGAGGTCGTGTACGACGCCGATGTCCATGCTTCGAAAGCTGAAGGTCGACATGCGATGGCACTCGATGAAGCGCGGCTTCAAGCCGAGCTCTTTAACGAGCCGCACGCCCGGCTGAAAGCGCTCAACATGACCGACGGCCAGAGTAGCGCCACTCTTCTTGGCGGCATCCAGAATCTGATCGGCCTGCTCCAAGTTCGCAGCGAGCGGCTTCTCGACCAAGCATGGGATTCCGCGCAACAACAGAGGCACGGCGACCTCGGCATGGAAGATCGTCGGGACCACCACGCTGACGGCATCGATGTCATCGGGAATCTGATCCGGGGAGGAGAACACCTCGCAGCCCAGCTCTTCTGCCAATTGAGCGGCGCGCTCTGTGTCCGCGTCCACCACCCCCACCAGCTCAGCCCCTTCGGCCTCCGCGTAGATATTGGCGTGAATCCTGCCCAAGTGACCGACTCCGACCACGCAGACTCGCATCACCTTGCCGGAATTTTGAGAGCTCATTGCGCCGAGGGCCGCACGGGATTCGCCGGTCGCGCCTCGCCCGAATCCGCCTCAACCCCATGGGACTTCTCACGTCGTGGCGCAGCGAAAATCAGCCTTTCCCCCGCCGCGCGAAACTCTTCCCGCAGGCTCTCGCGATAGCGTCCCTTGTCGCCAAGTCCCGTCTGAATGAGTGAATCCAAGAGCACGCTGACCAGACTGTCTTTGGCTGTACTCTCGCGCAATCGCTCCAAAACCTGGCGCCTTGGCTCTTTCGAGCGGAACAGCTCCCGGTAGGCCACGCTCAGCTCTGCGATTTCCTCTTCACCGTAGCCGCTGCGCCCGAGCCCGATCTTGTTCACTCCCCGAACTCGACTGGGATGCCCCTCCAGAATCATGAACGGCGGAACGTCTTGAATGATCCGAGTCAGGCCGCCGACGTAAGCATTAGCGCCGATCGTCACAAAGTGATGGGCCGCAGCCGCTCCGCTGACGATTGCCTTGTTGCAGACATAGACGTGACCGGCCAACAAGACGTTGTTCCCGAGGATGACTTCATCTTCGATGGCGCAGTCGTGCGCAACGTGGCAGCAGGCCATGAGCAGGCAGTCGTTGCCGATCATCGTCACACCCCCGCCCTTCACCGTTCCGCGGTTGATCGTGACGAACTCGCGGATGGTGTTGCGATTGCCGACCCGGAGCACCGTCTCTTCGCCTTTATACGAGAGGTCTTGGGGTGCACCGCCGAGCGACGCCTGCCCCACGATGACATTGTCGGAGCCGATCTCCACGACACCTTCGATGACAACCTGAGCGCCGATTCGGCTTCGGTCCCCAATCTGGACATTGGGTCCAACGACGGTATACGGACCGACTTCAACTTCGACGCCCAGCTCGGCGCCGGGGGATATGACCGCTGTCGGGTGAATTCGAGTTTCCATGCCTAGAGCTCAGGTGTGAATCAATGGGAGTGAACTATTCGTCCACCATGGTGAATGTGAGGACGGCTTCGCAGACCGTTCGGCCAGCGACGATGCCCGTGCCTTTGACCTGTCCGGTCTTGCCCTTCATGCGCAGGGTCTCGACCTCGACCCGGAGCTGATCTCCGGGAACGACGGCGCCGCGCAGCTTGACCTTGTCGATCGACCAGAGCACCGCGAGCTTGCCCGTGTTCTCGAGCTTTCGAAGTAAGAGCACTCCGGCCAGCTGCGCCATCGCCTCAAGCTGCAAGACGCCCGGCATCAGCGGTGCACTGGGAAAGTGTCCCTGGAAATAGGGCTCGTTGATCGAGACGTTTTTTAAGCCCACCGCTCGTTGGTAACCGTCGATCAGGATGACGCGGTCGATCATGAGGAACGGATAGCGGTGCGGCAGCATGCGCATGACTTCGCGCACGTCGAGTCCGGTCTCCCGAGTAATCAGGCCGCCCGTCTCCTGCCGCTGCATGCGATCCATGAGCCGCCGGACGAGCTCCGCGTTCGTCGCGTGGCCGGAGGCCGTCGCGATGATGTGCGCGTGCAAGTCGGCCCCCAAGAGATGGAGGTCGCCCATCAGATCCATCATCTTGTGCCGGACGGGCTCGTCGGGCATGCGCATGACGCTCTCGGGATCGCCCAGAACAACGGTGTTCTCGCGCGTCGCCCCTTTTCCAAAGCCCGCCTTTTGCAGCGCTTCCACCTCGGAAGCCATGCAGAAGGTGCGCGCCGAGGAGAGCTCGCTCATGAAGGAATCCGGGGAGACCACGAGCTGGAGAAAACCGTCGTGAACACCCGGCTCATCGAAGGAGCCGATGTACTGAAGGGTTAGCTGGGGCTCGTCCACGGGCAACGCCACCAGCGTCGATTCGCCATCGCGGACGAAGATCGCTTGATCCAGCTGAAAAACACGAGCCTGAGCGCGCTGCTCCACAATGCCGGCCTGCTCGAAGAGCTCGGCCATGACCTTCGCGCTACCGTCGAGACCGGGAAGCTCGGAGCCAGAGATCTCGCAGGTCAGGTTGTCGACCTGTAGCCCGCTGCAGACGGCGAGCAAGTGTTCGACCGTATCGACCTGCGCTTGTCCGCGCTGCAATCGCGTGCGACGCTCTTTCGACGTGTGGTAGGTGATCGTGGCCGGGATCGCGGGCGAATCGGGAATATCTGTTCGAATGAACTCGACGCCCGTTCCAGGAGGGGCCGGCAATACGCGCACCTGAACCGTCTCGCCCGAGTGCAGACCCGGGCCAGAGAACTCGACCGCCGTACGAAGTGTCCGTTGACTCCTCACTGTTTGTCCTTCTCTTTCACTTCGCGATTCTCTTCCGCTTCTTTCAAGCGCTCTTCTAGCTCCCGCACTCTCTCGAAGAGCCCCGTGAGCCGACGCGTATTGGCGAGCCTGCGCAACGAAGTTCGCCGGGGTTCGGCGGGATGACCGAGGTAATCCATTCCCCCTTCGAGGTCGCCGAACACAGCGGACTGCCCGCCCACTCTCGCTCCGTCTCCGACCTTCACGTGCCCGCCAACGCCCGACTGGCCGCCGATGATGACAGCCTTGCCGAGGTGAGCGGATCCCGCAATGCCGACTTGTGCAACGAGCAAGCAGCCCTCGCCGATCTCGACGTTGTGTCCCATGTGTACCTGGTTGTCGATCTTCGAGCCGCGGCCGATTCGCGTCGGTCCAAAGCGCCCCCGATCGATGGTGCATCCCGCACCGATTTCCACGTCGTCCTCGATGAGGACCGAGCCGACTTGCGGAACCTTCACCCAGCCCTCCGGCGTCGGATCGAAGCCGAAGCCATCCGAACCGACGACCGTTCCCGAATGGATGAGGCAGCGCTCTCCCACAACGGTTCGCGCGTAGAGGGTGACGTTCGGGTGAATTTCGGTACCGGCGCCCACATGAACTCCAGCACCCAAAGTCACGTGGGGATGCAGGACGACACCAGCAGCGACGATCGATTGGGGTCCCACCGAGCAGAGCGCGCCGATGGAAGCGCCGCTCTCGATCACGGCGGTCCGATCGACCACCGCACTCGGGTGCACACCGAGCTCGGGGCCGGGGAGTTCTTCCGTAAAGGCTTCGACCACCTTCGTGAACGCTCGACCGGGGTCCTTGCATCGCAAGAGAGTGAGCCGATCATGAGGCCGCGCTTCGGCTTCCGTAACCAGGACGGCGGCGGCGGACGTCTCGGCGAGCAGGGAGCGGTACTTGGAGTGCGCGAGAAAGCTGATCTCGTCCGCGCCCGCTTCGCTTAACGCGGCGGGTCGAAGGACGGTGAGGCTGCCGTCGCCATCTACGGTGGCGCCGCACAACTCGGCAAGTTCAAATACAGTGAGCTCAGGCATGGGAGAGACCCAAATTCGGGGTTCTCGAAAGGTCCTCCTACAGTGCGGGGACCAGCGAAGCGAGGGTGGTTTAGCCGCCCGGGAAGCGCGTGTCAACCAGGCGAGAATTGCGGGAGCTCTCGCCGATCGTCGATGGGAGAACTCGAGTCCCTTGCAGCCCCTTCAAACGGGGGCAGATCCCTCTAGCGAATCCCGATGTCGAAGCGGAAGACGCGCTTGTCGTCACCCTGGCCCTCGTCGATCGGGAAGCCAAAACTCAGGGTCAGCGGTAATCCCAGCCACAGGGAGACGCTGAAGCCCGCCGATGAGCGCAACTCGCCGGTATCCAGGGAGAAAGAGTCCGTATCGAGGATTCCGACATCGTAGAAAATGGCCCCCGTGAACTTCTCCTGGCGCTGGTAGGTTCCCGGCTCGACGCCGGAGAAGAGCGGAAAGATGTATTCCAGTCGAGCCGCGACCTTCGTCTCGCCACCGATCGGGGCTCCGTTCTCATTCGGGCCGACTCCCCGGCGGTCGAATCCGCGCAAGCTCCGGCCGCCGAGAAAGTAGCGCTCCGAATAAGGCACCGTCTTGCTGTCGCCGTAAGCCTCGGCGAATCCGAGATCGAACCGTGTGCGAAAGCGTGAGCGAGGTGCGCCGATATCCTCACCGATCGGGATGTACCAATCGAAGACGAAGTTCGTGCTCACAAACTCCGCGTCGGATCCGAGCGCCTTGTCAAAGACCTCGGTCGAGTAGGACAGGAGGTGGCCGCTGTTGGGCGCGATCGGAAAATCCAAGCTGCGCCAGTTGTAGCCGAACTCGATACTCGCGAGGTCGAGCTCGCCTTCCTGGTCGGCGAGCAACTGAGGCACGGCAAGCGGACTCGTCAGCGAAGGCTCGCCAGCCGTCTCCAGTTCGTCGATCTTCACCTCTCCCGTCGAATAGCCGGCAAACACCGAAGAGTCCGGTGAGAGTTGCTTGCCGATGCGAAAGCCAACCTCGCGCCGCTCTTCCTCGTGCGTGTCAAAGCCCGACAGGCGGCGGAACGCGGAGAGACTCAAGCTGTAGCGATCGATGTGCCTGGTAAAGAGGTCCGGCTCGCGAAACTCAATCGAGTAGGTCGAGATCTCCGTGCCGGGGAAGAGTCGCAAGTTCAGTGTCTGACCCGCACCGTGGAACGCTTTGCCAGCCGCTATTTCCTGAATCGCCGTCCACGGGTTCCATGAGCTCGGCAACCTGGTCGCGTCGAAGTTGTGGAGCTGCAGATTGATTCCGCCAGTAATACCGACACCGGAGCCCGCAGCGGCGCTGATGTCGAATCGCAGGATGCTGCTCTCACTGACCGTGAACTCAAGGTTCTTCCATGCCGAGTCCGCCGTCTCGACAAACCGATACTCCGCGGGGATCTGATACTGATTGAGGCCGTTGCGGAAAGCGGCAATCGACCGGATTCGGCGCAGGGAATCATCGATCTCTTTGAGGTCGGCGACTTCTCCGGGAAAGATGGAGAGCTCGCGGCGCAAGACTCGGTCCTGCGTTTTATCGGTGCCGACGAACAGAATCTCCTGGATGAAGTGCTGTTGGCCCTGAGCGAGCACGTAGGTGACGTGAACGAGGTTCTGTTCGACGTCATAGATCAGCTGCGGTTCGAGAAACTCAAATCGCTCGAGAATCGGGAGCGTGTTGTGAGAGATGTAGCCGTGCTCGCCGTAGTAGGTTCGCAGGCGGAACTTGTCGCGGTTGATGAGGCGCTGTTCGAAGAGCCCACCGACCTCCAGGTTCGACAGTTCGAGAAGCTCTTCCTCCGAGAATCTCAGCTCGACCGGCTTGCGCTGAATTCGATTGGGATCGGAAGGGTCTCGTACTCGTTGAACGCCCACCACGCTGAGCGAACCGACTCGATAGGGTTCGCCTTCATCGATGGCCAGGTGAATCTTGACCTCGTCGCGCTCTCGATTGAACTCGAGGTGGTCGAGTTCGACGACGGCATCCAGCCAACCCAGATCGCGGTAGACGTTGCGCATCGCGACCATATCGGAGTCGAGCGTCTGCTGGACGAGGTGCGACCGAAGGAAAAAGGGGAAGCCGCGCTTGCCCGTCTCAACCTCCCCCAGCACGGATAGGCCCGTACGCCAAAAGAGAAAGCGATCGTTCGGCAGCGACAGATTGCCGTCGTACACCACGTCCATAACCTTGACTCGCGGGCCTTCGCGAATCTCGAAGAAGACATCGCTCGCCCCCCCGGGCAAGTCTTCGCCTCCGGACTTCACGTGGTCCGAGATCTCGACGAAGTAGTAGCCCTCTTCGAGGTAAGCATCGATCAGCGCCTGGCGAATGCGCGGGATGCGATTGAGATAGATCTCCTCGCCCTCTTCCAGACCGGCCCACTCGTAGAGCTCGTCCTGATCGATTTCTGAATTGCCGACAAAGCGAGGCTCGAAGTCCGACGGGATCTCCTCCACCTCGAGAAGCAGGGCAACGCCACCCTCCACGACTCGGTAGCTGACTCGCGGAACGACGTGAAACGAGCGCCAGAGAACATCCAGCCCCTCGGTGACACCGCGCCGATCCAGCGGAACTCCCTCGGCTTGGCCGAGCGCGGCCACCAGCTGATCTCGCGTATAGCGCTGATTGCCTTGCACGCGAATCTCGAGGACGATGGGCGAGTCGGTTTCGAGCGCGACGTCCGTTTGGGCGAAAGTAGGCGCGCTCAAGCTCCCGAAGAGAACGAGCGCGAAAAAGCAGATTCGCAGAGCGCCAGCGAGGATGTGCTTCGGTGCTTTGGATTCGCCGAGCCCGAACCTTCCAAGCGATCGGCTCGATGGACGAGAGTGCGAGCGCAACATCAGGGCGCTATCGGTTCTGCCTCGTGAACCGTGCGATTCTCGAATCGCATCGTCTCGGGGAAGAACTGCAGGTTGACAGTGCCAGTCGGTCCGTTGCGGTGCTTGGCAAGAATCACTTCGGCCAGACCTTGGTACTCCGGATCATCGCGGAACTTCTGATAGTACTCGGGCCGGAAGAGCATCATCACGACGTCGGCGTCTTGCTCGATGGAGCCCGATTCACGCAGGTCCGCGAGCTGCGGACGCGGAATGTCGCGAAGCTCGACAGCTCGACTGAGTTGCGCGAGCGCGATGATCGGAATCTCGAGCTCACGGGCGAGCGCTTTCAGCCCGCGAGAGATGATGCCGATCTCGTGTTGGCGATTGTCCGACTTGCTCGCGGTCAAGAGCTGCAAGTAGTCAATCATGATGATGTCGAGCCCGTACTGAGCGCGCACGCGGCGAGCTCGGCTTCGGACGGACATGATGCTGAGCGCCGGCGTATCGTCGAAGAAAATGCGGGTGCGCGAGAGTTCGTCCGCAGCATTCGTCAAGAGCTGGCGCTCTTCCGCGGTAAGCCGCCCCTGTCGGAGTCGATAGGCCTGAACGCGCGCGCGCGAGCAGAGCATTCGCTCGATCAGAGAGAGCCGCCCCATCTCGAGGCTGAACATCAAGACGGATGGATTCTTCTCCATCCATTCGGGACTGGACATCGCAGCGTGCTCGACAAGATTGAGAGCAAAGGCGGTCTTTCCCATCGCGGGTCGCGCCGCGAGGATGACGAGGTCGCCGGCGTTCCAACCGCAGGTCATCTCGTCGAGATCGAAAAAGCCGCTCGTGATTCCGGTCAAGCCAACGTGATTGCCACGCGCGTCGATGCGCTTGAATGCCTCCGTAATAATGTCGGAGACTGAGGCCGCGCCCTGCGCATCGCGTCCGCGCGTAATCGAGAAGATCCGATTCTCGCTCTCGTCGAGCAACTTCTGAACGGTGTCGCCTTCCGGACGAGTCGCGTACGCGCTGGTGATGATGTCCGTCGCTTCGCCGATCAATGAGCGCAGCGTCGAGTTCTCCGCGACGATCCGCGCGTAGTGAACCATGTGAGCCGAAGAGGTCACGCCGCCCATCAACTCGATCAGATACTCCTCCCCGCCAACGGCGGCGAGTTTTCCGTCAACGCGCAAGACTTGCGCCACCGTGACAGGGTCAACCGGAGTCCCGCGCTCGGCGAGATCGGCAATGACCTGATAGAGCTCACCGTTGCGCGAGTCGTAGAAGTATTCCTTCTTGACGATCTCATCCGCCTCGGTAATCCGAACGGGATCGATCAGCATCGCGCCGAGCAGCGCGCGCTCAGCGTCGAGGTTGTGGGGCGGCCGACGGCCTGAAGTACCGGATTCACTCATGACCGTGTCCGTCGGAAAGGATAACGGGCTGCGCCTGGCGTCGAAACTACGAAGCGCTGCATGATCGTTGGAACCCTCAAATTAGGACGACATCTAAGTGAGTGAAGCGGCCCATGCCGCCCGAGTGCAGAACGCAACTTCGGCCGTTCGGCACCCTGCGGAAAAGCGAAAGAGCGGGCACGAGTCCTTAGACCCGCGCCCGCTCCCAGTTCTGAACTCGCTCGGTCGCTCGGCAAATGCCCGCGACAGAGCGCTTACGATTCGCTGGCAGTTACCTCGACACTCACGGTCGCAGTATGCTCGCCGTGAACGTGGATCAACACCGAGTGAACGCCCACCGTCTTGATCGGCAAATCCAATCGGACGTGCTTCTCGTCGGTCTCAAGTCCCTTTTCGGCCAGCAGTTTCGCAATCGCCCCGGCGTTGACAGAGCCAAACAAGTGGCCCTGATCGTCCGAGCGCTCTGCCGTGACGAGGCTGAGTCCTTCCAGGACAGTACGCTTGGATTCGATATCGGCCATCAGACTGGCCTCCTCGGCATCCAAGCGGCCCTTCCGGCGCTGCATCATCTTGACGTTGTCGATCGTCGCTGTGACCGCCATCCGACGCGGCAGGAGGTAGTTGCGCGCATAGCCCGCCGCTACCGAGACCACGTCGCCACAGCGACCCAAGCTGGGGACATTGTCCCGCAACAGTACTTCGATTTTCTTCATTGGAGAGCTCCCCTAGCCCACGAAGGACATGAGGGCGAGGTGACGCGCCCGTTTGATCGCTTGCTTCAAATCCTTTTGGCGTTGAGCGGTGAAGCCCGAACGTCGGCGGGAAAGGATCTGGCCTTGGGGGCCGATGAAGCGACTGAGGTAATCGACGTCTTTGTAGTCGATGCCGGATTCCCGGCGGCGATTCGGTTCATTCTTATTGGCAGACATGGCGCTCAGGCTCCCTCGTCAGTTTTTGTCTCATCGGAACTTGCGGGCTCCGTCGAAGCCTCAGCAACCGTCGCGGCCGCGACGGGCTCAAGCGTGCCGGAAGGCTCGCCCGTTTTCGTCTCGGTCTCGCTATCCCCTGCCGCGGCGTCTGCAGCTTCGGAGTCCTCTGTGCTCGCGGCTTGCTCGGGCTCGGGCTCCGGCTCGACCACCGGTGCCGGCGCATCTTCAACCGGCGGCGCCGGAACGACAAAGTCGTCCGACTCCTCGCGGCTCGCGAGCTCCGCTTCTGTGGCGGGAATCGCGTCCACCCGAGTGATCAGATAGCGCAGAACGGATTCGTTCAGTTCCAGCGAGCGGTTGAGCCCGGGACCCGCGTCCTTGGGTAGTTCGAAGTAGGCGATCAAGTAGGTCGCACGTCCGCGGCCTTTGATCGAGTAAGACAATCGACGCTCGTCCCAACGACGGGCGGTGATTGTGTTCGCTGCGTGCTTGGTCAAAATATCGGTCACAGTGCCCTTGGCTGCTTTCCAGCCCTGGCGCACGACCTTGTTGTCCAGCACGAACATGCCTTCATACAGGTTGGTCAATTCATTGCTCCGTCGTTTCGGCTCCGCTTATAGCGAGGCCTGGTTCCAGCGGCTATGGAACCGCGTCATGCACTCTTCCGTACTTCCGCCCTCAGTCCAAAAATCGATGGCTTCCGCCGCTTGCGCGACCGACACATCCATCTCTTCCCGTTCCTTCGAGCCGAAGCGTTCGAGCACATGCCGCGCCGCATCGGTCCTCGACGGTCCGATCCCAACACGCAAGCGCGGGAACCGATCCGAATCGAGGCAAGTCACTATCGATTTCATTCCGTTGTGCCCCCCCGTGCCACCATGCGGGCGAATGCGCAAGACGCCGACATCGAGGTCAAGGTCGTCGAAGACAACCAGGACATCCATTGGCTCGAGCGCAGCCCAGTGAAGAAGGGGCGCAACAACACTTCCCGAGAGATTCATGAAGGTCGCCGGTTTCACGCAGAGCACGCTCCTCTTCTCATTGACGAGAACGGAGAACTTGCGAGGGCCGGTGTAGCCTTCGAGAACTTTCGGTGATTCAAAGAACAAGCCCCACTCGCGAGCCAAGCAATCCAAGACTTCGAACCCGACGTTGTGGCGAGTCCCAGCGTATTCGTCGCCCGGGTTGCCCAAGCCGACGATCATCCTCTTCATGCCCTGCACTTATTCCTGCGAAAGACTTCCTGCGAAAGACGATTCCGCCCTTCGCGATGGTGGTCCCTCAGATCTGAGCCGGGCTGCGCCCGAGGCTCCGATCCTCAATGAGGGGGGAAGATTCTAGAGATCCCTCCTGGAAGATCCAGCCCTCCGGGGACGGGAAATCCGTCAATTTCCCTCGGGAGCGGGTGCATCGGGCGTGGCGTCGGGATCTTCGTCCTCAGCGCCTTCTTCCGCCGCTTCCACCTCGTTGCTGCGCGTATCGGCAACAACGGCGATCGAGAGATCCGTCGGCGAGACCAATTCGAAGCCTTCGGGAAGCTCGATATCCCCCGCCGAGATGCTGTGACCGATCTCGAACCCATCCACTTTGACCTCGATCGAGTCCGGGATCATCGAGGGCAGGCAGAGCACATCGATCTCGTTGTGGAGGTGATTCAGGACGCCGGCCGGGTGCCCGATGAACTCGAGCGAGACCGAGACCTGCGTCTTCACGCCGCGGACAACGCGGTGAAACTCGACGTGATTGAGGTTCTCCCCCAGTGAATCCCACTGGAGCTCACGGACGGTCGCGGACTGGAGATTGCCGTCAACTTCCAGATCGAACAGGTGCACGTGCTCGCGACGCAAACGCCAGAACTCACGGGACTCGATACTGACGTTGACGCATCCGCCTTCACCGCCCTGGATCGAAGCGGGAATACGGCCGTCAGCGCGCAAGTCACGCGAACTGCGGCTACCGAGGGTCGTGCGAATTTCAGCGGGGATAGTGGAGGAACTCATCGGAAGGCTCTTCTCGTTCTAAGCTTGGAACAGATGGCGAAAACGCCGTTTAGTTATGAGCCTCTTCGAACAGACTGCTGATCGACTTGGACTCGTGGAGATGACGAATGGACTGCGCAAGGAGTGGTGCGACGGAGACAACTTCGACGCGGCTCGGCGCGCTGCGGAGCGGAATAGTATCGGTGACGAGCACCTTGTCCGCGGGACAAGCATCGAGACGTTCGACGGCCGGTCCACAAAAGACTGCGTGGGAAACGGCGAGCACAATTTGTTTAGCGCCGTGTTTTCGGACGATGTGTGCGGCTTGACTGATCGATCCGCCGGTGGAGATCATGTCGTCCACGATAATCACGTTGCGCCCTTCGACCTCGCCGATGACGTGCTCGATCACGGTTTCCGAGCCGGAGATGCGGCGCTTATCGACAATTGCTAAATCGGCACCTAGGGCTTTGGCGTAGGAGCGCGCCATCTTGACACCACCAACGTCGGGAGTCACGACGACGGGGTTTTCGATGTTGAGCTCGCGCAGTGCATCGAGGAGAACCGGTTTGGCGTACAGGTGATCGACGGGAACTTCAAAGAAGCCCTGGATCTGCGCTGCGTGCATATCGAGCGTCAGGACTCGATCCACTCCAGTGGTTGTGAGCGTATTGGCGACGACCTTCGCGCTGATCGGCACTCGGCCTTCGTCTTTGCGGTCTTTGCGCGCGTATCCGTAGTACGGCATGACGGCGGTGATTCGCCCAGCCGACGCGCGTCGCAAACAGTCCACGACGAGCAGGAGCTCGATCCAGTTCTCATTGACCGGCGGGCAGAGCGGCTGCAAGACGAAGCAATCCGAACCGCGCACGTCGACGTTGATCTTGATGTCGATCTCACCGTCGGGGAATCGCCCGACATGAGCGTCTGCCAAGGGGAGCCCCATCACGTCCGAGATAGAGGAAGCCAACTCGGAATGAGCGGTTCCCGCGATCAAGCGAATCTGTTCGCTGTAGTTGCGAATCTTGTGTGTTTGAGCTCTGGACATGGGGCAGTTCTGGGATTTGAAGCGGAGCAGTCTACTCTGTTGATGAGCTTTCGCGATCACCTGACAGCGGACGAGCGGGAACTCCCACCCAAACTTCGCCATCGGCGATCTCCGAGCCCCGGGTAACTACGGCTCCGCCACCGGTCAGGGCACCCTTGCCGATTCGAGTCGGAGCGATCAGTACCGACCCGCTACCAATAAACGCGCGATCTCCGATCTGGGTCTTGTGTTTCAGCTTGCCGTCGTAGTTCGCCACAATGGTCCCGGCCCCTACATTGACCTTTGAGCCAATCTCGACGTCCCCGAGATAGCTGAGGTGCTTGGCTTTGGTGCCCGTCCCGAGGGAGGCATTCTTGGTCTCTGTGAAATTCCCCACATGGGAACCGTCCTCCAGAACCGTCCCCGTTCGAAGGTGGCTAAACGGTCCGACTTCACAGTCGCGACCGACTCGAGCCCCAGCGCGAATCATCGTGCAGGGGAAGATCTTCGTCCCCTGGCCGATCTCGACGCCCCAGTCGATGTACGTCGTCGCGGGGTCCTCTATATGAACGCCTGCTGCCAGGTGCTCCGCGAGGATGCGCGCCTGCAGGCCGGCGCGAGCCTCGGACAATTGCTCGAGCGTGTTGATTCCAATGGCGTCCGACTCGTTGGCAAGCTGCAGGGCAAGCACAGGGTGTCCGTCGGAGACGAGCGCGGAGGCCACATCGGTCAGGTAGTACTCGCCCTGGGCGTTCTCCCGACTGAGCCGCGGCAGGTACTCCGCGAGAATCCCCTCTCGGAACGCGTAGACCCCCACATTCACCTCTTTAATGGCCCGCTCGGCTGGCGACGCATCTCGCTCTTCCACGATTCGCTCCAGGGCTCCATCCGGGCCCCCTTGGCGAAGAATTCGCCCGAAACCGCGCGGATCTTGGGCATTTACGGTCAAAAGGGCACTTAAAGCTCCACTTTCGCCAGGCCCACCTTCCACTTGAACTCGGACGAGATCCCGTAGGGTCTCCGGGCGAAGGAGCGGCATGTCTCCGTAGAGAATCAGGGTTGGTCCCGGCCCCACATGCTCGATGGCGCAGCGCACGGCGTGGCCGGTCCCGAGCTGCTCCTCTTGGATCGCAAACTCAATGGGCGCCTGGGGGAAAGCGGCAAGAACGGCGTTCTTGACATCCTCAGCGCCCTTGCCAACCACAAGAACCACGCGGTCGGGGTCCAGGCTCAGGGCCTGATCGACCACATAAGCCACCATCGGTCGGCCGCAAATCGAGTGCAGCACCTTGGGGCACTCCGATTTCATGCGGGTTCCTTGCCCCGCGGCCAAAATTACGACTGTTCCGACGGCCCCCATGGATATCTCTCTTTCCAACTCTCGCGATCTCGCGGTGGGATAGGAAAGCTCCTGTGGAGCCGTCCACGAGCAAAATGCTCGCCCCGAGCTCCCAAGAGCGACTCGCGCCCCTAATGGGGGCGAATCCGACCCACGGGAGAAAATGGGCCAAACCTTGTAGAGAGCCGCAGAACCCGTGTCAACCCTCTGTCAGCGGACGGGGGGAAATGCTTCGAGGCCGACTCACTCCCACCTGAGGCCTGAATTCCGAAGCCAGCTCGGGCCCTAGGCGTGCGCGACGAGCCAATTAGATAGTGAGCAGCGAAGAGTTAAAGGGACCCGATAAGCGGCACGAGTCGTGATTTCCGCCGGAAATTTGCCCCTATTAGTTCGGGCGCTTTCTTCCCTCCTGGAGAGCAGCCCATTCTACCGCCAGAGAGCTCAGAGCGACCGAAAACGGGCCCCCTCTGCCATCGCGGCCCCAAACCTCCCTGAGCGCAGGTCGCAAATGGGGAAAAAAGTGCCACAGGCGCCTAGATCTGCCTGCAGGCGGCATTTCGCTCTCACCGGATTTGCCTACCTACCTTGACCAAATCGCGGAACCGGGGATAGACTTCTCCCGTCCGATAGTTCGGATCCTGATTTTCCGCTGCCGCTGGCCGCCCCATTCGCTGGGGGCGACACCTCTCCTATCTTCCGCACCCTCCCCAATGGCGAGGGACCGGGCGTCTGGGGACGGCAGATGACGTTCAGGTCCCCCCCCAGACGCGGCTGATCCCTTGTTGGGTGACGGCTGCCACATTCGTGGGGTCTGGGGAACAGCGATGAGGACCGTTTCGGTTGATTGAGGGTCGGGAGATTGTCCGGCCATGATCATCAAGGTCGTCTTTGCGACCTAAATTCCAGCCCTCAACCGAGGCGATTATTTTGGCCAAAACCTTCAGGAGGTTTCAGGGAATGAAACGATTTACGAAAATATTAGCGGTTAGCACTACCGCGCTGGCACTGGCGGTCCCCGCTAGCGCTCAGCTCGGTGCGCCGGCCCCGGGAAATGGGATCGGTGGGCTTTTCACCCTCGGTACCACACCCGCTACTACGGCGTACGATCACCACTGGGCACCGATGCACAGCCCGGATGCCACAGCTCTGTGGTCGGGTGTAGACCTCTTCACGGGGGGAGCCAATGTCAACTTCGTCGGCTTCGGCGATTCACTTCGAATTTGTTACGGCCTGGACGTTACCCAGGGCGGTCGCAACTGGTCCGGCCCCGGCTCGACCACTCCCGGTCCGTTCGGCAAAACCGGTGACCTTCACCCCGGCGGAGGCATGACCGAGAACACTTGGATGCGCATCCACCAGGGATTCGCTGGTGCTGCTCTCATGACGCCGAATGCTGGTATTAGCATGGGCTTTGTCTCCGTTCAGGCGGGAACAACGACCGAGCTTGCTGGCGATGCGTGCTTCTCTCCGTTCTTCAAGCTTGGTGCCACCTTCGCGGGTACACCGGGTGTTGAGACGGGTGGACACAAAGTCGGCGCGGTTGCCAACCTGGGTCGCTTCGCCGGCACCGGCGTTGCCTCTGAGCCCATCATCTGGGAACTCACCATCAACTGGTCCGGTTCACCGGCCCTGCTTGAGAACCATATCGGTGACGACTCTGGCGACATCGGCATCACCGCCGGTCCGGCCAACGGCATTGGTGGCCAAGTCGTTGGATACTCGGTCCCGGCACGTGGACTCGGTAACCCGCTGCTTTCGAATGTCATCTTCGAGGTGCAGGGCCCGCTCAACGGCCCGAACCTTGGCTTCCTTGGTAACCAGTACTACCTGTCATCGACGGTGGAATTCGCTGGTACGACCAAGCTCGACAACAACGGCTTCTCCGGACGCCGCGGTTACGGTGGCGTCGCGAACGGAAACTCCAACTGGGGTGCTGCATTCTTCGGAAGCGGCCTCGGTCAGGACTTCTTCAACATGGTCTCGGCAACCCGGTTCTTCGAGAACTCGCCTCTTGGGTTCACCGTTGGCAACAACCCCCGGATCCCGACCCCGCTGGTTTCAGCGGCTCCGGGAAGTCGCTTCCGCGACGGGCGTAACGAGTTCTTCAACTCGCTCGCTTTCCGTACCCCGCGTGCTTGGGCTTACCACAACTTCAAGACTGGTTTCGGCGGCGCCGGAACCAACTTCCATGTTGTTGGCCCGAACCACTTTGCTCCGATGACCGGCGGCCCCGGTTCAGCGGTTGTGGTCGAAGGTCGTGACGGTGACAACGGCTTCCAGCTGTTCACCGGTAACGGCGGTCCTGACTGGCGCATCTCTGGTGCTCCGGTCAGCAACGTTGACATTATTGCCATCGACCACTCTGGTGGTGCTGACGTGAACTTCAACGTTTACAAGAAAGTTGGAACCTACGTCACTCCGTCTACCGTGGCTCCGACGCCCGTTATCTGGGCGCCGAGTAACCCGACTTACGCTCATGCCGCTGCTGGTTTCAACACCACCAATGGCACGATCAGTAACACGATGCCGAACGGCTTCTTCTCGGGCACGATTCCCTGCTTCTTCCAGAAGTTCAACCGGATGATCATGTTCTTCTCGGTTGACCCGGCGGAAATGATGCTTCAGATCCCGGGTTCCTGGGACAACATGGGCGCAAGCATGGGTATCCAAGGTGAAAAGAGTGCGTCGACCTTCGTCGTGCGTGAAGGCGGTTTCCAGACGGGTTCCATCAACCCGGACGGTGTTACTCCGCTCTTGGACCAAGGAGCTACGCTCTTCGGTTCTCGCTTCCGCGAGTCGGACGACTTCTTCATGGATGGCGCATTGGACTACGGTGGAAACCCGTTGATCCCGCTGTTCGCCTCGATCTTCGAGGGCGGCGCGGTTCCGATGACCTCTGGCCAGTCGGACTTCAAGCCGGCTAACAAGCAGACTACGATTGCGATTCCGGACGCTACCCTTAAGGGCGTCCAGTTGTTCGTCAGCATCGCTGGCACGCATATCGACATCTGCAACGGAGACGCGTTCGAGAGAACCGAGTTCAACAACGCTCTGACGATCTCGTTGCAGTAAGTTGCGCTTAGTCAGACCGGGTTCACCCCGGTACTGATCTCAAATACAGACCCGTCCCGGCTTCGCGCCGGGGCGGGTCTTTTCCATTGGCCCGGCATGGCGGCTCCTCCAGGTCCCTTGAGGTTCACAGCACCGCGGCCCGGCGACCAAAACCTCGAGGAGGCTTGGGACTCGCGGATCGTTCTCGACGCTTCTGGCGGAACCCTGCGAGGAAGAACGAGGCTCCATCCACGCGCGGAAAGGCGCGCCGACGATTCCATCGAAGCCCCGGGATGGGCGGACAGAAGAGGGCTCCGATCGATAGCCGATCCGGGGCCCACCGCCACCTAGTCGAACGAGTCCGCCTCGGGAAAAAGCTCGGCGAGCGCGAGGCTCGTCCGATGCCCGTACTTCTCAGCGACCAGCACGTAGTCACGGCTAAAGGCGCAAAGAGCACACACCGGAACTCCGCTCTCCGCGAGTCGACGGGTGACGAGTGCCAAGAAGCCCACCACATCCCAATCCATTGGCGACTCGAAACGATAGGCCAAGAAATCGAGCTCAGTGCGTGCGCCGGGATGGCACGCGAGAACTTCGGGCAGGGCAGCCATGGGAACGAGAAGAGTCGTTTCGCCCCCCTCTCGGATGATCTGGCCGCCCACATCACCGAGAGCTACCTCAATCGCGCGGCTGGTCGGGGGCTCTCCAAACCCAACAAGAGCGAATCGAGTGTCCAAGCGCCTCCAGGTCATGTCTTTCGGATGCGACAAGTCAGGCTCTTCTGGACGGTTGGACATAGGTCGCTTTTTAGCTCTCCGATCCCATCGTGTCCAATTCGGACTGCATGGATTCACCCTGTTCCAGATCATGATGAACTGACTGGCTTTAGTGTGGGAAGCTCGCTGATTACCCGTGGAGTCATCAAGGCTTGCGTCAGAATCGGCGCAGCCTAGGCCCTCGAACCTGAAATCCCGTCGGAGGGTCCTAGCGCGTAGGCACTTAGCTCAGGCATTCCACACGGAACCCAGTCAGTTCCGAATCAGCCCTGCACTCAGCCGAGCCCGCTCTGACCAACCGCAAGCGCCAAGTCCCGCAACTCCCCATCCGCTCCCTTCTTCAACTCGAATCTACTCCTGGACGCTTGAGTGAGATCTGCTCCTCCACCTGCTCGGAATCCACCCCCCTCCAAGGCCGCACTCCACAATGACGGAGTGAATCTCTTCGCCGGGACCGCTAGAGTCTGCCCAAGGGCTCCGCTTCACTTTGCTCGCCAGTGAAGCACTCCGCACCGGAATGTCGCGAGCCCACCTCCTCCTTCCCGGCAATCCCCCACACCGTGTCCTCGAAACCCGCAACACCCATAAGACGGAGCCTCTCCTTAGCGTTCGGCTGGTTCGCTGATCGCCGGATACCCAGGCCTTTTAGGATTCCCCTCTATCGACTCTGGTCCACCCTGACCCGCAGCGACCTTGCCGAAATCTTGCTGCCACTTCCCTCGTTTCCGAGTCTTGGAGCATTCTTCGTTCGAGAGCTCGTTCCAAACGCCCGCCCCTTCGTCGACTCTCCCGACCAACACCCCTCGCCAGTCGATGGCACCATCCAATCCATCGACGAGATTCAGGCAGGCGCCATTCTCCAAGCAAAAGGGCGCCCCTACGCCCTGGAGGAATTACTCGACGGAGTCGGAGCGGATCTCAACCTCGAAGGCGGCACAGCAATCACCGTCTATCTCGCGCCCCACAATTACCACCGCATACATTCTCCTGAATCGGCGAGCTTAGACGAGGTGCATTGGGTCGAAGGAGCGCGATACTCCGTAAACCCAAAGGTCCTCAGCGCTCGAGAGAAGGTGCTCTCGATCAACGAGCGGGTCGTCCTGAGAATGGAAAGCAAGCACGGGCCCTTTCTCCTCGTTCTCGTCGGCGCCCTGAACGTCGGTAGAATTCGCGTAGTGGGTGTCCAGCCTGGCGGTCCCGCCGGTTCTCCCTCGCGGAGCTTCGAACGCGGAGAAGAACTAGCGCGCTTCGAAATGGGCTCGACGATCGTACTGATCTGGCCTGCGGGTGTTTTCTCGGCGAACGAGTCGCTTGCAGAGGGGCAGCCCGTTCGAATGGGTAGCGCGCTCGGTCAGTTCCTAAACCACGAACTCGACGAAGCGAATCCAGTCCATAGGGCCGTCGGACCGTAATCAAGCTGGGATGCAGCTGCGGCGCTCGCCCGGCTCGTCGAACCGCAGCAGTTGAAGGAGGCTTAGGAACGACCGCTCTCGCGGTGACTAATTAGCTGGCTAGAGAGCTCCGCGTCCAAGCTCGACGAGCGCCCCGAAGAGTCGGAGCTCCGAGTGCGGCGAGTCTGCCGACCGAACGGAGCTGTCCCGAAACCGAGTACCTCCCCACACTAGCTGCCTCGGGTGAAAACGCTCTGCTTTTACGGACGGCGGCTCTTCGGTCCAATTAGGGCACGACAACGATGCCGAATCCATAGTTTCGGCGAGAGCTTCGGCTGCCAAGCTGCGGGGAAAGACGGCAAGACGCTCCTCCCGGAGTAGAGGCCCTTTGCGACGAACCGCTAGGGGGCGCGCCATTCACCCGCGCTTCAGAGCCCTGCCGGAATCTCGCGCAGGCTCAAAACCTTCGCGATGCTTCGCAGCAAGACTTCCATGCAGCGCATGCGACCCGACTAATTAACGACGACTTGTTTCGCCGCCGTCAGAGCTTCATTCGCCCACTTGTAGAACATGACGCGCTTGTACTCTTCGCGAGTTGCCGCTCTAAAGTCTTCCCACTCGCCTTCCAAGCTCGTGAGTCCTACGCCATGAACCTTAATGAGCAGGTAGCCGATGGGAGACTTCCAAAGCGGACTAATTTCGCCGCGGTCGAGACGAACAATGGCGTTTCGAACGACACTGCCCAGGTCCATCATCAATCCGTAGTCGTGCTCTTTCAGCATCGCCTGCTGGTTGTAGACCGTATCCCCAATTAAACCCTCACGGAAAGTCTCTTCAAAGTCCGAGGCGACCGCGGCCCCCATGCGCTCACGAAAGAGCTCTTTCAGTTCTGCGTGGTGGCGATTGCGATAAGCACTGAACTCCAGCTCGCCGGAGATGATCTGCTCTCGAACTTGCTCTCCCGTCGTTCGGGCATACTCCCAATCGACACTCAGATCCCCGTCCAACCTTCTCGGCGAGAACAGAATGATTTCGGCTTGCGGCGACCAGGACTCCACGAAGATTCGATGGCTGTCGTAGAAACCTCGCTGCACATCTTCGGTCTTCCAGTTCTCGGGAAAGAGGTTGCTGGCTCCTTCGAAGACCCGGCAAACAGCGCGATAGTGGTCCAGGGATGGATAGCCTTTCCAACCGCTGATGATCATGTTGATGCCCAGCTTCGTGTCCGCACGCTCAATAAACTCTTCGGCGTATCTCCCCCACGCTTCTTCAGGTGAGAGCGCGATGTTCTCCGCAACCTGGGTAGCATTCAAAACCCGGTGCCAGACCAGTTCCTTTAGGAACTTATCTCGTTCCAGCGGCTCCAGATTCTCCACTGACAGCTTTGGAAGAATGTCGTCGATGCTCAGGTACTCGAACCCTCCGTCGGGTTGAAGCCAAGGCGGCAAAACGGAGTCCGTCACGAGATTGCCTGTAAAGCAACCGACGACGGCGTCATCCGGGAGCTCGGCATCCAGGAAAGTCCAACAACGTCGGAACGCGACCTCGCCGGGAACCTTCGTGTAAATAATCGCTAGCGGCTCAATAGAATTCGCGAGGACGGCCATGGCCCCCTCAGCCCCGTAATCGGCTCGGACCTCTCTCAGGTTGCCATTGAGCATGTTGAGGTATTGGGCTTCGTACCCGATATCAACCGCTGTCTGAACTTCCATAGGAAGCAGGTAAGCATCCTGAACGACAGGGAAGTAGGCCAGTAGGGACTCGATTTGGCGGCGACGAGCGAGCATCGCTGTCTCTTGTGAATAGCCCTTATAGAGCCTCGCAATTCGTGCGAGGTAATTCTCCATGGGGAATTGAATGGCCTCTGCAGCTGCAACCAGATAATTCGCCCACTCCTCGTCCGTCATGCCGAACGGTTCGTCGTACTCGGCCGCCACGCTCCGAGCAGCGATCGCGAAGGACTCCGAGGCAATCAACTGCTGCCCCAGGCTGATACATAAGTATTTCTGCCAGTCGGTCTGAGTAATCTCGACCCTTGTTCCATCGGGAAGCTCCATCGTTAGGAGCACGTCCGCATCGAAGTCCACACCCGAAACGTCGAGGCTCCACGCATCCTCGATAAGCACGAGCGTCTCAGCGGACACCATCGCCTTCCACGAATCATCGTCCTCACCGAGGAACTCATCCGCAGCCTCCTTTGCGGACTCGGCGAGCGCGGTCGCTTTCGGGCGAACCTTTCCCGGTCGCGTCTGCTGCTGCAGATCCGGTCGACCCTTGGGGCGTTTGGGACTCGAAGTCTTCGCCGAGCTGTAGAACATGTAGGCGGAGACGACGAGCAAGGTCGCGATCAGGACTATTAAAATCTGTTTCATCGGAACGAAGAAAAAGCGATGGGCTGCGGACTGAAGGGCGTCACACCCTTGGAGTGGGATCGCCCTGTTCGTGGAGCTGAGGCGAGCATCCTAGAGCGGCTCAGCCTAAGTACCTGTCAGAAAAGGGTCAACCACGCTCTACGCGTGACGAACGGCGGTCGTGAGAAGTGTCTTTGGGGCGAATCGGAAACGGAAAGAAGCCCATTGTCCGATACGGAACCTCGAATCCTGGCGAGTAGACTTCCGGCCTATGACAGGGCCAGAATTATACCCCGATCTCCCTAGGCTGAGCGCTTGCATCGTCCTCGGCCGATGGAAAGAACTCGAGAGAATCCGGCGATCCGCGCCGGATGAAGTCGTGGATCGATCCTGGCGAGAAGCCGTCCTACAAACCCACCTCTTCGCGGGCTTTGCCAGATTGGTGGCAGCATTCGGCGTCATCGAATCCGCCGGCGGACTCGGCACGCCCGAGGAAAGCGAGAAGTCGATTCCCTGCGACGTAGAAACCGGCCGAGCCCTCTTCGACCAGATCTATAGGGATCACGCTCCGCGAGTGCGAGCCACCCTCGAGACCTATCATGCCGAGTTCGCCACTTGGATCGAAGAGCATGCCTATAGCCGAGTCCTCATACGCGATGGGCTTTCGCTAAAAGCGAGAGAGCTTCTCTCCGTCGCCTGCTTGATTGTTTTGGATCAACCGCGACAACTCATGAGTCACGCTCGCGGCGCTCTCCATTGCGGGGCGACCATCTCCGAACTCGAGCGCGTTCTGAAGGACGTCGCGGATTTGGTTCCGGACGAAGTCGGAGAGCGCGCGCGAAAAGTCTTCGGCAGGCTGTAAACCGGAAGGGCGCGCCGGGAGGTCTCACTCCCAGTGCCGACCCGAATCAGGGCCGACGCAACTCGATTTCCGTTCGGCGGAGCCGCGTCCCCTCCTCCGCCCGCAGCTCGATCATGGAGTACTCCGCCGAGGAGCGAGGCGCTTTTACCGTAGCGCTCACTTGCTGGCCATTCGCGAAGCCGAGGCTCACCCGACCGGCGCGTGGACGAAGTTCGAATTCAAGACGCAGAGGTTCTCCGGCGTTCAAGAAGGGCTCGAGCTCTCCTTTTCCGCGACGCAACGCATCGAAGTGCTGATCGAGGGATCCGGACGTAACCAGCCAACCATGCGAGCTCTCTTGGCTCGCTCCCTTCGCAAAGACCGAGACATGAAAGCCCGCGGCCGAGAGCACCGCGTGAGCGGATTCTCGCAACTCAAGATCGAGTCGCAACGAGAGCTCATCAATGGAGGGATCGAGCTGAACCAGAGGTTGGTTTAGGGAGAGCCGCGGCCCTCCTTTAAGCGAAAGACCGGTGAGCTCCTTCGACGAGGGAGCTTCCCACGCATCCCAATCGACCTCCCAATCCCCTCGCTCCCAGGAACGCGCGGCGTTCGGTCCGAACTCGAAAATGAGACGAACGCGATCGCGCGAGAGTTCGACTCCGAGTGGATCGAAAGCCACGCGGTAGGCCGCCTCATCAGCCGGCGGCGCGGGTTTCTCGAGCTCGGCTCGTAGCTTTCTCAGGTCCCGCACTCTACCGCGAACGAGCGGCGAATCGCCGTACTCGTCGAGCAGCCGAAGCACCGCTGAGAGCTGGCCGGGACGGGCCGCCGCTCCGTAAATTTGATCCAGCAAAGCCTGCGCCTCGGTGTCTCGCTCCAAGCTCGAGGCGTGCGACTCTTGTAGCGACTCAATCGAACGGTCCTCGATAAACCGCGCCATACGCCCGGACTCGCCCAGCCGCGGAATACTCTTCGCACTCACGAGCGTGAGCGCGCGACGCACATTGCCATCCCGCAAGTAGAGCAGTGCCGCCGTAAGTCGATCCTCTCCACTAACCGAGCTCGCCTCGGGATCGGGCGTTCCCGCGAGGGCCAACAGGTCACGCGAATCGAGCAGGCGCAAATCGACCCTTCGCAAACCCTGGCGCGTGTCGAGCGAAAACTGGGTGAGCAGCGGATCGCCGATGAGCGCGAGCCGACCATTCACCGGAATGTTGTTGAAGCTCAACTCCAGGTCCTGCCCAGCTCGAAGTTCGAGTTCTCCCGCCGCCCGTTGAACGAGCCCGAGCAACAACTCCGCTTGCGACACAATCAGCGAGATCTCGGCGAGATGCTCTTCCCGCCACCCTGTCCCTTGCGCATCGGGCAGCTCGAGTAGCTTCTGCTCCTCCAGCTTCCAGAGCGCGAGCAAAGACTCGTACTCACGAGCGGACCACTTGGGTTCATACAAGTCCTGAAGCGACTGAAAGCGCTGCATCAGCTCGTCCGAGAGGATGCTTCGCTCCAGTTCCGACAGCTCGAGGCAGCGCCGTTCGAGTTCTCGCAGAACGGCGGTTCCCTCGGGCTCGAGGAACTCATCGCGACGGAGACCATCCTGCTCCAGCTTGAGGTCAAAGGCCTCCATCAGCTCACTGGCGACTCCGGACCGAAGCCTGCGTGAACGCAAGCTACTCTCGAGTTCGGTCGCTCGTCTCTCGATCCAACGGTGCAAACCCGCCTCGACCCGAGTCCATTCGTCGATGAGAAGATCCTCGCGCACGCGCAAACGCGAGCGCAACCCCGCGAAGGCCTCCGCCTGTTGCGCAGGGGGAATCCCCTCCGCAGTCGCGCCCGAAGCGTGCACGAGTTCGAGCGGCGTCACGCCCAACTTTGCGCGCGCTGTGCGCCAGGCCTGCGCCTCGATATCTCCCTGAATCGCAGGCAGCAAGACGCGCTCGTATTGCACTTCCGCCAAACCGACCAGGACCCCCAGCGAGACCCGCATCGCCTGAGTCAGCTCGCGCTCCCGCTCGATCAACCAACTCTTTCGGCTCCGGTCGAGTCCATGGGGCAAGCTCGTCGTGCTGTAGCCCGTTCGACGTTTAAGTCCCACCTCGAACCCGGTGTCGACCGCCGCTCGGGCCTGAACCAGACGGTTCTCCGCGATCAGCTCTTCGAGCAGAGCCTCTTGATCTTGTTGCAAGCCTCGAAGCTCTACGCGCAACTCCGACAAGAGCCGGCTCGTCACCGCGACGAGCTCTCTCTGCAGGGATTCCGGAGCGGACTCCGAATAGGCTCCGAGCTCGTTAATCGCCGCCGCTAAGAGAGAGGAGTCCGATTGAGATCGGTCGATCAAGCTCGAGACGCTGAGCGGAATCGTCGCCTCCGGATGTCCCGCACCCGAATCCAGTGACTCCGGCGGCTGCTGGCCTGAGAAGATCCACAGAAGTACGAGCGCGGCAACCACGACGAGCGAACCGACGATTGAGACGAGGACTCCGTTGGAGCGACGCTCGACAGGCTCGAGGGCGCGCGGGTTGATGTGCGGCGCTCGGCGCTCGCGCACTCGTTCCATGTCGAGCAGGAGTGGTCCGGGCCCCGAGTAGCGCGTTTCGAGATCGCGCGAGAGACACTTTCGCAGGACCAGGACGATGCCCTTCGACAGCTCGGGCGCGACCAGACTTGGATCCGGTATGCGCGCGTGGAGCACGCCCGCCAAGACCTCCGCGAGGCTCGTACCGCGGAAGGGCGGCTCGCCACACAGAGCGTGATACAACGTCGCTCCGAAGGACCACAGGTCGGCGCGCCCATCCACCGCCGAGGGATCGCGGGCCTGCTCTGGACTGATGTAGTGCGGAGTTCCCAGGGTTCCGCCCTGAGCGGTGAGCACCGGATCGCCATCCGAAAAGGCCAGGCCCAGATCGGCCAAACGCGCGCCACCGGTGTCCTCGATCAGAATGTTGGCGGGCTTGATATCTCGGTGCACCACGCCTTGCTCGGAGAGATGCACGAGCGCCTCGCACAGCGGAATGAAGAGCCGGAGTGCTTCGCGTTCCGAGAGTGCACCGCTCTGGCGCAACCGCAACGCGAGCGAAGGTCCCTGCACCAGCTCCATGGCAAACCACCAGAGACCGTCCACCTCGCCCATATCGATGGCGCTCACGATATGGGGATGGGCGAGCCGCGCCGTCGTTCGCGCTTCTCGCTGAAGACGCATCACCAAGCGCTTTCGCCCCGCCAGCTCGGGATGCAATACCTTGAGAGCGACCTCGCGATCGACGGCCTTTTGACGAGCGCGATAGACCGTTGCACTAGAACCGCGCGCGAGGATGCCCTCGATTCGATAGCCGGGAATCACCGGCGCCGATTTCGCCGGGCGGCGCTGCTTCTGAGAAGCCTCCGGCACTTCCTCTCCGTCGCCGCGAGCGTGAGGTGTCTCAGCCACTCGCTTTCCCACCGTCTTCACTCGCGCCGGACTCATCGGAGAGTCCGTATTTGTCCAACTTGCGCTGGAGCGCAAAACGACTGATACCCAGCTCCGAAGCCGCGCGGCTCTTGTTCCCACCGCTCCTTCCGAGCGCGGCGTTGATCGCCTCACACTCAAAGCGTGAGACCGCCGTGCGGAGATCGCCGCCGACTTCGAGAGTCGGTGCGGTATTGCGCGACCGCAGAGCCGGCGCACCCTCGGAGATGTTGGTCGAAACCAACTCGAGCGTGACCACGTCTTCGGCGAGCACGATCAGACGCCGCATCTCATTCTCCAGTTCGCGCACATTGCCCGGCCAATCATAAGAGACGAGCGCCGCGAGCACCTCATGGGGCAAGAAGGGCGGCTCGCGTCCCATCTCACGGGCCGCTCGAGCGAGTAAGGCTTCGGCGAGTAGCGGAATATCGTCGCGGCGATCGCAGAGAGCGGGCAGATCGACCTTCAGAACATTAACTCGATAGAACAGGTCCTCGCGGAACTCGCCCTCCCTGCTCATTTGTTCAAGGTCGCGATTGCTGGCGGCGAGCAGGCGGATATCGACAGCGATGCGCCCATCCGAACCGAGCGGCATGACCTCGCCCTCCTGCAAGACGCGCAAGAACTTCTTCTGCATCTCGGGGCTCATATCTCCGATCTCGTCGAGAAAGAGAGTGCCCCCGCTGGCTTGTTCGATCAGGCCCTTTTTCGAACGCGTCGCGCCCGTAAACGCGCCGCGCGTGTGTCCAAAGAGCTCGGATTCCAAGAGCGAATCGGGCAGTGCGGCGCAGTTTAAGCTGACGAAGGGTTTTCCGTTGCGAGCGCCGTTTCGGTGAATAGCACGCGCAATCAGCTCTTTTCCCGTTCCGCTCTGGCCCTGAATCAAGACCGGAAGCTCGCAAGCCACGATGCGATCGAGCTGCTGAAACACCTCGCGCATGCCATCGCTCGCACCGACCATCGAGCTGTAGTCGAAGCGCCCGCGTTCGCGCTCAAGAGCCGCGCGTACCACCGCCAATTCAGAATCCCGATCGCGAATCTTTCGACCGAGCTGCTGATTGAGGGACTCGATCCGCGAGCTCGACTGCGACAGTTGTTCGTTCTGCCGGCGCAGCTCCGCCAACTGGCGCGCGTTGCGAATGGCGATCGCCGCTTGCCCCGCCAGCAGCTCGACGAGGTCCAGCTCGTTCTCGGAGAAGGCGCCCTCCTGAAGCCGGTTGTCGAGATAGAGCACGCCGACGACACGGCTCTCGATTTCGATCGAGACCGAGAGCACCGACCGCAGACGCAGATCCTCGACACTCGCCATCGCGGCAAAGCGATCATCGCGGCCGGCGTCGACCGAGAGAACCGGTCGGCCCTTCGCGAGCACCTGGCCCGCAATACCCATCGAGAGCCGCGAGGCCGGAATCGGAATGTCCGCGCCTTCGAAGCTGCGCGCCAAGCGAACCTTGAGCAGCGAGGGATCGCGAACAATGGGATTCGCCGCTCCCGCATCACGGCTCGGGAGCAGCAGGAAGCCGCGCTCCGCACCGGAGAGCGAGACCGCCGAGTCGACAATCAATCGAAGCAGGCGAGTCTCATCGGTCTCCGTTAAGAGCGCCCGTGTGATCGTACCGAGCGCGCTGAACTTGCCCGATGTGGGGAGCTCGCCCCCGTCGAGAGTGGAGAGCCCGACCGACCCGATTCCACCGAAAGCGACCGTCCGATCGTCGATCTGCGACTCGTCGTCTGCCGCGAGCGTCGCCGAGTCCGCTCCCGACGCCTCGACGGCGTCAGCTGCGTTCGCCTCGTTCGCCTCATTCGCGATTCGAATCCGGGCACCGCCGACCGAGAGTTCGTCGTTCTCGTCGAGTTGCTGGCGCTGTATCTTCTGCCCGTTGACCAGGGTCCCGTTCGCGGAGGAGAGATCCACGACCCAGACTCCGCGCTCCTCCACCTCGAGTTCACAGTGATGTCGTGAGACCAATTTGCCCGACAGCCGCACGTCATTATCGATTGCCCGACCCAGCCGGATCTTTTGGCGGTCGAACGCCAGAACAGTGCGGTTACCCTCTTCGACAACGGTCAACTTCATCGGGAATCTGGGACCTCGAGCGGTCTGGGGCGAGGGAGAGGCTCCGCTCGGGGCACCTCAGCGCGCCAAGCGTGTGTGCAAAAGCGCACACCCAGTACCCTCTAATCCGGGGGTACCGTTCGGTTACCGCACACTTCGAAATCAGAGCCCCACATGAGCGATAAAGATTGGTACAGCAAGGGCTTACGCTTTTCCTGCCAAGGCTCGGGCCACTGCTGCGCGAACCATGGAGAGTACAGCTACGTGTACCTCACCGATGACGAAGTCGAGGGTCTTGCTCGGGAGCTCCAGCTGTCCTCAACCGAGTTCCGGGAGCGCTGGTGCACCCTTGAGGAGGGCTGGACCGTCCTGCGGATGGACGAGCCCAACTGCCCTTTTTTGACCGAGGAGCGCCGCTGTAGCGTGTATCCGGCCCGCCCCAAGCAGTGTTCGACCTGGCCCTTCTGGACCGAGAACCTGCGGGAGCAACACTGGGAGAAGGTCGTGAAGGCCCTCTGTCCAGGCGCCGGTCAGGGACGGCTCTTTAGCCCCGAAGAGATCGAGCGCATCGCGGCGGAGAACGACGCGAACTACGACGCCTGATCAGGCCCCCTTAAAGGCGGGCTTTCGCTTCTCCGAAAAAGCGGCGAGGGCTTCGAGCCGATCTTCGGTCGAGAGCGTGCGCTCATAACAGGCGGCTTCATGCTTCAAGCCGAGCTCCTGTTTCTCTTCCAGTCCGACGTCGATGGCATCCTTCGCCGCTCGAACCGCAACCGGCCCGTTGGCCGCGATCGACTGCGCTAGCTCCGTCGCACCTTCGGTCAACTTGCCCGCTTCGGCGACGCGATTGACCAGCCCAATGTCAAAGGCCTCGGCGGCAGCGATCCGCCGTGCGGTGAGGATCAAGTCTTTCGCGCGGGACTTGCCGATCAAGCGCGGCAGACGCTGGGTCCCGCCGGCGCCGGGAATGATCGCGAGCGAGACTTCAGTTAATCCGAGCTGAGCGTGGGGCGCGGCGATGCGTAGATCGCAAGCGAGCAGGAGCTCGGTTCCCCCACCAAAAGCGAAGCCATTGATCACGCCGATCGTCGGTTGCGGAAGCGCCTCGACATCATCCATCAAGGCCCGGATGTTCTTGACGAACTCCGGCACTCGGTCGAGCGGCATGGTCCTGCGTTCTTTGAGATCCGCACCGGCGCAAAAAGCCTTTTCACCTGTGCCCGTGATCAAAATGCAGCGAATACTGAGGTCCTCGCGCAGCTCCTCCAAGATCGTCCGAAAGCGCTTCAATGTCGGAAAGGACAAGCAATTCATCACTTCCGGCCGAGCGAGGGTCAGCCAGACCAAGTCGCCCTCACGTCGCATCTCGACAAGCTCGGGGTTATCGGGAACGTCAGTCGGAAAGTCGTCAAGCACGGGGGACATGGTCAATTAGCGGGGGTCGAGGGGGGCAAACAAAAGAGCTCCAGCGCGGCCGCCGCAATGGCGGATGGATCCAATCCCGTCAGACAGGTCTGATGATCGGGACCGCCCAGCGGACAGCGCTCCAGGTGGCACGGGCCGCAGGATACCACCCGGCGCAGCACCCGCGTATTCGTCAAAAAATCCCCCGTGTGTCGCGGATCCGTCGGGCCGAGCAAGGCGACCAGCCGAGCGCCACAGGCCACGGCGAGGTGACGCGGCCCCGTATCGCCAGTCAGCACGACGCGCGCCTCTTCGAACAGCGCCAGCTCCTCGGCGAGGTTCAACACGGGGCGGGAGAGTACGATCGAGCGTTCGAGCGCAGCTCCCAACTGCTCAGCGCGCTCCTCCTCACCCGGGCCCGCGACGATCACGATTACCGCTTCGGCGGCTCGCCCAAACTCGCGGAGAGCGTCGACCCAGAGCTTTGTTGGAATCGCCTTCGCCGAGTCCGCCCGCCCGCCCGCGTTGATCGCCAAGAAGGGCTCGCCGGGCGCAAGCCCTTCGCGCTGAAGGCGCCCCGCAACTAGGGCTCGGGCCTGCGCGGTCGCGTGCAACCGGGGACGCGTCTCCCGAACGGGCAATCCGATGTGCGCGAGCAGTTCGTTGCAGGTGCTTCCAAAGTACCGCGGCAGCCAGCGTCGCGATCCGCCGCGCCTCCCGAGCGACAGCGGAGTCCGTCCGCACTCCCGCGCGGGCGTCATACTCGACGTCAGCAAAAAGCCGCGGGCATCGCGACTCCAACCGACTCGCTCGGGGATTCCCGCCCGAGCCGCCATCCACGCGCTTCGAAAAGAGCCGGTCAGAAGCAGCGCGACATCGTGGCCGCGCCAGGCTCGGAATGCTCCTCGGTCCGCGCTCTCGAGGGGCACTAAGCGAGCGCCCGGCGCCGCTCCTTCCAAGAGCGAGAGCAGCGCAGCCGGACCCGCGAGCGTCAACGACCCGCCCGCCGAGTTCGACTCTTGCCACTGGTGCAGCGCGCGAATCGCAGGCTCGCTCATCACCGCATCGCCGAGCCAAGACGGCACCCGTACCAAAACCTTCTCGCCGCCGCGGAGCCTCATCGAAGAGCGCTGGCGGTCTCTCGCTCGCCGGCGCGCCGCTCCAAGAGCTCCACCGCCGCAGCCAGGACGCGCGCCGGAGGTAAGCCGCGCATGCACTCGTGATGACCGAGCGGACAGACGCGCCGCATGCAGGGCGAACACTCCAAGTCCTCGCGGCGCACGACCTCGCACCACTCGAGCGAAGAAGCCGTCAACTCCGGCGAGTTCGGGCCCATGATCGACACACACGGAACGTCGAAAGCCGCGGCAAACCAGCGCGGCCCGGAGTCGCCCACCACAAGCAGCTCGGAGTCGGCGATCAGTGGAGCGAGCATGGCCAAGTCTCTCTCGGAATCCGCCAGGGAGACCGGCTTGAAGCGCGCGGCCCGCACGACCTCGCGCACCAGGTCCTCTTCGCCCGGACCGCAGGTCACGACTCCGCGCAGTCCGCGGCGCTCCCAGAGCTCGTCGAGGACCACCGCGAAGAAGGCGGGCGGCCAGAGCTTCGCGGCGCCAAAGGCCGCACCGGGCGCGCAGACGACATAGGGCTCCCCTTCTTCGAGGCCGGCCTCCCGCACGATTCGAGTCGCTCGGGCGCGGGTCTCTTCCGAAATCGCGAGGTGCGGGTGCAGGCTGGGCACGGCGACTCCGACCAAACCGGCGACATCGCGCAGGAGATGCGCGGTGGGGATCGGCACGCGTCGACCGCCGGAAGTGGGCGGCACGAAACCGTGCGTGAGGAGCGGTCGCCGGAGGCCGAGCGCCGCGCCCGCTCTCACGCCAATTCGCGCGCGAAAGGCCCGCCAGGCCGCTCCGAGGGAATTGGTGAGCAGCATTACGGCATCGGCTTCGAGCCCTCGCAGTACCGAGACCTCCGTCGATTTCGTGACGGTCACCAATCGGTCCCCATAGGAACTGTCCGCCAGGAGCGGCGCCAGATGCTCGCGCAGAACGATCGAGACACGCTCCCAATCGGGCGAAACAGAGGCCGCTTCCATGACGGGCGTCGCCATCACGAGATCACCGACCCAGTTGGGAGCTCGGATGACGAGGTGGCCGCCGCTCAAGGTTGCACGCTCTTCTCGTCATCGCCCGCGCGATAGGTTTTTGTGTCCGCGAACTTCGGGCGGTGAGCCGCGAGGCGCCGGGCCTTCTGCACAATGGCGCGAGAGAAGCGCGCGAGGTCCTGCTTCGAAGGGGTTTCGCCGAGCACGGCGGCGCGATAGCGACGCAAGAACCGAAGCGAGTCGGTGCGACGGATTGAGGGTGGAGACGAGTGCAGCAGTGCGGCCAGGTCCTTGATGAACCAGCGCTGGCGCGGGCTCGACTCTCTGCGCAAGCGGCCCACGTCCAGAATCACCGGTGAGTCGGTCCCCTCGCGCAGCACGATGTGAGAGAGGTACAGGTCGCGGTGGTAGAACCCGGCCCGGTGCAGCTCCGCGACGAGATCGGCGAGCCGATTTAGGAGGCGACGTCGCTCGGTCCGGTCGCTCGTCGCCAGTCGTTGCTCGAGGTCCTCGCGATGAGGAATTTTCTCCATCACCACCAAGCTGGCGCCAGAAGAATTCCGCGCCCAGAGCAGAGCTCGCGGAACCGGCAGGCCAGCCGAGTCGAGTGCCCGAAGGTTTTCAAACTCCCGCTGCCCCGGCGTGCGTTGGCCCCCCGTATGAAGTCGCTCGTACCAGCGCTCGCGAAGCGAGTCGCTCGCCATGCACTTCACGACCACCTGACGTCCATCCAGCTCAAGAGCAAAGGTCTCGCGCCCGGGCATCGTCCGCAGCCTTTTCGAGGCCAACTCGGGCGCAAGCCGGGCCAACCACGAGCGCGCCTGATCCTCGTTGAATACCGAGGTCCCCGAATCCGCTGTGCCTTCGGCGCTGCCCCCAAAGGCGCTCGTCGTGAAAGTCATGACCGAGGACATAGCACCATCCCACCGCGAGTTGCCGAAACGTTCAACCCGCGGCGAGTATTCGGAGGGAAATCCGGTGGAACCGGCGGAATTTCGCCCGACTCACCGGTGTCCGCTCGAAAATCTCAACGAAGCAATTGTGGATTCCTTGATGGAATTCCGCTTGAAGGGGTTCCCTCCGGCGCACGCCCAAGCTGCAATAGGACTCTTCATCACCGATCGGAAACCTCGTACGAGGTCGCTGATCACCTCCGTCTGCAGCCCCCCCATCATCGGCGTTCCCGTCGATGAACAAGCGATGTCCGGTGGAACAGTCGTAGCGAACGAGCAGTCGCTTCAAGACGAACTCAATCCTTTCCTGGCGATGGCGAAGCGTTTTGATATCGCTTCGGACCAGCTCGGTCTCGACCACGGCGTGCGAGAGGTGCTGCGGCGCCCCGATCGCGAACTCTCGGTCGCCATCCCGATTCTGATGGACGACGCGACCACGCGAGTCTTCACCGGATATCGAGTTCAGCACAACTTCAGTCGCGGACCGTGCAAGGGCGGCATTCGCTTCGCCCCCGACGTCAGCCTCGACGAGGTGCGCGCGCTCGCGGCCTGGATGACCTGGAAGTGTTCGGTCGTCGGCATCCCGTTCGGCGGAGCCAAGGGCGGAGTGATCTGCGATCCGCGCGAATTGTCCCAGGGAGAGCTGGAGCGCATCACGCGCCGCTATACCGCCGGAATCATGGACATTCTGGGCCCGGACCGCGACGTCCCCGCTCCGGACATGAACACCAACGAACAGACGATGGCGTGGATCATGGACACCTACTCCATGCATGTCCGCAAGACCACCACGGCCGTCGTCACCGGAAAGCCGATCTCTCTCGGCGGAAGCCGCGGTCGCACCGAAGCGACCGGACGCGGAGTGATGATCTCGACGCGGGACGCGATGCGGAAGCTCGGCATGAACCCGTCCGAATCCCGGGTGGTCGTTCAGGGCTCGGGCAACGTCGGCGGAATCGCCGCAATGCTGCTGCACCGCGAGGGCTATCGCGTCATCAGTATCAGTGACATGTACGGCACGGTCCTCAACGAGAATGGCCTCGACATGCCGGCCGTTATGGCTTGGTTGCGCGAGAAGCGCCGCCTAGAGGGCTATCCCGATGCAGACCACATGCCCAATGGCGAGCAACTTGAGCTGCCCTGCGACATCTTGATTCCCGCTGCCACGGAAAACCAAATCACGAGCCAGAACGTCGATAAGATCAAAGCTCGCTTGGTTGTCGAAGGTGCCAACGGCCCGACGACCGCGGAAGCCAGCCGCACGCTCGACGATGGCGGCGTCATGGTCGTCCCCGACATCCTGGCCAACGCGGGTGGCGTGACCGTCTCCTACTTCGAGTGGGTGCAGGACCGCATGGGCTACTTCTGGACCGAGGACGTCGTGAACTCGCGCCTCGAGCAGATCATGGCGACCGCCTTTGAAGACGTCTACACGATGTCGAAGAAGCGCAAGGTCTCGATGCGCATCGCGGCCTACATGCTCGCCATCGATCGGGTGGCCACGGTCTATCGCCTCCGCGGCGTCTTCGCTTAGCCCCAGTCGCCTGCCCCTCCATTCCACGTGAGCACTACTCAAGAAGAGCCCATCGCGCCCGAGACCAACGACTTTTTGCCGTCGACGCCGGTCCTCGATGAAGAGTCGCCCTTTGCGACGATGATGAGTCAGTTCGACCGCGCCGCGCACAAGCTGGGCGTTGACGGCGACGAATACGCGATCCTGCGCAAGCCCGACCGGGAGATCCGCGTGGCCGTTCCCGTCCGAATGGACGATGGTTCACTGTCGGTCTTCGACGGCTATCGCGTCCAACACAACCAAGGCCTCGGCCCCTTCATTGGGCCGCTGTGTGTCTCGCCCGACTTAAAGCTCGACGAGCTCCGGGCGCTCGCCGCCTGGACGACTTGGAAGTGTGCGCTGATGAACATCCCCTTCGGTGGAGCCGCCGGTGGATTCAGCGTGGATGCGGCTAAGCTCAGCGAGTCCGAGCTCGAGCGCACGGTCCGGCGCTATACCGCAAATATGCTCGGCACGATCGGACCCGATCGCGATGTGTTCACTCCCGAGGTGGTCGCCGACACCCAGGCCAATCAAATGATGGCCTGGATGATGGACACCGTCTCCGTGCACGTTCGATTCGCGGAAACCGCCACGGTGACCGGCAAGCCGCAGGGCTTGGGCGGAACGATCGGCCACGAGGACGCGGTTGCACAGGGCTTGAAGGTCATCCTGCAGCTCGCTCTCGCGCGCTTTAAAATCGGCGGCAAGACTCCCAGCATCATTATCCAAGGCGTCGGCAGAGTGGGTGGCAACTTGGCCCGCATTCTCTACGACGATGGATTCATCGTCCGCGGAATCTCCGATGTGCACGGCGCACTGTTCTGCGAGACCGGGCTCAATATCCCCAAGGTCCTCGCATGGCGTGCCGAATACGGAAGCCTGCGCGAATATCCCGGCGACGGTAAGGGCAGTCCCAACGATCACATTCGCAACGAGGAGATGCTCACGCGTCCCTGCGACATCCTCGCCCCCTGCGCCGTGGCCAACGCCGTCACCTCGCGCAACGCGAACAACATCAACGCCAAGTTGGTTCTTGAGGGAGCTCACGGCCCGGTCTCCGCTCGCGGAGATAGCGTGTTGACCGAGCGCGGCATCACGGTCATCCCCGACATTCTCGCGAACGCGGGCAGTGCGGTCGCGGACTACTTCGAGTGGGTGCAAAACCGCCAGGGCATGTCCTGGCTCGAGGTCGTCTTCGCCAAACGTCTCCGGCGCTTCATGACGGAAGCCTGGGACGCCGTCGGTGTGATTCAAGACGAGCACGACGTCAGCCTCCGAATGGCCGCTAACATGCTCGCCGTCGATCGAGTTGTTCAGGCGGACAAGCTGCGCGGGATCTACGCTTAGCCCAAGCTAGCGCTCCGACACTCTCCGCTGAGCGAGCCGGCCGATGAGCTCGGTGGATGAGTGCTCCTTCGGATCGCCGCAGATCGCGATTTCGATTCCGAGCTCGCGGTCCACATCGCGCTCGGGAAGATTCTCCGCCGTGTAATCGGTTCCCTTCGCGTGCACGTCGGGGCGCAAGAGTCGCAGGGTTGCCTCGAGGGTGCGCTCGCTAAAGCCCGTCACGAAGTCGACGCATTCGAGGGCGAGCAAGAGTTCGGCGCGTTCTTCGAAGGGGACCACCGAGCGATGCGCGCCCTTGAGATCCTTCACGCCGCGATCGTCGTTGAGCGCGACGACCAGGAGATCGCCGCGGCTGCGCGAGTCGGTGAGGTAGCGGACGTGCCCGACGTGCAGCAGTTCGAAACAGCCGTTCGCCAGAACGACGCGCAGGTCGGCATCGGCACCGCGCAACCGATCGAGTTCGAGCGCGAGCTCTTCGCGCTCTACCGCTCGAGCGCGGTGAGAACTCTCGCCAGCGGAGCTCCCCCTTCCCGCATTCACCGAGGAACTCATCGAGGTCAGTCGGGAATCGGCGAGCCGGGCAGCGCAGCCCGCAATGTCGAATCTCCGCAGGTAGCCGTGCCGCTCTCCATGACAACGACGCCCGACGCCGCGTTCGCGATGCGCATGGCGTCCACTCCACTTGCTCCGGCGGCGAGTGCGCAGGCGAAAGCCGCCACCGCAGTATCGCCAGCTCCGCTGACGTCGACCACTTCGTCCGAACCGGAAGCCTCGACAAAGAGTCCAGCCTTGGGAACTTCATGGCCAAACAGCGCCATTCCCGCGTTGCCCATCGTGACGAGCAACCACGCCAACTCGCAGCTCTCCAGAACCTGATTCGCAGCGGTCGCCAAGACTTCGGGGTCCTCAAAGTCCCCCACTGTGTGCCCGGTCGACCGCGCCAGCTCGGAAATATTCGGTGTGGCCGCGGTGATGTGTTGGAAGCGCGACAAGCTCGAGCGCGGGTCGAGCACAACCGTGACGCCCGCCGCGGCAGCGCTCTTCGCAACTTCACTCAGCTCATCCCCCGCCACCCCGTAGCCGTAGTCCGACACGATCAGCACGTCGAGCTCCTCGATCATGCTGCGCGCGTTGTCGCAGATCGCAAAAGCCGTCTCCTCATCGATACCGTTCTCCGGCTCGCGGTCGATGCGCAAGATCTGCTGCATCGTTCGGCGCGGCTCGGCTCCCAGGACTCGCGTTTTGGTCGGAGTCGTCCAGCCCTTCACCGTCAGGAGCTCGTCGGTCCTGAGGTCGTTTTCGTCGAGGACCCGGCGCAGCTGCAGGCCGGAGTCGTCATCTCCAACCGCGCCCACGACGCGAGCCCGTGCACCGAGTGCCCAGACGTTGCGAGCGACGTTGGCCGCTCCGCCGGCACCGAATTCCTCGCCCACGTGCTGAAGGACCATCACCGGTGCTTCACGGGAGAGTCGACTCGGGCGTCCGAATAGGTAGCGATCGGCGATCAGGTCGCCGATGACGGCGACGCGCAGACTGGAGAAGTCCGGCACTTGGTCCAAAACAGGCATAGGCGTACAGGATAACGAGGAGCGGCGAATGGAGCGTCGGCGAGCCGCCAAAAGGCTGGGGGCGAGGAGCGAGATTGGGCCGATGTGCCGCGCGCATGAGCCATGCGCAGTTGTTATCCGCAGGTTAGGCGCCGGCCGTGGCGGATAATCGTCGAACTCGCGAGAAGCTGCTAGCAGCATGTGGTGAAAGTGCTTCGTTCCATGAGCAGCGGATTTTTGGTCAGGCCGGTGCGCGGGAACGTAGCTGAATCCGTAGATTCAGCGAGGCTTTTGGGTGCCGAGCTGGCCGGAAGGACGCCGCTCGTGGGGCG
>JAJDEU010000032.1 GCA_029259635.1 Planctomycetota bacterium | reverse complement strand
ACTCCATAAGCGGCCGATTTTTGGCCAGGTCGGCACCCAAAAGCCTCCCCGAATCTATGGATTCGGGTTCGTTTCCGGGCACCAACCCGACTAAAAATTTGCTGCTCATAGAGCAAAGCACTTTCACCACGGACTGCTAGGCGACGCTCGATTGCCCCATGGCGGCTTCCGTCCAGCCCGCTCGCCGCGTGCCTGGGAGCACTTTCCCCGCGGACGGCGGAAGGCCTCGGAAACGCCCGGTCGCCGGCGGGCTCATCTCGATGGGCGGGAGTGTCGGCCTGCCCTGCCCGTTCAGAACTTACTCTTCGGTTTGCAGGTTCGCTTCGTACTGATACTCATCGATCTTTTGATTCAAGAGCGCAGCCGTTCTCAGATCGCCCGCATCTTCAGCGATGAAGACGGCCTTATTGAGGAATCGAATCGCTAGATCGTAGTACTCGGCTTCAGCGTAGACAGCCGCCACGCCTTCCAAGGTCTGGGGCGTGAGCGACAAGTCCAGCTCGAGTGCTCGCTCGATGCATTTGAGAGCAGCCTCTATGTCGTGAACCGATTGGTCGTTAGTCGTAGCCAGGATGAACCCGAGCTCGAGTTCAACCTCCGCTTGTTTGGGATTCAATTCGAGAGATCGCCGAAGCGAAGCAACGGCTTCAGGCCATTCGAATTGACCGGAATGCGACCGGCCTAGATTGGCATGGAAGGTGGCGTTGTTCGGGTTAAACTGAACGGCGTTCAGGAAATGCGCGTGTGACTTTTCGTCGTTGCCTTCATCCTGGTGAAGGAATCCCAGAGTGTTCTCGAGGTCTCCGGTTGGAGCGATGTTCGCAGCGATCTCAAGCGATTTAATTCCTGTCTTGATGCGGTCGTTCTGAAGGAAGGCATCGCCGATAGCCATGTGCCCGGTAGCTTCATACGGTCGAGAGAGCAGTGCATCGCGGAGTGGGTAGATTGCTTCTGATCCGCGGTTTGTGCTGGAGAGCTCCATTCCGAGAGAAAACCCGGCGCTACTGGCATACGGGTCGAGCTTGGCCTTTACCGGTCTACGACGAATAGGGAACTGACTTAGGAATCGCTTGAGAGCCTCGACCTTCTTGTGCGAGCGATCGAAATCGTGGCCCTGGATCTCGATTAGTGTCCGGTAATAGGCGGTCACCCGCAGGCCTGGATGTTCAGCTTCGATGGCATCGCATGCAGCGGCGACATCATCGGGATAGCCCGCCTCTAAGGTCTCGGGGAATGTGGAGATGAGTAGGTGCTCTTCCAGAAACTCCTTCGGCGACGGGCCTTTCAACTCGCCGTCTCCGCGAACTAGGGCGAGCTGCGCCTCGAGCTCAGCGGTTCGCGACGTTTCTTCGGCCGCCAAGTTATTCATCTCGAGCGGGTCGGAGTCGAGGTCGTACAGCTCAGGCGCCGAGGAGTGAATGAGCTTCCAGTTTCCCACGATGAGGCTGAAGAAAGGCGAGCGTTCGTAGCGAGTGGGGATGATGGATTCGCAGTAGATTGGCCGATTCGGTTCGGGTTCGGCTGCGATCTGGATCAGGTCTTTGCCCTTTGTGTCGAAAGGCTTCACGCCGGAAGCTGCGAAGAAGGTTGCCGCGATATCCGTTAGGGCAACCGGTGTCCCGACTCTTGCAGTCTCGCTTCGGCCCGGGGTTTTGAGCACCAGCGGGATTCGAATAGTGGGCTCGTGCAGGAGATAGCCGTGTCCTTGCTCACCGTGATCGCCGAGCGCTTCACCGCTTCCGCTCGTGACCAGGATCCAGCTGTTGTCGAACCGACCGAGCTCTCTCAGTCGATCAAGAAAAGCGCCGAGGGCAAGGTCCGCCGCAAGGAGTTTGGAGTCGTAGTCATCGATCAAACCCTCTCCAGTTGGCCGTTTGAAATCGTGCGTAGCGTTGGGCTCGCTCAAATTCAAAAGCAGGAACGAGGGATTACCGTCGGATTCTTCCAACCACTCCGTAGCGACTCGGACCACCTCGTCTCCTGATCGAGATGAAGGGTCGTTGCCGAAGGAGGCTCGGCGCTTAATCGCATCGTCGTAAACCGCAAAGCCCCGATTGAGCGCAAACTTCCTGTGCAGATTCAGAGAGCCGACAAAAGCTCCCGTCCGATAGCCTTCCTTCCGCAAGACTTTGGGCAGGGTCGAGTGCTCCGTCTGCAGACTGCACTCGATGTCGTCGCGCACTCCGTGAGTAGCGGGGGGGAGTCCCGTCAGCATGCTGGCGTGCGCGGGCAGGCTGAGCGGCATATTCGTGTAGGCGCGGTCGAAGACGAGGCTCTCCGCGGCCAGCTGCTCTAGGGCCGGAGTCGTCGGGAGCTCGTACCCGTAGACCGGCGAGCGGTCCGGCCTAAAACCGTCGATGGTGATGAGAATCAGATCCGGACGATCGTCATTTTCCCGAGCGACTTGCTCCGTCTCGTCATCCGATCCGGAGGAGTCGCCGCAACTCGAGGTCAGAATGGCAAGGTTGGCGCAGAACAGGCAGAGAAAGAGAGCGGAGAGGGGTTTCGGAATGATCTTCACGGTAGGTCGGCTGTGGGGGGGGAGCAGGTCGCGCCAGAGCATAACCGTCGGGTACGCGAGTCGACGGCTTCGCGCGAGATTATCCTGGGCGCGCGAACAGTTTGCACCCACCGGGAGCTGGCCGTCTTATGGCACCTGCTAGGTGGAGCGCCGGGGCGCGGATGGCTAGTCTGGAGGGTCAACGGTGCTCACCGTTCTTCGCAAAATCCACCCGGCATCGAGAGACTCTCCATTGAATCATCAACCTGACCCGACCGACCTGCTTCTCGAGGTCTTGACCGACACCGGCGAGGAGTTCGTCGAGCTTCGCTACCACCGCAAACGGACCCGCTCGCTATCGGTCGAGAAGGGGCGAGTCGACCAAGCGAAGATCAGCGAACACACGGGAGTGGGTGTTCGCGTGCTCGCTCAAGGAACGTGGGGATTCGCGAGTACCGATCGGTTCGACAAACAGGCCGTTCGGCGAGCGGTAGAATCCGCCCGTCACGCGGCGCTTGCGTCGGCCTCCGCTCGGCGCAACAAGACATCAGCGCTGCCCGAGGTGGAGTTAGCGCGGGGACTGTTCGAACTCGAGGGTACCGGAGAGCTCATCGCTCGTCCGCTCGAAGAGAGCCTTGAGCTCGTGATGCGACTTGAGGCGCAAGCGCGCAACGCATCGAGTTCGATTCAGAGTGCCGGCTGTGGCTACACGGAAATCTTCGAGGAGAAGGGCATCGTGACTTCGGACGGTGCGAAAGCTTGGACGAGGTTGGTACGTCCGGAGTTTCGAATTAGCGCGGTCGCTCAGAAGGATGGCGAAATTCAGCGCGGTAGTGAGTCCGTCGGCGCGACTGGCGGTTGGGAATGTCTCTTCCGAAACAACGCCGCGGAGTCGCTGGCGGACAAGGCCGCAAAGCGCGCCGTCGATTTGCTCTCGGCAGGCTATCCGGAAGGTGGCCGGAAGAAGGTGCTGCTCTCACCGAGCTTGGTCGGACTGCTGACTCACGAAGCGGTCGGGCACACGGTCGAAGCGGACTTCGTCATGTCGGGTTCCGTCGCCGCAGGCAAGCTCGGCACGCGTGTCGCCTCCGACCTCGTCACCCTCTGCGATTCGGGTATCAGCGAATACTACGAAGGCGCGGGCGGTTCGATGATGATCGACGATGAAGGCGTTCGGACGAAGAACACGACGATCATCGAGGACGGCATCCTGAAGAGCTATCTCCACGATCGCGAATCTGCGGCGCGCTTTGACGTGGAGCCGACCGGGAATGCTCGCGCTTGGGAGTACGACAACGAACCGCTGATTAGGATGCGCAACACCTACGTTGCGCCGGGCGACGCGTCGCTCGAGGAGATGATTGCGGACACGGAAGATGGCCTGCTGCTCGACGGACCGGCAAACGGTCAAGCCGATAGCAATGGTGAGTTCATGTTCGGAACGCACGAGGCCTATCAGATCAAGTCGGGGAAGTTGGGACCGCTGATGCGCGGGGTGAATATTTCAGGCGTGGCGTTCGACGTTCTTCAGACCGTCGATCGAGTGGGCAAGGACTTCGTGTGGGATCTCGGCTCCGGGCATTGCGGGAAAGGGCAACCCGCAAAAGTTGACGCGGGTGGACCGTGGCTTTCCTGCGAAGTCATTGTGGGAGGGCGCGGAGCATGAGTTCTCAAAAACTTGAAGCGCCGGCGTTCGACCCCGCGCTGGAAGAGTCGCGGTTGTTGGATCGCTGCGAACAGCTCGTCGCTCTCGCGGTTAAGGGCGGCGCGGATGAAGCGGAAGCCTTCGGCACGTTTTCGGAAGTTGCCTGCGTCAGCTTCGAGAAGGGCGACCTGAAGATGGCTCAGGTCGATGACGGCACGTCGATCGGGCTGCGCGTGTTCAAGGACGGCAAGATGGGGTTCACGTCGACTAATCAAACGGACGAGAGCTCGCTCGAAGAAGCGGCGAACAACGCCTGCACGCTCGCTGGCTTTTCCGTTCCCGACGAAATGAATCAACTGCCAGAGGCGCGCGAACCGAGTCTGGAACTCGGGGATCTCGTGCAGCCGGATGTGGGCGCTTTTGGATTGGAAGCCGTCGTTGAATGCGGTCGCGACTTTGTCGAGCGAACGGTCGCCGGCGACTCGCGCATCTCGATCGATAAAGCCGACGCTCAGGCATCTCGAGTTTCGGTCGCGCTCCACTCGACTCGCGGAGTCCACCTCTCGGAGTCGGATGCCTCCGTCGGACTCTCGGTCTTCGGCATGGCGGTCGACGGTGACGACGTCAGCGGCTTCGACTATTGGGGCGGGAACGTGCGCGATCTCTCGCGATTAGCCGCGCTAACCGACGAGACGATTGAGCGCTTTTCCGATGCTGTTCTCGGAAACCTCGGAGCGGGCGCGGCCGAGACGTACGCCGGTCCGGTGCTCTTCTCTCCCGCGGCGTTCCTCTCCATCTTCATCTCGCCGGTGGTCTCCGCAGCGAGCTCCATCGCGGTTCAGCGCGGACGAAGTGCTCTGGCTGGAAAGCTGGGCAGCTCAGTAACCGATAGCGCAATCTCGATCCTCGACGACCCCGCAGATCTTGAGCTCAGCGGGGCGGCTCGCTTCGACCGCGAAGGTCAACCGACCTCGCGATTCGCGATCGTGGAGGGTGGCGTCCTGAAGTCCTACCTCTACAACGGCTACTCCTCGAAAGTGGATGATTGCCTCTCCACGGGACACGCGGCAGGTGGAGCGCGCTCGGTCCCCGGTCTGGGTCCTCACGCGATCTCGGTCGCCGCTGGTTCGGGTGGAGACCGGAACGCGATGCTCGAAGCGCTTGGCAAAGGGCTCTTTGTTCAGCGCTTCTCAGGTACGGTCGATCCGGCCTCCGGAGATTTTTCGGGAGTCGCAAAATCGGCGCGCTGGGTTGAGAACGGACAGGTCGTCAGGTCGCTGAAGGAGACTCTGATCTCGGGCAACGCCTTTGAGTTGCTCAACGAAGTCGGCACGCTCTCCACTTCGACCGAAACGATTTTCTCAAGCGCACGCGCGCCGTTCGCACTGGTCGACGGCGTCTCCGTCACCGCGGGCTAGCCCGAATCATGCCTGCAAGCTTTACGGAACTCGATTGGTATGAGTCGCCGCTCTACTACGACATCATTTTCGAGGAGGACACCGATCTCGAAGGTGCCTTTCTGGAGATGGCGCTGGCGCGTTACGGTTCGGCACCAGGCAAGCGAATCTTAGAACCCGCCTGTGGGAGTGGGCGACTCTTGGAGGAGATGGCGGCGCGCGGCTACAAAGTCACTGGCTTTGATCTTTCTCCGGAGATGCTCGAGTTTGCCAAGCGCCGCCTCGATGCATCGGGGTTGGAGGCGTCGCTCTCACAGAAACGGATGGAGTCGTTCAAGATGCGCGGACGATTCGACCTCGCGCATTGTTTGGTGAGCACCTTCAAGTACTTGCTGACGGAGGAGCACGCGCGTGGGCATCTAAAGAGCGTGGCGCGCGCTTTGGTTCCGGGTGGAATCTACGTGCTCGGGATGCATCTCAGCGACTACGACGATCCGCGGCGGAACCGCGAGCGTTGGGTCGCGGAACGTGACGGAACCCACGTCGTCTGTAACATTCAGGGATGGCCGCCCAACCGAACACTGCGGACCGAGCGCGTGCGTTCGCGCATGGTCGTCAAGGAAGGTGAGCGCGAGCGCCGAATGGAGACGAACTGGACCTTCCGCACGTACAACGCTCGCCAGCTCCGCTCCCTACTTCGATCCGTGCCCGAACTCGAGCATGTAGCGACCTACGACTTCTCCTACCAACTCGATGGAGAGCGCCCACTCTCCGACAACCAACTCGACTGTGTACTTCTGCTTCGCAAACGCGAGTAGAGCCCTCTAATCTCTACCCGCCGTTCGACCTAGGCTGCGCGGGTTACCGATTCACCTTCATCGGAGTCGTCCGCGGCTTGCTCCCGAAGCGGAGCAGTGGTCTCGTTGAGGAGCTCGCAGAAATCATGGAGCTCGTCGTTGGCGCGAATTCTGCAAACGTCGGGATGCTCTCCGCGCTTCACGGCGTTGAGGAACTGCGTAAACCTATAGAGCGGTCCGGCGATTCTGTGAGTGAGAAGCACTCCGGCGACGAAGGTAACCGCGAGGGATATCGACAGTGATGCGAGGAACGACCTGAAGAGTTGTTCCGGCAGTCGATCGAAAAAGATTTGGTAGTCGTTCGGAAGCTCTACGCCGACCTTCGTGATCGTCGTAAAGAGAATGACGAACTGAAACAACATGGAAAGTGTCGCGACGCCGACAACCCAGAGCGTGAGCTTGAGTTGTAGCTTTCCGTTGATCAGTTTTCTCGTACGGCGCTTGTATGGTTGGGAACTCATGGCTGATAGAGGGTCCGTGTTTAGAAGTGAGTCGGGGGGCGGTGTTCGGGTTGTTCGGAGATTAGTCGTCGATGTAGTGATCCCAGTCTTCGGGATAGAGTCCGAAGTCGACGCCGGCTAGTTTGACCAAGGTCGCGTGAATGGTCTCGCGACTTGCGACATCGCGAACCGCAAGGAGCTCAACGAGTGCGGGCACAACTGTCTTGGAGTCGAGTTGTTCCAGAGTTCGGCAGATGGTGTTCTGAAAATCTGATTGAGAGCCGTCGAGCGCTTCGACCAATACCTGTGCAGCTTGGTCACGCAGAAGAGGTCGGTTCGCGAGGGAACGAACGGCACCCATCATCGCGTGGGGCTGGCCAGATTGAAGCGCGTAACGAAGTTGACCTTCGGAGGACTCCCACCACGCAAGCTCTTGGTCCAGCCAATCGGTCCACTCCCCTGGCGATTGAATTTTCGAGCTCCCGGTGAGCTCGTTAATCGCCCAGTTGGTTGCCCCGGCCACCGCTTCCTGTTCGTCATCGAGTAAAAGGACAAGCGAGGAAAGGGAGTCAAGGTCCCGGGTTCTTGCGAGTGCTACAGCGGCAGCGCTTCGCAGTTGCCAGTCGTCGGAGAACAGATGAGGGCGTATGGCTTCGCGCGCTTCACCTTCGAACAGCCACGGGCGCTCGCAGTACATTTCCGCAATGTCACCCAGGAATTGCGGACTCTGAGAGGGGGCGATCTCGAATTGAGATTCAAGAAACGCTACTGATTGGGGGCAGGGTACGCTCTTGATCGAGGCGCTTACGATATCGAGTACGGGATCGGAAAGGTCGTCGGTCCGCTCGCGAAGGTGATCAATCGAACGACGATCCGATTCGAGTATCGAGGAGAAGGCTTGCTCAAGGGAGTGGCTGACCGTTCTCGAGCGGTACTGCATCGGGGTGAAGCTGCTCGCGATTTCAATGAGGAGGTCCATACCCTCGGGAGACTCCAACGCGGTCAAAACTCGCACGGAGTGCAAGCGCAACTCAAGCGTCGTTTTTCCGCTCGTCCGTTCCGCTAAATGAGCAACAACCCGGTCCGGCGAGAACTGGGTGAGGGTTTGAAGGTAGGTTGACCCAAACCTGTCGGGGTGGCGCCACCATTCACTCTCGGTGAAACCCTCATCGATTTCGGTAAGGGTTCGCTCTCCCGTATAGAGCCGGAATAGGAGCGTGATGTCCGCGCCCGTCTGATACAGGCTCTTGGCGACGTCCTCTTCGGTTCGCTCTTCCCCGAAGGGAGAGCGCCGGAGTACATCGCGAACAGAACCGAGCTTATCGGCGTTAACGGCCGTTACGAAAACGACCGCGAGCGCCGCACCACAGGCGAGGCGAAGGAAAATGTGCTCCCTCCCAACCATGTCACTCAGCAGCTACTCGGTGCCAGGACATGATTTGGAATCCAGTGCCCTCGTCCAAGAGAACAGAGGGCAACCCCGGCATGCTCAGCGAACCATCGGCGATGCGCGGGTCGAATTCCACACTCATTTGAGTGTGCGAATCGCCATAGTCGCGTTCGATAAGAACCTGGTTTCCAGCAGTCATGTTCCCGAATAACTTGACCGTAGCCGATCCCGACTCGTCGAGATTGGAGTCGTAGAAGTTGTTCTCCGCGAACATGTAGGCCTGCATCTCTTCGAGTGTTCCGTAGATCGGGTCACCGAAGTAGATGTTGCCACTATCCTCCACGGCATCGTCCTTCATGGCTACGAAGGCGACTCCATCGTCCTCCATGTTCTCGTAGTAGAGGTTGTCGGACATGTAGATGTTGCCCTTCACGACGAAGGTGATTTGTACGCCATCTGCTCCAGTTCCGTAGAGCGAGAACGAGCCCGCCGGGCGGTTGTGCAGCCAGAGATTTCCATCGATGTAGAAGACCTTCTTATTCGAGTCCTCGCCGGGCTCTCCGTTGGTTCCCGAGAAGCTGATGCGGTAAGCCCGCTGACCGTTGGCCATCCTGTCGTTTCTCGGACTCTCGTAGGGATCTTCGATGAAGTAATCATCCTTGACCGTTCCGCTAACGTCGGCCGCTCGGTCGTCGGGATTCTTGCGGAAGATATGAGCTGGACTCGATTCCGGAAGCTCCCAGGCCGTACCGCCCGCAGCGTTGTATCGCTGCGTTGCGCCCGCGGCAAACATGTCGGCGACGTTGAAGTCGGCCGTCGCTGCGTAGTCCATCGTTGAGAGGTCGATGATCGGTTGCGAGACGTTCGACTCGCCCGTAGCTCCGATAACAGACTCAGAAGCGCGGATCATGCCGGTGACGTTGGCTTCGTCGTTCATGACGACGCTTCCACCACTGAATACATCTCCGATGATCGAGTCGGCCTGTCCGCCTGTTCCGCCGAAATCGAGCGTGTAGAGCGGGTCGCCCTCGCTATTGCCCGCGAATACGGCGTTGTTGAAGACGCCGCCTCCCTGCTCTTGGACGATCACTTGAATCGACTGCGCAACGCCTGCGGAAGTTCCGGTGGCTGCAATCGTATAGGTGCCATCGAGATTGTCAGTGACTTCCGACCAGTAGTGAGTCGAGTCAAAGTGAACCGAGTTTGCGACCTTCTTCGAGAGTACCGTCGCACTGTTCATCGCTCCTGCGATGTCGGCTGCGGCGGTGTTGCCAACGGACGCGTTTGTCGGCTCGGCACCCGCTGACATGTTGGAGAGAGTGTGCGATACGGCGGAGTTCGCGGCGGTAAACGCCCGAAGCCTCGCGCCTGCAGCATTGCGCTCCTTGCTCGTACCAAAGGTCATTGAGATCATCGCCCCGGTGATTCCTAAGAGCACGACAACGGTGAGCAAGGCGACGACGGTTGCGCTGCCCCGTCGACGGATATCGGAATTGTGGTTCTTCATAATTATCGAGTGATTAGGTCAGTTGCGAATTCTGACCGATGTCTGAACGGTCTTACTCAGAGTGTTTCCGTCTTCGTCTATGTCTTCGAGGGTGAGCCTGATAGTGAGAACATTTGCGGTTAGCTCGAACACAAGTCCGCGTTCGTCCACCATGAGGTTCCCGTTGTCGTCGCCCAAGTTGCTGAGCTCACCTCCCAGTAATGAGCGGACGTCGTGACACAACGTGACCTGCTTTTGAGTCGCAAGTCCTGCATCGATGGTGAAGAGCACGACGCCCTCGTCGATGCGACCATCTCCGTTGTTGTCGATGCCGTCATCGAACTCGCCGGCGTCTGTCTGGAATGCGATTGTTCGATTACCGCTCCAGGTGATCACGCTGCCTGCAAGGGAACCCGGAACTCGGTAAGTGATAGTCGAAGCACCAACGCCGGGAAGTGCCGGCGTTATGGTCGTAAGCTCGGCTTCAACGAATTCGTCCGAGATGCGATCGAGTACCTTGTGAGCTTTCGTCACCAATCGAGCGCGTCGCATCGTCTCGTCGTAGGTGTTCGACGCAGAGAGCGAAGTTGTGGCGATGGCATAGAACAGGCCAGCGACAACCGTCGTTCCGATCATCAGCTCGATCAGGGTGAAGCCGCTGAGGTGCTTGCGTTCAGGTAGCTTCATGGTTTTAGCCCTGAACAAGGAGTGAGAGATCGGCGGTCTGTCTTCCCGAGACACCCATCCAGCGGATTCGAATGGTGATGGGCAGAATGATGTAGTCGTCAGCGTGGTTGAGCGCGTCGATGGCTCCATCCCCGTTGAGGTCGCGCGGCATACCCAAAGAAGCATCGACGACATCTTCACGCAGCTCGCCTCCGACAGACGGAAAGAGTATTTCTCCAACGAGTCCGTCCGCATCGTCGGCTACTGCACCAAGGCCAGTTACGTCGAAGTTGGGGGCGCCAATGAAGGTCGTGAACACCGTGGTGGCATCCATCGCATGAATCTGTTCGGTCATCGCCCGAGCGGCCTCATAGGCGTCTGCCGTTTCCTCGGTCGTTCGCGCGAGGCGCGACGTGGAGATCACCGTGCCGATCAATCCGCCAGCGGCTACGACAAGAATGACGGTAGCGAGGGCGACGTCGACGAGAGTGAATCCCGACCGGGAACGAGGTCGATTAACGGGGCTCTTTGAAATCAAGCGCATGGAGGGATAGGCAAGAGGTGAGTTGCACGGAGTCTCGTTCCTATCGAGTTCTCAAATGACGACAGTTGAGTCGATCAGTCGGATTCACCTGTTTGTCCGCGACTCCCCGCGAAACCAACGAAAACTCTTCCCTCTCGCCCCCGGGAGCGGCTGGCGGGGTGGTTCCTCCCGAGCGATCTTGAGGGGCCGGGCGCTGGAAGATGACTTTTACGACGGGCCGCTAGCCGCCCGCACGCCCGTTCGCTATAACCCTTGCCCTTCAAAAGCCAAAAAGACCGGAGACTCCCGTGGGCAACGCGACATTCAAGACGATCGACAACACCATCTTTGTGGGCAATTTGCCCTTCTCAGCGACTGATGAGGAGCTGCGCGCCATCTTCACTGCAGGCGGCCGCAAGGTCGCCGATGCCAAGATCATCAGCAACTACAAAACGGGTCGGTCCCGGGGCTTCGGATTCGTCCGTATGGAGTCGACGGAAGAAGCAGACGCCGCTCTCGACCTGAACGGTACGGAGCTCTCCGGCCGCAAGATCACCGTCGGCCGCGGCAAGCACAAGACTCTGCGACGCCGCTAATCGCTAGAGATCCGCTTCCCGCGGATCTCACTTTAAGAGCGGCGCTTCAGTCGTCGAACTCTCCCAAGTACCCGAGCCCCTCGAGCTCGGCGCGCTCCTCTTCGGTGGCGCTTAGCTTGGCGCCGCCTGATCGCCCACTACGAAGCGAAAGCATTTTCGCCCGCTCCGCCTCGTACTGTTCGATAAGAGGAGCGAATTCCGGGGGCGGAGCGGCACCGTTCTTAAGCAAATTCTTCTTCTCGTTGGGGTCGGCTTTGAGGTCGAAGAACGCCCACTTCTGATTCTCCATCCGCAGCGCCTTCCAGCGTTCGGTGCGAATGCCCTGCCAGCGACCGCGTCCGTCTTCGAGCAAGACCCAGTTTGGACGTTCTCTGCTCGCGGCGCCGGGTTCTTCAATGAGCTCGAAAAAAGAAGTCCCCCGCATTCCGTCCACCGTGATTCCGCAGTACTCGAGCAGAGTGGGCGCGATATCGATAATGCTGAGCAACTGGTTCTCGACTCGATCACCGGTAACACTCGGTGTCTTGATGATCAGAGGAATGTGAACCACCTCATCGAATACGGTTCCGTGAAGCGCGAATCCGTGTTCGAAAAAAGCCTCTCCGTGATCGGCGGTGAGAGCGATGACCGAGTTCTCGTATAAGTCGCGCTCTTCTAAGTTTTGAAGGAGAAGCCCGAATTCGCGGTCGAAAGTGCGAATTCCAGCGTCATAGAGCCCGATGAGATAATCGAGCTCCTCTCCTTTGAGCTTCTTGTTCTTCTGGTTGAGGGCAAGCAGGAGTTTTGAAGCGCAACCCATGCCATCAACGCAGCCCGTAAAGTCACCCTGATAGTCGCCCGCGAATTGCTCATAGTCTTCAGGAGCTGACTCGTAGGGGAGTTGCTTGCCATCGGAATGAACGTCGAAGAAGTGGAGGAAGAGAAAGAAGGGTCGAGCGCCTAGGTCGTCGAGGAAGGGATCGATGATCTTGCGCTTGTTTTCCGCACTACCTTTGACTTGAAGATAGGAGTCGAAGCCGCGATTGAACTGGTAACCAGGTGAGAGCCATTTGACGGAGTCGAGGATCGCTACGGTCCGATATCCGTTCGCTTGTAGGTGGGTAGCTAGTGTCGGAATACCGTGCGCGAGCGCTTGGCCTTGGTCGACCCCGTGGGCCGTCGGGTTGAGCGACGTAAACAGGGACATGTGCGAGACCAGGGTCCACGGATAGGGTGTGAACACTTGGTTGAAACGCACCGCTTGCTCGGCGAACCGATCGATATTGGGGCTCGTGTCCAATTCGTAGCCGTAGCACGAGAGGTGGTCGGGACGCAGCGTGTCGATGGAGACGAGAATGATGTTCGGGCGGCCCGGCCAAGTTCCCCCCGATGGACTCGCTTGTTGCGTGAGGCAAGCGAGCATGAGAGCGCCAGCGACGAACGCCGGGATCCGTCCAACTCTTCGAGAGATCGTTGGCAGGAGCGCGATCGTAGTAACGAAAGCGCCAAAGAAGATCGTCAGTCCAGCTTGGGTATCGCCGAGGCGTGCGGCTTCAATGAAACTTGAAGAGTTGAGCGGCCAGAGCGAGCCGATGAAGAGGCTGAATGCCAGGAGACTGAATAGAGAGCAGAGGAGACCGAGCTTGGCCCGACCGGCGCAGCAACTGGATAGGTAGGCCGCGACAAGGGCAAGCAGCAGCGCGAGAGTCAGGCTGGCGCTGAACACGCCGGAGGCGTCCACCCACAGTGCGGACCAGTCCTGCTGCTTTAGTATCCCGCTTGCCTGAACAGAAATCGCCGCACGGCTCGCGGAGAGCAAGGCGGCGGCGGTGAGAGTTGGAGCCCAGAGTTGGCGCCAAGCAGTCTTGGATTCGTTGTGCAAGGATGAAGAGCGGTTAGGGGCGGTGCTCAGCCACCGCGCTTGTGCATCTCGAAGTGGGGGTCGTCGATGAGCTCGCCGGAAGAAAAGGCCTTTCGGTCATTCTCTATCAAGCGCTCTTCCGCACCTCGGTTTTCTCGCCCTCTCCACGACCTCTCAAGTAAGGAACGAATCTCTTCGGTCGATGCATCGCTGCGAATCACCTCGCGGAGATCGATGCCGTCGCGCGCGTAGAGGCAGAGATACCACTGGCCATCCGCGGTTAGGCGACTGCGATTGCATGAGGAGCAAAAGGGCGCGGTAGTGCTCGAGATGACGCCGAAGACCGTGCCGTCGGGAAGCGTGTAGCGATCTGCAGGCGCACAGGTCGACTCCTTCACGGGCGAGACTCCGCCGTAGTGTTCAGCGAGAAGGTCGAGCATCTTCGATTTGGAGACGACATCGTCCATCGACCAGCGCGTCGCACCGCCGACGTCCATGTACTCGATGAATCGAACTTCGGCCCCGACGCGTTTTCCGTACTCGATGAGATCGATCATCTCGTCCTCATTGACGCCCCGCATCACTACGGTGTCGATCTTGAGTCCCTCGAAGCCCACCGCTCTCGCCGCATCGATTCCCGCCATCACTGAATGCAAGTCGTCGCGCTTCGTCAGTTCCTTGAATCGGTCCGCTCGCAGGGTGTCGAGGCTGACGGTCAAGCGGTGTAGGCCGGCTTCGAACACGCGCTCCGAGAGTTTCTCGAGCAAGACACCGTTGGTCGTGAGCGCGAGGTCTTCCACTCCGGGCTTGTCGGCAAGATTGCGAATCAAGCGCTCGATGTCTCGCCTCAGAAGCGGCTCGCCGCCCGTCAGCCTGATGTGATTGACACCGAGCCCGATAAAGACATCGACGAGCCTCGAGATTTCCTCGAAGGTGAGCACATCCTTGCGCGGGAGCCAGGTGTAGTTCTGCTCGGGCATGCAATAGGCACAGCGCAGATTGCAGCGATCCGTCACAGAGAGACGCAGGTTCTGGAGGGGGCGCTGGAATTTGTCGAGAAGCGACATGACTCCAGTATGCCCGGTATGCGCACGGGGAGTTCGCGTTTTAGAATGACTATCATGGTCGGCGCAGAAATTAGCTCAAAACCGTTCTCGCAGCGGGTCCTGACGCTGCCCTCACTCGGAGTCGGAATCTCGACGGAGTTCGGCGCTACAGAGTTCGGGCTCAACCCGAACACTCTCCAACGCGAGCACCCCGAACTCGTCCAGTTCCTCGAGATCGGGGCCGATCTCGAGCGCGGAATCGATGACTCTGCGCAAGAGTGGATTCGAGCGGGACACCCGACGACCTATCACTTCCTCGACGTCAACCTGGAGGAAGAGGAGGACATCGAAGAGGAGTGGTGCCGCGCGACGGCAGACCTCGCCGCCGAGTCGGGAGCGGCGTGGCTGTGCGGCGACGCCGGTCTGTGGCACGTCGGACCTCGGGACCGAGGGCACGGAACGTTGATGCCGCCGATCTTGGCGCCGGAATCTGCGGACGCGATGGCGAAGAGTGTTCGGAGACTATCGGAGCTGTCGGGATTCGAAGTCCTCCCCGAGAATCCACCAGCGCAGGTGTTTCTCGGACCCATGCACCTGCTTGAGTACTTCGCGCGGATGTCGGAAGCCGCGGACTGTGGGCTACTCCTCGACGTCGCGCACCTGGTGATCTATCAGAACGCTTGTGGCCACGACTTGAAGGCGGGGCTCGATGACTTCCCTTTCGAGCGCGTCGTCGAGGTGCATGTCGCCGGCGGAGTCGAGTACGTTCACGAGGGACGCACTTTCATCGACGACGACCATGGCCTTCACATTCAACCGGGAACCTGGGAGCTCCTTGAGACGGTCATCGAGCGCTCGTCGAACCTGAAGGCCATCGTGTACGAGTGCGAGCGCAACCGCATCGACGACGTGACTCCCGGTTTCAGACGCATTCACGAGATGCTCGGTCGATGATGGACCACCGACTCATTCAGCGAACTCTCTTTCGCATGCAGCTCGACTCGAATTTCGCGAATCAGATTCGCGAGCGCAACGCCGCCGCGCTCTCGACGACGGGGCTGGAAGCTGACGACCTCGAGTGGCTCATCTCGGCGGATTGGATTGCGGTCAGCGCGGATCCCGGCGGTCGCCGGCTCTCCCAGCTGATCGGGAATGTGGTTGCTGAGTACGCCTGTTCGGTGAGCCTAGCCGTCGATGAGCTCGGGATGACGGACGTCGCCGCCGCGTTCGCGAGCTCCCCAGAGTTTCATGTGGCCATTAGCTGCGACCGATCTCTACCGATTGAATTCGGCGGCTATCTCGCTCGGCGATTCGGAGAGCGCGAAGACCGCCCTATCGATTCTGTTCTCGCCTACGAGCGAGTGATGGTCGATGCGCGCAGGGCGCCGCGAACGGCGCCGGTACCTGCTTGTGGCGAGGTGGTGTTGGCGGGTTCCGCGCGGATCATCGGGTTGAAATCGAACACCTTCGACCGCGTTCGCGCGTTTCGGGAGGATGGCTCGACCGCGTCGAGCGTGAAGGGCACCGGCATCCGTTCGGTGCGCGAGAAACTGCTGATCACGACCGGAGAACGGCCTCATCCGGGAGCGTTGCATGCCGTCGATGTGGAAGTCCTTTCCGATTCGGTGGCTGAGATTCTGTCGTTGGCGGAGAAGCCGTTAGGGCCCGCAGATCGCGCGAAACTCGCAGAAAAGCGCGACGTGGAGCCCGAGGAATTGGATGATTTTTTTAGGGGTTTGATCGCAGAGGGATTGCTCGTGGGCTCTCTCTGAGCACCGGCTGCCGGACTTCGGCCGATTCGTCCGCGCGGACCTGGCGGAGAGCGTAGAATTGTTGGGATCTTCTCAGGGGGGCGCGCCGTCTAAACCCGCGCCGAAGACGGCTTCCGAGCAGTTCTGGAGATCCACCGCGCCATGATTCTCACCCAGCTTTCACTACTCGTTTGTTTGCAGGGCACCCTTCTGCAAGAGGGCGTGCCAGGGAGCGTGCAAACGGCCGGAGCCCCGACCCTAGCCCAGACCCCGATCTCGGCCCTGAGCCAGGCTGAGCGAGAGGAGCTACTGGGCCTTGTTCCCCTCCGCTCCACCGGTGACGCGACGGGCCCCGTCTTGACCATCGTCGCCGCTGTTGGAACGGGCGGCTATGTGGTGGAGGTGCAAAACTCACCAACGTCCTACGCCGAAGAGTTCTTCATTCAGCTGCCGCCTTCGCCGTCGAAGGCCAAACCCTCACCGCTCCTGGTCGCCTTTCATAAGTTCGGCACAACACAGCTCGACATCCCCGTCAACACGAACCTCGAGCAAGAGTGCTATGACCGGAACTGGTGGTTGCTCGCACCGCTGGGCGCGTCGCCAAAATCCTTCAGCTCGATCTCGAGCCAGCTCAACACCGAGTTCGTCATCGAGCTGGTTCTCAAGCGATTCAGTGGTTACGTCGACACCGAACGCATCTATGGAGTGGGCTTCTCCATGGGCGGCGGCAATGTCATGAACTATGCCGCTCGACATGTGGACCCGTCGCGTCCGATGTTTGCGGCCATCATCAATCACACCGGTCCGGTTTCGCTACGCGAGACCTACAAAGAGCAGCCGGCGGTCCAGTTCATCATGGACTTCTGGTACGGAGGCGGGCCGGATCAGTCCTCCTTCAAATACGCTCGCTCGTCTGTACTGGACATCTATAGCACGGGCTCGAGTGGCCCGATCGGACCCGGTCCGATTGGCGGAGGTGGAGACCCATTCCCGTTGCCCATCCCCGTTCCGTCTAGCAAGAGCTACCGAATCGATTTCGAGACCAGTTCGGTGGGGAATCTCTCGCACGTTCCGCTCTACATCGTGCGAGCTAAGAATGATCCGCAGACCTATATCAGCGCGCAATTGGATTTGCTTGTCGAGACCTTGGGCTCGACGGACTTTGAGTTCGTCTACAAAAAAGTCGGTGGGACCAATAAGCACGCTTGGTCAACTCTGAACGAGACCAAGACCCTGAATTGGCTGTCGTCGAAGAGGCTGCAGCTTCCCACGCGCGGAGTCACACTGATTGATCGCGACGCGACCTACTTCTACTTCGATATCAAGCAGCGGAACGGCGGCAAGTTTTCGCGGATCCAATGGGAGCTCTTTCCGGCCAAGAACCGGATGCACATGTTTCGCACGGAGAACTTCGCCGAGCTGAGCTTCAACATGGAGAAGGTCGGGATGGATGTCGACCAGCCGTTCCGGCTCGTGCACTCGATGCCCACGGATGATCGCCTTGTTTTTCGGATTACGGGCTATCCGACGGCACCCGCTAGCGTCACTCGCAACGGCCGACACACCGAGAATTGGCGCTACGATCCAAGGACGAAGGTCCTGTTTCTAAGCGAAGAGACCGCCGGCTCTCATAACGTTTGGAAAATCGCTCCAGCCGAATGAACGGCGAGGCGGGCGAACGCTCCTCTGCAGATCGGTTGGCGGGATTCGAGCGGGTTGAAATCCGGTTCCTAAACGATCATGCTTCCCCGCAGTGAAGGCTTTGCATCATAGGACTCGGATGGCCAATCAAACGGTCGGACTCCCGCTCGACGTCTCACGGAATCGACGAGTCGTCGGTGCGTGTGGACCGTGATAACGGAGTCGTTGTGAAGACAGGTGTCCTCCTGATCAATCTGGGAACGCCGGATGCTCCACGAGTGCCCGAGGTTCGGCGCTTCCTACGCGAATTCCTGAGCGACCCCGGAGTGCTCGGCCTCGCGCCGATTCCGCGCTGGCTCTTGGTCAACCTCGTGATCTTGCCGACTCGACCGAAAAAGTCGGCGGAGGCCTATGCGGCAATCTGGAGTGAGGAGGGTTCGCCGCTGATGGTCTACAGTCGTGAACTTCAAGAGCGGTTGAAGCCGCTTCTAGAGGGGAAGACAGTCAGCCTCGCAATGCGCTACGGAACGCCGTCCATCGAGCAAGGGTTCGAGGAGCTCTGGGAAGCGGGCTGCGAGCGCGTGATCGCCATGCCGCTGTTCCCGCAATTCTCAGGCGCGACCTTCGGCTCCATCCTGGAACGAATCCGAGAAGTCTCACGGGCACATTGGCAACCGAATGACATTGCGATCGTCCCACCGTTCCACAGCGATCCGGGCTTCCTCTCGAGCTTCGCGGAGGTCGGCCGCGGCGCTCTAGATGAGAGCCAACCCGATCACGTCTTGTTCAGCTTTCACGGCCTGCCCGAGAGCTTTATTCGCGACGCGGATCCTTCGGGCACTCATTGTTTGGCAACCAGAGATTGCTGCGCGGAGATCACCGAGGTCAACAGCTCCTGCTATCGCGCGCACTGCATGGCCACCGCGCGCGGGATCGCGAGTCGGCTAGAGCTGGAGCCGGAGAAGTGGAGCGTGAGCTTTCAATCCCGACTCGGCAAGACGCCCTGGCTCGGACCCTACACCGACCAAGTCGTCGTCGAACTCGCGAATCAAGGCGTTCGGAAGCTCGCGGTCTACTGCCCATCTTTTGTGGCGGACTGCCTCGAGACACTCGAAGAGATCGGCCTGCGCGCCGCGGAGGACTTCCGCAGCGCGGGCGGCGAAACCCTCGACATGATTCCGTCGCTCAACGCCACACGCCCCTGGGTGGAAGCGGTGGCCGCGCTCGTGCAAGCGACGGAAGCGGACTGGGCGTCGCTGCAGGACTGCAAACTCTGATCTAGATCGAGCGCGAGTTGAGGTGCTCGACGAGCTTCTCGATGCAGTGGGCGATCGAGTCCAGGACGCGCTCGAGTCCGCCTTCGAACATCGGGTCGGCGAGCTCTTCCTCGCGGTCGATGATGTTCGTCAGCAAGAAGGACTGTCGCGTGAGAGCTGAGGTTGCGGGCAGCGCCAGCAAGTGCTCGTGCTTCATTCCGAAGATCACGGTACTCGGATCGAGCTGAGGCAGGAGCTGCGAGACGTGGGTGGGTTGGAACGCCAGAGTCCAGCCGCTGTTGACGCCGCGGCCGACCAAATTGGCGGCGGTCTCCGGATGAATGCTCGTGTTCTCGTAGATCGTTCCCGCGGACCGGACGGGCAGAGGGCATTCGAGGTGCCGCGCGTAGAGGTGCGCGAAGGCCGAGCGAATCATGTTGCCAGAGCAGAGAAAGGCGATGCCCTTAGAGGAACGAAGTGCTGTTTCGAGTTGGGAGTTCACGCGAGCGATGTTAGCAGCTGAGCGTGCTCCGCTGCTATGAGGCTGCTCGCCCTGGCGCGACCGACGGAGGGCAACCAACGTCGAGGTCCGCTTAAAAGAGGGAGGTGCCCCGCGATGGTCTCTGTTCGTCAGTCCTCGGTCATCGGGAACGCTCCTGAGTTCGTTCCTTTCTCCGAGAGCTGTCCTCCGTCGCCGGGCACCTCCAAAGGTGGTCTCGTACTGGCTTGGACTGAGCAGGCCCCGGCGGAGTTCCACGAAAGCGAGCAGGTTCAGGGGGGTGCGGCTGCCCCGCTTGGATCCCCGAAATCGACCGGGGTTTTAGGTGCGAGAACGCACGACCGCAGCGGCGACGCGACGCCCGTCTATGGCGGCGGAAACGATGCCTCCAGCGAACCCCGCTCCTTCGCCGCAGGGAAATAAACCGGAAATCGAACGGGCCTCGTAACTCTCGGAATCGCGCGCTATACGCACTGGGGAACTCGTCCTCGTCTCGACGCCAAGCAGCTGACCAATTTCCGCGGAGAATCCCGGAATTCGCGCATCAAAGTCGGGAAGCGCTCTTCGAAGCCGCTCCGCCATGCCGGTCGGAAAGAGCTCGGCGAGGTCCACCGCGGTCACCCCGGGGCGGTAGCTGGTCGGCAGGGTCGGCGCCGAACTCCCACCTCCCTCCGCCACCACGTCGGCTCTCTGCGCCGGCGCCCGATAGGATCCGCCACCAAGAGCGCAGGCGCGGCGCTCGAGGGCATGCTGCAGCCGGACACCGAAGAGCGGATCGTCCGCGGGTTGATCGGGGAGAGCGCGTTCGTCTCCGCTCTCCGCCAGCAGCTTGTCCCAGCCCCACTCGGTGCCGCGCGCACCACACCAATCCTCGGGATTGATGGCGACGACCATGCCCGAATTGGCGAAGGGAGAGTCGCGGCGCGAGAGGCTCATGCCGTTGAGCACGAGCCGGTCGGGAGCGACGGTGGTCGGGACGATGAAGCCGCCCGGACACATGCAAAAACTGTAGACGCCGCGTCCTTCGACTTCCGTCGTGAGCTCGTAGAAGGAGGCGGGCAGCGAGTTGTCGCCGCGCAAGCCGCCGTACTGACGCTCGTCCAGCCACGGTTGCGGGTGCTCGATGCGAACGCCCATCGCGAAGCCCTTGGGTTCGAGCGTGGCTCCCGCGCGCTCGGCCATCTGAAGCGCGTCGAGAGCGCTGTGTCCGGTGGCCAAGACGACGGAATCACACGCGATCCGTTCACACTTATCCGTGTCCAGCTCCCGTACCCGAACCGCTTGCACGCGACGCCGGTCGCCACCCGTCTCGAGCTCCTCCGCCAAGCAGCCAAACCGCACGACCCCGCCCGACCTCAGAATCGTCTCGCGCATCGACGCGACAACTTCCGGCAGTCGATTCGATCCGACGTGGGGACGCCAACTCGACAGAATCTCTTCCGGAGCGCCGTGGGCGACGAGCGTCTCGAGAATCCCGCGAATGTCGGCCTTCTTACCGCTGCGCGTGTAGAGCTTCCCATCGGAATAGGTTCCGGCTCCGCCTTCGCCGAAGCAGTAGTTGGAGTTCACATCCACCGGCTCGCCGCGATGCAATTTTGCGATCGGCTTGCGCCGCGTCTGAACGTCGCGCCCGCGCTCGAGCAGAGTGACACGAACGCCGGCGGCCAGGAGATCGAGCGCACAAAACAATCCTGCCGGGCCGCTTCCGATCACAACGACGTGGGGAGCGTCCCGCTCGGCTTCCGCGAAGGTCGGCGGTGCGGTGACTCGCTCGGGCGGAGCCTCGTCGTCTTTCGTCCAGACCTCGACCGTCACGCGCCAGACCCGATGCCGGCGGCGCGCGTCGAAGGAGATTCGCGATGTGCGTGCGGCGACGATCGAACGCGGATCGAGCCCGAGCTTTTTCGCGGCCGCAATCTTTAGAGACCGCTCGTCGCTCGTTGCCGGCGGCTCTTCGGAGGGCGGATAAGTCAGTTGAGCCTTCTGGGGCATGGGGGCATTGTGGCAGAGTGTCGCGCAAGAAGGAGCCCAGCATGTCCAACTCTCCCGTTCATATCGGCACGAAGACGACGAGCGCTCAGCCGCTCGCCATGGCCCGCAAGCCGGATTCGTGCGTCGCTGTACTGTTTGGCGTCACCGGTGATCTCGCGCGGCGCAAGCTGATTCCCGCGCTCTACAACCTGGCCGCGAGCGGTGCCCTGCCCGAGAATTTTGCTCTGGTGGGTTTCTCGCGCTCGGCCAAGTCGGCGGAGGAGCTGCGCGAGCGATTGCGCCAGTCCCTGGGCGAGTTCTCTCGCACCCAGCCGATCGACGAGGAGGTCTGGAAGGATTTTTCGTCGCGCATCCACGCGGTCGCGGGAAATATCGACGATCCGGAGGCCTACAAAAACTTGGCGCGCGAGATCGAGCGAGTCGAAGCCGCCGCCGGGACCGGTGGCAATCGCTTGTTCTATCTGTCGACACCGGCGAGCGCGTTCAAGCCGAGCCTCCTCAATCTGCGCGAGTCGGGGCTCGTCAAGCACGCTTTCGGCTCCGAGGCTTCACCGTGGTCGCGCGTCATCGTCGAGAAGCCTTTCGGTCACGACCTGGCTTCGGGGGTCGAGCTCAATCGGTTGGTCCACGAGGTGCTCGACGAGAACCAGATCTACCGAATCGACCACTACCTCGGGAAAGAGACCGTCCAGAACATCTTGGTCTTCCGCTTCGGCAACACGATCTTTGAGCCGCTCTGGAACCGCAACCACATCGACCATGTCCAGATCACGATGGCCGAGTCGATCGGCGTCGAGGGACGCGGCGCGTTCTATGAGGAGACCGGTGTCCTGCGCGACATCGTTCAGAATCACCTTCTGCAAGTCCTCGCTCTGTGCGCGATGGAGCCGCCGGTCTCGATGGAGGCCGACGAGATTCGAAATATGAAAGCACAGGCGCTCCGCTCGCTGCGGCGCATCAACGCGCACGAAGTCGATACGCACGTGGTGCGCGGGCAGTACGACGCTTATCGAGGGGAGCCCGGCGTGCAGTCGGATTCGCTGGCGGCGACCTACGTCGCGATGCGCGCGTACATCGACAACTGGCGCTGGCAGGGAGTTCCGTTTTACTTGCGCGCCGGTAAAGGTCTCGGTAAGCGCGTCACCGAAGTGAGCTTTCACTTCAAGTCGATTCCGTTCTGCCTGTATGGCGACCGCGAGGTCTGCCAGCTGATTCCCGGCAACGTGCTTAAGCTGCGGCTTCAACCGGATGAAGGCATCTCGATCGACATCGCCAGTAAAATTCCCGGCGAGGACCTGTCGGTCGGCGGCGTGACGATGGACTTCTCCTACTCGGAAGCCTTCGACAAGCAAGCGCCGGAAGCCTACGAGCGACTCTTGCTCGACGCCATGCGCGGTGATGCGACTCTGTTTGCGCGTCACGATGAGGTCGAGCACTCTTGGCAGTTCTGCGACCCGATCCTTCAGCGTTGGCAGGACTCCAAGTTCGAGAGCATTCCGATCTACGAGAAGGGCGGCATGGGGCCCAGCGAATCGGACCTGATGCTCGCGCGCGACGGGCGCCGTTGGTTGCCGCTCGGCTGATGCGCCCCGAGCTCGAAATCGTGGAGGATAAGGCCGCGCTGATTGTGCGCGCGGCGGATTGGATCGAGGCATTGCTCCGATCCGAAGTGAATGCTGAGCACGAGTTTTCCATCGCGCTGGCGGGCGGTTCGACTCCGGGTCCCGTGTACGCCGAGCTTGCGGCGCGGCATCGAGCGAAGCCATTGCCTTGGAATCGAGTCGCGCTCTACTTCGGTGATGAACGAGCCGTGGGGCCCGACGATCCGGACAGCAACTATCGCGAGGCGCGCCAAACTCTGATCGACCCGGTTGGGATCGGGAACTTTGCAGCGGTTCATCGCATGCACGGCGAGGCGCCGGATCTGGAAGCGGAGGCCGAGCGCTACGCGGCACTCTTGCCCGCGCGCTTCGACCTAATCATCCTGGGCGTCGGTGAAGACGGACATACAGCGTCGCTCTTCCCGGGCCAGGCCTCGATCTCGGAGGAGGACCGCAGCGTCTTGGCAGTGATCGGGCCCAAGCCGCCGCCGAAGCGCATTACTCTCGCGCCGGCCGTTTTGCGTGCCGCACATCGAATCCTGGTTCTCGGATCCGGTGCCGGAAAAGCGGAAGCACTGGCTCGCGCAATGGACGACCTCGGAGATTCCATGTCGACGCCGGTTCGATTGGCTCGGCCGGTAGAGGACGGACAGACTCGGCACTGGATCTTGGACGAGCCCGCCGCCGAGCGGCTCCCGCAGTCGTGATCGCCAATTCCACCTCCGCGTTAACGCGCCTGTGCTTGCATCTTCGGTCCCTTGGCGGCTTCCTACTCAACGTGCTCTCGTTGAATCCTATCCGGCGCGTAGCCGCTCGCTGGCTGATGGTTGCCCTCGCGCTGTTAAGCTCAGAGGCGATCGTTGCGGCGCAACTGCCCACGCGTCTCTCCGACGCGGCGCAAGTGTCGCTGATTACGACGGCTCCCGGCGACAGTGTTTCGAACCTCTTCGGCCACACCGCCGTTCGCTTTGTCGATCCGACCCGTGGCTTCGACGTGTCATTCAACTACGGCGTGTTCGAATTCGGGCCGGGGTTCGTTACGAAGTTCTTGTTCGGCGAGCTGGATTACATGTTGGGAATCTTTCCCCATGAGAGCTCGCTCGAGATGTCGAATTCGCAGAACCGCACGACCGTCGAGCAAGTCTTCGATTTGACCATCGAGCAACGCCAAGAGTTATACAGCGCGCTGCTCACGAAAGCGCAACCCGAGAACCGGACCTATCGCTACGACTTCTTGTTCGACAACTGCTCGACGCGCGTCATCGACATATTTGAGGCGGTCTTGGGGGACGGTCTGGTCATGCCGGATGGACCCTATGAACCCAGGACCTTTCGCACTCTGCTCGACGAGCACATCCTGTCGATGCCCTGGCTCAAGCTCGGCTTTTCGCTACTTCTGGGTTCGAGATTGGACCGAGAGGCGAGCATCGAAGAGAGCTGGTTTCTACCGCGGCATCTCAAGGCGGGGTTTGACGGCGCGACGCTCGATGGCAAGCCTCTCGTGACGGAGACGCGCGTGCTCTTCGACTCCGGCCACGGCGACGTTCCGGCAGCAGTCTTCGACTACGCCGTCGCGTTCTGCTGGGCTCTCTTAATTCTGGCCGTCGTCTTCGTCTCGAAGGACAAGCGCGGCGGCTGGTCGCGAACCTTCGACGCGCTCCTCTTCGCCACGGTTGGTGCCGCCGGTTGCTTCCTCGCCTTCATGTGGGGCGCGACGGAGCACACCGTCATGGGCGACAACTGGAACTTGGGCTGGGCCCTTCCGACTCACCTCTTGGCGGCCATCTTTCTCGCGCGGCGTTCTCGCCCGACCTGGCTCCGAATCTATTTTGCGTTGACCGCGCTCTCGGCTTTGATGTTCGCGGCGGGATTCGGTATCCCCCAGGAGCTCTCGCCCGCCATTCTCCCCGTCGGTTTGCTCATCGCCTTGCGCGCTGCGATCCATGCTCGCCCGACACCTCTCGCCAGTTCCAAAACCGGATGAGCGTAACTCGTCCCTTCATCAGAAGACTTTGACATGAGCGTTTCTCAAAAGATCGACACCGCGGACTTCGGATTGATCGGCCTGAGCGTGATGGGCAGCAACCTCGCGCAGAATATCGAAGACCACGGCTTTACCGTCGCAGTTTGGAACCGCAGCAGCGATGTGGTCGACAAGTTCATGGCGGACAAGGGCGACAAGAACTTTGTGGGAGCGACGGACCCTAAGGATCTTGTTCAGAGCTTGAAGCGCCCGCGCAAGATCATGCTCATGATCAAAGCCGGTCCTGCCGTCGACGCCGTCATTGAATCACTCGTGCCGCTACTCGAAGAGGGCGACGTGGTGATCGATGGTGGAAACACTTGGTACGAGGACACCGAACGGCGCGAAGCCGCACTCGCGGAGAAGGGTATTCGGTTCTTTGGAGTGGGCGTCTCCGGTGGCGAGGAAGGCGCGCGCTTTGGACCTTCGCTAATGCCCGGCGGTGACGCCGCGGCCTACGAGTCGATCCGGCCGATTATGGAGGCGATCTCGGCGAAGACCGATTCCGGACCGTGCGTAACTCACGTCGGAACGAAGGGCGCGGGGCACTTCGTGAAGATGGTGCACAACGGAATCGAGTACGCGGACATGCAGTTGATCGCGGAGTCCTACGACGTCTTGTCGCGTGGATTCGGATTGACGGCGAAGCAGCTGGAAGAGGTCTTTGTCGAGTGGAACCGAGGTCCGCTCGAGTCGTTCTTGATCGAGATCACCGGCCAGATCTTTGGCGTGATGGATTCCGAAACCGGTCGCCCGCTCGTCGAGCTGGTTCTCGACAAGGCCGGGCAGAAGGGGACCGGACGTTGGACGGTGGAGTCGGCGCTTAAGATGGGCGTCTCGGTGCCTTCGATCGCGGCGGCGTTGGACGCGCGAGTGCTTTCGAGCATGAAGGACGAGCGTGTTGTTGCCAGCGAGCAACTGGTGGTGGAGGGCTTGGCTGAGGATTCGATCAGCGCCGATCGGGTCGGCCGGGTTCACGACGCTCTCTACGCCGCGAAGATTTGCGCCTACGCGCAGGGCTTGCACCTGATTCGAGTCGGCTCGGAGGAGAACGGTTGGGGAGTCGACCTTCAGGAGACCGCTCGCATTTGGAAGGGCGGCTGCATCATTCGCGCGCGCTTACTCGACTCGATTCGCGCCGCCTATGAGCGCAATCCGGCGCTGGCCAATCTGATTCTAGATCCCACATTCCAAGCGGAGATGTTGAAGCACCACGGCGCTCTACGCGAGGTCGTCGGGCTTGCGCAGGCGCGCGGCATTCCGGTTCCGGCGCTCGCAGCGAGTCTGGCTTGGTTTGACGCCTACCGAACTCACGACTTGCCCCAGAACCTAACGCAAGCACAACGCGATGCGTTCGGCGCACACACCTACTTGCGTCGCGATGACGAAGCGCGCGGTGCGGTGCACAGCGAATGGCTGAACGGTTAAAGTCGTTCGTATGAAGTTCAGCCGTCCGCAGTGGAGTCGGTGGGAGCGGAGCCGGTGGTCTCGACAGCTTCGGGTGGCGGGCTGCGTCGCGCTGATCGGCTGGTCGAGTTGCACGACGACGAACATGCCGCCCGATCTCGGCGGGCTCTATGACGAGCTCGCGCAGGGTTCGGACCTTCACCGAAATCCCGTCATTGTGATTCCCGGCGTGTTGGGTTCGACGTTGACTCAGACGGGGAGCGGGCGGTCGGTCTGGGGCGCGTTTACCGGCGACTACGCGAACCCACAGACCGATGAAGGTGTGCGGTTGATCTCGCTGCCCATGGCGATGGGCACGCCGCTGTTCGAGCTTGTCGATGACGTCTATGCCAGCGGAGCGCTCGACCGATTGCAGCTCTCCTTTTTCGGCTTACCGGTCGGCGTCGCCGCTTACGTAAACCTCTTGCTCGCGCTCGGTGCCGGAGGCTATCGCGACGAGACCTTGGCCTACTCCGGCGCTGTCGACTACGGCAGCGATCACTTCACCTGCTTTCAGTTTGCCTACGATTGGCGTCGTGACCTTTCGGAGAACGCCGAGCGCTTGCACGCTTTTGTGATCGAGAAGAAGGCCTTCGTCGAAGAGCAGTATCGCGAGCGGTTCGGTCTGGAGAATCCCGACGTTCGCTTCGACATCGTCGCACACTCGATGGGTGGCTTGCTCGGTCGCTACTTCCTGCGCTACGGGGGAGCGAGACTCCCCGAGGATGGATCTGCGCCCGAGCTCGACTGGTCGGGAGCGGAGCTCGTCGAAAAGCTCATCGTCGTCGCGCCGCCGAACTCGGGTTCAGCCGATGCGCTCTTAAACATGCTCTACGGAATGGACCTGGGCTTTTTTCTGCCGCGCTATGAGGCTGCGGTGCTCGGGACCATGCCCGGGATCTATCAGCTGCTGCCGCGGCCGGAGCTCGGTGCCGTCGTGAGCGGCGACGACTTCAGTCGCGCAGAGTTGCGCGCTCTGGACTCGGACTACTGGATCGAGAAGGGCTGGGGATTGGCCAATCCGGAGCAGGACGATGTGCTGAAACGGCTCATGCCCGGCGTGGTCGATCCTGCGGAGCGCCGCCGGCTCGCACTGGACCACCTCGACAAGTGTCTCGCGAGGGCGCGCCAGTTCTTCGCGGCGATGGATCGACCGGCTCAGACGCCCGATGGAGTCGAAATCATTCTTGCGGCGGGAGATGCGCAGGAGACGCCAGCCGTCTTGGCGGTGGACGAGCGCGGCTCCGACGTCTGGACGGTGGAGAGCGGACCGGGAGACGGAACCGTGACTCGCGTGAGCGCTCTCGGTGATCGACGTTCTCTCGTGGCGAGCGAAGAGGATCGAAAGCGGCTCGACTCTTTTGTCGATTGGCATCGAGTCATGTTCTTCTTCGAAGGACACCTCGAACTGACGCGCGACCCGGCCTTCATCGACAACTTGCTCTTCATCCTGCTGGAAGAGCCGCGAGACTAACCGCGGGCGATGATTCGAAGCGCTACTGCTTGAATTGCAGTGTGCAGCGAAGTCCGGCCTTCATGCGAAAGTCGGGATTGGGCAGCTCGAGGCGAATGGAGAAAGTTCCGCTGGCCGCGTCGACGATCGGGCTGACCGTCTTGATCTCGGCCGTCTTCGACTTGCCCTTGGCTCCGTCCAAAACGACGGTGGCTTTCATGCTCGGTCGGAGCTTGCCCAGCAGTGCGATTGGCGCAAAGGCTTCGATCACGAGTGGGTCGAGCTGAGCGATCGTGACGATGGTCGATTCGCCGGAACCGCCGACGATTTCGCCGGGCGACAATCGGCGATCGATTACGGCGCCGGCAACCGGGCTCGTGATGCGGCCGCGATCGACAACGGCTTGCGCTCGGCGATACTCGAACTTGGAGATGGTCGAGATTTCTTCGGCGGCGAGTACGTCAAACTCTGCGAGCTGGCGATCGAGCTGGGTTTGGCTCAGATTCTCCGAAGATAGGATCCCGTCTTCGAAGAGCGTCTGGTGATTGGCAAAGCGCTCCTCGAGATGCCCGAGCTTGATCTCGGCCGAGCGCAGTGTGGCCACTTGCTTCGATCGCGCCTTCGCGAGTTCGGCTGAGGCGCGCTCAACCGTTTGGTCGAGTTCGGCGATCAGCTGGCCGGCTTGTACAAAGTCGCCGCGGTCGACGAGGACTGAATCCAGGAGGCCGTTTGCCGCCGAGCCGACGTGTACGATTCGCGATGGCCGCACGATGGCATCGAGCTCGATCGCAGATTTTACCCGCTGTTGGGTGGGGGTCGCGGCGGCGCCGAGGAGTGCGCAGCCGAGCAGGGTGAGTAGCAGTTGCCTCATGGCGAATTCTCTTTCCCAGAAGGGATGGGGGAACCCTCTAGGTCGGACCTCGGGGGGGGGCTGCTGGAGCCAATCCGCGAATCCTGAGACCGATTGGCGCGGCTCTCGCGCCTTGAGAGCGCTATTCCGGGAGGGTCGAAGAGGTCGGCCCTTCGCCGGGATCGGAAGCAATCACGAACTTGGAGCACTTGTCGACGTGTAGCGGTAGGCGATTGAGCAGACGCTTGGCTTCGGTGTAGCTCTCGGCAGCACACTTGGCTTCGACGATCAGAATCTTCGGCGTGGGGGTCGGGTGCTGAGCGCTCAGTAGGAATCGATTTCGCAGGTCGAAGGTCTCGAGGTCGCGGTCGAGTGTGACTCGGACGAGATTGTCCGAGGTCGCGTAGTACTCGCGTTGGTAGGAGATCCACTGGACGGGCATGGGATGTCCCTCGCGGGCGCGCGACCAAAAACCGGTCAGGTCGCCGAGCACGTCCTTTGCGAACTGGGTGCGATTGGAGCCCTCTGCGCGAATGTCCTTGTCGATCGAGATGACGTGCTTCCAGCCGAGCATGTTCTCGCGAACTTTCTGCTCCAGCTTGCCGCGCACGACTTTCCGTTCGGGACCGTACCAGCGAAAGCGAATCTTCTCGCGGTGGCTGATGCCGGAGAGATTCTCTTCGAGCGCACGACCGTGGATCGTGTCGAAATAGATGCTCTGAACCTGACGCGGCGGATAGAGCTCGCGCAAGCCCGACTCGTCCATGCGCATGCGCGCCAGAACCTTGCCATGAGAAGTGGCCTGGCAGACCATCTTAATCTCATACCGAAGGTCCGGACGCGGGTCCGCCACTACTTCGACATCCGGCTCGGTCATGACTGCGTGCGCTCGAAAGGCTTCGAACTAGTCGAGGCTGCTGGATTCGACGATGGTGATGGAAGCGGTGGGCAGCGTGCTGCGAACGCGCGAAATCATCGGACCAATTTTCGATGCGTCGGCGAGGTCGAGGATCAGGTTGGCATCGAACACCGTGTCGTGAGAGTCCACACGGCGCAGATCTACGCGACGCGAGTCTTTACGCGCTTCGCCGAGAACCAGATCGAGCGCGCCTTCGGGGGTGAGGCCGCTCTGCCCGGTCGCTTCCAGATCGACATTGATGTGCATCAGTGTGCGCGCGCCGAGAGCCTTCGCTGCCGATTTACTCTGCAGAGCGAGGTAGGCGAGGATGACCAATACCATCACCGTCGTGCTGGCAATTTGGTCAGCGCCGAGTCCAATTCCGATGGCTACGGAGAGGAACAAGTAGGAGAGCTCTTCGGGCTCTTTGATCGGCGTACGAAAGCGAATGATCGAGAGCGCGCCGACCAGGCCGAGCGAGAGTGCGATCGAGGTCTTCACCACCGAGATGACGAGCATCGTCGTGCAGGCCATGAAGATCAGGTTGCGCGCGAACTTGCGCTTGTTCGATAGAACGATTGAGTAGCGCAGGTAGTGCCACGTGAGAACCTGGCTGAGGAGCAGGACCAGCGCCAGGTTGATCAGAACCCGGCCAAGATCGAGAGGGCCGAGAACGGTCTCTCCGCTAGACAGATGCTCGGCTAGGTCGGTGAAGTAATCGCCCATGGGGGATGGATGAAAGGGGGTCGCTCCTGAGGAGGAGGTTCCAGGGGGTGTGATGGGGTGAGAGTCGCGGCTCGTAGGACATCCGCCGATTTGGGCGGGGATGATATCATCTCGGTCCATCGCCGCGGTTGGGTGAAGGGCGATCTGGGTTCCAGATCGAATCCGCCAGAGGGAGAAGCGCGTGATACTGCTTGTCGACAACTACGACTCCTTCACCTTCAACCTGGCGCAGTCGCTCGAAATCGGGGGCGCCGAGGTGGTGGTTCGCCGCAACGACGAGCTTGAGAAGGCGATTCTCTCTAATCTAAAGCCCGATGCCCTGGTCTTGAGCCCCGGCCCGGGAGGGCCCGCCGAAGCCGGGCGCTGCCTCGATCTTTTGGAAGAGGCGCCTCGCGAGCTTCCCATTCTGGGGGTCTGCCTCGGCCACCAGGTCATCGTCGAGCACCATGGCGGCCGCCTCGAGTTGGACCCGAAGCCCGTGCATGGCCGGGCGACTCCGATCCACCACGAATCCCGCGGTCTCTTTGCCGGGCTCCCGTGTCCCATGCCCGCCGGACGGTATCACTCCATCCGGGCGGCCGAGCTACCGCCCGAGCTGCGACTTACCGCGTGGACCGAAGCCGGGATCGTGATGGCGGTCGAACACGAGAGCCTTCCGCATTTCGGTATCCAGTTCCATCCGGAATCGATTCTTACTCCTGCGGGGGATCGGCTGATTGCCAACTTTTTGAGCTCGCTCCAACGTGTCAAAAGCACGAGCTGAGCGTTCGCGCGATGCGCGAAAATAAATTCGCGATTCCCAGAACTTTTTAGCCGCGCCGTCGCGCTCATCTCAGCGCCGTCGGGTGGGAGGATGCGTCTCTGTTGGACGCGCAAGTAGAGCTCTGAACACCCGATTCCCGCGATTTGCTTTAGGCTAGTACACGCCTTCAGAATCGACAGCGTGTTGCGCGCGCCCTCTTGCCGAGAAGTTGAATATGAGCTTGCATCGCTTCCGTTTCTCCCACATCGCAATTCTCTCCGCTGCTTGTCTTGTCACCGCTGAATCCGCGACGGCTCAAGTCGCAGCAGCAAAGGCGGTGAGCTCCAAAGGCAAAGTGATCACGGTTGCACCGAGTCCAGCGCCTCCCTCGCCAGGAGCCGGGGTCGTGCCCCCAACGGAATTGGATCCGCGCGGCGATCGAGCTGTCGATGTGTTCGATGGAGCGCAACATCCCTACCTGATTCCCGGTGCGGCGGGTAAGCAACTCGGTCGAACCATCGTGGGCAACTTCAACAATGACGACTGGCTCGACACCATCGTGATGCTGGACGACACGCCGATCGTGTTGTCCGGGCGAAGCCTGTACTTGGCGAACGAAACGCCGTGGCCCTCCGTGGTTTCCATGGACACGTTCCCGAACGCGGGACCCTCTGGGCAGGACGCGATCGTCTATACGACCGAATCGGGACTCTTCATCTCCTGGTGGGACTTTACGACCAAGGAATTTGTGAATCAGCTCGTGGATGCGAGCTGGGCCAACGCCGACCACCTCCGGGTAACCAAGGTCGACTCGACGAGCAACATGAACATCGTTGGCATTTCGCCGAGCCGCCGCGCTCTGCGAATTCTCGGAGCAACGAACGCACAACCGCCCACCTTTACGCCTCGCACCGACTTCGTCACGACGACCGATATTCAATCCTTCATCGCGGTGGAGTGGGATGGCGACGAGACTCCCGAAGTGGCCCTGCTCGTCGATCAGGCGCTCGAGATTCGGAGCTACGACGGAACCATCCTCAAGCAGTTTCAAAACCTTCCCACCGGTGGCTGGCTAGCGACCATTCGCCAGAGCTACCTGCCCTACGATCGCCTCACGTGGGTGACGCCGAGCGTCATCGATCCCGATACGGGGTTGCCCGTTCAGGCGGTTTACACCCTCGATCAATTCACGATCGATGTGGGAATCAACACTTCTGGGATCTATGTCACCTCGATCGAGGGGTGCGATTGGGACGGCGACGGCGATGACGACCTCATCTCCGGTCACGGCTTTTCGCACGACCTCATTGTGCTGCTCAATAACCGAACACCGATCGACCCAACCGCTCCCTCCTTTACGTCACAGAGTCCGGCCATCCTGCTGCCGGTCGGTCCGCCCGGAATGCAAAACACCGGTCAAGAGGCCAATGTCGTTGTTGGCGACTTCGACAATGACGGTGATCGCGATGTCGGGATGGCGGTGGCCTCCAGCGGTGAGTTCCGAATCGGCATGAACGAAGTTGAGGTCGTGGGCGGCGACGCGCCGGCGATCAGGAAGATGCGCTATTTCGTCACGCAGGGAAGTTCGACCGGTGAGTTGAAGATGCGATTTGGACCTCCGAAGAAGGTCACCGGCCCGATCACCGACCTCCAGATTGTTCTTTGGCGTCAACCCGGGATCAATTCGCCCAGCGAAGCGAAGCCCGTTCAAACCGACGTCTTCGAGATCGGACACTGGCCCGCCGAGGTCACCGTCCACGTACCCGAAACCGGCCAATACTTCGAGTCCACCTACTACCTCGAGATGCGCTTCGGCGATCACAGAAACGACGGAGAGCCCGTCGTGTACGGCGAGGCGAGTATCGGAGGCTTCACCCTCTCGCCACTGACCGTGATTTCACTGGCGAATGTTCCCGCTTCAGGCGAGCCGAGCTTGGTGATCCCCGAGGGAGAACTGGTGTTCAATCCAGGCGAGATCGGCTTGCTCGGTGGGGCTTACATCCCCAACCTTCGCGTGCCACCGAACAATTCGGGATTCAACTACCATTGATCGAATCGCGTCGCCGAGTGCGGCGCTGGCCGGCGACTACGGCCGCTATCACGAGCGCGGCAACGACACCGGCTAGCCCGAAGATCAAGCGCATCGCCGATTTTGCGTCACGAGCGGAGGGCTCCTTCCTCGAAACCGGTGATGACGCTTGCTCCGGGAAAACCGGTCTATCTGCCAGTCCGATTGCGCGCAGGTTCGCGAAGTAAAAGGGATCGTCGCCGGCGCTCTTCGCCACTTCCACGCGAGCGAGCAAGAGTGCTTGTTGTGGCGTCGCACCTTGAGCCAGCGCTTGGGTCAGTTCCGCGGAGAGGACGCGCATCGCGCGCAGTTCGACGTCGGCTCGCGAGAGCAAGACGCAGTTGGAACCAGCGCGTAGGAAGGCGCCGCCCAAGTGCGAGGTGCCATCGTCACCGAATCGCGTCGGCCCGCGCGCTGCACCGCAGGCGGAGAGCAGGACGATCGGCGGCATTGTTGCGGTTTCGATGTGTTCCGGCCATAAGACGCCCCACTCCTCAACAGTTCCAGCGAGCGCCAAGCCCGCGGGTCTTTCGCGTTCTACATCGCGCACGCCGTGAGCGAGGATGTGCAGCATGCGAGTGGATTGCGCGTCGATCGCGGCGAGGACGGCGGCGCGCGTCGCGTGATCACCGTGGAGCATTTCGACTCGAGACGGGGTGAGCTCCCCGCGAAGGGTCGCGAGCTCATCCTGCGTGAGATCGAGCCGGCGGAGCCGCGGCCAGCGAGTTTGAACTCGGGCATCCAGAGTCGGCGCGGCGACGAGAAGGAGATCGCGCGCCCAGGTCTCGGAGGGTGCGCTCATCCGTTCGAGTAGAGACATTCCGATGGGCAGGGAGGGAAGGTAGCTGATGGGGAGGGCGAGCCCGATTCGGGAGTCGTGAAGCGGGAGGGCTTCGAACGCTAGGTGACCGAGCTCTTCGGCCCCGACGATGGTGAGTTCCGGTTTGGACTTAAGCCGTGCCTGAATCGGGTCCGGCAGCAGCGCGTCGGTGAGCTCTCGTCCCAGCCGCGCGAGCTCGCTGTCTCGCTGCTGGCCGTCGGCGGGCGCGATTCGAATCAACGCCTGGAACTTCCGACGCGCGCTATCGAAAGTGTGAACACCGTCCAACTCGAAGTGCTCGAGCTCCGTTGCGCTGAGCGCGAAGAGGTGCGTGCGTTGCGGGGTCGGAAGGTAGATCAAATAGAGGGACGCGTCGCGCAGGAGTCTCGAGCGAATTTCGGCGACGGTGCAGGGCTGTGCGACGAGCTCGCGAGCAAGCGTCCCGCGCGCTTGTGCTCGGATGAGCGTCTCGAGCGCGCGGCGTACGCCAGCCTCGCCGAGGTCCCTCGCGATGTGCGCTCGGATCAGAACATCGATCACGGTAAGTCGTTCCTGCGAGCTCAAGAAGCCGACGCCGCCGGGCCGGATGGGCGTTCGCTCCCACTGTGCGAGCATCTCGTCGAATGCCTCGTTCAGCTCGTTGAACGTGTCGTCCGAGAGCGACGTGGTGTCGGGCGCATTCGCAAGTTCCAGCTCGCATTGAATCGCAGCGAGCAAGCCGCGGTCGCGCGCACGCCCCGTTGTTCCGCGTCCGGCATTCATCGCGCTTAAAGATTCGCGCACCTTCGTGAGCTCGAGCTCTGCACTCGCCGTATCGCCGTGCGCCAACAGCATCCGCGCGAGATAGAGCCGCGCATCGATGGCCTCTTCCGGCGGCAACGCGGAGTCTTCGAGCGCGCTCCGAAGGGTCGGCACGATGTCGATGGGCTCGCCGCCACCCGCGACCGCGCGATAGGCTTTCAGTCGCGCGAGCATAGAGCGCAGGCTGGCTTCTACGATCGGATTGCCGGCTTGCAGGAGTTGATTCTGAAGGGCGAGCTCGAGCTCCTCGGAGGCTCCCTCTAGTTCCGGATTGGCGATCGTCAACGCGGCGGAATGGATCAAGACGGAGAGCAGTAGACCCGGGTCGCCGGATGCTTCTGCCAACGCTCGTTCTTCCGCAAACCAGAAAGCGGCGCGATCATTGATGCCCAGCTCGAGGTGAACCAGGCCGCGCAATCCGTACAAGACGGCGCGAACTTGGTAGTGAAAAGCATCGCCCGCAATGAGCGCTTCCTCCGCCTCATCCAAACGCTCCAGCGCGTCCATCGCGTTGCCGCGCGCTCGATCCATGTCGGCGAGCAAGGTCAACGCCCAGGGCCGCACCACCGGATCGAAGTTGCCGAGGGCGCCGATCATGATCTCGTGGGCGTCGGCGACGAGTCCGTCGGCTTGCATCGCGCGCGCCATATCGAGCGCGATTCTCGCGGCCTCGGCAGGATCGATCGACTCGGCGGCGAATCGCGCGTTGCGCCACCACTCGGTCTTGGGGAGGCCGTTGCGCGAGAACTCGCTCAGTCCGGACAGTGCGAAGGCGGCGTGGGCGTAGGTTCTGCTGGCGACGGGTTCGCGCTCTTCATAGACGAGCGGTTCCAGCAAGCCGATGATTTCGAAGAGTTGCGCGCCGATGCGCGCGTCGTCGTCATCGCTTGCGGGCGGGAGTTCGGCGAGCAGCTCACCGACTTGCGCGTAGAAGCGATCGGCGGGAATCGTTTGTGCGAAGCTCGACGCACTTAGGAAGCAGAGCGCTAGCGCGGGAAGGAGAGCTCTCCAATCCAAGAGTCCTCGACTTCGCCGCCTGCGTTGTGCGCGGTGATTTGAACGCGCGTGAGGGGCGGCAGTTGTTCCGTTGGATTCCACTCGCTGCCAGTGTAACGGGGAATTGAGTGGAGCGCGGGTGAACCGGCGGGAGCTTTTGCGTCCCAGATTTCGAGCGAGAACCATCCGCCGGCGGTCAACGGATAATTCCAGCGCAGGCCGGCAAGCGCGCTCTCGTCGCGGGTCGCGATCTCGAGATCGAACTGGTTGGAGCCGAGCAGGACCGTGTCCGTGGGAGCTGCGGAAGAGGCGGGGGTGATCCATGCGTGCCAAGCGAATGGGAGCGCGAGGAGAACCGCGGCGGCTGCGAGGAACAAGGCGCGCGAGCTTGTGCTGAGGGGGCGCGAGTCGGAAGTGGATGCTCTCGAGTGCAGCGCGCGGAGGAGTGTTGTTGACTCAGCGTCGGCGGGCGCGGCTTGGAGTTCTCTCGAAGCATTGAGCGTCTCGCGTTGTTCCACACCAGCTTGATTGAGCTGCTCGGCGAGCTCGCGGAGCTCCGCCACGCGAATGGCTAGTTCGGGATTCGCGTCGAGAGCCCGGCGAACCTCCGGGTCGGTTAGCTCCCGCTCACCGGTCATAACCGATTCGACGAACTGCTCGAGTTCCCTTGGATCCATCATTGAGTTGTTCCTCTCGCGCTCCATCCCGCGCTTGAATCCAGCCGCTCTTTCAGCTTGCTCAATCCGCGATAGTACTGCGTCTTCGCTGTGTTCGCAGAAACACCGAGGCGCTCCGCAATCTCAGCGAAGGTCAGCTCCTCGAAATGTTTCAGTCGAACGATGTCCGACTCCGGCGGTCCGACCGCCTCGAGACCTTTGTGCAAGAACTCAAACTCGACGGCGCGGCTCTCGGTCGACGAGGCGACCTCTTCCACCTCGCTCTCCGGCTGAGCCGAATCCGACCAACGCCTCTTCTTTCGGATGCCGTTCATCAGCTCGAGATAGCAGAACCGGTAAGTCCAGGTTTCGAGGGCTGCGCGCCCTTCATAACTTCCGAGCTTCTTCCAGACCTTCGCGAGCGACTCTTGAACAACGTCAGCGAGGTCGTGGAGGTTGAGCGGCTGGCCCATGCGCTTGTTCTGCGCTGCGAGGATGTACGGGACGCATTCCATGCGCTCCATGAACTTGGCTGTGGCCTCGCCGGCCCCGGATTGTGCTCTACGCACAAGTTGCAAATCGCCTTCATGAAGGGTTTGCGTTGAGTCTGATTCGATGGTTTCCGGCATCTCTCGCTAATTTGCAGAGCTTCGTTCTACGCAGTGTAGCCCACCCTACTCTGACGACCGAGATCGCCTATCGAGTTCCCTACAGATCGAGCCTGCTCGGCGTCGGTTGCATCCGCTTTGGTTTTGAATAATTGGATAAACTTGAATGATTCCTATCGAGGGCCGCGGAATCCGGGTTTTAGAAACCGCGGGACCTGACAAGGACGCTGTCTAGGAGGGCGAAGGCGGCCATCGTTGTGCCGCGCGCTCGACAACTCTCTTCTACAGGATTCGCGATGAACAGGTTGCTCCAGTCTGCTTTTGTAATCGGTGCCTTCACGTGCGGACTGAGCTCCCTTCCGCTGCATGCTCAGTTCATCCCCGCGAATCCGAGGTTGGAAGATGACTTCGACGTCAAGATCCTGAAGCCCGGTGGTATTCCCCACCAGCCGGACAGGCAGAAGTACGAAGTCCTGGACAATATCGAGGGCGATCGAGTCGTCATCATGAACCCACCCATCAATCCGATGGTTTGGGATGAGAGCACTCTGCGGCTCTGGGCGATTGATAATCACAACAGCGAGGTTCACCTGTTCGACAACGGCACCGGAGCTCCTTCGGCGACTTGGGGTGTTCCGGCCGGGCCGGTTTCGATGGCGCTCTGGAATGATCCGAGCGTAGGTGGGGGCGAGCGCCTCGTCGTGGTTTGTCGTACGAGTTGGGTCGTGTGCGTTCTCGATAGCGTCACCGGCGAAATCCTAGGCGTGCTTCAGATGCAGGATCCCGCGACGGGGGAGAGCCTCGGCGAACCGGCGGATATTTTGATCGACGCGAGCGTGAACCGAGCCTTTGTGAGTTGTTCTGCGGCGGACGCTGTCGTCGAGATTGACCTCTTGGCTCTGGCGATTACGGACGTCTATCGCATCGCCTCAAAGAGTCCGACCTTCTTGTCGTTCGCGGCGAACGGAGACGTGTTGGTGACACCCCAGTTCTCCGGGAATAACACGGTCGTGCATCGCGGTTTGGGGGCGCTCAATGGTATGGCCAAGGGGCTCGGCATTATGAATCTCGACGATCCCGCGATCGCCGTATCCGGGTTGAGGGACCACGACGTGTTTCGCATCTTGAGGTCGGGCGCCTCCGCTGGAACGGTCGAGCCCGCCGTGACCGGAGCGGGCACCGTTCTCTTCGGCCACACCATCAACACGGGGACAGGCGATCTCTGGGTGCTCAATACCGAGGCGAACAACAAGAATCCTGCCCAACAAGACGAGCCGAGCTTGAACGGGGATTTCGCGTTCAACCGAATCAGCATCAGCACGCTTCAACCCGGTCAGACGGTAAGCCCGCACAAGATTATCGACCTCGATGTGTTCGGTGTGGATGGGATGGGCGACCCGATCTACGAAGCCTCTCGCTCGATGGCGCAGCCCTACAACCTGTACAGCGCAACGAACGGCTTCACGTTCGTTGTCGGGATGCTCAGCGACAACGTCACGCTCTACGATGCGAACGGCGACTTTGTCTTGGAGTGGGATCTCCCCAAGGGCTCGATTCCTCGAGACGTCACCTTCTCGCCTTTCCTCAACTCGGCCTTCGTCTACTGCTGGGGCAATAATGAAGTGCTCGGCTATGTCATCGCAGATCCAGTCGCTGCTCCGTGGATCACGATCGACCTGGGAGAGGATCCGCTTCCGAGCGACCTCCAGGCTGGGCGCGCCCTTATGTTCAGCGCGGAATTCTCACAGGACAACCGATTCTCCTGTCTGACCTGTCACGTGGATGGTCACGCGGATTTTGTGCCGTGGCCACTCTCCGGTCCGAACGATGACAAGGGGCCCATGACGACGCAGAGCTTGACCGGTTTGGAAACCGTTCATCCTTTTCACTGGCGGGGGGAGCGACCGGGAACGGGGAATCAGTTGATGGTCGATTTCAATGGCGCGTTCACGGGACTCTTGGGTTCCTCGCGGCAACTGAATGAGTCGCCCGGTGACGAGTGGGACAAGTTCGAGGACTTCGTGCTCGCGCTTCAGCAACCTGCGAATCCTCGCCAGAGTCGCCGGCGACTTCTTCGGCGCCATCACCAGCCGCCGCTCTTCGCGGGCTCGATGGCAGCCGACTCACTAACCGGTGTTCTCGATTTCGAGCAGAGCTGCGTCGTCTGTCACGCTTATCCGAAAGGCACCACCAACGACATCATCGCCGATGGAGTCGTCTTCGGCGAGCTGAACCCGCACCGGATCGACTTCAAGGTCGCTCCGCTTCAAGCGCTCTGGCGCCGCCACCAAGACTCGGAGCCAACGGTTCCCGGCGTGCAGTTTGAGACGGTCGACTTCGTGGACTCGATTCCGAATCTGAACGACTTCGACTTCTACCCGACGATTGGCGTCGGGTTTTCGCACGCTGGGCTCTTCGTGACACTCCAGCACTTCGTCTCATTGTTTCTACTTCCACCCGCGGTGACTTCGAATGTGACGGGCTTCGTCGATCAGTGGGATAGCGGATTGGCGCCCGTCACTTACCGCGCTTGGTTCGTGGATGAGAATGCGCCCGCCGAGGTTTTCTCCGACATCAACGGCTACCTGGTTCCGCAATGCACAACGCCCAAGTCGACGGGCTCTGGCCAGAGCATCCTCAACGGTGACTTCGCCGTGATCGGCACCTTCAACTGGATGTCATCGGAAATTCCGATGCGCTGGTTCTGGGACCCGAAGGTGCAGCGCTTGATTCCAGAAGACTCGACAATTCCTCCTCAGCGGGTGAGCACTCTGCTGAGACAGGCGCGCAACGGAGAGTCTGCGAACACCTTCATCGGTCTGCCCGTGGGAACCGCCAGGCGATTCGCCGTCGATAAGGATGGCGACGACCTCTTCAACATCGACGAGCTGAATCAGCCGGGCATCGGCACGAATATCGAAGTCGTCGATTCGGACGGCGATGGTTTCTGGGATGGTCACGAGGTGGAGAACGGATCGGACCCGACCGATATCCTGAGTGTTCCGAACGACACGACTCCTCCGACCTTCGTGAATGACGTCACTGTGCTTTGGCGCACCGCAAAGACCGCTGTCGTTCACTTTGAAACTTCCGAGCAGACAACGGCCACGATTCTCTACCAGAGCACAGATGGGCACAGTGGTTCCGCGACGAGCCCATACTTTGCGCGCCGACATCGAGTGGTCTTGGCGAACCTGGCTCCGAGCACTTCACCGTCGAATCCCTCGATCTATACCGGCTCCGTGATCCTCATGGACCATGCGGGTCTCACCACCACCAGCCCCGAGCCGTTACCGCCGATTCAGATGACCGGCTTCATCGGTCCCGTCGAGCGCGTAAAAGCGGGCGACGCTGCGTTCTCCGTCTTGCCAACCTCTCCGACTTCGAGCATGACCGTCCAAGTACAGGCGGTGATGCGGCATAACAGCGGAGCGCCCATCGGAATGGCTGGCTATCAGGTGATTGCCTCGGTCACGCTCGATGAGGGAACGACTCCGGTGGCCTTGGACACCATGGGAACTCCCCAGGCCTTCACGGTTCTGGAGGCTCCGTACTCCGCTCTGCCCGGCCCCTTCGTCCTCTCGGATAGCCTGACCGACGCCAGTGGCTTCGCGAACCTGACCTTCAGCGTTCCCTCCGCACTTGCCGGACAAAAGCTAACGGTACACATCCAGGGAATTCAAAGGCCAGGTGCGGCTTGGACCATCAGTGCGCCGGACTTCGACCACATGGGCGACTGGAGTTTTACGGATACGCCGGCCCATCTTCGGACGATCTCAACAACTCTGTGAAGGCCAGGCGCTCGCGCGTCCTAACGGACTGCGGAGAGTCGCGCCTTCATAAAAGAGGAGCTCCGATCCCTGGTTCGGCGCTCCTCTCTTTTTGTGAAGACGGGATGCGGACTAGAATCTGTGTCTATGCGCATCATCTACCTGCTGCTCGCCCTCGTACTCCTCATCTTTGGCGGCGCAAAGCTCTGGGAGGCTACTCGTTCGCCCGAGGAGAAAATCGCGGGCAAGCTCGCCGATGCCGAGGAGGCCTTTAACGATTCACGGCTTCGTCCGTGTTTGGACCTGTTCGATCGCAACTTCACCGAGAGCACGAAGGGTTATACCTACGACGACGTTAAGCGCGCGTTGATCGGGACCTTTATGAGGGAAGTGCACCCGACGACGAAAGAGCTCCTCTACCGAGTCGCGATCAGCGAAATTGAGATCGAGGTTTTCGGTGAGATCGCGACGACAGCTTTTTTCGTCGAGTTGAGTAAAAAGAAGAACGAGGACTGGCCGGTGGAGTGGTCTTTTCGATTCGCCGGTGAAATGATCGAGTCGGAGAGCGACGGCTGGCAGTTCACGAAGGGGACAGTGGAGACGACCGAAGGTGCGCGGCCTCGGTAATTCGCTCGCTTTGAGGGAGCTTGCCTCGATCGAGTCGTCTATCAGGGCTTGTCGATGCGGCGCGTCACGATCTTGATGTGCTCCGGTAGGGGCTTCTCAAAAATGCGGCGGGCATCCTTGAGCTCTTTCATCAACACCGGCGAGGTGAGCTCGATGCGCACTTTCTCGCCGTCGAGGTTCTCGTATTCGACCGCGATCGGCAACGCAGTCTTTGCGTCGATCGATAGAGCTAGCCGCGTGAGCTGTTCGGCCACCTGTTTGTCGAGCGGGACCAGCCCGATCTCCGAAACACCGTCAATGGACGAATAGCTCCGGATTTCGAAGAGCTTCTCCAGGTCCTTCACTTCACCGGTCAAGAGCCGAACGAGAGTAACGGCAGTCTCGTTGCGCTTGAACTCCAGCCGCTCCGCGCGCTCTTTGCCCGCGTGCCACGTGAGGTGACTCGTCGCGTCGGAACGAATAATGGCGGCTTTCGGTTCACGGACATCCATTCGAAGACAAGCCGGTTCGCGGCGGAGTTGGATGCGTCCTTTCGAGATGATCGGCGTCCCGAACAGGAAAGTCTCGCGAATCTGGCGGTAGTCTGCGGCGATGAACTTGGCGTCACTGAGCTTCGCGGAAAAAGCGGCGAGAGTTGCGCGCGCTGCAACTAGGTCGGGTTTCGTCGTTTCGTTTTGTTCGTCGACTCGATGCGCAACTCCGACCGAAAGCGTCGCGTCGACAGAGTCACCGACAGCGACGACGAAGAGGAGGACTAGAGCAAAGGAATGTGTGCCGAGTTTATTTTTCATGTTCATCGCAAGTCCGCAGCCACGGGGGAAGGACCAGGACGCTCGTTATAAAACATACCAAGGCGCCGATCAGGGCGATTCCCCCGAGAGATGCGAGGGCCGGGCTCTCTGCGGTAATCAGTGAGCCGAAGCCGAGCGCGGTGGTGGCGCTCGTGCGCCAGATTGCTTGACCGGTAATCGAGAGCGGATCGCCAGCGGAAGGATCGCTCGCCCTCTCCCGCGCTCTCATCACCATGTGAATTCCGTCGTCGACGCCAAGGCCGAGGATCAGTGGGATTGCGATGAAGTTGCCGGGGTGCAGCGGGACGTTGAAAAAAGTCAGGGCGCCGAGCGCAACGCCGAGCCCGGCGATGACGGGGATGAGCGCGAGGAGTGCGGCGGTTAAGCTGCCCACCCAAAAGAGAACGAGCGCGAGGACGGCAATCGTGCAGATCGACATCGCGAGCACGAGATCGCTCGATAGAACCGGTGCCAACTCGTCGGCGAGGCCGTAGGGATTGACGACCGTCGCGCTCGGTGCGAGTTTCGCGTTGAGCGCTCGGGTGAACTCAAGGCGCAGCTTCGGGTCGGAGAGCGCGCCTGACGCATAGAGCGAATCCTTCCACCACTTCGTGCCGCGCCATTCGATTTGAACAGCGGAAGGATCGATGGCTGGATCGGCGTCGATGAGTTCGGCTTGCGATTCGAGGATCGGTCGCATGCTCTCGGCTCGAAAGCCAGCGGACTCAAAGTCCGCAAGCGCGCCGTCCACCCAGCCCGCGTTGCGGTCGCGGAAGGCGTTGATGCGCTCGCGCTGTTCCGTACCGGCGGAGGCCAGATGGGCGCCTTCGGCGAAGCGGACTTGATCGGATTCGATGAGGCCGGTGATGCTGGCACGCAGCGAATCGATCGGCTCATCGGCGGGTGTCAGAACGAGAACGGGAAGCGGCGAGAAGCCGAGAGCACTGGTGAGTTCCGCTGTTGCTTCATTGGTTTGCCGCGGGCGCAGGAAGGATGGATCCGCGTCGAAAGTCAGGCCGCGCGAAGCGGTCAAGCCCCAGCCGAGCGCGGCGATGAGGAGGACGAGTCCGGCGACCGGGCGAGCGAAGGCGGAGCTCGTCAGGAACCCTGCGGCGCGGATGATAGGGCCGATGGAATCGCGGTCTCGGCGCGGCCCGAGTCGCAGGAGCGGCAGCAAGCTCAAGGTCGCGATGAACGAAAAAATCAGGCCCATCGCGAGCAGAACACCGAAGCTGAACAAGCCGGGAAACGAGCCAAAGCAGAATGAGAGGAAGGCGGCGACGGTGGTCGCCATGCCGGCGAGAATCGCGCGACCGGTTCCGATGTGCGCGCGCTCGACGGCCTTGTTCCAGTCATGCGCTGCGGCCTCTTCCTCGAGTCGTCCGGCGTAGTGAATCGAGAAGTCGACACCGAGTCCGATCAGGATTGCGGCGGAGCTGATCGCGAGCGGGGTGAGCGGGCCGAGCAGCGCGCTGCCGTAGCCGAGGGCCCACAGAACCGCGAGCGCAATGGGCGCGAGGTAGATGTGCGCTCGCAGGAAACTGCGCGTGGAGATCGCGAGGAACAGCAGGATCAGCGGAATGGAAAAGTAGAGCGAGGAAGAGAGGTCGGACTTGATGCGCGCTGCGTCCCCGCTCGCGATCGCATAGCCGCCAATGAGCCCGACGCCCTCGAAGTCGGGCAGTTCGAGAGCGGCGATTCGGCTCTCGATGTCTGCGACCAGGGCCCGCGAATAATCGATCTCGAAGGCTTCTTGCCTACCTGTCACGCGCAAGAGTGCGAGGCGTGAATTGTCCAGCAGGAGGTAAGGCGTATCGGCGGCGAAGCCTTCCGGGAGTTGGCTTTCGGCGCTGAGAATCCAACGCAAGCCGAGCGGATCGCGTTTGACGAGCTCCGAACCGGCCAGCGGATCTTCACTCAGCAAATCGCGACTCTCGAGAACGGCGGGCATGCGCTCTGCTCCGGAGAGGCGCGCTTCGAGTTGCGCGAGGCCACTCTCGTCGAGGGCGTAGAGCGGCGCGGCGCTGAGCGCTTGAGCGCGCTGACCGAGCAGCGATTCCAGCGTGGCGTCGACAGCGTCAAGGAGAGGCGAATCCTCGAGCGCTTCGATGACAATCGGCAGTTGCTCTTCGATCTCGTCCCCGCGCAAGGTCAGGAACATGGTTCGCGAAGAGTCGGTGCCCAGTTCGCGCGCGAGCTCGACCGCCGGGTGATCAGCCGGAAGAAGCGACGCGATGTCGGGGTTGATCCGGAAACCCGGAAGCAAGAGTGCTGCACCGAACGTGACGAGAGCCAGCGCAATCAAAGTGCGCCGCGGCGAATCTGTCGTCAGGCGCGCGAATCCCTTCAGCCAGCGCTCGATCACGGATGGAAGCCTTCGGGTAACTCGAGCTCGAACGCGTCAGTCGGAATCGAGTCGATGACGGAGCTCACTTCATCCGACAGAGTGAGATAGAAGTCGCCGCCGCGAAAGACGCGCTCCCTCCCGATCGACTCCGTCCAATGAACGCCGCGAACTTCATAGAGTCGTTCGAGCAACTCGCCCGTGGGGGACAGCCGCGCAATCACTTCGATGCCACCCATCATCGGATGCAGGTTGAGCTCCCAACCTCCGTCATCCAGCGAGCGTGCTGCGCGGACGCGCTCGAAGGTGATAGGAGTGGACGCCTCGAGCAGGCTCGCGGCCATGAAGCCGATCAGATGGCGGGGAAGCTCGTCTTCGGAGGCGTCGAAGGCGACCCCGATCTCCGCGTGTGGGAAGTAGCCAACGAAGCTTTCCGGATGCGCCGCCATGTCGAAGAGCTTGCCGCCCAGATCGCCGAAGAGTTGCAGCCGTCCGGCCGCAGCTGGTGCAGCTCTTGTCGCCGCAACGGCTTCGAACTCGCCAGAGAGCGCTTTGGATTCGATCGCGATGCGAAGGCTGTGTCGATGGAGCGATCCGGCGACATCCGGCGAAGCTACGGGCAGGAGTTTCGCCAGCTCGGTCGTGGGGGGCTCGAAGCTCCGACAACCGGTCGTCATTGCGAGCACGACAACGGCTCCGATCCAATGCGAGCGGGCGCGGACTCCGGAGTCCGACTCCAGCTCCCGCGCCCGCGAAGAATTCCTCACGATTTAGCAGTCCGTGTCAAAAGAGCTTGGTTTGAGGAGCAGCGAATCACCGGTGCGATACCCGATCGACGAGCTAGTCGAGGGGACGCCGTTCCAGAAGCGCGTGACACGTGCCAAGGTCAACTAGCCCTCGACGGACGTGACGATTCCGTCGTCATCGAAGTGGACCAGGCGGGTGACCCACCGGTTCTTCCAGTACTGCCACGAGGAAGAGTCGGTGGACGGCGTCGCGTGATCCGGCGGATAACCGATCGCGAGAATTACGCCAGCCTTGGTCATTCCGACCATCGCTTTGCCAGCTTTGATGCCTTCCTGATCGACGTCGCTCATCGAGCTCACCGAGCCCGACTCATCGGTCGTGCCGAAGTAGCGTTCGAGGTTCGAGACAAAGGACTCTTGGAGGTGCTTGTCGCGCGAGTACGTAAAGGTCTGAGCCGTGGCGAGCATCGTGAATTGAATCCGCTTGGCATTGACTTTATCGATGCTCACTTCGCTTCCGATCGGAAGCAACGTGGCTTGAAGATAGTTGGTCGAATACATCTGCCGTCTCGACAGATCGGCATGCAGGTTGGTTCTGAGGTAGTAAGTCGACCCGGTGCTGAACACTCCCTCCATCTCTGCGCTGCCCGCGCCAGCCTGGCACGACGTCAATGCAAAAAGAGCGGTGGCGAGCCCGGCGGCTGCAATCTTGCGAAACATATTTTTCTCCGTTCAAGTCCTTCGAAGAACCTCGAGAGCCGGAATCCTGCCCTCGATGATTCGTGTGCTTATCTGCGGTATCCGATCCACGCCGAACCCGTCTTGATGCGAACAGGATAGCTCGGCTTTCATCGAAATCCGAGTGCGGAGTTGCACTAGACCAGCGCCATGTCGCTTCACCGTACTTTCCGCGTTCGGCTGGACCCCCCGGCTGTCCCGAGACTCGGTGTACTCCGAATTCGAGTGCTCTCGGCATTCTACGACAATGAAAGTACTCGCTGGATAATTGCACTAGAGAGTTGGGCCACCCGCTCTCAAGCGACAGCGCCTCGAATCCGCTGCGACCTTACGTAACCCGTTCGAGGACGAGGTCTCGCCGCCAGGAAGAAGTGGGGCAGGTCCCGACGCGCATGATTCTTGGTTGAGTTCCCGCCTCACTACACGGTAACGAGTTTTAGGGAGGCTGACGATTCCAGCCGCGAGGGCCGAAGTACTCGACGGAAAACGCTCATCGTTATTCGAAAGTCATCTTGCCGCGAACCTGGAGTATCTCACCAGCCCCACAATTGCAGGCTCCGGTATACTTGCTTCAGTCGAGTCCGCTTGAGAGCCCCGTGCCTTTTGACCGCTGGCGATCGAGTTCGCAGAGCGGAACCAAAGAGCCGGACTTTACTTCGGCGCTCGTATTTCGAATCGCATGCATCGGGTATGCGTCGAAGTGTTTCGTGCGGCCAGGTGTTCCAGCGAGCACCGCTCGGGCTACGTTTTCGATGAATCACCTTTCCTTGTTCGCGATCGTCGCATCGATGATCTCCGCCGGTGCGCCCGAAGCTCCAGAAGCGGATCCCCCCAATATCCTGCTCCTTCTCGCGGACGACCTGGGGACGGATATGTTGAAGCCGTACAAGATCGGCAAAGACCTTCCGAAGACGCCGAATCTGGACGCGCTCGCGAAGCAATCCGTTCTCTTTCGGAATGCGTGGAGCACGCCGATGTGTTCCCCGACGAGAGCTTGCATTCAGACGGGCAGGCTCGGAATCCGCACAGGAATCGGCGAACTCGTTAAAGACAAGCCGGTCTTCAACGGCCTTCCGATGGCGGAGATCCTGATTCCGGAGCTGCTGGATAGCGCCACGAACTTCCGTTATGAGCACGCCTTTTTCGGGAAATGGCATATCAACCATTTGAGCGCGTCCGATCCTTCCGGAGCTCCAACCGGATCCGATGTTGTTCGGATTCAAGGCTACGGTCATCACGAAGGCATGATCCACAATTTCGACGTCGGTGATTCCTACTTTGATTGGGCGAAGGTCAGTAACGGAGTTAGTACGCAGAGCAACGTCTACGCAACAACGGCCACCGTCGACGACTTTCTGAGTTGGCAGGCGAACATCGATGAGCCGTACTTCTCGGTCCTCGCATTCAATGCGCCGCATGCGCCACTCCACGCCCCGCCGGTTGGGCTGTACAGCGAGGATCTCTCCTTTGTCGGTTCGGTCAAATCCAATCCTCGACCCTATTTCAAGGCGATGGTGGAAGCTCTCGATTCTGAAATCGGGCGACTGCTCGGAGCGCTTGCACCGTCGCTTGCGAACACCACCGTCATTTTCATGTCGGACAATGGCACTCCTGGTCAAATCGTTTCGTCGGATCCTTTTCAAACTTTGGCAACGGGTCACGCGAAAGGCTTTGCCTATGAGGGCGGAGTCAACGTTCCGCTCTACGTTTCAGGCCCTTCGGTTCTTTCACCAGGATCCGAGAGTGTCGCTCTCGTACACGTCGTCGACATTTTTGCAACGGTCGCCGAACTCGCGGGTATCGACCTCTCCGACACGAGGAGTTACCCGACTGGTCGAGTCCTCGATTCACAGAGCCTGATCCCCTACCTCGAAGACCCGACTTTGCCCTCTAAAAGGCGGTTTAACTACACCGAACGGTTCTTCGAGAATACCCGGTTGGGAGGACAAATCGACTTTACCCAGATAAGCAGGCAGCCGATCGCTCAAACGATTGTCGAGTCTACTTACACCGATTTCGGTCCCCAGCTGTCGATGATCGGGCAGGCGATCGTTCATAACACGGATAACTCTTCGACGATCACTCTGAGTGGGGCTCCCAAGAACGCGGAGGCTTTTGCTCTACTCGGCGGATTCAATCCCTCTCCGAATCCGGCCTACGGTGGGCTCGTGACCGTGTCGCCGAAGCCCTTCAAGTTCATGAATACCGACGCGGGGAAACTCGACCTCTCCATTCCGTTCGTGACGGACTCGAACGGGAGTCTCACGATTCCCGGAGTCGTTCACCATCAGAGCACTAAGGTCGACTATCACGTTCAATTCGCGATTCAGGATCCCGTCACGCTCGCTTGGCAGATCAGCAACGCTATTCGCGTGAACCAAACGACAAATGTCAAAGCCATCGTTGACGTCGAGGGCTACAAGCTGATCTCCCATGTCAGTGGAGGACCGACGGAGCTCTACCACTTGCCAACCGATCCGCGCGAGACGAACGACTTGTTGGCGTCGGGAGTGCTCGCGCTTAACGAAAAAGAACGAGCGGCGTACCAGACGCTCCGTACCGAGATCCGGAAGCTTCTCGAGTCGGTGCGAGTGAAGACGAACTGACTCGAGCTCAGTTTGTCAGTCCACTTATGACGCGAGTGGTTAATCGCCGGGGGTGAGAGCGAGCAGTGCGGGTCGATTCACCTTTCCGCGGCCGTTGCGCGGGATGCTCTCGACAATGATGACGCTGCGCGGAATCTTGTGGCTCGCAAGGCGGGGACGGCACCACTCGAGAATTTTTCGGTAGCCGTGCTTGGTGGGGCACCCCGCGATTACGGCTCGCACGATTTGCCCGACTCGCCCGGCGACGGGTTGGGCGAGCACGACAACTTCGCGAACGCCGTCGAGTTGCATGAGTACCGACTCGACTTCGCGCGGGTTGACCTTCTTACCTTTGACGTTGATCCACTCGCTCTTGCGACCGATGAGGAACAGCTCTTCGCCTTCAAACTTCGCGAGGTCTTCCGTTGTGAAGCGGCCATCACGCAAGCGAGATCGCGAGCCGTCGGGTTCCGGTACGTAGCCGAGCGCCACGGCTTCCGAATTGACGCTGACCGTGCCGCTGTCGCCATCGGGCTCAAGGAGATCGATCGACACGCCCGCGATGAGCGTGCCGACACTGCCGCGGTCGGCGGCGTCTCCGCGCTGGTCATAAGCGATGCCACCGCACTCACTGGAACCGTAGAAGGCGTGAATGGAAGCGCCGAAACGGTCCCGGAAACGGCTCGCGGTTTCAGCGGTGAGGGGAGCGCCGGCGGAGATCAAGAGGCGCAGGCTGGCCGGCCATTCGTCGAGGCCGGCGACTTCGGTGATCGAGCTAAACCAGTTGGGGACGCTCGGGAAGACGGTGGCCTCGAGGTCGCGCGCGATGGCGAGGCTATTGGCCCCGTCGGGAAGAATCAGGGTTGCGCCGAGCTGGTAAGCGGGTGAGGTCAGGACCGAAAACCCATAGGAGTGCGACATGGGGATCGCGACGAGGAAGCGGTCGGTCCCGCGGAAACCCATGGAGGTCGCGAGGGCGGTGGCGTCGGCGACGAGGGCTCGGTCGGAGACGGCCACGCCGGCCGGCTCGCCGGTCGAGCCGGAGGTGAGCTTGAGCGCAGCGGTTCCTTCGGGAGCTCGGCCACCGCCGGCCAGCGCGATGACCTCCGCGGGAGACTCATTCCAGGCTTCCGTGTGGCGCCAGATCAGCGCCGCACCGAGGCGCTCGGCGATTCTCAGCTGCTCTTCTTCCGGGGTGGTCGCGTCGATCAGGAGCACAACCAAGCCCGACATGCGCAGAGCTGCGTAGCTGCTTAAAAACGCCGGGCCGTTCGGTGCGAGGAGCGCGACGATCGAGCCCGAGGGCAAGTCGAGAGCGTTCAGGCGCTCGACGGCTTGGAGGGCGTGATCGGCAATCTCGCCAGCGGTCTGCGAGTGCGTGGCGGAGAGGCAGGCGAGTCGGTCGGGCTCGCGAGCAGCGCGCTCAAAGAAGGGGGTGGTAAGGAGATCCATGAACTTGTCTGGCGGGCGACATCCTAGCAGCCCTTTTGCGCCCCTGTGGAGCCTCTAACCCGGTCAACTGACGAACGTCAGGCGTTCGGAACTGCATGGGTTCCGTGTGGAATCCGAATCTCGAAGTCAGTTGGAGCACTGGGTTTGAATGGCCTTTGGACTGGGCGAGGCCCTCGGAACTGGAAACCACTCCTATCACTGGCGCGAGTCGCCACTTACGCCGGGGATTCCACACGGAAGCCAGTCAGTTCAATCGGACAGCCGTGGGGCAACAACACGGATGCCATGCCGTTCAAAGCGGTTACACTCTGGGGCCGCCCAACGGGCGGTTCAGCCGCGGTGAGCCCCCCCTCCGAAGGGCGTCCCAAAAACCTCCGACTCCAGAAATCAGTCAGGCGTGCATCCGTCGCCGCCGCTGAACGAATAGCCAAAGTATCGATGCTCTTTGAGCATTCGCCACCTGTGAATCACAACTCTTGGGAATATGACGTCGCCATCGTGGGCGGCGGACCGGCCGGCTCGGCCGCAGCCACCGCGCTCTCGCGTGCCGGAAAGAGCGTTCTCATCCTTGAGCGCGACCGATTTCCGCGCTTTCACGTGGGAGAGTCGCTGCTCCCGATGTCGAATGTGCTGTTTCGGGAGCTTGGCTTGGAGTCGGTCATCGAGGCGGGCAACTATCAGGAAAAGCACGGGGCTTCCTTCATCAGTGAGTGTGGGGAAAAGCGATATCGCATCGACTTTTCGTTCTCGGATGAAGTCGAAGAGCCCGTCGCACGGCATGTGACGCGGTCCGAGTTCGACGAGCGGTTGCTGCGCAACGCGGAGAAGTGCGGCGCCCAGGTGGTCGAAGGAGCTCGGGCGAAGGAGTTTCAGAGCGACGAGAACGGCGTGAGGGTTGAGTACGTCGATGCCGACGGCGAGGCGGTCGAGGTCAAGTGCGGGTTTTTGCTCGACGCCTCCGGGCGCTATGGATTCTTGAGCCGACGCATGGGACTGCGTGTCCCCGATCAAGAGCTGAAGATGGTCGCGCTTTTCGCACAGTTCGACGGCGTGACGCGAGAGCAAGGCGTGACGCGCGGCGATATTCGCATCGTCACTCGCGAGGACCTGGGCTGGTGGTGGATCATTCCACTGTCGGATAACCGCACGAGTGTCGGCTTGGTCCTTCCCAAGGGCGCGGACGCACGCCGGAAGGGCGAGTCGGCTGAGGAAACCTTGCTGCGCTGCGCCACGGAATCGCCGGTGATGCGGGAGATTCTGGGAGCGGCGGAGCTCGTCGGAGAAGCGCGAGTTGAAGCCGATTTCTCGTACGGCACACGGTCCTACGGCGGCGAGCGATTCTTGCTGCTGGGCGACGCGGGCTCCTTCCTCGATCCGGTCTTTTCCACCGGCGTTGAACTCGCTTTGCAGAGCGGCCTCGAGGCCGCTCGCGAGGTGACCGAAGCGCTGGAGCAGGAACGCAAGCTGAACCGACGGAGCTTGAAACGCTTTGAGGGTCTGCAACGCCGACGCTACGCGTTTTACCGGCGCTTCGTCACCAACTTCTACAAGCCGTTCTTTCGGGACATGCTCTTCGGAGCTGCGGAGTGGCCGCGCATTACACGCGCCATGGTCGTCGCGCTCGCGGGTTATGATCGCCCGAAGCTTCGGACGAGACTGTTGCTCTGGTGGGTGTTTTTTACTGTCGGATTGCGCGCGCGGCAGTCGCGCGGCTCTGCTCTGACCTCTGCGGGAACTGCCGACCGCATGGGCTCGCCTGTTCCGGACGGAACTCATTAATTTATGTTGGACGATTCAGAAATCCGCCTGCGGATAAAAAAACTCATCATCGACCGCTTGTTTCTCGAAGGCTTGACGCCGGAGGGAATCGGCGACGACGACGTGCTCTTCGGCGAGGGCTTGGGTCTCGACTCGGTGGACGCGCTGGAATTGGTCTTAGGGCTCGAGCAAGAATTCGGACTGAAGATCAAGAGCAAGACGGTCGGACGCGAAGCCTTCGCGTCGGTGGCCGCGCTCGGCGACTATGTGAAGTCACGACTTGAGGAATCACAAGCCGTCGAAGGCTGAGCGATAAAACGCGCGCGAGATTATTCGAGCTATGTCCGCAAGAGAGCAAAGAGCTGCGTCGCAGCGCATCGTCGTGACAGGCCTGGGGGCAGTGAGTCCCTACGGTCGCGGTCGGGATGTGCTCTGGCGTGGGCTGGCGACCGGGGAGACGGCGATTGGCGAGTTGGAATTGTTCGACTCCGCTGAACACCGCACTCACGTGGCTGGGCAGGTGAATGCAGACTTCGGCGAGCTTGGTGAGCATCTCTCGCGGCGACAGAGAGAGCGGCTAACGCGGACGGACCAGTTCGCGCTCTCGGCGGCCTTTGAAGCGTTCGGAAACGCGGATCTCAGCGAAGGCACTACCGAGTTGGGCGTCTTTTTCGGGTGCAGCACGGGCGGAATGTTTGAGGGCGAAGCGCTCTTCGAGGAAGGCGCAGATCCGAGTTCGACAACCCAGATTTTCGCCGCTCATCAGAACAACTCGCCAGCCGATGCGATTGCGCGCGCGCTCGGCTCGACGGGACCGATCGAGGTGATCTCGTCCGCTTGTTCCGCGGCAACGATGGCCTTGGAAGGCGCTTTGCAGGCATTGCGCTCGGGGGAAGTTGAGGTCGCTCTTGCCGGTGGCGCGGACGGCTTGTGCCGCTTGACCTACGCGGGGTTCAACTCACTGCGCGCGGTGGACGAAGAGGCCTGCCGACCCTTTCGAGCCGAGCGCGAAGGCTTGTCGATTGGAGAAGGGGCCGGAGTTCTGGTCCTTGAGACGCTCGAGCACGCACGTGCGCGTCGTGCGACACCCATCGCCGAGCTCGCCGGCGCCGGCTCTTCCTGTGACGCCTTTCATATGACCGCGCCGCACCCCGAAGGCCTCGGGGCGGCTGCGGCAATTCGCGCTGCCATTCAAGACGCGGGAATCGAACACGGCGATGTGGACTTCTTCAATCTGCACGGCACCGGAACTCCACACAACGACGCCGCCGAGTGGCGTGCGCTTGTCAATGTTTTCGGCGAGCGCGCGAGCCGTTTGCCCGCGACCTCGACGAAGAGCGGCGTCGGTCACTTGCTCGGCGGATGCGGTGGGCTCGAGGCCGTCGTGACGGTGATGTGTCTCGACGCGGGAATGGTTCATCCGACTATGGGCGCTGGGCCCGTCGATCCCGACAGCCCAGCTGACCTGGTCCTGGGCAAAGCTCGCGAGCTCACAAAATCCAATTTTGCTGTATCGGCCAACCTCGCCTTCGGCGGCGCCAATGGCGCATTGGTCTTTCGACGTTTTAGCGAGGAGCCATCGTGAGTGCTGTTGTTACCGGAGTGGGGACGATCGGGCCGTGGGGGGCCGGATTGGAGGCACTCTCAGATGCTCTTGAGAGCGGCCAATCGACGTTGTCCGAGGTCGATCGCGGCAAGGGCTTTCACGCCGACTCATCCGCCCGAACTGCGGGGCTCGTCGATCCCGCCGTCTACCGCGAGTGGTTGCCCGGTGCATCCGCGCGACGAATGTCGGTCAACTCGCGGATGACTCTGGCGGCGGCTCGCATGGCGGCGAAGTCGGGCGGACTCGATGAGGATCAAGTCGGTGGCGATCGAACGGCCATCAGCATGGGGACTTCCTTCGCGTCCTCGGAGTTCACGGCGCGCTTGCTCGAACAGATCAACAAGACGGGTCCGCAATCCGCTTCGCCCTTCTTGTTCATGGAGACGGTGGCGAATGCTTACGCCGGTCAGGTCGCGATGCACTTTGAAGCACGCGGCTCGAATTCGACGATTACACAGCGCGAGGCGAGCGGCGCTCTCGCCGTCGCGCGTGCGCTGTATCAGCTCTCATCGGGGAGCGCCGATCGCGTGATCACCGGCTCCGTAGATGAGATGAGCCCTCTTCCGCATGCTCTTCTCGATCGCTTTCGCGCGTTGGCGCGCGCCGGCGCGGACGGAGTCGAACGCTCCAGAGTATTCGATCGCGATCGCGGAGGGTTTGTTGCTTCGGAAGGCGCGACGATCCTGATGCTCGAGCCGGAAGAGCTTGCAGAAGCACGGGGCGCCAAGGTTTTCGGTCGCATTCGGTGCGCGGTTCGGGCTTTCGATCCCACGGCACCTGCGCACGACTGGGGCACGGGGTCCGAGCCGTTGGCTCGCGCTTTGACCCGCGGCTTAAAGCGCGATGGGTTGGCGCCGAAGGATATTGATCAGATTGTCTCCGGCGCTTCGGGTAGCCGAACCGGTGATCGACTTGAAGCGCACATCTTGAAAAAGACTTGGGGCGATGCGGAGCTTCCGCCGATTCTCGCCCCGAAGTCGGTCACGGGGGAATACGGCGGCGGGCAACTCGCGGCTGCGATTCTAGCGCTGAACGGCCAGGCCTTCGCGTCCACGCCAGGCTTCGAAAGCGTGGACCCCGACCTTGGAATTCGTCCTCATGACGGAGCTTCTCTTCCTACGCCGAAGCGAATTCTGGTTTCCAGTCTCGCTTCCGGTGGTGCGGCTTGTTGGTTCGTATTGGAGAGTTGTTCATGAGCTCGCTTCGTCTCGCCGCCGCGATTCCTGCCTATCAAGCGGCGAACTACATTGAGGATGTGGTTCAACGCACGAAGGTGCAGGTGGAAGACGTGTTTGTGATCGACGATGGGTCGACCGACGGAACGGGAGAGCGCGCTCGCAAGGCCGGAGCCGAACTGCTGGTTCACGAACGGAATTTTGGCAAAGGGGCAGCTCTGCAGACGGCCTTCGACGCGTTGATGAAAGCTGGCTTCGATGCGGTCGTGACTTTGGACGCGGATGGGCAGCACCTACCCGAAGAGATTCCGAATTTGATCGAAGCGGCTCGCGAGCACGATGCTGACCTTGTACTCGGAACGCGCGATCACCTGTTCGAGGCGATGGGGAAGGTGCGTCGGACGAGCAATCAGGTCTCCTCGCGATTGATCTCGGTCGCTGCGGGCCAGCGCTTCTCCGATATTCAGACTGGCTTTCGTTTTTACCACCGGCGACTGATCGAGCAAGTTCGTCTTCGCGAACACGGTTTCGATGCGGAGAGCGCGGTGCTTGTTCGCGCGGTTCGAAGGGGCTTTCGGGTCGCTACGGTTCCCGTTGCGATGGACACCGTGGACGGGCGAAAGACGAGCCACTACAGGCCAATTGTCGATAGCATTAAGATCGCCAAAGCCGTGATTACGGCTCGCTTTGTCGATTCACATGAGTAGTGCCACAACGAGCCCGGTAGGAAAGCTCTCCTCTGAGGAGGAGACGGACGCTGAACAAGCTTTCGGCGCGATCAAACCAGAGGCCATCCCCCCGCACGCTCCGCGCACCGGGCGACTGCGCAAACTTCTGGGGCCGTTCTACTTCACCGGAGTGTTTTGGTACCGCTTCCATCTGTGGGGCATGAGGGTCCTACCGAATCCACTGGTTGGACCGACGGTCGCGCTGTTTACGGTGGTTTTTTATCTGACCCTCGGGCGCGTGCGAAAGGCGCTCGGCAATAACCTCGACGTCGTCCTCGGTCCGTGCGGGTTTCTCGAACGACAGCGCCGAGTGCTGAAGACGATCAACACTTTTGCCTGGTGCTTATCCGAACGATACGAGCAATTCGTTCCGGGCAGAGTATTTGACGAGCAGATGATCGGCATCGAACGCTGGAAGGAGATCCTTACCGACCCGACCGGATTCGTAATCGCCACTGCGCATGTGGGGAACTGGGAGCTCGCATCCGCGCTCTCGGTAGGACGCGCGGATCGCACCTGCAACATCGTTCGCGAGCGAGAGCTGGACGCGGAGTCGCAGGAGTTCGTAGAGCAGCTTCTTTCCAAACTGGAGCTCGGCTCCTACAGGACGCACTTCGCCGATGATGACCCGCTGATGGGACTGGAGCTCTTGGACGCTTTGCGTCGTGGAGAGATGGTCGCACTCCAAGCCGATCGCCCACGGTCCGGCGGTCGATCGCACATGGTCAATGTGTGCGGCTTGAACATACCGCTTCCGATTGGAACTGCCGCGCTCGCAAGGTCTGCAAAGGTTGCGATTGTTCCTGTGTTCTTTTTCCGAGTCGGTCGACGCAAGTACCACAGCGTCGTTCGTCCCGCAATTCGGGTGGAGACAGAGGGCAATCGCCAGCGCGCGCTCGAGATCGCGATCGAGCAATTAGGCCGCGAAATCGAGTGGGCGATTCGAGAATCACCGCATGAGTGGTTCTGCTTCTCCGATCTGACGGAGTAGCTGAGAGCCGCCCCGAGAGGGCGCAGTTCAGAATTTTTTTCAGGGTCTGCCCCTCCCGAAGCCCGCATTCTGGAATTGCGACCGAATTCGAGTTGCGGCGATCAAGGCTGATCTCTGCGATCTCGATAGCAGGAGACGACTCCCCCCAGTCGTCCCCCAATGGTTCCCCACCTCCTCTCGGCGGCGTGCGCACGCGCGCGCCGTTGGCACGCCCGTCTGCGATCGGTTGCTTTGTTGCAAGCGAGTGCGCGACTTGTATTCGCGTTGCTAATCATCCTCGCTCTTGGCGGATGGTCGGGCGGTGCCGAGAAAACAGGAGCAATCCGAAGCGCGGGAAGCTCAGCGACGGGTGCGGAGCGGGAGTATCAGCTGAAGGCTGCCTTCCTGTTCAACTTTATTCGGTACACGACGTGGCCGGAGAAAGCATTCGCAAGCGACAAGGAGCCGATCGTTCTAACGATCATCGGTAACGACCCGTTCGAGGAACAGATCGACGCGCTGTTCAAAGGCAAGGAAGTCAATGGGCGAGCCATTGTTATCCGGCGAAGCAGCGAGGTGCCGGACAAAGCAGAGACGCACGTCGTGTTTGCCTCCAGTCTTAAAGCGGCGGAATGGGCGAAGGTGCAGCAGCTCTATCACAAGCGATCGACGCTCGTCGTCGGTGAGATGCTCGATGTTACGAAGCAGGGTGCGCAGTGCAATTTCTACATCGAGGGCGGGAAGGTGCGGTTCGAGATCAACACGGACAACCTCGAGCTTGCCCAGCTAAAGATGAGTTCGCAGCTCTTGAAGTTAGCGCGAATCGTCAAGAACGAGAAAAAATGATGAATCGAATTCTCAACAGATCACTTCTCCGAATTCGGCGAAGTTTAGCGGTGTACCTCTCGGTTTCGATCCACCTTGCCGGCGTTGTTTGCCAGCAATCGAACCGAGGAATACAGGCGCTAAATCGAAAGAGCGGTTGTTCGTCTACAACCCCACGACCCCGGTATCGAGCTATGCAAAGCTTTCCTTCCCATTCCCAACTCAATCGTATTCCATCGCCTTCCAGCATTCTCACGCTGGCGGTTCTTCTCTTCACCGGGTTGATCTGGAGCAGTGCGCCGGCCCACGCGCACACTCCTTCATCGACGGGGGATCTGAATGATCTGGATCTGCTCGACATGAACCTCGAAGAGCTCATGGATATCGAAGTGACGATCGCTTCGAGAACGCCGCAGAAGCTCTCCGATGTTCCCGGCGCGGTCTACGTTCTGACCGGTGATGAGATCCGTCGATCGGGTCACACCTCCGTGCAGGAAGCTCTCCGAATGGTTCCGGGCTTCTACGTCTCGCACTGGACAAACAACGTCTGGGACGTGACTTCGCGGGGCTTCGGCACGGGAACGGCTTTCTCCAACCTGCAGTTCCTCAACCAGCTACTGGTCATCATCGATGGAGTGGTGGTTTACACGCCGCTCTATGCCGGAACGTGGTGGCCGCTTCAGGATATCGACCTCAATGACGTGGATCGCGTTGAGATCATCCGAGGCCCGGGCGGCATTCTGTGGGGATCGAACGCTGTGCACGGCATCGTCCACATCATTACCAAGTCTGCGAGCGATACACAGGGCTCGCACATCTACTCGCGCGGGAGCAACGACGAGTGGCAGGCGGGTGCACGGTACGGCGGCGAGTTTGGCGAGACGGGCCGATACCGCACCTTCTACCGACACTTCAACGCCGACGGCCCCCATCGCGAGTTTGGTGGCTTTGATCAAGACTGGTACATCTCGAGCACGGGCTTCCGGCTCGACTGGGGAGCCGAAGGTGAGGCGCAGAAGCAGGTCTGGGCGCGCGCCTACGACGCACGATTCCATGAAATCGGATTCGACCTCGTGAGCTTCACGAGCGTTCCCACTGTCGATGACAAGCAGGGATTTCAGTTATATGGAAGCACGACGGACGCCGACGGAAATGGAACGCTGGCGGGATGGATCAACTACGACAAGCAAGATCGAAAGACCGAGGTCGACATTGAGATTGTCAGTCTCGATCTCGAGTACAAGCGGAGCTTTGAACTTAGCGACAACAACACGGTTACGGCCGGACTCGGCTACCGCAACATCCGAAGCAACTTGAAAGGAGAGGACGACTTCTTCGAGGATTATTCACCTCGTAACGAAGTTCAGAGCATCTACAGGGTTTTCGCTGTGAACACCTGGATGATTCCGGACTCGGACTTTTCGTTTGTCCTCGGTCTGCAGGGAGAGCACAGCACGTTTAGTCGGTGGGAAGCGCAGCCGACAGCTCGACTGAGCTGGAATCCGGGCAACGGTTGGTCTTCATGGGCCTCCTACACTCAGAGCAAGCGCACGCCTTCGCTCGAAGAGAAGACCCTCTCGCAGAATAGCGCCATAGTCGGAAACCCCAACTTCAAGCCCGAAGACGCGAAGGCGTACGAGTTGGGTGTTCGAACGCAGCTAAGTGACAAGGCGATTCTCGATTTAGCCACGTTCTTCAACGTCTACGACGACCTCAGCGCCGGGACCGTTAACGGATTCGGTCAGCTCATCCTCGACAACAAGGGCGAGGGCGAGTCCTACGGCGTGGAGCTCGCTGGCGACTTCAAGCCCTCTGACGACTGGAACATTCGGTCCGGGTACACGATGTTCGGCGGGACGTACACCGACCAGAATGACGGCTCCAGCCTGGGAACCGAGCAGTACCATCCGCGTCACCAGTTGAACATCCGCTCTTACTACGATGTCTGCGAGGAGGTCGAGTTCGACGTTGCGGCTTACTTCGTTGAGGACTTCGGCGATGCTTTCAAGGTCGCGGAGCGATGGCGCCTGGACGTTCGAATCGGCTACCAGCCCTGCGACGATCTGGAGCTGTACGTCGGATCACAGCAGTTAAACTCCGCCACGGAGTCAGAGTTTGACGGCTTCGATAGCCGCCGCCGGCAGTTCTACTTTGGAATGTCTTGGACGCCTGGCGCGAGCGACGCGGAGTAGAGAGCTTACTCGCTGGCGAAGGTACTCACGAAGCCCTCGACGAGAGCCGTCTGGTCGAGGCCAACTGAGATCTTGTAGGTGCGAAGTGGTGGCGCGGCTTCATCGCAAGTCGCTCGGACTCGGAACACCGCGTCGGCGGGAAGTGCCGTCCTGTGAAACACAGCTTGCCGGCATCGCACGACATAGCCACCGACCGCTGTCGCCTCCGCACCGGATGCAGCTCGCATCACTCCCTCGTGAGCCGCAGCCGCTTGAGCGCCCAGTTCTAGCGCGAGGAAAGCCGGGATCTCTGTGCCGTGCTGGCCCTCGGTACGGAAGGGGTTGCCGTCCGGAATGCGCGCTAGGCAATCGAGCCCGCTCTCGTCACTGGAAACGCACTCGTGGACATAACGCGCCTCGTCTTCCTGTGGCAAGAGGATCAGCGGCCCGCTGGGTGGCGAGCCTTGAAAGCGGTCATAGTCCGAAGTCACCGCTACTTCTTCGCTCGACCAACTCACGATCCCCTGGCTTACGGGTTTCCCGGCGCAGAAAATTCCGAACCGCGACTCCGCGTCGCCTTTGTCCGCGCCGACACGCACCTCGATCTGCGCTTCCGGTACGAGTGGCATGCGAAAGCGCAGGTCCCGGATCGAGCAGATGCTGACTTCGCGACCCCAGGATTCTCGCACGACCTGAGTCAGGAGGGCGAGCTGGGCCACTGCCGGAAGAATGGGGCGGCCGGGAAAGTGGCCGCGCAGATACTCGCTCTCTCCGGTGAGCGCCGCCTCAACGGTCCAGCCTGTCTCCGTCTCGACCGGAGGCTGGCAGGGGAACTCGTTCAAGCGCGATTCTCCGAGAGTGTTCCGCTCTGCTGTGTGTCGCTCGTCGCATCGCCGCGGGGGCGGTTGAAGCGGCGCCGTAAAACGTCGAATTCGGCGACCAACCAGAGCCGGAGTCCGGCGAAGAATGCGCGATTGGGGCTCTTGGTACCGACACCGAAGTCGCCACCGATACAGCGCCAGCCCTCGTTCTTCCGACCGTAAGTTCCGTTCGCGATACGCGCTCGGGCGAGCTTGACGAGGCGGCGGTTGTAGGTGGAGAGCAAGAAGGACGCGAACCGAGCTCCCCAATTTGTCTGGCCGAGTACCGGTCTGCGGAGCTCTTCGATGTCTCGATAGGCCGGTCCAACAACGCCCATGAAGTACATCGAAGTGTCGAGTAGGTACGAAGCGGCGGACAACTCCGCGTCTCCCAAGATCTCGTACTTGTCTTTATAGAGCGCTCGATAATAGTGCTGGAACGAGCGCTCGAACTCGCGGTTGTGAAGCGCGATCCGGTCGCTTAGTGCTGCGCCCTCCAACTTCCCCGACAGCTGTTCGTCGATGATTCGCGCGGACGCGTAGACCGAGAACGAGACGTGATCGAGTCCGGGGCTGTAGTAGGGATCGATGAACGCGGCGGCGTCACCGACAATCGCCCAACCGTCGGCCATGTACTGCCGCGTGTGATAGGAGAGGTGCTCGTAGTAATTGAAGTCGCCCTCGTCGAGCTCGGCGTTCTCCAAGAGATCGCACAACCCGGAGCTCTGATTGATGAACTTCAAAAAGCGCTCGCGAGTCGAGTCGCCCTCCGGCAACTCGAACAGGCGCTTGTCAAAGACTGTCCCGACACTCGTCATCCCATTCGAGAGCGGAATCAGCCAGGTCCATGAGCCGCGCGTGCAGAAGTGATTCGTCGCGAGGCGGCGTGCGCACCGCAACTGGGGCAGATTGGGATTGCGGGGATCCGATCCCATGACCGCTGCGCCATCCATATCTTTGACACCGCTAAAGCGCGCCCAGACGGCGGATGTTTGGTGGTCGTCGTTCTTCTCCAAGAGGCCGAGTCGCTTTGCGAGATAGGCCGTCTTACCCGAAGCGTCGACCACCCATCGGGAGCTCACCGTTCGCGTGTTGCCGTTGACCTCGATCTCAAGCTTGTTGACCGATCCTTTAGAGGGTTCCCTGAGCGCGACGTCTTTGACTTTCGCCGGGCGCAGAATATGAACGCCGAGTTCGCTCGCGAGATCGAGTACGTGTTGGTCGAGAATCGAGCGATCGAGCTCAAAGCTGGGGAGCTGGGGGATCGTGCCCAATCCGACTTCGGACATCTCGTGAAAGGCTCGTCCGGCGCGGTTCGAGAACCAATAACGCAAGCCGTGTTTCGGCAGATGATTGCGCAACAGGTGATCGTAGAGGCCGAGGGCGCGAGTGAGAAAGAGCGAAGAGATCTCGACCGTGGCTTCGCCGACTTTGCGGTTGAAGGCGTCGGCGCGCTCGACGATCAGGATGGAGAGCGTCGGGTGCCAGCGCTTGAGGAGGACGGCCGTGGAGGCGCCGGCGATCGCGCCTCCGATGATGACGACGTCGTACTCTTCGGGCGCGCTCTCTGTCGCTTCGGAAGGGTCCGAACTCAAGCTTTCCTGGCTCATCAAAACGAATCGTATTAGTGCGCGACAGGCGTAGTGCCGAGTGCGGTTGCGGTTGAAGGCGCCTGAACAGCGAGGCCTTCGATTTCGAGCAAGAGTTCCGGGCGGCAGATATCCGCACGCAAAAACATGATCTGCGTGCCGGTTTGGATCAGGGGCATCAGTGCCTCCCGAATCTCCGCGTAGTCGGAGCGATCCCGTACGAAGACTTTGAGCTGCCGCAGGTGATTGGAATCAATCCTCCCATTCTTGCCAAGTAGAGCGCGCAGGTTCTCCATCGTTTCGGCGAGCTGAGCGCTCGTATCGTTCAAATGGACGCTCTCGGAGCCGAGGATGCTCGCGGTTCCGGACAGCAGTAGCTCCGAACCCAAACACGGCGGCGTGAGCGTGGCGCGCGCAAAGGAGGGCGGCTTTGGGCCGTACCGCTCGGGGTACTGAAAGGCACTGATCTGGCGCGGATTCTCGCGTGGAATTCCGGCGCGCTTGCTCGCGATGAACCAGACGACGAACGGTCCGCGATCACTGCCCACCGCGCTCGCGGCAGGGAGCAAGGACTCGAAGCCTTGGCCGTGACGCTGTTCGAAAGCGATGGCGCGCCCGCGACAAAAGTGCATATAGCGATCGAGACCCGCGCGATCCTCGCCGATGCGCGGGACGATGTTCCAGATGCGCAACAGGTTTTGGAAGTTGCGTTCCCCGAGAACTTCGAAGAGGTCGCCGTAGAGTTTTTGAGCGGCGGCTTCGGGGTCCTCGCAGTCAAGTGTCGCGGCACCGAATAAGAGCTCGCTCGTCTCCGCCGTTTCGAACCCGGCGTGAGTACCGACGGTCGGTAATTGATCGGTGGTCCAGACTTCCGAAAGGGGCTCACTGTCGAGTGGGTCTAGCGGGACAAGCAAGTCGACTCCGTCGGTGGCCGCGGGGCTCTTGTCGCCGAACGAAACGCGCCCGAGCACGTGAACGCCGCTCTGTTCGGGAATCGGTTGGGAGTCCGAAAAATACTCGAGATGAAGGGGGAAGATTCGCTGATTCATGGGGCTCGTGCGGGCGGAGAGGAGTCTATCCTCGATGCCTCATGAAGAACTATGACATTGTGGTGTTGGGCGGAGGAACTGCCGGTACGGCTGCTGCAAAGGCAGCTGTGGCGGAAGGCGCGAGCGTCGTGATGTTCAACGACGGGGAGCTCGGAGGACTCTGCATTCTGCGGGGCTGCATGCCGACCAAGACCATGCTGCACGCGGCGCACCTGGTGCATGACGCGAAGCACTCGAAGACGCCCGGCGTGAAGGCTCAGGGAGTTGAGATCGACTTCGAGGCCGTCATGGTCAACAAGGACGCGAAAGTCGCGCGCTTCAAGGCGGCCAAGTTGAGCGGAATCGCGAGCGGCGGGTACGAAGTCGTCGATGCGCGCGCTCGATTCGTGGGGCCGGATACGGTCGAGGCCGGCGGTGAACTCTACAAATTCGAAAAGGGCGCTGTCATCGCTACGGGTTCCGTCGTCTCGCTGCCGCCGATTGAAGGAATGGACAGTGTTCCGTACCTCGATAGCGATGGAGTGATGGCGATCAAGGAGCGACCGAACTCGGCGATCGTGCTCGGGACGGGCGCGATCGGATTGGAGCTCGGTCAATTCCTCGCGCGGATGGAGGCGGAAGTCACCGTGATTAGTCGGCGCAAGATCTTCACCGACGTGGATCCGTTGGTCGTTGACGAGATGGAGAGAGCGCTGATGGACGAGCCGAACATACGCTTGGTTCAGCCGTCGGCGCCGGTGTTGATCGAGAAGACGGAGAGCGGCGTTCGCGTGACGACGAAAGATGGCAAACAGTACGAGGCCGAGGTCTTGGTGGTGGCGACCGGGCGGCGGGCGGCGCACGACGGGCTCGGCTTGGAGGAGGCGGGAGTCGAGACGGAGCGCGGGCGCGTGATTTGCGGAACGGACATGCGCAGTAGTAATCCGAAGGTGTTCGTCGCGGGGGACGCGACGGGCGAGCTATTGCTCCTGCATGTCGCGAATTGGGAAGGTCGAGTGGCGACGCTGAATGCCCTTGAAGGAGCGAGCAACCATCACGTCGAGGATCGCTTGCACATGGCGGTGGTGTTCACGGATCCGGCGATGGCGACCATCGGAATGACCGAGCAGCAAGCCAAAGCGAAGGGGCTGGAGGTCGTGAAGGCCAGCGCGAAGTGGGCGGAGACCGGCCGCGCGATCACGCAGGATGTGCAGCACGGCGTGTGCATCTTGCTCGCGGAGAAAGCGACCGGAGAGATCGTCGGTTCGCAAATCCTCGGACCGCGCGCGGACGATCTCATTCACGAGATTTCGACGCTCATGTACTACCGAGGCACCGCTTCGCAGATGCTCGAGATGCCGTGGTACCACCCGACACTCAGCGAAGTGTTCATGAGCCTCGCGCGGGATCTGGAGTCGCAGCGCTAACCCACCTTCACGGAGTGCGCTACTTCGGACGCCGGTCTTCGCGAGGGGGTCCGCTGCTCAGCATCACGGCGATCGGGCGCGTGGTCTCGTTGTTGGCGAGGATGATCTGCATGGCGGCGGTCAGGGGCACGGCGAGGAAGGTTCCGACGGCTCCCCAGAGACCGGCCCAGACGACGACCGAGATGATGACGACGAGTGGCGAGAGGTTGAGCTCGCGGCCTAGGATCTTGGGCTCAAGGTAGCTGCCGAGCACCGCGTTGACGCCGACGTAGGTTAGAAACACGGGCAGGGCGGGGGAGATGCCCGGCTCGTAGATCAGGGCGACCGCGGTCGCGATCATGCCGCCGATGAAGCTGCCGAAGGTTGGAATGTAGTTGAGCGCGAAGGTCATCGTGCCCAGGAGCAGCGCGTAGGGAATACCCAGAGCGACGAGGACCGAATAACACAGCACACCAGTGACGAGCGAAGTGATCGTCTTCACACCGAGGTAGCGCTGGATGTCGTGCCCGATCTTGTCGAGAACCTGCCGAGCATCCTCTCGACGCTCGTCGAAGATCGAGAGGATCTTGCGGCGGAAGACGGCTTGCTCCGCGAAGATGAAGAGCATGTAGAGCACGACGAGCAGCAGGCTTTTCGTGAAATCGACACCTCCGCCTAAAAGGTTGGCGGCCATCGCATCGACGTCGATGGATTGCAGGGAGCTATTGGCGAGCTTGACGAGCGGCTCCGGGATGCTGTGATCACTCATCCAGGAGTTGAGTCCCTCGACGAAGACGTCCCAGTTCATGCCCGCCTGCGCGGCGGCGTCCGGTTCCGCGCTCGCCGGTAGCCTTCCGAGAAATCCCAGTGCGCGGTCTTTGACGAGGAAACCGATCTGGACGGCGGCCGTGAAGAAAATCGAGACGATCGCGATGACCGTGACCGGCGGCGGGATCCGATAGCGCGCCAAGCCTCGGACGACGGGCTGGAACATACTCGCCAGCAAGAGTGCGATCACGAGCGGCTGAATGATCGACGCACCGACGCTCAAGACCCAGCCGACCATGATGGCCGTCAGAAGGACGAGGCAAATCGAGAGTAGGCGGGGGAAAGGCTGCATACCTGCTGAGGATCGCGGCAAGCGGAATGGCCGAGCTGCGGCCTTCTTCGTTGCGCTCCGTTAGGTTAGTTCGGCGAGTCCGATTCCACCAATACGGCCGCCGTATTCTGTCTGCGAAGGTGGATTACCGAACCCGGTTCATCTCTAAACTTTTGGGCCTCATATCCATGGCCGAATGCCATGGATATGAGGCCCAAAAGTTTAGAGATGAACCGGGTTCGGTAATCCACCTTCGCAGAGCGCGAGCTTGGCTAGCGCAGCGGGGGGGAGTCGGGCGTCGGCTCAATCAGCTCGTTCGTCTCGATTCCTTCGATCGGCTGTTCGCCGGGTGGCAGGAGCGGTTCGGGGGTTTCCGCGGGGACGAGCCCCTGCGAGGCCTCTTCCAGAATCGACTCGTCGTATCGATCTCCCCACTGAGGCACGGCTGCGGGCTCCGGTGTCTCGGTGACCTCCGCTTGCCCGGCTCTTCCGTCGGAGGGGCTTCCAGTCACCGCGAAGAGCATCGCCCCCAAACACCCGAACAAGAGCAGCAATCCCAGGCAACCACCGAGGACGGAGAAGATCCAGAAGCCCGCTCCGCGTTCCTTTTTCGGCGCCCGAGCGGCGGCCATGGCCGAGGCAAGCTGCGGTGCTCCCCGCGAATCCTTGACGATGTCCAGGTCGGTCTTCACCTGACCCGCGCGCTGATAGCGCTCCGCCGGCTCTTTCTCGAGCGCGTGCATGACGATCTTGTCGAGCCGAATATCCATCTCTCCCCGCTGCGACGGCGGCGAGAATCGCCCGATCGGGAGCTCACCGGTCAAGAGCTCATAAAAGACGACGCCGAGCGAAAAGATGTCCGCGCGGTGATCGACCTCGAGCGGCCGCTCGACCTGCTCCGGCGCCATGTAGTGCCAGGTCCCCATGGCCTGGTCCGTGCGCGTGAGCGACCCGACCGTCGGCGCTTGCCCCAGCATCTTCGCGAGGCCAAAGTCGATGATCTTCAGCTCGCCCGCACGATTGATGAGCAAATTCTCCGGCTTGATATCGCGGTGCACGATGCCGTTGTCGTGCGCGTACTGAAGCGCATCGCACATGCGCGACACCATCGCCATCGCCTCGCGCGTCGACAAACCGCCCGTGTTCATCACCTGGCGCAAATTCGCGCCATCGACGTACTCCATGATCAGGTAGTAAAAACCGCCGACCTGACCGAAGTCGAAGACGCCGGTGATTGCGGGATGCGAGAGCGATGCGAGCGCTCGCGCTTCGCGGGAGAACCGCTCGGCGAAAGCGGGATCCGCAGTGACGTCCACCGAGACGAGCTTGAGCGCGACATCGCGATCGAGCCCCTTCTGCCGAGCGTGGTAGACGATGCCCATCCCGCCGGTTCCGACGAGCTCCAGGATCTCGAGCTGCGGGAAGGTCTTGATGACCTCCTCGATCTTTGGCACCTCGAACTGAGGCGATTGCGGCTTGCTCTCTTCGAAGCCGAGCTGCATCAGGCAGCGCGGGCAGGGTGAGTCGAATTCCGTGGCGGTGGGCAGCTGAACGCCGCATCGGGGGCAAAGGGCGGGTTTCTTCATGGCGCTAATGGGCCTCTCCGGGCCTGGCCTCTCCCATCTGGAGCTGCCTTCGCCACTCCATGAAGCTTCTGCCCGCCATGGTTACCGCCATTCCCGAGAAATGTGCAGCTCTCATCAGGAGCCGAGCGCCTCGAACAGATCTCGCAGCTCTTCCTCGATCTCCCCTGCATCGGTCAAGGTCTCCGCGATCTCCCTTCGCAGGCACTCGCGAAAGCGCTTTCGCACCCGATGCACCGCAACCTTAAAGGCCGTCTCGTTCATATCGAGCTCCTCGGCGAGCGTTCGATAGGTCGTCTCCTGCGCATGGGTCATGCAGGGGGCGAGCCGCTCGAAGAGCTCCATTCGATTCGAGCGCCGATAGTCTTCGCGCACGCGCTCCATCGCGCGCTCCATCGTGATCATGGCCCAGTTGCGCGAAAATTCGTCTTCCGGCGTGCGCTCATCGGCGGGCTCGATGGCAAAGCGCCCCTCTGCGGCTTCGACGTCCAGCGAAAGAATCGTCTGCCGCCCGCCGCGCTTCTCCGCTCGCTCGCGATCCGCCTCGTTCGAGACGTAGTGCTTGAGCGCGGTCAACAGAAAGGCGCGAAAGCGTCCCTTCTCCCGATCGGCGTCCGCCAGATCATGCTTGTCGAGAAGTCGCGCAAAGAAGCCCTGCGTCAAGTCCGCCGCCTCCTCCGCCTTCGTTCCACGGCGCCGAAGATAGCTGTAGAGCGGATACCAATAGGACTCGCACAAGACGGAGAGCGCTTCGGCTGCGGAAGGCGAGTCATTTCGCCCCGCCGCCTGCACCACGCTCCAGCGCGTCGTTCGAAACTGCCCGCCGTGAAGCCTATCGATGCGATGGTTGATTTCGGACTCGGACATCACTCGCGCACTCTAGCCCATTTTGCTCCCGTCGGCTTCGGCCGAGCGCTCGGTGTCCCGTCGCTGAGAGCTTAGGGCTCGAGCAGTTCCCGGAGCCGCGCGCTCAATCGGTCATGTGCGGCTTGCGTTTCCGGTGCCTCCGGCTCGAATCGCAGCAGATCGCGCTCCTCCTTCGGGTCGCTCAGCATGTCGTAGAGATGCTCTTTCGGAGCCTGTCCTTCGCGCTCGAGGTGAACGAGCTTATAGCGATCCTCCCGAACGGCTCGACGCACGAGCGAATAGGGTCCGGGGCCGTTCGGTCGAAAGCACTCGGAGAAGATCGACTCGCGCAGCGGCGCTGAATCGGGTTCGCTCAGGTAGGGCAGCAGGCTGACAGAATCGAGCGGGCCGGCGAGCTGCAATCCCGCCTGCTCTAGATCGACACCCGCCCAATCCGCGACCGTCGCGAAGATGTCGGTGACTCCGATCAGGGCGTCTTGCGAGCGGCCCGGTTCGCGAACGCCGGGGCCAGCGATCATGAAGGGCACCAAGATTCCGCTCTCATGCACACTGCCTTTGCCCGCAGCCGCTTTGCCGGCCTCGACCGTCTGTTCGCGATGAGTTCCGTTGTCGGAGAGCAGGATGATGTTCGTGTTCGCGGTCCGCTCGGCTCCAAGTCCATCGAGTAGGCGACCGACCTCCGTGTCGAGCGCTTCGATCATGGACTCAAATGCCGCAATTCCCGGATCGCGATTCTGGCCCGCGCGAGCGCTCAAAGGAGTCAGTCGCGGCGGTGGGTTGTGGAGCGGGCGATGAACGGCGTTGAACGCGAGATAACAGAACCACGGCTCGGGAGCTTGCCGGATCCAATTCAGGGCGTCGGTGGTTTGGTCGCTCGTCGCATAGCTCTTGACCGTCTCTGTCCGGCCGTCGACGACTTTCTTGAACTCGAAATAGTCGGTCAGGTTTCCGAGGGTCCCGGCAAAGTGATCGTAGCCCGCAACGTTCGCCGCCTTCGCGCCGCCGCTCAAGTTCCCGCCCATGTGCCACTTGCCGATCGCCGCAGTGGCGTAGCGCCCGGCCGTTCCGGCGTCGAGTAGCTCTGCCAAAGTGACCTCTTCCGTCGGCAGTCCACTGACGCCCACAGTGCCGATCCCCGTGCGAAAGCCATAGCGCCCCGTCTGAATCGCCGCTCGCGTCGGCGTGCAGAGTGGCGTCGCCCACGCGCGGCTAAAGATTACACCGCGAGCTGCGAGCCCGTCGATGTTCGGCGTGAGCTTCGAGTCAGCGTTATAGGCTCCGATTCGATCGACGCCGACATCGTCGAGAACGATCACGAGCACGTTGGGGGAGTCGGTGCTCGCGACTTCTGCGAGGTTTTCCGCGCAGCTCACCAATGCAAACGCGACCAGGCCGAGCGCCGCCCAGCTCGAGCACTGCGGTTCGAACACGCGACTCAACAAAAAGCCCTCATCCCTTTTTGCGCCGCTTCGGACGATGCCCTCGCTTTTGAATCCCTTTGCCGCGTTTGACGACTTCGCGGGAGAGCGGCTTGATTCCAGGCAGCGCGCGCAGAGCGCAGGAGACGCCGAAGGTCACATCCGGTGAGGCACAGAACACCGAGTGCATCGCTGTATTCTGAAGGCTGTGGTTGGGAAGGACGATGGCATCGCCCGGGCGCAACACACTGGCGTGACCGCAGTCGGCTAGGAAAGACGTGAACTCCGGCCCGCGGTTGACGAGTTGAGCCAGCCGGCCACAGCCCGGCATGGCGAGCTCGCGCAAGAGAGCTGGTCGATCGTCGACAAGATCCAGCGCGGCTTGAAAGGCGTCGGGTTCCGGAAAGACCTCCGCTCGAACCCACGGCAGCTGCCCATCCGACAAGTGACCGGTGAATTCGCGCACGCGCGTTGCCAGGTCTTCGATCGAGAGCGCAAGCCACGCCGTCCGCCCTCCAACTTGCGCGAAGACAACGCCCAGCTGGTTGGTGGCGTCCGACTCGGCGGCGGGTCCGCCGAAGGAGTCGTGATGAAAGAGCGCGCCGCCTTCCGGAGCATTCCAATAGGCGATTTGTTGCGTGGTGAAGAGCGGGCGCTCGGCCAGCTCGTTCACGACGGACATCAACTCGGTCGAGTCGCGAATTCGCGCGGCTGCCGGCACACAGCGCGCCGCGAGCTCGGAGACCAAGCGCGTGCGAATCGGATCGGGGTTCGCGTCGTCCGCGATCTCATTGCCGAAGGAGAAGCGCACGCGGATGGACCCGTCGAGCGTGTTGTTCGAGAGTTTCCCGACCTTGATCCACAGGTCGTCGTAGACCTCCTTCGTGCCGTCCTTCGCGCGCGTCTCCGCGCGAATGCCGACTCGGGCGATATCGCGCTGGCGATCGACGACGTTCGGGCCGGAGCCCTGGGGCAACACGCTGAACCGAGCGGGTCCCGGTTTCGTCGATGCCAGTCGGTCGGTAATCCAGACGCGCAGCTCATTCGGCCGTTTCAGTTGACTGAACTGCAACACCGCGAGTTCAGTGTCATCCGCGATTCGACGGAAGCGATCGCTGAGGACCCCGCGCAGAATGAAGGGTTTTGACGATCGCCAGCGCGCCTTTAAATCGGGCTCAGCCTCTGGCTTTGGCAGACTCCCGGGAATCAACTCCGCGAGCCGCCCGTGCCAGGCTCCGCGGCGGGAGAGCTCGATCCTGCTAGCCGTGTACTCGCGCAGATCCTTGGCGAAGTCCTCATCCTCATCTTCGCGGTAGGAGACGATCGGCGCGGCACCGGGGATATGATCGCGGTCGGTGGCCGATAAGAGATCGCGAAGCAGTTCGGATTCGGGGGACATGCGGCACAGCTTATCCGCCGAAGTACGCGAGCGTCAGACTGCCGCGCAGGATTCGATCCCGAGCAGGAGCTGTTTGGCTTCCAACCCGCCTCCGTAGCCGGTCAGACTTCCATCCGAACCGATCACGCGGTGGCAGGGCAAGATCAACACGATGGGATTGAGCGCGTTACAGCGTCCAACGGCTCGCACTGCCCGAGGGGATTTCACCGCGCGCGCGAGTTGCGCATAGCTCCAGGTCTCGCCGTACGGAATTCGAGCGAGCACTTTCCAGACCTTCTTCTGAAACGGCGTTCCCTCTGGAGAGAGCTCCAGGTCAAACTCGCGCCGTTTTCCGCGGAAGTATTCCTTCACTTGGCGGATGACTTCGGCGCAGTGCGCTTTCACGCGCCTCACTTCGAAGCCTTTCTTTCGAAGCTCTTCCTCGATCTCCGCTTGGGTGATATCCCGCGTGAACTGAAGCCGCACGAGTGCGCGCTCTTCACTTACAGCGACGAAGAGTTCGCCGATCGGGCTGGGGAAGAGAGTCGTTGAGAGTGTCGGTTGTGTCGTCATTTCAGTCATTCAGTCTTTGCCACAGGTGCAGACAAGCGAGACTGCGGTAGGGGCGAAACGGTTTCATAAGTTGTTCGGTTTCTTCCGGATTCGGGCGCTCTTTCAGGTCGAAGAAGCTCTTGAGCGAGGCCATCAAGCCGGAATCTCCGACGGGCAGGCTGTCCGCAAAGCCGATCCCCCGCATCATCACGTAGTTCGCGGACCAGGGGCCGATCCCGCGCAGGTTGAGGAGAGCCTTGGAGACCTCGGTAGCCGAGCTGACCGCCAACTCGTCGAGATCCAGCTCGCCACTTGCGACCGCGCGCGAGGTGTCGATCACGTACTCGGCTTTGCGGCGTGAGAATTGGAGTGGCCGGAGGTCGTCGTAGTCGAGCTTGGCGATGGCCGCGGCGGTCGGGTGAGGGATGAGTCCGGCGAGCGCAGTCGGTGCGCGCCGCGGCGCCGTCAACTCGATCAAGCGCGCTCGCATGGCCATCGCGAAGGGCAGGTTCACCTGTTGTCCGATGATCGACCAGATGAGCGATTCGAAGACATCCGCGGTGAGGAGAACCCGCAAGCCCTCGCGGCCTTTCGTCAGGCGGGACAATCCCTTTCCGCGCCGCACCAACCGCTCGAGCGGTTCGGGATCGGAGATCAGCCCGAACATGCGCAACGCGATGCGGTGGGCTTCTGCCATTCCGAGCGGCGAGATCGCGCGCGCGGAGTCGACCTCACAGGTGAGTGCCGATCCGCTCGCATCGATACGGAGCAACGCGCTCGCGCCGTCGAGTCGCACCGCCTTGGAGAACCGCCCACTCTCGAGTTGTTCGTTGACGCTCCCGCCGTCTCGCCCGAGCAGCTTGAGCGTGCGCGCGCGGTTGAAGTTCGCGGGGAGCTTTATTCGGAACGCCTTTCCGCGGGTCAGCTTGCGGTAGTCGCCGGGACGGACCGCGAGTTGTTTCGCGAAGTTGTCGTGAAAGCTCGATGAGCTCTCAAAGCCGAGCTCGAAGGCCAGCTCGAGCGGCTTGCCGTTTTCCGTCGCGATGCGCAGGGCCACCGCATCGACGCGAGCGCGCGCCAAGACGCTGGCCGGTGACTCGTGAAAGTGCTCTCGAAAAGCCGCGCTCAGCTTCGTCTTGCCGATGCCGCTGGCTTCGACCAACGCGGAGACGTTCGGGAACGCACTGGGGTCTTTACGAATGGCGCGAACCAAACTCTCGAGTGCCTCGAGGTCCGGATCGAACTTGCGGTAGAAGTGATCGGGTCGGCAGCGCTTGCAAGCTCGCAACCCCGCATCGAGCGCTTCTTGCTCGCGCTCGAAGAACAGAGTGTTCTCCGGCTTCGGCTTGCGTGCCGGACAGGACGGAAGGCAAAAAATCCCCGTCGTCTTTACGCCGACCAAAAAGCGTCCGTTGCTGTTCGCATCTCTCGCCAAGAAGCGTGCAAACATCTCCTCCCGGCTCCACTTGGTCGTTGGCATGCGGACATGATCGCATTGCCGTCCGCTGTTCGTCTTCCGGAAACGTCCGCTAGAACTGCGAAGACGAAGGTTTTCATCGGGCCAACCCAGCCCGGCTGTGGGAAACGCCCTTCACCAATTGAAAGCCGCCGCCAGCTCGGAGGGAGCTGGCGGCGGCTTTCGTGAGTGAACCGAGGTTCTCTTTTCAGTCAGCCAGCTCGACGCCGTCTAGGTCGAGCGTCGTGACGGTTCCGTAGCCGAGCTCATTCAAGCCCTCTTCGACCTTTGCACCGTCGCCGACGACCAAGATGACCATCTTGTCGGGCGTCAGGTATTTGCGCGCCAGAGCTTTGAGGTCTTCGATGCTGATCTCGTTGAGGAGCATCATGCGCTTCTCGAGATAGTCGTCCTCAAAGCCGTGCAGGCTGATGTTGTTGAGGAAGCCGGAGAGCGCGCGAATGGACTCGTATTGTCGGCTGGCCGACTGGAGTAGAGCCTTCTTCGTGAAGTCGAGCTCGTCTTGTTCGACGCCGTCGAGGATGCCATTGAGCTCTTTCATGAACTCGACGACGGACTCCTTCGTGACGTCGCCGCGCACACCGGCGGAGGCGACGAAGGATCCCGGAAGGGTTCCGCCGGTGAAGCTGGTGCGAGCGCCGTAGGTGTAGCCCTTGTCCTCGCGCAAGTTCAGGTTGATGCGACTGGAGAAGGAACCGCCGAGAACGTAGTTGAGGACGTAGAGCGGATAGTAGTCCGGGTCGTTCGTCGCGACGCTCGGATGACCGATGCGAATTTGCGACTGCGCGGCGCCGGACTTATCGATCAGGTAGACGCTCGGCACGGACTCCGGCGCTTCTTCTTCGCGGGTGAAGCTGGCGGGCATCGTGCCCGATTCGTTGGCGCGCCAAGCGTTGGACAGACCGCTCATGAGCTCCGCAAGCTGTTCCGCGTTGTGGCTGCCGACGAAGGTCATGCGAGCGCCGGTCGGCGTGCCGTGGGTGCTCCAGAACTCGACGATGTCCGCCCGCGTGAGCGCGGAGATCGAAGCTTCCGTTCCCCGAGAAGACATGCCTCGCAGAGTGTCGCCGAACATCAGGCGATTGAATGCGCGGCGGGAGGTCGAGGCGATCGAGTCGCCGCGCGAACCGAGTTCGACCAGGCGGTCGTTCTGCACGCGCTCGAAGTCGGCTTCGTCGAAGCGCGGAGTCAAGATGATGTCCCCGAGCAGAGCGACGGCCTGCGGCAGGTACTTCTCGAGCACGTTGACGGAGAAGGCGATCTCCTCCTGTGTCGCGGAGATTCGGAGGCGCGCGCCGATGGCGTCGAGCGCTTCGGTCAGCTCGGTCGTGGTGAGGTGTGCCGTTCCCTCGTTGAGCAGCGTGGCGGTCATCGAGCTGATGCCCGTCGTGCTCTTCGTCTCGTACAGCTTTCCGGCCGGCACATAGAGCTTGAGCTCGGCCACCGGAAGCTCGGTGTACGGGGTTCCCGTGACGGCGACGCCGTTGTCGAGCTGACCGTGCCAGACCGACGGGGAGTGGAAGGCGGGCTGTGGCGCGGGTTGGGGCACGACGCTGCGGTCGAGTTCGCTCTCCATCGCAACGATCTCGGGGGTGCGCCCGGCGGTTGCGAGTGAGAGGCTGCCTTCGGGTACCGTGCTGACGATCGCGGCCGGCTGGTCGATGATGTAGCGACCGAGCACGCGATGAATGTCGTCGGCCGTGACGGCGAGGTGCGCGGCCAGGTCCTTGGCGGCGAAGTCGGGCTCGCCCAGGAAGATGTTGTAGCGCGCGAGAGCGCTGGTTCGCGAGCTGACCGTCTCGAGTCCGCGGATCGTGTCCGACTCGTAGGTGACCTTCACGCGCGCGAGTTGCTCTTCGTCGACGCCATTGTTGTAGAGGTCGGTCAGGATCTTGCGGCCCTCGTACTCGAGGATGTCGAGGTTGACACCGGGTTGAGCGCGCAGAGTGAGGTGGAAGGAGCCGGCGATCTCGCCGCTGTACTGGAAAGCCTCGACTTCGTTGGCGAGGCTGCGGTCGATCATCAGCGACTTGTTCAGCAGTGAAGCTTTATTCGCGGAGAGAATGCTCGCGAGCATGTTGAGCGCGGGATCGTCTTCGCTGAACTGAGGGGCGGAGTGCCAAGAGACCGTGACCTGCGGCAGCTTGACGCGGTCTTCGATGACGACGCGCGTGTCTTGCTCGAGCTTGGCCGGGTGGAGCGCAGGCGCCGCCACCGCGGGGCCGCGCGGGATCGTGCCGTAGTACTTTTTGACGAGCGCCATGACTTCCGCCGGGTCGACGTCACCGCCAATAGCGAGGGTTGCGTTATTCGGACCGTACCAGCGACGGAAGAAGCCGTGCACGTCGTCGAGCGAAGCGGCGGTCAGGTCCTCATGGGAGCCAATCGTCGTCCAGCTGTAGGAGTGATCCGCGGGGTAGAGCGCTTTCGCCCAGGCGCCGTACTCGCGACCGTAGGGACGGTCGTCGTAGTTCTGGCGCCGCTCGTTCTTCACGACCTCGCGCTGGTTCTCGAGCTTTTCGGCCGTCACGGACGGAAGCAAGAAGCCCATGCGATCGGCTTCCAGCCAGAGCGCCATCTCCATTTGGTTGGAGGGCAACACCTCGTAGTAGAGCGTGCGATCGCGATTGGTCGTACCGTTCAAGGTTCCGCCCGCTTCTTGCACCTTCTTGAAGTGTTGCTCGTCACCGACGTTTTCGGAGCCCTGGAACATCATGTGCTCGAACAAGTGAGCGAAGCCCGAACGGCCCAGCTCCTCACGCGCGCTGCCGACGTGGTAGTACACGTAGACCGCAACGACGGGATCGGAGTGATCCTCGTGGATGATGACCTCGAGACCGTTGTCGAGAGTGTGCTTCTCGAACGGGATTTCGATCTCTTGCGCGGAGAGGGGAAGGGCAAACGCCAAGCTGGCGAGTACAAGCTTCTGGAACATGTCGATGCCTGAATGGGAGGGGGTTGGGCCCGACGAGGGCCGCTTTGGGCCGCACAGAGTACTCTCGATCGGCGTGTCGCGGGGTGAACGACCGGGAGGATCTACGTGGTGCGAACATTTGCCAAGCCGTGCCGCCCTGGCGGGACTTGTTCGCGCTCCACGCGAGAAGCTAAGCTCCGTCGATGGAACCTATCAGCAGCCAAAACTCGCCCTACGTCGTCAACGAGGAACCCGGAACGAAGGCCTACTGCGCCTGCGGCCGGAGTGAAGGTCAGCCCTACTGCGATGGCTCACACGCCGGAACGGGCATGGCTCCGACGGTCGTCAAGCTGGAGGAGGCGAAGACGGTGGCTTGGTGCGGTTGCCGCAAGAGCGGCACGGCGCCCTACTGCGACGGAACTCACGCCCGGGGTTGAACGCCCTGCTTGCTAGCGCCGCTTGCTGAATGCCAGAAGCTCATCGCGAATGGCTTCGGCGATGAGCGCATGTCCATCGGCGGTCGGATGCACACGATCGAGGAAGTATTCCTCGCGTGGTTTGAAGGGCGTCTTGCGCAACAGGTTGGGAAGATCGACCAAGGGCAGATTGTTTTCTGTCGCGAACTCTTTTAAGAGTGGTGCGTGATCCTCGAACCTGACGTACCAGGGCACGCAGACGATCAGTTGGATGCCGCGTTCACGGCAGAGGTTGAGCGTGCTCTCGAGCAACCAGCGGCGGTCTTCCTCCGGAACTCGGGCGTGCTCGTCATCGATTTCGATTTCAGCATCGGCGTCTCCGACGGTAGGTACGGCCGGTAAGAGCAGTTGTCGCAGGCCTCGGTAGAGGTGGCTGTTCTCCATCAAGGAGTCGTGGAGCTGCTGTCCCGATTCTTCTCGCAGAGCAAAGAGCTCGCGGTCGTTGAGCCCACGCCCGAGTGAGGTCGTGCGATTCGCGAGGTAGCTGACGGGCAAGAAGTCGTTGTAACCGAAGTAGAGCAGCACGGCGTCGGGCTTGAACTCCAGCCCACGATGAACCAAGTACTGATAGCCCTGAAAGAGGGTGTACCCGGGAACGCCCGCGTTGATGACGCGTACTCGGCGACCGTTGATTCGCCCGAGCAACTTTTGGAGGCGCGCCGAATAGCAGTCTTCGTAGGCCGCGCGTCCGGCAAAGGTCGAGCTCTCACCCAGAGACAGAATGCGGTACTCGTTTTTCTTTTCCTCCGAGATCTCGGGTCCGCGCAGACCATGCGAGTTGAGCTTCAGGACTCCGTTCGAGTCGACGCCGCCCGGGGTTAAGCTCCAAAACAAGAGCGGGTCGTACTGACGAACCTCGGCGTAGTACCCCATGTCGCCGGCGTCGAGCGGATCGACATGGCCCTCGAAATTACCCAGGCTGCGCGCGCCCACCTCGGCGGCGCCGACCGCGAGCACGACAGAGGCCGCTGCCAGCGCGAGCTTTTTCAGTAGAGAGGTGGGTTGCGTCACGGCCAAGAGGATAGATCCAAAGCAGCGGCGATACCAAACTCGGTTCAAGGACAGCTAGTCGGTGGAGTTGAAGCGGAGGGAGCGCGCGCCCTCAAAGGGCTCTTCGAAGTTGGTCCAGAGTTCACGTAGGCCACCGGGCCAGAGAATCTCGACGTGGTGGACGGGTGAGGGTAAGCCGGTGATGAGGATGGGGTGGCTAGCGCTGGCGTAGGAGCGAGTGCTCTCCACGCGGCGAAGCAGGACGGAGTCATCCTCGAGGGTGAGCCAGATCGAGGCGCCGATGCCATGTGGATTGCCCGGCGGACCCTCGAGGGTCAACGCGAGCGAGGGCGTTTCGCTGGGGACTCCAAAGTAGAGCTGTGGCAAGCCATTGTTATTGGCGATCAACAGATCCACCGCTCCGTCACCGTTCAAGTCCGCGCTCGCCGTTCCGCGCGAGACCGTCGGGACGGCAAAGCTCGGGATCTCTCGATCTTTCGGAGGAGGAGCGAACTTGCCGGCGCCGTCACCGATGAAGAGCTGGTTGGGCTGCGCGTAAGTGCGCGAGTCGGAGTACTTGTTCGCGTTGTCGAGAACGTGGCCATTCACCACGACGAGGTCGAGCTTGCCGTCCAGGTCGAAATCCCCAAATAGCGCACCGAAGCCGACCAAGTTCGTCGAGACCGCTCCGAGGCCGGAGCTGCGCGTCACGTCGGTAAACGTCATCCGTCTCGCTTCGGTGACCTTTCCGGACTTCCAAGCGCGCCACTCGTTTCGATAGAGCGTGTTGGTCTCACCATCGAGGTTCGTGACGAAGAGGTCAAAGTCGCCGTCTCCATCGATGTCGCCACTGTCGACACCCATGCCCGCCTCGGAGAGCCCATCAATGTTGTACGCGACGCCGGCTCGCAAACCGATCTCCTCGAATCGCAGCTCGCCCTGGTTGTGGAACAGAAAGTTCGGGGTCGAGTCGTTGGCCACGTACAGATCGATGCGCCCGTCGAGGTCGATGTCGGTCGGCGCTACACCGAGTCCTTTGCCCGATGGTCGGTGCATTCCGGAAGCGAGTGTCGCATCGCGATACTCACCGTTCTCGTTGACGTACAGCCGGTCGGCCTGGCCGTCAAAGCGATCCGGGTGCGGATAACCATGGAATCCCTGGGGGTCGCCCATCTGAGCAAAGGCGCCGGGCTCCGAGACGAGGTAATTGACGAGATAGAGGTCGAGGTCACCGTCGCCGTCGGCGTCGAAAAAAGCCGCCGAAATGGTCCACTCATCGACCGCTTCGAGCCCGACCGCTTCACTGACTTCGGTGAACTTACCGCCCGAATTCTTGTAGAGCTGATTCGCTCCCCAGTTGAGCGAGAGCAAATCGTCGAGCCCGTCGCCGTCGAAGTCGCCGCACGCGACGCCTTGGCTATAGCCTGGGTCGCCCGCACCTGAGCCCGCAACGCGCGAGAATTTCCCGGAGCCATCATTGGCGAACAGGAGGTTGCGGCTGGACTTCGCGGGACTTCTCGATCCGACGGTGCGCATCGCACCGGACTGCGCAAAGTAGGCGTCGATGTCGCCGTCATTCTCCATGTCGAAGAGCGCGATTCCGCCACCCATGGTCTCGGGGAGCTCGCGATTGCCGACGCCACCGTGCGAGTGACGAAAGTCGATCCCACTCTTCTCCGTGCGCTCGATCAGTAGGGGAGAGCGCTCAATCGGTTTCGGATCGGTCGTGTCGGCCGAGCAACCGAAGGCAAGCGCCGCCGTTCCGAACGCGAAGAGATTGAAGAGCTTCACGGAGTCAAGAGCTCGTGCTTCGGAGCGAGTGCGCGCAGGTCGGCAATCAAACTCGTTGTGTCGAGCTGCTGTGCGCCTGCGTGTGAACAACGGAGAAGTCCTGCGAGAGCGTCGACTCGATCCTTGTCGTCGCGAGCGGAATCTCGTGCGAGCTGAAATTCGCGTACGGCCTCGGGCACGCGTCCATCGGCGAGGTAGCTGTCCGCGACGACCCCGTATTTTGCGGAGGAGCTGAGTCCCGACGTGCGCAATCGCTTGTCCTCGAGTACGGCGGCACGCTCATAGCGCACCTGAACCTCCGCGGCTTCCTCTTCTAAGTCGAGCTCTCGAAGGACTCGCCCCAACCGAAACAGCGCGGTGGGATGATCCTCGTCGACCCGCATGGCCCGCTCTAAATGCTCGCGGGCAAGTTCCCACTGCTCCCAGGTCTCATACACGCGCGCGAGCCCCAGCTGTGCCGTGAAAATTCTCGGGGAGAGCAGCACCGCTTCTTGAAAGGCTTCTTCCGCCAGCTCCAATTCATCGAGCTCGGAGTAGGCAACGCCGCGACAGACCCATCCGACGGGGTGGTCGGGATTCAATTCAGCAACGCGGTCCATCAGGATCAGCGCTTCGGCCGGCTTCGAAAGCCCGAGGCGGTGCTGGCCGAGTCTCAGCCAACTCTCGATGTCGGTGGGGTCCGCCTTCAAAGCTTTGCAGAGGTACCAGAGCGCCCGGTCATACTCCTCGACCTCGGTATAGATCTGCCCGAGTTGAGCCCAGACGCTCTGCGAGCCTCCGCGCCGATCTTGAGCAAGCAGAGTCGCCTCGATTTGTTCGAGGCTGCCGCGGCGGGGGGTCCACTTGCTCACGCCTTTCCAATCGGGCGAGAGCGGCGGGACGGTGGCTTGAAAACGCGCCAATAGCTGGTCGGCATTCTGGGCGGTCGCGATATTTTCCTCGGGGTCGACGGGCGTCGTGGGCGCTGGGGTGCACGCCGCAATAAGCGCGAGAGCCGAGGTGAAGAGGAATCGCTGAATCACAAGATGAGTGTATCCGGGCCCTTCCGAACGGCCAATGATTGGGCGGTTACTGATAGGATTCGGGCCTCCTCATCAGATGCACCATCGGATCGCGGATACGAATCCCGACGGTCCGGAAAGAACCTATGAAATTAGCAGTTAGTCGTAAGAGTCATTCCATTCAATGCCAGCACCCTTTCGGGCAGTCCGACACCGGAAAGCACCCGGAAGGAAGGGGCTTGGTTTCTACGGAGAAGGTTTCTACGGCGAAGCGCGTTCACCTAAGAGGACGAGTTTTGCAAACCTTCGCGCTGGGAACGATCCTGACTCTCACGACGGTGAGTTGCGGTTTGATGCGGGGGGCGGCTTCGCCCGAAGACGTCTACAAAGTGAACGCCGTTCCTCCGGCGGGATTCGAGCGCGCTGCAGCGGCGGCGAGGACGCTGGAGTTCGTCAAGGTTTACATCGCGACCAACACGGAAAACCCGCCCGGCAACGAGCTCAGCCTCGCGCAAATTATCGCGAATGAATTGGCGGGCTTGCCGGGCATGGAGATCTCGGTGCTCGACGTTGGAGGTGGACGCGGGAATTTGGTCGCGCGTCTCAAGGCGACGAATCCGATCGCCGCTCCCGTTCTGGTCATGGCGCATATGGATGTCGTCGGCGCGCAGGCGGACAAGTGGTCCATGCCGCCGTTCCAAGCGACCATCCGAGATGGCTATATCTACGGCCGCGGCATCATCGATGACAAAGGCATGCTCGCCGTCTCTACGACGGTGATGCAGGAGCTCGCCAAGCACCGGCACCTTCTGAAGCGGGATGTCATTCTGCTCGCGACCGCCGCTGAAGAGGGCGGTCCGGATCTCGGAATCGATTGGGTGCTCGAGCACCATCCCGAACTGATCGACGACGCCGAGTTTGCACTCAATGAAGGTGGCCGTGTTCGTGTTCGCGATGGCCGAATTGTTTCGGTCAACATTCAGACGACCGAGAAGGTTCCCTACAACGTTGTCGCGACTTCCCGCGGCCCGAGCGGGCATGGCTCCGTTCCGCTTCCGGACAATGCGCTGGCCGCACTCGCCCGCGCTGTCTCGCGCGTGCACGACTGGCGCGCACCCGTTCATCTCAATGCGACGACGAAGCTCTACTTCGAGCGTCTGGCGGAAGTCGAGCCCGAGCGCGACATGGCGCGGGCGATGAAATCGATCGGCAAGGCGAAGACCGAAAAAGCCATCAACGACGCTGCGGATGTGCTTTCGCGTGAGCCGCTGCACAATGCGGTGCTTCGGACGGGATTGTCGCTCACCATGTTGAATGGTGGAATTCGGACGAACGTGATTCCCTCCGAAGGGGAGGCGACTTTCAACGTGCGCGTTCTGCCGGGTGACGATCTCTTTGGTGTGATTGCGGATATGCGTCGGGTCGCGGACGAGCCGAGCGTCGAGTGGCGCTTGGACGGAGAGCTCAAGACCGATCCGCCCGTCTCGCCCGTCAACACGGCGCTGTTCCGATCGATGGAGTCTGCGGCAAACGAGATGGCGCCGGATGCGGTCGTGCTGCCGTTCATGTCGACCGGCGCCACTGACGGCGCCGCTCTGCGTCGCAAGGGAATCCCGACCTACGGGATTCTGCCGCTGCCGCTCGAGATGATCGACGAGCTGCGCATGCATGGAGATGAGGAACGCGCGCCCGTCGAAGCGCTCGGCTGGGCGACCGAGTACATCTACCGCGTCTTGGCCGGCGTCGCGCTCTAGCTGGAGACGACTAGAGGGTCAGCGAGTGCTGCGATCGGGGCGGAGGTCGACGCGGAGCGCGTTCGCCTCGCGCCAGATCTCGAGGTAGGGGAAACCGGGCGACGACTCGTTTACGGCTTTGATGGTGCTCTCGAGTTCGGGCAGGCCGGATTCCGCCAAGGCGCTGTAGAGCTCGTGAAAGAGATGGAGCTGATCGGCCGAGAGAGCGTTTGCGCGCTCGCGAAGGTAGGCAATAGCCGAGGGTCCGATTGCGCGAAGAGAGGCTTGAACTTCGCGGCGATGGTTGCCGCTCGCGATCAGCCGAGTCAGGTCTTCGAGGGCGAGGAGCTCAGGTAGTGCGAGAGCGCGCCTGTGGGAGACGGCGGCATTCCAGCGAGCGTCGATCACCGCCTGAGTCCGCACTTTGGAAAAGGGGTCTCGGATGGAGTGCACGGTTCCCGCGGCAAGGTCCGCGAGGCCTTTTCGAGAGCTCGAACGAGACCAGGCCGCTAGCAGCGTTTCGAGCAGGGTGCACGACGAATCCGACGTCAGGTTGTCGAAGACGAGTTGCTCCAATTGCACGAGTCGATTCGGGGCGGAGTCCGCGAGCTCGAGCAAGCAGTGCGCGCGGCTTCGATTAATGGCGAGGTCATCCCATCGGTTGGTCGCAGATAGCTCGTCGAAGATTTCGAGCGCACTCTCCCAGCGCTTCGCTCGCTCGAGCAAGCGCGCGGTTTGCCAAGTCAATGAGTCTTGAACTTGGCGTCGCCCCCGCATTCCCGATTCCTCGTCGAGAGCATGGCGCAGTTCGTCGAGTATGGAGACGGCACGGTCGGTATGGCCGTTCTCTGCGAGAGCGCGGGCGAGCATTCCAAAGGCGCCCGCTTCCGCATCGCTCGTCAGTCTGCGCTCGAGCCGGCTCAGCTCCGCCAAAGCTGCCGGTGGACAACTCGCTCTCTGAGTGACGAGCGCATGGAGTTCTTCGCCAGCATCGCCGACCCAACCGTGCAACCGAGCGTGCTCCTTTAAATCCTCCCGTGCGTAGCGAGCCGCACCCGCCACCGAGTCATCGGTGAAGGCGAGAGTGACGGAAGCCCAGCCTCGCTCGGCCCACAGGCATCGAGCAGCCAACCCGGGGACGGTGAACTCGCGCTCCTGACTCCACGCGGGACTCCCTGCCGGGCCGGAGGCGAGTGCTGCTGGAGGCGCGGCCAGCAGGAGGGGCAGGAGTATAAGTAGGGGCTTCAAGGGAAGATCGGTCCGGAGATCCTAGATGGTTTGCGCCCTGCTGACGGTGAAGGATTGGTTTTTGGTTTCTCACACAACCCAATCAATTGGCGAGAGCTTCGATTCCACCGAGAAGACTAAGCTCCGTTCCCAGAGTCTTCGGCTGTAGGGGCTTGGGCCTCAATCCCTCTCCAACCCTTTCACAGCCAAACGTCCCGAGAGATCCCAAAATGCGTCCGGACATGCTTTCCACCGCTCTTCTCCTGACCCTTCCGTTGGTCTTTTCGAGCTCGGTTGCGGACGACGAGGACTCTCCTCGACACGGCGCCCCGGATCTCGGCGACGCCTACTTCCCCGGTTTGGGGAACGGCGGGTATGACGTCAAACACTACGACCTGGTGCTCGACGTCGATATGGAGACGGGCGCGATCGAAGCTACCGCGACCATCGATGCCCAGGCGACTCACGGCTTGGACGCGTTCAACCTCGATTTGTGGGGCCTGAAAGTGAGCGGAGTAACGGTGGAGGGCGTCGCTGCGGAGTTCGCGCACGACGGACTTGAGCTTACGATCGCGCCAGACTCGGCGATCGTGTCGGGCGCCGACTTTCGAACGCAGATCGTTTACGCGGGCGTTCCCGACCTTGCGCCCGACGCGTCGGTCTCGTCGATGGGGATGAAGGGCACGGGTTGGATGCGAAGAGAATCGGGCGTCTTCGTGATGAGTGAGTGCGTGGGAGCTTCGGGCTGGTTCCCGTGCAACGACCACCCGATCGACAAAGCGACGATGAGCTTCACCGTTACTGTGGCGAAGCCCTACACGGTGGCCGCCAACGGAATCTTGGTGGAAGAGACGGACAGCGGTGACGCGCGGACTTTTAAATGGCGCGCGAACGATCCGATGGCGACCTATCTCGCGACCGTCAATATTGCGGAGCTCGAACTCGAGGTCTCCGAGACCGAGAGCGGGCTCCCGCTTCGGCTCTACTATCCACAGGGAACGACGGATAAGTCGCTCGAACCCTTCCGTCGAACGGCTGACTTGATCGATCACTTTTCCGGCTTGTTCGGTGAGTACCCCTTCGAAGCCTACGGTGCGGTTCTCACCAAGGAGGGCTTAGGCGGCGCGCTCGAATCTCAGACCTTGCCGGTTTACAGCCGAGGTGCGGGTGAAGGCACGCTTGCGCACGAGCTGGCTCACCAGTGGTTTGGCAACTGCGTTGGGATCGAAGCTTGGGAGGATATGTGGCTCAACGAAGGCTTTGCCGTCTACGCCAGTTGGTTGTGGCGTGAACACACCGTCGGGCCGGAGGCGATTGAGAAATCGGTCGAGCGCGCTCATCGATGGGCAAAGCAAGCGGAGATCGGTCCGCCGGTGGACCCCGGAGTCGGCGCGGTCTTTGGCGGAGCCACCTATGGGCGCGGACCGCTCGTGCTACATGCTCTGCGAATGGAGGTCGGCGACGAGCGGTTCTTCCAGATCTTGCGCACGTGGGTCAAGCGCTACTTCAATTCGACGGCGACGAGCGCCGATTTTATCGCGCTGTCCGAAGAGGTGGCCGGACGCGAACTCGATGGCGTCTTTGACGCGTGGCTCTTTTCAGAGACCGTACCGGCCGACGTGCCGGCCAACGACGTGCCGAAGTCCGAGTAAGCGCGTCTACTGCTCCTCGAGCAAATTGGTTCCGCCCGGAACCACGTAGTAATTCATGTAGCCGATAAACATCTCGTCGGTGCTCTGCGTTCCCCACTCCACGTTCTGTGTCGGGTCGGGATTGAAGGGGTTGTCGGCAGAGTTATCCATGCGACCCGTACAGACGATCTTGGTGCCAGCGGGTAAGAACACGGGCTCTTCGAGGTTGTAGGCCGTCTGCCAGTTGAAGTCGTAGGCCGGAACGGAGAGCAGCGTCTGGACGGTGCCGTCGGGTTTGTGCGCGTCATAGCGCATGGTGCGGCCGCGATAGTGCATGTGCGGAATCAGGTCGCACACCATGACGTCCCGTGCGAAGTAGCGAATCGCTCGTATCTGATGGTCGGGCTTGCCCGCCGGCAAGTGGATCACCCACTTAACTGCGGAGGTCGATTCGTACTCGACTTCCGGCGGCTCATCCATCAAGTACAAGCCGAGAATCGGCTCATCGACTTCCGCCTTGCCCGTCGTTGTGTAGTGGAACTGGAAGACGATTTTGGAGCCCGCGGGAATGCGCTTCCCCGTTCCATCCGGAAAGAAGGCGACCTCCATCCCCGGAACGTAGAGCGCGAAATAGCTAACGACTCCTTGTGCGTAGTCCGGCTGAGTGTCTTTGAGGTGTTCCGGATAGAGCACCAAGATCGCGGAGTGATGAAGGACGGCGAAATTGGAGGGCTTGAGGTCGACGCCCTTGACCCAGATGTCCTCATCGATGTCGAGCTCGGCTCGGTCGTAGCGGTAGGGCACGATGCCGGTAGCGGGAAGTTCTTGTCGACTGGCTTTGACGATGAGGTCGGGTTCGCCGAGCTTCCAATGGATCGGGGAATTCTGAGGCGTCTTCAGTTTCGACAGATCGGGCAACGGATCGGGTCCATCGCCGCGCGGCGCTCCCGCATCGATCCAACGGACGAGCGTGTTCGCTTCGGAGGGCAAGAGAGCGCGATCGTTGGAGAACTCTCCGTAGTGAGGATCGGCGTGCCAAGGCGGCATTCGTTTCGTTCGCACCGTTTCGCGGATCATCGGAGACCACCCGCGCACGCGCTGCCAAGAGCTCATCGCCCAAGGCGCAATACCGTCCGGTGTGTGGCAACTAACACAGCGCTTGGCGAGGATCGGCGCGACTACGCTCGAGTAGTTCGGAACCGCATCATCGCCGTGGTTCTCATAAAAGATCAGGCAACCCTTGGCTTCGGTTCGCTCGATCTCAATCGGGTCTCCGGCGAGAAAGCTCGCCAGCGCATCGTCGAGGAAGTCGCCGCCTTCACGCGTGTTCTGCGCGCCGTACGTCGCTCTGTCGTTAATCTGCCCTCGGTACACGAGATTCCAAGTCCGGGTATCGATAACGAAGGCATCGGCCGTCCGCTTCACACCGAGAGTGGGCAAGACGATTTGAGCGGTGTCTTGAAGAATGGGAACGCTCAACCCGAACTCTTCTACCTCAGTGACGAGATCCTCGCGCGAATCTTGAGGGCTCGCATCGATGTAGTAGAAGTGAACGCCTTGTTCGCCGTACTTGGCTACGAGCTCTTCGACGACCGGCAGATTCCAGCGCAGAATCGGGCAAGCTACCGCGTAGCTAATAAGCACGATCGCTCGAGCTCCGGGCTGGTTGTAGAGCTCGTGCATCTTCCCGGTCTGGTCGAGCAGCGCGAAGTCGTCGACGGTCATCGACTCAAGCTTGAGCGCCGGGCGCTCCACCGAACGCGCGGGTATCGGCGCACCGTCTTCGATCTCTGCGGGCGGGGTGGGCGGGTTACCCGCGCAGCTGAAACAGCCAGCTGTCCCGGCAACCACGAGAACGAGACTCTGTAGGGCGTGGAGGGCTTTCATTCTCATTCGAAGTATATCGGCGCTTTCGAAACTTGGCCCGTACGTCGATCGGCGTAGGAATGGGGCGGGTGCAGACCGGGCCGGCGCACACGTCGAAGTCATGAGGACGGAGTTCACGCGTTACCGAAAGCGCGACTTCAACTTCAAGATCGGCTTTTCGATGAGGTACCAGGATAGCGCGGCAATCGCGACGGTGAGCGTGGGAGCGATCAGCGGGTGCACTTCATAGGGCAGAAGCGCTCGAATCACCGGGAAGTGATAGACGTAGAGGCCGTAGCTAATACTTCCAATCCAGACCGCCACGGGATTAGAGAGTATGGCGTCTAAAATCTTCGACGACTGAGTCAGAGTGACTCCGAGGACGCCGCCGAATCCGATGGCGAGAATGCTGAAGGTGCTCGCGCCGATCCACGGAGTGGTGGGCGTGAAGGGGTAGTGCACGATTCCGCCCTCGGCGTAGATCTTGTGCAGTATCCAGAACGCGTAAGGCAGCGTGATGAGTGCCATCACTGCCGACAGATTTCGAACAAGGTGAGTCGTCACGCGCTTCGATCGAATCAGGATCGCCATCAAGCTGCCAACCGCCAAGCCGTCGATGTGAAGCAAGGTGTGCTTGTAGACGAGCCAGTAGGACTTCCACGCACCGGGATGTTCGGAGAGCACGAGATAGCGCGCTATCGGTGCGGCGATCAGGATCAAACCGAGTAGGACGATGAGTACTCGGCGCGGAAGGAACAGGACCAACCACGGCCAGACCAAGTAGTACTGTTCCTCAACCGCGAGTGACCAAGTGTGAGAGAGGTAGAGGGACGCAGTGTCTCCCCGTTCGATAAGCGGAAGAAAGAGGTTTTGGACGTACAGCACGTAGTACGGCTTGTCCGAGTCCGGATAGAGAATTTCTGGGTTCGTCGTGAAGAAGGGCGCGACGACGAACAGAAGGAACAGCACCAAGTAATATAGCGGGAAGATTCGCAGCACGCGACGTGCGAAGAAGTTGCGAATGCGATGGGGGTGATCCCTGCTGTCGAGGAGAATTCCGGTAATGAGAAAACCGGAGAGCACGAAAAACATATCGACGCCGACCCACCCACTCGTGAGAACGGGGTCCTCGCCGAGACCGGGTTCCAAATGGAACAGAATCACGAGCGTCACAGCGATGGCCCGGAGGCCGTCGATGCGGGGAATGTAGCTCGGGAGTTCGATGGGGAACGGGTGGGGGCTACGGAACGGTTAGCGCAAGCTCTCGAGCCCGTGCCGGCGCCCATAGGCCTCGAGCTCGGTGTAGCCACCGATCAGCTCGCCCTCGACAAAAACAATCGGCACCGTCGGCCAGTCGAACTCACTCTGCACTCGGTCGCGCTCCGCAGGGTCTCTCAGATCGACCTCTTCGAACGGAATCTCATTGTCGGTGAGCAGTCTCTTTGCGGCATTGCAAAAGCCGCAGGTCGGAGTTGTATAGATTTTGACTTTCATTTGATTTCAGGTCCTATCGATGCTGCTTTCCGACGAGAATTCGAGAAGGTAGCTCTCCTCGTTTGGGCTACCGCTCGGGGTATCCGCTGCGGGGAATCTACTGCGAGAGAGCCACCGACTGGAGAACTAACCGACTAGTTCACCTCGAAAGTTCCGATGAGCCTTGCTCCGATTCTTACCAGCGGAAATATTCGCGAGCCAGCCAAAGCCTGGGCAACTCTTCAACCTGTTCCAGGAGCTCATCGATATTCTCCGGCGCCACTCCATCCAGACTCTCCAGGAGCATCGCAGGTAGGCGACCAGGTCGCGAGCTGAGACCCTCTCGAAGGCTCGCGAGCGCTTCGCTTTCTCCGGTTTTCTTGACGCGCCGCTTGTGTTGCTTGAGGAAGCTCAACATGTCTTCCCACGCTTCAAATCCATCGCTCTTGGGCACGAGCTTGATCAGACGTTTTTCGCGCTTGTCGAAATCATGATTCAGCAGTTTGCCCCAATCGGAGAGGATCGAAATCGCCGGCTCGCACCCGTCTCGTTTGAGTCCGTCGATGGTCGCTTCTATCGATTCCAAAGCTCCTTTAACGGCAGCCAACCGAGACTGCGCCTCGAAGACATCGCGGTCGCCTTTCGATTTGAAGTCCTTCGACGCTTTGAGGATGGGTAGAGCGGAGCTCAGATCGCCGGCATGCAGTGCCTCGATGGCGACGCCCTGCCATTCCTTGCGCCAAGCCGAGAGTTGGGTCAGCTTGCGCGAAGCGATCAGATCGTCGAGCGGCGGTTGCAGATAGCTCGGCGATCCCGGCTTCCATCTTCTGCCGGCGGAGAAGCCGGGGTCGCCCTCCCACAGGACACGGTGATTGATGTCGAGCAGGATTAGGCGCGGCAGGTTGAAGCTACCGATCGCATAGTCGTCAAAGGTCGCGCCGTACTGCTCGCCGAAATCGTCGAGAGCGATCGAGCCGGGAAACTTGCAGCGCGGAAGATAAGCTGAAAGCGCTTCCTCGTCCTCGACGGAGCAGACCGAGATGATCTCGATTCCGACCCGAGAGTAGCGCTTCTGAAGATCGTCGAGCCAGCTGTCGATGCGAATCAGATCGTTCTGCCGAATGCTCCACATGACGAGCAGCTGCGGGACATTGCCCACTTCGTCCCAGCTCTTGCGAGGACCTTTGATCCACTTCTGAACTTTGGGGAAGGGCGGCTTCTTGCCAATCCAGCTCCCGCCGATCGACTCCTCCGCGTTGTCGAAGCCAGCCATTTTCGCGGCTCGCTCGAGCGTCGCTCCGATGTCGCCGGGAGTCCGGGCCAGGTAACGGACATTGCGGAAGCGAGCTTCGCCGCGACCGGAGATCAATCCGAGGCTACCGCTGACGGAATCTCGCGAGGCGAATTCGTGCAGCACTTTGAGCTCACCGTCCAAGTACACATCGCACTGCGTGCCGGTGACATCGATGCGCAGCTTGTGCCACTGCTCCGACGTACTCTCGCCGATCTTCGATTCTTGAATCGCGGGGACGTGGCGCCAGACGCGCGGCGCACCGCCGCCACTAAAGGTTGCGAGGTCGAGGAAGGCGGATCCGGATACGGCGCCTTTCGCTTCCTTGCTCGGCAAGTAGATCAGCGCGTTGAAGTTGCCGCCCCCGCGCATTCCAAAGGCCAATCCGCCGAAGCCCACTTTTCCGGAGGAGGCGAGCACCTCGGCTTCAAGCGAGAAGTCGCCGGTCGTCACCAGGTCCATCGGAAGAGTCGTGAAGTTGAAATCGCCGGGCTGGTAGCTCCCGAATTTAGATTCGAGCGAGCTTCCGTTCGCGCTAAACGGCGACGAGGGCAGGTCGGACCAACCCGTGAGATCTTGCTCGTTGTAGGCCAGCTTCCACAGGTGCAGTGATTTGCCGCTGCGGCGCCAGGCCTCTTCGTAGAACGCCTTCACACCGGGCACACCGAGCTCTGTGCTCATTCGCGAGGCGAGGTGCATCGTCATCAGGTTGCGCCCCTCCGTCAGATAACGTCGCACCAGCGTCTGCGCCGTCGCATAGATCTCCTCGTGAACCTGATCGAGAGACTTGCGCTCGGGATCCCAGTCCTTGAGCAGCTTATCGGCCGCCGCGATCGCACGCGTGTCCGGCTCCTCCGCCGACTCCAATAACCGCAGCGCGTGCTTGGTCAACTTCACCGCGCGGTCTTCGTTCCTGAACTCGTCCGCGAGAAGCTCGGCGAAGCTAATCAGGAGAGCCGGATTGTTCGGCGTCGCGGCAATACCCTTCTCAAAGTGCTCGGCCGCGGTTTCGTACTCCTTGCGAGTGATGGCATGCCGACCCCAGTCCAGATAGGGACGGTCGATTTCGATGACGCCATTCTCCTCGTCCAACAATCGAAGCAACCACGCTTTCCAAATCTCGTTGAGCTCTTTGACCGTCTCCGGCAGTGCGATGGAGCTGTTCACCTTGGAGGTCGGTTTCGCGGGGTTCGCGAGGACCACCTGTTCAAAGTTCTGAACCGCGCTATCGCCCATGCGACCGCCGGACTTGTTCAAGAAGTTCAGGAATGCTTCGCGATAGATAAAGCGTCCGTCCACCGGATCCTGGTAGTTGTAGCTGAAGAAGACGACGCCCCAGGTCGGCGCGTACCAGGCCGGACCCCAGGTGTACTTGTTCTCCAGGACAACGGCGAAAGTCGGCGCTTTGCGCGGGACCTGGTTGGGTTCTCTCGGATCGATTCCATCTTTGACGTCCTCCATCCAGCCACCCTTGAGCCGGGTGGCGAGCGCGTTGAGCCGGTGCATCGCGGGCAGGTTCATCAAGACCGTTCCGTTGGATTGCAGCCGAGTGCCTTCGAAGAACGACGCCAGCCCTTCGTTGAGCCAACCGCCGGCAGAGGTTGCTTTGTTCACAAACTGGTGCGCGGCTTCGTGGAAGAGCGTGTTGAGCGTCTCCTGGAATCCACCGCGATCGACATAGGTCTCAACAGCACTGCCGGTAAAATGTCCGCCCGACCATTCGACCGGCGGGCCGATGCCCTTCTTCAGGTAGCCCGCGCGCGTTCCAAAGATGTTGAGATCGATGCGCGAGACATTGCCGTCCACTCGGAAGAACTTCTTGTAGAACAAGTGCATCTGATCCATGGCCGTCGCCGCTTGAATCAGGACCTTGTAGCCCGCGTCGGTATAGACCGTGTAGAACTCGCTCTTGTACTTCGCGCGGCTCTTCCAGTCGGCGTGTTTCTCGTCGTGCTTGCGAATCCACTCGTCCGAAACGTCTTCGAACAGATCGATTCCCGACGTATTTTCGGCGAGGCTCGGATCGGGTAGCGCGGAGATGCGTTCGACGGCGGCCAGCGCTGCTTCGTGCTCCGGGTCGAGCGCGAGCACCTCCCGCCAGACGGCGATTGCGGAGTGCGGCCGATCATCGCCCTCGTAATCGGCGGCGATGGGCAGCAGCTTGTCGATAAAGACCGACTTCATGGAGAGCAGGTCCTCCGAGAGCGGATCGAGAGTCGTGAGTCGGTTGCGCAGATCGCGCAAGTCGCGGCTCTTCTTGCCTTGCGCTACGGAGAGCTCCCACAGCTTGTGCAGCGAATAGACAAGTTCGTCCTCGTCCTTCGCGGCTTCCGCCCACTTCGCTCGTAGTTCCCAGGCGTCGAGGGACTTCGGGTCGCGTTCGAGCGCTGCGAAGGCCCAGGTTTGAGCGCGTTCGAGGTCGCCGCTCTCCAACGCCTTGCGGGCGACGTGGAGGGTCTGCTCGAATGGAGAATGGCCCTCGCCCGGTTCCTGAGCGGCAAGGAATACGGTGGCGAGGCAGGCGAGAAGCGCTCTCATAGAGGGGGGCTTTCGGTGGCGGGAAGGAAGAATCAGATCCTACCCGCGATGCGCGAAATGAGAACGGTTTAGAGCAAGTCGAGGGCGTGCATTCCCGTGTGGGTCACGCGAATGCGTATCTGAATCACGAGGGCAAACATGAAATTAACTGAACCGAGCTGGAGGAGAGCTCTGGCAAAGCGGAATTCGGCGGTTCGCGTGGCGTGAATCGAGCGGCACCGTCGCGAAGAGCGCGGAGGGTATGGCCGACGAAAAAACGCGAAGGCCTGCGAGCCCTCGCGTCTATTGAAGATCGATCCGGCGCAAGCGCCCCGCGTTGTTAACCGAGCAGTTGCAACGCCTCTTTGGGCCCGACGTTTGCCTGAAGTAGGCTCGCGATCGAACTGCGCGAGAGCAGCTGATTGCGCACGAGGTCCGCAGCTTCAACGGCCGCATCGATACTCGTAATTCGCCCTTCCGCCGAGAGATGACTGACCTGCGAGCGAGAGGCGGCGGCTTGGCGGTGCGAGAGCGTGCGCGAGAATGAGCCGAGCTCGCTTCGCGCCCCGCTCACTGTATCGGTCGCCGAGTGAACGGCTTCGAGTGCAGCGCCAGCGGAAGCCGAGTCGGAGAGATCCACTGAGTCCAGCTTCAAGCCTTTGGCTGTGACATCCACCGCGGGCGCCTTAACGATCTCTCCGGCGCTCGTCCCGGTTTGAATCTCTACGGGATCACCGCCGTCCAACGATATGCCTCCATCGTCGAACTCTTCCGTCGCGACTCGGTCGATCTCCTCGACCAGGGCGACGAATTCCACGTTCAACGCTTCGCGATCCACATCGGAGAGCGTGCCATTGGTGCCCGCCACGGCGAGCTCGCGCAGCCGGCTCAAATTGTCGTTCACTTCGGCCAGCTGTCCGTCCGCACGCGCTGCGGAATTGATTCCGCTCTGTGCATTGCGCACAACCGTCGAAAGCGACCGAGCTTCAGCCCCTAATCTGCTGGACCTGCCGACTCCGGAAACATCATCCGCGCCGAGCCGATTTCCGGAGCCCAGCCGCGCGAAGTTTCTGTTCAGCTCTCCCGTCCGCTCGGAAAGCGCACGTCGAGCCCGCAGAGACGACAGGTTCGTGTTGATACGAAACCCCATGAATTCACCTTGTTCGCGAGATTGGTACCCGGATCGGATACCCCCCAGTCTCGCGATTTCCCGTTCGCTTCCTCGGCCTCCTCGACAGTCGATCTGAAGGCGAACTCACAATCGCTCAGAAATTTTTCAGGAGGGCCCGCCGTGAATCGGCGTGGGGCTTCACTAGGTCTCGGGACCGGCAAGTTCCAGCGGAATCTCCCTTCGGTCGCCGTCCTCTGGCTGCTCTCATCGGAATGAAGAACCCCATGAATACGAGAGGCGCTTCCTGGACCGTCGAGGTCCGCGAGTCTCACGGGCTGATCGGCATGACCCTCCCGGAGCTCCCCGAAGAATCGAAGCAGACGGTTGCTCGCGCCATCGGCGAGTCCAAGCCCTCGATTCGCCGTTCGATTTCCAGGCGAGCGGCCTATCGAACGGCGACGGGGGACTACACCGGTCGACGGACGACTTCGCCGCGCTATGGGCTCAGCTGCTCATGAACCCTTTCAGAACTGACTGGGTTCCGTGTGGAAAGCTCGTTCTAAGTGCTTGTAGAGTAGGGAGCTCTGACGGTTTTTCCGTTTCAAGGGCCTGCGCCGGTCCAATACGAACGCAAGTCCGGCGGTGGCCGGAGATAGCGCCAGGACTTTCCACACGGAACCCAGTCAGTTCTCAATAGGTCTTGCGAGAGAGCGCTTTGACCTGAGCCGGGTTGAGGCGCGAGATGCGCAGGCCTTGGCCGCAGACGTGCGTGCGATTCAGGATCTTAAACACTTCCCCGGGCATACCTTCGGGCAGATCGACCGTTGTGAAGTCATCGTAGAGTTCGATGCGCCCGATCAGGCGACCTTCAAGGCCGGTCTCTCCGGCAATGGCTCCGACGAGCTGTCCTGGCATGACACCGTGAGAGCGCCCGACCTCGACACGGAAACGCTCCATGCCCGGCTCTAGGCCCGGGACATCGCGACCGGGACGCTGCTTATTGAAGCGGTCGTTACCGCGCTCGAAGCCGCGGTCGTTGCCTCGGTCTTGGCGGTCGTTCCGGCCTCGGCGATCTTGGCGGTCGCCACGCCCGAAGTCGGAACCGCCGCTCTCGCGCTGTTTCTGAAACTTGTTGTGATCTTCGCGCTCCGAGCTTTCGGTCAGGAGGAACGAACGCTCACCCTGCGCCATGCTCGCCAGCGCGGCGGCGATGACTGAAGCCTCCACGCCTTTCTCTTCGGCGTACTCCGCGACCATCTCGGTGTAGAACTCGAGGTCGCCGGCATCGATGCGCTCACCGATGCTTCTCTTGAACTTGGCGATGCGCTGTGCGTTGACGTCATCGGTCGTCGGCAGTTCGTAGGGCTCAATCTTTTGCCCGACGGTGTAGTCGATCGTCCGCAGCATGCGGCGTTCGCGATGCGACGCGAAGAGGATGGCTTCGCCTTCACGGCCGGCGCGACCCGTCCGACCAATGCGGTGAATATACGACTCCGGATCGGTCGGCATGTCGTAGTTGATCACGTGGCTCACGCGCTGCACGTCGAGTCCGCGGGCGGCGACGTCGGTGGCGACGAGGATGTCGAGCTTGCCGGACTTGAGGCGATCGACGGTTCGCTCGCGCAGCGACTGTTGGATGTCGCCGTTGAGCGGAGCGCATGCGTAGCCGCGAGCTTGCAGACGTTCGGCGAGTTCCACCGTGGCGGACTTTGTGCGCACGAAGACGAGCATCGCATCGGTCTCCTCGACCTCAAGGATGCGCGTGAGTGCGTCGAGCTTGTGCGTGCGATCGACAATCCAAGCGCGTTGACGAATCGTGTCCGCGGCTTTGCTCTTCGACTGCGTCTTGATCGTCGCGGGGTTCTTCAGGTACTTCTCCGCGATGCGCTGAATCTCGCGCGGCATCGTCGCGGAGAACATCGCTATCTGACGCTCGGAAGGAATCTCGTCGAGGATCCACTGAATGTCCTCGAGGAAACCCATGTTCAGCATCTCATCCGCCTCGTCGAGGACGAGGTTGCGCATGCTGCTGAGGTTCAGGGTGCCCCGGCGCATGTGATCCATGACTCGCCCGGGCGTGCCGACGATCACTTGCGGTCCGCGTTGCAGCGCGCGCAGTTGGATGCCATAGGGCTGTCCGCCGTAGATCGGCAGCACGTGAAAGCCGGGCAGCTTTTGGGCGTAGCTCTGAAAAGCCTCGGCAACCTGGATGGCTAGCTCGCGCGTGGGGGTGAGCACGAGCGCCTGAGGCTCACGCTTCTCCACGTCGATCTGGCACAGGATGGGCCAGGCGAAGGCACCGGTCTTGCCGGTTCCGGTCTGCGCTTGGCCGATCAGGTCCCTGCCTTCTAACAGGATGGGAACCGTCTCCGATTGAATCGGGCTGGGGTTTTCGTAGCCGACGCCTTCGAGCGCGGCGAGAACGGGTTCAGACAGGCCGAGGTCTTTAAACGTCGGCCCTACGACAGAATCAACAGTCATGGGGGCACCTCTAATGAGCTGGCCCTCCTAAAAACTGACACGCTTCCTACGCACCGAACGGGCTTGCTCGAACCGGACAACATAACTCCGTGAGAGCTGGAGATGGGGACCGACAAGCGCTTAACCCGGATAAATCTCAAACGAATTGGCGCGAACGAAAACTTTGGCTCCGAGCTGCGAGGCCGAACGATTCTTAACCACGCGGACGAATCACCAAGAACGGGAGGCTGGACTGGTCCTTCCGCCCCCCGGCGATTTGCGTACTCCGGCGTCCTCGACGACCAATAAATGGTCCACTCTCCGCTACCGGGCGATCCGCAGAATCGCCCGTACGGGTTTGCGTCGGGCTTCGCCCTCCGCAACTCCCGAACGCGGCCCCGTGGGGCCATCGCCCGCGAAACACCTGTAGAAACCGAATCGAGGCGTTTCGTCTCGCGGCTCATGAATCATGTGGGCTAGCAGCCTGTGGCAAAAAGCCATTCGCCCCACGAGCGGCGTCCTTCCGGCCAGCTCGGCACCCAAAAGCCTCGTTGAATCCACGGATTCAGCTGCGTTTCCGGGCACCGACCTGACCAAAAATCCGCTGCTCATGGAACGAAGCACTTTCACCACAGGCTGCTAAGCTGCACGGGCTATGAAACCGTTCCCCGTATTCTTAATCGCCTTCGCGATCTCCGCTCTTGTTTCCGCTGTCACCGTCTCTCTGCTTGCACCGCCTTCGGTGGAGGGGGGCGGCGCCCTTCCGGGTTCGGAAATGGACCTCGCGCAGCTTCAGAAAGCCCTCGAAGCCCAGGGGCGACAGCTCAGCGCGCTTACGAGCAAACTCGAGATGCGCTCTCCCGCTTCTACTTCCAGGCGGGCTCCTGCGGAGGATTTGGAGTCGATGGTGCGCCGCGTGGTTGCGGAGGAGCTCCTTGCTGGAGGGGCGCGTGCCTTGGAGCTCGAGGGCGAGGAGGATGACTTCGACGGTCAGTCTGCGCTCTCGGACATTCTGGCCATGCGCGCGGCGGGCGCGAGCTACGAAGACCTCGAGGCCTATTGGCGCAAGATGCGCGAAGAGGGGCGCACGGACGAGATGGTTGGGATCTTCGAGGAGTATGCGGAGACGAACCCTGCGGACCCGGAAGCTCAGATGCTGCTCGGCAACGCCTATCTTCAACGCGTGCAGGAGTCACCGACCGGACCCGAGATGGGCGAGTGGGCGAACAAGGCGGACGTCGCCTTTGATTCGGCGCTCGAGCTCGATGAGACGAACTGGGATGCGCGGTTGAGCAAAGCGGTCTCGCTCTCCTTCTGGCCGCCGATCTTCGGCAAGCAGGGCGAGGCGATTGGCCAGTTTGAGATCTTGCTCGACCAGCAGAAGAACCAGCCCGCTAACGCGAACCACGCTCAGACGTACAAGTATCTCGGCAACCTCTACCAACAGCAGGGCGATACCGAGAAGGCTCAGGCGATTTGGCAAGAAGGGCTGACCGCCTTCCCGGATGACGCGTCGCTCGCTGAGAAGTTCAAGACAGGTTCGTCGCAGTAAACTGTGAATCGAGACAAGACGCATTGGTGGTTGGCGGGGGCGAGCGCGACCTTTCTCTCGCTCGCTCTCTCGAGCTGTGACGGTGGAGCTTCGTCGGACAAGCTGAACCTGCTTCTGATCACCATCGACACGACGCGTGCGGACGCGCTCTCTTGTTACGGCGCGAAGAGCGGCACGACTCCCACGCTGGATCGGTTCGCCGAGGAGGCGCTGCTGTTCGAGCGGGCCTATAGCGCGACCAATGTGACAAAACCCTCGCACCTCTCGATCATGACCGGCAGCCGCGCGATCGAGCATCGCGTGTTCAACAACCAGGTCTTGATTCCCGAGACGGTGGATGCATTGCCTCTGTTTATGGAGCGGGAGGGCTACCGAACCGGCGCCTTTGTCGCTGCTGTGCAACTGGGGGAAGAGACCGGATGGCGCGGCTTCGAGACGGTCAAGGGCCCGCCGAAGGGGAAGTCACAGCGCGTCGGTAAAGAGGTCGTGGACGAAACGCTCGCCTGGCTTCGCGAAGACGACGACCGCCCGTTTTTCGCATGGACTCACTTCTTCGATCCGCACACGCTGTACACGCCGCCGAAGAAATTCGCCCGGCGTTTCTACAAAGGCGATCCCACGGAAGGCGATGAGCCGCTCATCAGCGACGCCGCCTGGTTCGACGGCTGGGACTACAAGCCCATGCAAAACTGGATCAAGGGCGTTCGCGATCCCGCCTTTGCGAAGGCGATGTACGCGGCGGAGCTCGCCTACACCGATCAACAAATCGGTCGCCTGTTCGCTTATCTCGAACAGAGCGAGCTGACCGACAAAACCGTCATTGTGGTGACTGCGGATCACGGCGAGCACTTCGGCGAGCACGGGCTCTACTACGATCACACGGGGCTCTACGAAACCGCGCTTCACATTCCGCTGATCGTTCGCGTGCCCGGTTCTCCGACAGCGTTGAGCGGTGCTCGCTCCACCGAACTCGTGTCCCAGCTCGACATCGTTCCCACGCTGCAGGAACTCTTCGCCCTGCGCGTCGGCCACCCAACCGCCGGTACTTCGCTCGTGCCGCTGATTATGAACGAGCCGAACGCCTTCGCTTCGCGGGATTCACTCATCTTCGAGTCCGCGCATAATCACCAGATCGCCATGCGCAAGGACAAGTGGAAACTGATCATGCCCATTGAACTCTCGCACCGCTTTCTGGGAACGGAGCCCGAGCTGTTTGATCTCAGTGTCGACCCGGGCGAGATGAATAACCTCGCGAGTGAATTTCCCGAAGTGGTCGAACAGCTGAGCTCGGAGCTCTCTCCCTGGATCCTGACGGGGACGATCTCCAAGGGCGAGCTGCGCGAGATGAGCGACGAGGTTCAAGCCGGGCTGGAGGAGCTCGGCTACGTCGGCGACGAGTAGGGCGCGATCCACCTTGGTGCTCCGCGCAGAGCCCGGGTGGAGCGAGGGCTCAGGTTCCGCCCTGGGCGTCACGCGAGGCAGAATTCGGCGGTTGCAGACCTCGGCGAGCCCACTTTAAAGGCCGTCTAGGGCGCCCGAGGCGATTCGGAGACGTCAGGCACATAGATGGGTCGCAGATGCCCGAGAAAAAGCTCACCCAGGGGCCTGAGACATCCGATGGAAACCGGATCGCCCCGAACCCGGTAGCCACCTATGAAAAGCTTGAAGTCTGAAGACGAACCCCTCCGCCGCGCCCTGCTCGACATCGTGGAGTCCGCGCGGAGCCTCGCTTCTCGCACCCAAGGAATCTGCGAGCTGGGTGCACACTCGGGTCGAGCCATGGAGCCGATGATCCAGAAGGCTCGTCAGTTGGCCGATGCGCTCGGTGACGCCGCGGAGATCATGTCGCTCTTTGGCGACTCGGAAAGCGGATTCAAAATCGCGCACGAGGAAATTCCCGGCGGCACGGAGAAGATCGTCATTCGTTGCGTGAGCAATGTGCTCGATTCGATTGACGCGGCGGGCGAAGAAGAAGTCGAGAGCGAAAAGACGACTGCTCATGAGCGCATCGACCTGCGTGGCCTGACTTGGTCCATCGGAGTTCCGGAGCTCTTGAGCTTTCTGAATACGATCAACAAGAGCGGAACGGTTCAGGTTACGACCTTTGAGGAGACCTTCACGATTGTCATGAACGAGGGTCAGATCGTTCACGCGATCAGCAGCGCTTCGCCGCGCGGCTCTCGCTTGGGAGATGTCTTGGTCGCTCAGGGATCGACGACACACTTGGAGCTCAATAGCTTCTTGCGTAGGCATGCTTCCAACGGAGGCTGCATCGGAGATGCGGTAGTCAAGGAAGGCATCGTGACTCGCGACCAATTGAAGTTCGCGCTCGAAGCTCAGGTGAAGCAGCTGTTCCAGCGCTTGTTCTCCGCCAAAGACGCGACCTTTGCGTTCTACGATGGCCGTGCGAATAAGAACCTCCACCAGGTCGAGATGAATCTCACGCGCTTGTTGCTGGAGAGCTCGATCGGAGCGAGCGAAGCGGAAGCTCAGAAGTCGGCCTGAGTCACTCTCCCGGCCGGCCGCTCACTCCGTGAACGTCGGTCCGGCGATCACAAAGACGCGACCGGTCTGGGCGCCCAACGCGGGGCTCCATGCGGAGGTCAGTAGAAAGTCGGTGCCGCCGTCGCCGTCGACGTCGCCGATCCCGACCGCATCGAAGCCCAGAGTGTCGCCCGATTGGCGGCTGGTGTAGGTCGCCAACTGACTTCCGTCTTTGCCCGAGAGCAAGTAGCAGCGTCCGGCCGAACCCGCGACAGAAGAGTGTTGCCAGGCGCCGACGATAAAGTCGGCGTGCCCATCGCGGTTCACATCGCCAGCCGTGGACGGTGAAGTCCCAAATCCTTCACCGGGCGTCGTGCCGGTGAGCGTGAGGATCCGCTCGCCGGTCTTTCCCGAGTGAATGAAGACCCGCCCGGTCGCCGGCCCCAGAGCCGCATTGTTCCAGTCGGAGGCGTAAATGTCGGGAGTGCCGTCCGCGTCCACGTCGCCCGCGATCGCGACGAAGTACTGCCCGAGGTTGGCCGAGGTCGCGTCGCCGTCGATCGTGAAGGCGAGCTCCGCTCCGGCGCTCGTCACGTCGTAGACGTAGGCGCGACCGGTGTTTCGCGGACCGGCGGTCATGGCGCCGACGACAAGCAGGTTGGGCGAGCCTCCGCGCATGCAATCCGCCGAGCTGCCAAAAGAGTCGCCCGCGGATTCGGCGTCGATCGTGAACAAGAGCTCTCCCGTCTTCCCGGAGTAAGCGTAGGCGCAACCCGAGCCCGCACCGTTCGCGTTGGACGTCATCGCACCGACGAAAAGTTCGCTGCTGCCATCTTCATCGAGGTCGCCCAGCGAGCAGACCTTGGTTCCAAAACCGTCGCCCGCTTCGCCCGCCGACAAGGACAAGAGGAGCGAGCCGTCTTTTCCGGAATAGACAAACGCTTGTCCGGCGTTCGTCCCGTTGGCGCCGCGTCCGGGTGCACCCGCGATAATGTCGGAGACGCCGTCACCATTGATGTCCCCGGCCGGAGCGACGCTGTTGCCAAGCGAAATTCCCGGGGTTCCGTCTATCGTGAAGAGCAGCTTGCCCGCTCGACCGGAATAGACGTAGACACGACCGCTCTGCGTTCCGCCGGTCTTGTGGGACGGCGCCGTCGCTCCAAAGTCGAGTACGCCATCGCCGTCGAGGTCGCCGAGTGTGCGAGCGACCCAACCGAATTGATCGCCGGCCGCCTCGCCGACCAAGGTGTAGAGCACCCGTGGCTGTTCGACGAAGAGCGCCGAGCCCGTGAGGACCGTGGGGAAGAGCTTTGCCCAGCGCGGGTCTTTGCGAATCGACGTAAAGTCGGCGTCGGTCCGTGCCGCCTTTAAGTTGAAGCCCGTTTGCGCAGACGTGTTGAGCCAACGAAAGGCGTCATCCGCGCGGCCGAGTAGGGCGCTGGCGCAGGCCGCGTTGTATGCGGCGACACCCGCAGTGGTGGGAAAGCCGGCCGCTGTCGTGTGCGCCTTGAGCGCCTCTTCGAGTCGGCCCTGGGCGTGAAGCGAGTAGCCGTAGAGCTGCCAGGCCATCGCGTTCTTGGGTTCGCGCGCGGTCACGCCTTCGAGAATCATGGTCGCGCTGACGAAGTCGCTCTGCTGCAATGCTTTCTGAGCGTCGACGAGCTTCAGAGGTTCGTCGTCCGCGTGAACCGGGGCGCTGGAAACGAGGAGCAGCAGCGCGACGAGTGCGCACTTTCGGAAATGCGTGGTCATGGTGTTTTCCTGCATCAGGGACCGGCGGCGCGCTCGTCGGTTCGACCTACCTAGTGATGGGCTTAGCTGACCGGCAGATCACCGGCACGCTCGACTTGAACGCGAGCATCATTGAAACAGGCTCCCCGCCCGAGGTCGCTGAGCGTGTCCGGGGAAAGCGCGTTGGAAGTGTTTCCATTGTGTGAGCTGTGGCTCCACATGCCCTTGGGCAGGGAGACCGTCCCCGAGACTAGCTCGGCGGAAGTCTTGAGGGGACAGATGACTTCACCAAAACCGTTCCAAACTCGCACCGTGTCGCCGTCGCTCAGCCCGCGAGTCGCGGCGTCGTCCGCGTGCATCTCGAGGGGAACCGGATCTTTGATGAGCTCGCCGAAGGTAGAGGTGATCGTGCCCGGCAGCGATGGCGAGATCAGAGCGAGCGGAAACTCTGCTGTTCCCGGATCTTCGCGATAGCCGTACAAACCGGCGGGCGCTTCCGCATCGAGCGCTGCGGGATGCAGGTGAATCTTTTGGTCGGGGGTCTGAGGGAAAGCATCGACGAACTGAACCGGATGATCGCCGAGCTTCGGAATCGCGACTCCGGTCGAGTCCAGTTGCGCTCCGAAATCGGTCTCCGCCAGTAGCCTGGCCTCGAGCTCGCTCGGAGTGCGGGCGTCGGTCTCTTGCTCCAGATCGAGTCGACGGCTCAGTTCGCAAAACACCTCCGCGTTGGAACGCGACTCACCGACGGGCGAAACCGCGGGAGAGACTCGGAGCAGCGCATAGGAGCCGTAGCCGGGGCGCAGATCTTCGTGCTCCAAAAAAGTCGTGGCGGGCAACAGTACATCGGCGAAGAGCGCGGTATCCGTCATGACTTGATCGAAGACGACGGTGAAGAGATCTTCGCGCGCGAAGCCGGCGCGCACGAGCTCTTGATTGGGGAGCGTGGCGATCGGGTTGTGATCGTAGACGAAGGCTAAGTTGATGGGCGCGGCGGGACTCTCGGGCGAGAGCGCTTGGCCGACCAGGTTTTGGTTGATCGTTCGGGCTTGCGACTCGGGCGCATCGGCGGCGCGCTCGACGTCGAGGTTCCAGAGCGAAGAGGTCGAGAGCGTGAAGCCGCCCGACGGCACGCCGAAGTGACCGGCAACAGCGGGCAGCGCCATGACGGCGGCCGCCGCGGATCCGCCATTGCGGTTGCGCTCGAATCCATAACCGCAACGCAGAGCCGCCGGCCGTGTCTCGGTATACATGCGCGCGAAAGCTTCGATGTCCTCCGCCGGCACGCCGCTGACTGCGGCTGCGGCTTCGAGCGACCACGCGCGCGCCTTCTCTTCGAGCTCCTTCGCGCCGGTCGTGTGCGTCGCCAGGAATTCGCGATCCGCACGATCCTGTTCAAAGATCCACCCGATCGCGGCCAGTGCCAGAGGGAGATCGGTTCCCGGTCGCGGCGCCAGGTGCAGGTCCGCGCGCTTGGCGAGCGGCGTCTTGCGCGGATCGACGACGACGAGCTTGGCGCCCTTCGCTTGGGCGCGCTGAACGATCGGAACGAAGTGAATCCCGGTCGCGGACGGATTGGTTCCCCAGACGACGATCAGCTTCGCGAGTTCGTAGTCCACCAGTGCGATGCCCGGCAGTCCGCTATACAACCCCGTGTAGGCCGCGCGGGTCGGAGCCGCGCAGACCGTGCGAGCGAGCTGCGACGCGCCGAGCCTCTGAAAGAAGCGCCGATCGAATCCGCCTTCCGTCAACTTGCCGTTCGAGCCGCCATAGGAGAGCGGAAGAATCGCTTCGGCTCCCGAGCTTTTGCGAACGCGAACGAACTCATCGGCGATGCGCGACAGCGCTTCCTCCCAGCTCGCGTCCCGAAACTCGCCCGAGCCTTTCTTACCCGTGCGAATGGCCGGCCTGAGCAAGCGCTCCTTCCCGCGCAGACGATCGCCGAAGCTGCGCACCTTGCTGCAGATAAAACCGGCGGTCAGCGGATTGAGTCTCGTCCCCGCGATGGAGATCACGCGGTCGTTCTCGACCTCGACTTCCATGCTGCAGCCATCGGGACAGTCGAGTGGGCAAGAGGTCGGTATGAGCGCCATCGGCCCAGACTAACCGCTCGAGCCGCTTATTCCGCCGCCGTTATTGGGGAGCTCACCGTCGCGGGACCTCGAACCTTTACCCATACGACGAGCATCGCCGCAACGGCCGCTAAACCGATAAATAGGCCCCACCAAATCCCTTCCAAACCCAACTCGAGCCGAAAGCCGAGCCACCACGCGATGGGGAGAGCGAGCGCGTAATAGGCGATCAGGTTGAAGATGGCCGCGGGGCGCGTGCTTCCCATGCCGCGCATCACACCGCAGCTGACGACCTGAACGCCATCGAAGACCTGGAACAACGCGGCCAGCGGAAGAATGGCGGCCGCCGCAGAGATGACGACGGCCTGATCGGTGTAGAGCCCCAAGATCTCGGAGGGAAAGAGCACGAAGGTCAGCGCGCACAGAGACATTGCGGCGGCGCCCATCACAATCGCCGCCCAAGCCGTGCGCTGTGCACCGGCTGGGTCACCGGCTCCGATCAAGTTGCCCACGCGCGTCACCGCACCGATGGAGACGCCGAGCGGAACCATGAACGAGAGCGAGGCGATGTTCATCACGACTCCGTGCGCAGCGAGGTCGCTGACTTCAAACCAACCGGCCATGTAGGTTGCGATTTGAAATGCCCAAATCTCCAAACTGAGGTACAGCGAGATGGGCAGGCCGTGGCGCAGGATTTCGGAGAGGCCGCTGAACCGAAACGACGAGCGACTCCACGGAACCCAGGCGCCGACGTGAAGTTTGCGCCAAAGAATCCAAACCGCGAGCATGACCACCATCGATCCGCGCGTGATGTTCGTCGCGATGCCCGCGCCGACGAGGCCGAGTTCGGGGAGCCCGAGGTTGCCGAAGACTAGGGCCCAGTCGGAGAGCGCGTTGAGCAGGTTGGCGACGAGCACGACAACCAGCGCGGGAGTGACGATGCCGCGGCCGGTTAGGTATTGGCGCAGAGCGGTGAAGAGCAGGAAGAAGGGCGCCGAGGGGAGTTGGGCCAGGACGTACTCGGCCGCGAGCTCGGCGCTCACCGGGTTCTGCCCGAACAAGAGGAGCGCCTCTTCGGTCCAAATCCAGAGCAGTGCGACGGGGATGCTCGCCAGAACTCCGAGGACCAAGCCCTGCTGCAGTGCTCGACCGAGTCGCTTGCCGTCGCCCGCGCCGTGGGCTTGGCTGACGATGGGGTCCATTCCGAAGACGAGGCCCAGGCCGATGAGCAGAGTGCCGCTCACCCAGCTGTTGCCGAGCACGCAGGCGCTGAGCGCTTCGGTGTCGAGGCGTCCGACCATCAACAGGTCGACTACGCCGAACAACATGTAGCCCAGCTGCGTGATCGCGACCGGAAGAGCGAGCGAGAACAGCTGCCGGAACTCGCCTCGAAAGGACTCGGAACGAACGATCTCTTTGGGTGATGGTGGAGCTTCGGACGACATGGCGAAGCCGCGAAGAGTATCAGACCGGCTGGCGACTTTCGTCGCACGCGGAGTACTAGCTTGGCAAGTCTTCGCCTTTTTCGATTGGCTTAGGCGTCGCTCTCGATACCTACGCGAATCTCGTCGACGAGCTCGCCGACCCACTCTGCGTCGGGAACGAGCTCAACCAGCCGCTCCGCGAAAGGCAGCGCGAGGGTCCACAGCTCGAGCTCGACGTAGTAGAGCGCGAGCGCGTGAACAACCTCGGGTACATCGCCTTGCAACCGATCGGATTCGAGCAGGAAACGCTCGGCCTCGTCCAACCGACCGGCGCGCTGCAGCGCCAGGCCCGCGTTGTAGTGAACGCGCGGTCGCCAAGGCATTTTTTCGGCGGCTTGCATCAACGAGTTCGCCGCATCCTCGAGTCGTCCGACTTCCGCGAGCAAGAGCCCCAGCGAATAGTGTAATTCGCCTTCGTTCGGCACGAGCGCGATCGCGTCTCGCAGAACGCGCTCGGCCTCGAGGTTTCGACCGGTCTTGTTGTAGAGCGTCGCCAAATTAAAGTACGAGGGCAGCGAGTAGGGATCGATCTCGATCGCGCGCTTGTACTGATCGCGAGCCTCGTTCAGGTTGCCGAGGTCTTGCTCGAGCGAGCCCAAGTTGTGGTGCGCCCAAGGCATCTCCGCCGACAGCTGTTGCGACGCGCGCCACTCGGCCAGGGTCTTGTCGTAGTTGTCACTGACCGCATCGAGGACCTCGGTGGGTGCACCGGCGAGCATGCGCGCCGCTTCGATGCGCACGATTAAAGACTCGTCGTCGATCAGAGGCAGGAGGGGGTCCAAGCGCTCGACGGGCTTCATTCCATCGAGTCCGCGAATCGCGGTGGCGCGAACCATGGGGTCGGCGTCGCCGAGCAGCGAGCGCGAGAGGTCCATGCCGACCTTACCAGTCGCCTGCATCATCTCGAGCGCCGTCGCGCGGACAATCGCCGGAGCGCCGCGGTCCCGCGACATTCCGATCAGGTGCTCGACCGCCGCCGGATTGCCCTGCCGTCCGGCCGCGAAGGCCGGGCCGAAGTGATAGGGCCGCTCGGGGCCGAACCACTCTTCGACGCGCTCGGCAGCCCACTGTGCGCCTTGATCGGCGTGACAGTTGTCGCAGGCATTCGGCGTTCCGAGCGCGACGGTCATGTCGGGACGCGGGATGCGAAAGGAGTGATCGCGACGCGGGTCGATCCCCATGTAGGTCTTGGCGGGCATGTGACACGCCACGCACGATGCCCCAGGCGAGCCCGGCTCGTGGTGGTGGTGCTCGGGCTTGTCGTAGTCGATTTTCGCGAGGTTCGGAAAGCGCTCGACCGGCGCGTTCGTCGAGTGGCACTGCGCGCACAGCGCGTTGTCCGGAAAGTGCAGCTCGAGCGAGTGCGGATTGTGACAGTCCGTGCAGGTCACGCCGCTCGCGTGCATCTTGCTCTGCGCGAAGGAACCGTAGACGTAGACCTCACCCAGGATTTGTCCGTCGGGGTGATAGGAGTTCGCGCGAAGTAGCTCGAGCTGGTAGACGTCCAAAAAATTATCGGTTGGCCGAACGTCCGGCTTCATCAGCGTGCGCCGCGAGTGACATGGCGCGCAGGAATTCATCTGCGGCGCTTGCCAGTCGCGCCTTTGATGCACGCTCAAACCGTTCGCCAATTCATCCTCGCCGGTAATCGCGCCATCTCTCGCCCACTGAACGTGATCTTCACCGGGACCGTGACAGGCTTCGCAAGCGACGTCGAGCTCTTCGTAGCGCGTGTCAAAGCGATCGTTCTCTTCGTCGAAGCCTTTGACCAGGTTTGTCGAGTGGCAGTCGGCGCACATGCCATTCCAGTTCTGGTAGATGCCCGTCCAGTGCAACGGATCGCCGGGCTCAATTTTCTGATCGGGATAGAGCGAGTACCAAGTCTTTTGTTCGGTGTCCCACGCGACGGTAAAGGACTGAAGCTTGCCGGACCCCGTATCGATCAAGTACTGCTGCAGCGGATCGGCGCCGAACGTGTAGGCGACCTTGAACTCCGTTGTGACGCCATCGGCGCCGCGGCTCTCGATAAAGAACTCATCGCCTCGAGTGAGGAAGCGCGACTTCTCGCCCAAGTGTTCGAACTCCGCGTTGTCGAAGTCGCCGAGCACCGTCTCTCGGGTTGCAGCCTGCATCGCCAAATCGTGGTGCGATCCGCGCCAAGCCTCCGTCTCGGCCTCGTGACATTCCGCGCAGGCGGTTACACCGAGGTAGCCAGGGGACGGAGCGGCGACCGGTACGTCCCGGCTCTCTCCCGCTCCGCAGCTCAGAAGTCCGAAGCTCGCCAGCAAGAGTCCGAGGGTCAGGGCGGCGGAGGTCGGTGAAGTCTCGGAGGGCATAGAGGTCAGAGCGAGTCGGAGGGAGGTCGGTGGGGCGGGGCGAGCGCCGCCTGGCTGAGCGGCCGGGGTTATAGCACCCGCATGAGGTCCGGCAGCCGTGAGTCGTTGACGGTCTCGGCGGGGAAACTCCTAACAGACATAAGCGCTGTGTTTGTAGTTATTTATGGATCACCGGATGGGCTTGGCCGGAGGCCACACCGAGAGGGTTCTCCCGCGACAAGGCTTGACACAACTTCTCCCGTCGCCCCAATGGGCGGCCGAGAGCCCCCCTCCGCGACCCCCCCGATGGCAACCAAGAAAAAAACCGGCAAGCCCCTAGTGATCGTCGAGTCCCCTGCAAAGGCGCGGACGATTTCCAAGTTCCTCGGGAAGGATTACGTGATCGAGGCCAGCATCGGCCACATCCGTGACCTGCCCGCGAACGCCGCCGAAGTGCCGGCCAAATACAAGAGTGAGAAGTGGTCTCGACTCGGCATCGATGTCGAGAACGACTTCGCACCTCTATATGTCGTTCCGCCGGGTAAGCGCGAGCACATGCGGAACTTGAAGAAGCTCTGCCAGGAGGCGAGCGTCGTCTATCTCGCGACCGATGAAGACCGCGAAGGGGAGTCGATCTCGTGGCACCTCGTTGACGAACTGAATCCGAAGGTTGAGATCAAGCGACTCGTCTTCCACGAGATCACGAAAGACGCGATCCAGCACGCGCTCGATAATCCGCGCGAGATCGATCAGAACTTGGTGGAAGCGCAGGAGACGCGCCGGCTCGTCGATCGCCTGTTCGGCTATTCCGTCTCGCCGCTCTTGTGGAAGAAGATCCGCCCGAAGCTGAGCGCGGGTCGCGTTCAGAGTGTTGCCGTTCGGTTGGTGGTCGAGCGCGAGCAGGATCGCTTGCGATTTGTCTCCAGCGACTACTGGGACGTCACCGGACAGTTCGAAGTCGAAGGGCAAGAACCTTTTGATGCGACACTTGCTCGAGTAGGCGACAAGCGCCTCGCTCGCGGTAAGGACTTCGATCCCGACACCGGCAAGCTCAAGGCCGACACGAAGACGGTCGTGCACTTGACGGGTGACCTGGCGAAGGATTTGGTCGCGCGCCTGTCGGGTCAGCGAGCGGTGGTCGAGAGCTTGATTCAAAAGCCCTTCACCGAGTCGCCGCGTCCGCCCTTCACGACCAGTACTCTGCAGCAAGAGGCCGGTCGCAAGCTCGGCTTTACCGCGCGCCGCGCAATGAGCGCCGCGCAACGGCTGTACGAAAACGGTTACATCACCTACATGCGTACCGACTCGACGACGCTGTCGTCCGAGGCTCTGGAAGCTGCGCGCTCGTTGATCAAATCCAAGTACGGTGCGGAGAACCTGCCCGATTCGCCGCGTGCCTACGCGACGAAGGTGAAGAACGCGCAAGAGGCTCACGAGGCGATTCGTCCCGCCGGTTCGGACTTTTGCGAGCCCGAGAACCTCGGCGCCGAGATGGGCGCCGACGAGCGCCGGCTCTATGAATTGATCTTCCGGCGCGCGGTCTCCAGCCAGATGAAGGACGCCAAGGGTCAACGCACGACTCTGACGATCGCCATCGACGATGCGCGCTTTACGACCTCCGGGCGCACGATCCAGTTTCCCGGCTTCCGCTTGGCCTACATCGAGCAGTCGGACACCGGCAAGGGTGAGAGCGAACAGGACCGCCTCCTGCCCGACGTGAAAGAGGGGCAAGCGGTCGGAACCAAGGCTCTGAATCCCGAAGGTCACACGACCAAGCCGCCGGCGCGACTGACCGAGGCGAGCCTCATTAAAGAGCTCGAAGCGCGCGGCATCGGACGACCGAGTACCTATGCCTCGATCATCGAGACGATCTTGAAGCGCAACTACTGCTTTAAGAAGGGCACGGCGCTGGTCCCGACCTTCACCGCCTTCGCGGTCATCCAGCTCTTGCACCAGCACCTGACCTATCTCGTCGACTACGAGTTCACGGCGAAGATGGAAGATGATCTCGACGAGATCAGCAACGGTCGCCAAAACCGGCTCGAGTATCTGAGCGCCTTCTTCCTCGGCAATGGCAAGCCGGGCCTGCAAGACCAGCTCAACACCGTCGGCGCGGAGATCGATCCGCGCAAGGTCTGCACGGTCAAGGACTACGACTTCGGCAAGATCGAAGACGACGTCGTCGAAGTTCGCGTCGGTCGCTACGGACCGTTCCTCTCATCAGGCACGGTCAGCGCCACGCTTCCCGACGAGCTCCCGCCCGATGAACTCACGCGCGAAAAGGCGCTCGACATTCTCGCGAAGGCGGCTGCCGGGCCGAAATCGCTCGGCGAAGATCCCGAGACGAAGCTGAAGATCTTCGTGAAGGAGGGGCGCTTCGGTCCTTACTTTCAGCGCGGTGATGCGGAGTCGCTCGGCGACGAGAAGCCCAAGATGGCATCGCTCGTCGACGACATGAAGCCCGAGACCGTCACGCTCGAGGATGCGCTCGCATGCTTGGCGCTCCCGCGTCTGGTCGGCGCTCTCACTCTTCCCGAAGCCGAAGAGGGCGGAGGCCAGACGCACGACGTCTACGCCCACAACGGCAAGTTCGGTCCCTACTTGGTGTGCGGTAAATCCACGCGCAGCCTTCCGGCCGGAGAGAGCCTGCTCAAGGTGAGCCTCGCTCGCGCGATCGAGTTGTTCAACGAACCCAAGAAGCACGGTCGTCGACAGGCCGCCGCGCCCAAAGTGCTCAAAGTGCTCGGCAAGCACCCGACGTCAGAAGAAGAGATCAAGATTCTCGACGGTCGATATGGTCCGTACGTCACCGACGGTTCTGTCAACGCAACTGTGCCGCGGGACGAGAAGCCGGAAGAGATGGGACTGGCGCGCGGGGTCGAGTTGATCGACGCCAAGGCTGCCGCCGGGCCGAAGAAAAAGAAGAAGAAGGCGACGAAGAAGAAGGCCGCTAAGAAGGCCGCTAAGAAGGCCACCAAGAAGGCGGCGAAGAAGACAACCGCTAAAAAGACCACGAAGAAGGTCGCTAAGAAGACCGCGAAGAAGGCGACGGCGAAGAAGAAGGCGGATTGAGCGCGCGCACGAACGAGCACGGTCATCCGATTGGGGCCGAGGTTACCGACTGGAACCCGCCGACGCGCCCGGTCGCCGCGCCGCTTACCGGGCAGTGGTGTTCGCTCATTCCGCTTGAGCCCGACGAGCATGCGGAGGAGCTCTTTCGGAGTTTTAGTGAGGATCGGGATGGAGCGATGTGGACCTACATGGCTTACGGTCCGTTCGCGACTGCGGCAGACTACGCCGCGAGGCTGAAGTCGATGCAAGCCAGCGGCGACTGCATGTTCTTCGCGATTCGCGACACCGAGCTCGATCGCTTGACCGGCGTCGCGAGCTATCTGCGCATCGAACCGAGCATGGGTTCCGTCGAAGTCGGACACATCGCGTACTCGCCGCTCTTGCAACGCACCCGCGCGGGCACCGAGGCGATGTACTTGATGATGAAGCACATCTTCGACCTGGGCTATCGCAGGTACGAGTGGAAGTGCGACTCGCTCAATGCGGCGTCGCATCGCGCTGCCGAGCGTTATGGCTTCAAGTTCGAGGGGACCTTCCGACAGGCTGTCGTCTACAAGGGCCGCAACCGGGACACGACTTGGCTCTCGCTCCTCGACCGCGAGTGGCCCGCCGTGCGCGCGCGCTTCGAGCGTTGGCTCGAGCCGTCGAACTTCGACAGTACGGGCAATCAGCTAGTTGGACTGTGACCCGATTGCTGAAGCTTGAGCGAACGGGACCCTTTGTCGAGTGGCCCATAAAGGAGTGATCCGGCTCAGCGGCTTATCGAGGAAGCGCACTGAACCGGATCGAGAGACTCAGCTAGCCGGGGCAGACCTCGCAAGTTGAGGGTGAACGAGAAGGGGTCCGTCGCCACGCAACGGCGGTCTACGGGGAATAGCTGAGGGCCTCAGATTGGGCTACTCCTCTTCTTCCTCTTCCTCTTCATGGCTCAGGGCAAACTCGCGTGGAAGGCGAGCCCCCCGCAGGATTCCTCGATTGAGGTCGCGGTTTCGCATGCGCTCGCGATGCTTACCTCTCTCGATGAGGTCATTGCGCCATTTCTCCACATCGAACTGTTCTGATTCCTCGTCCTCGACGTCTTCGGTCGAGCCGATTTCGCGGTAGGAAAACCGGTCACTCTCGAATTCATCGGCTGAAAAGTAGTCGTCACGCTCTTGCCGATGGCTCACGTACTTCTTCTTGCTCATAACGGTGTCCTCTGGATTGAGAGGCGAAGGAACACCCTCCTGTACACAAGCTCAGGAGCACGGCGTTCAGACGCCCAAACAATGTCTTGATGCAAGCTAGCTTGATATCAAGCTAAAGATCGAGCCCAAAAATCGAAAATCTTGATATCAAGACATAAGTCTATATCCTGTCTTGCATGGCAACCGATCGAGATGCAGTAGACGGCATGCTGAGCCAGTGGAGACGGCAGAGACCGGACCTGGACAGTTCCGGAATGGGGGTCGTCCTCAGGATCATGCTCCTCTCCGGTTTATTCATGGACCGGCTGAAGGCCATCCTCGAGCCAGCGGGGCTGGCGACCTGGGAGTACGACGTGCTCTCGGCTCTTCGAAGGGCTGGGGCCGGAGTGGGGGTGAGGCCCACCGAGCTCTGCAAGTCGGCCCAGTTGACGTCGGGGGCCATGACGCATCGCTTGGACCGTCTTGAGGAGCGCGGATTGCTTCGGCGGGAGGCCGGAGAGCGGGACCGCCGCAGTATCGACATCTTCCTGACGGCGCGCGGCAAGAGGTTGGTGGAAGGCATCATCGGCGACCGCATGGTCGATGCCGCCGAGTGTCTCGGGGCGCTCAAGAAGAAGGAGCGCGGAGATTTGGCGCGGCTCTTGCGCATAGTGAGTACCGAGCTCGAGCGTGAGGACTAAGTGAGCCCGAAACCGAAGCTCTCGGCGACGATGAGCCTGGCCGAGTTCGACAACGGCTACTGGTATGCGCTCGAGTTGAAGGAGTTTGCGAAGGAGCTCGGCATACCTTCGGCGGGGCGGTTGCGAAAAGACGAACTTGAGGCGGCGATTAAGCGCTTCCTTCGGACGGGCAAGATCGCGAAAGCGCGCAAGCCGAGAGCGCCGAAGACGAAGGTGCGAGACAGCGAGCGCGGGCTGACTCTGCGCACGAGAGTCGTCGTCTACACGAACGATGCGGAGACGAAGCGGTTTTTGGAGCGCGAAGCCACGCGGTATGCGCCGGGGATGAAGCGCAAATCGGGCGCGCGCTATCGACTCAATCGTTGGCGTGAGGCGGAGCTCGCCAAGGGACGCAAGCTCACCTACGGCGATCTGGCGCGCGAGTACGCGCGTCTGAACGAAACGGACAAGCCCTTCAAGCAGATCCCGCACGGGCGCTATATCAACTTCGTCAGCGACTTTTTCAAGAGCGAGGCGGGTGCGACGCGCGTGAAGGTGACGAGGGCTTGGAAGGAGCTGAAGTCGCTCGACGTTCCAAAGGACTACGCCTCGTGGAAGCGTTGGAAACGGAAGACGCAGCGCAAAAAGAAATAGCGACCGGGTTTCCCCAGTCGCTATTGCGTTCATGTTCGGACGGCCGAATCGGCTCTCCGAATTATGCGAGCGCTTTTCCGCTCAGATGCCCGCGCCGATTTGGTTGACGACGTCTTGAGCGACGGAGGCAACACCCCGCATCACCGAAGTCGAGTCCGCTTCGGTCGACTTGACGACGGCTCCCGAGGCGTCCACGACTTTGGCTTCGGCGTGCATGCGCGTCGGGCCGTAGCCGCCGGTGCGGAACTGCGTGATCGTGACTTGAAGGGTATTGTCGCCGCCGGTCTCGAAGCTGCCTCGCAGGGCTGCGACGAATACGTCCTTCATCTTGTAGCGATCGAGAACGGCGATCTTCTTGGCGTCTAGGTCGCTGCCGTACTCGACGTGGATGGCGTTGACCGCGGTCGCGTTCGTCGGGGTCGCGGGCGCCAGAGTGAGCGAGTAGCAGCTGCCGAGGAAAAAGAGGCTGCAGGCGAGAAGGAGTGATTTGTACATGACGGATTTGCTTGAGGCGGGGTCGCTTGGGATGGTGAAAAAAGGTTGGACAGCCGCGAATTATAGGCGCGGCGGGCGCCCGAATAATAACTTAGCTGCCCCAATCCATCGCAGGATTCATCCGGTGTTCATGCGGAGCTCATTCCGCTCTCCCAGGCCTCGCTAATATCTACTTTCGAACCGTTCACTTCTCAGTAGGCTAGGTGCCAACTCGAAGCGGCGAGCCGTTCACATCAGATCAGCGTGATGCAGTGGGGAACCAATAAATGGAATCAAACGATCAGTCTCTCTTCACCGGCAAGCTTCTGCTTACCATCGTCCTGACCGCGGCCGTCGCAGCCGTCGCCTGCACCGTCGTCCTGAGGCTCCTCGACGTCGAGTCCAGCTCGATCATCGTCGCAGGCGTCGTCGGTGCCGTCGTCGCGAGCATCATCCCGTCGCTCACGAACCGCAAGGCGTGCGAGTAAACGCGAGGCCACCCCGATGAGTTTCCGCAAGCACATCCACGAAGAGCTCTTCCCCATTTCCGCCGAGGAGCTCTTCCGTCACCTCCACACGCCCACGTCCATCTGCAAGTGGTGGAGCGCTGAACACGCCATCGTCCTCGCGCAACCCGGCGGCACCTACGCCGCAACCTGGGGCGCTTCCCACGACGACCCCGACTACACAACCGTCGCCACCATCTCCGAGTTCGAACCCGGTCGCCGCATGGTCTTCACCGACTATCGCTACAGCGCGAAACAAGGCGCTCTCCCGTTCAAAGCCGACTTCGTCACCGAGTTTCTCGTCGAGTCTCATCCCGAAGGCGCCACTCTCCGAGTCACCCAAGACGGTTTTCCCGCCGGCTCCGAAGCCGACGAGTTCTACGCCGGTTGCGAGACCGGTTGGCGCGACACTTTCGCCGGAATCCGCCGCTTCCTAGAAGACTTGGCGAGCTCGGACTGAATGGCCCGCACTCCATTCGGTAATCGCGGCATGACTAGATTCCAGCGCAGGAAGAACGGCGGAACGAAAACCATCTCGTCGGAACGGCAGGCAGCCTTCTATATCGGGATGGCGATGATGGTCATCGGCTTCCTCACTTTCATTTCCGTCTTTGTGAGTGCAGCCAACAGCATCGGCGACTTTTCGAACGTCGGTTCCGGCGCCCAATCCTCCTTCACGCGGGCGCTCGTTGGAATGGGGCTCATGATGGCCGGAGCCTTTGTGAGGAGCATCGGCAGCCGCGGCCTCGCCGGCGCCGGTGTCGTGCTCGACCCCGAGCAAGCGCGCGAAGACCTCGAGCCCTACAGTCGCATGGCCGGCGGCATGGTCAAAGACGCCTTGGACGAAGCCGATCTCGACCTCGGTACTTCGAAGGAGCGCGTCGTCATGATCCGCTGCCAATCCTGCGGCCAGCTCAACGAAGAGGACTCCAAGTTCTGCCAGGAGTGCGGCAAGACGGTCTAGCTCTCTCGCTTCCGACCCGCTCTCCCTCTTCCGCGAACATGCAGACCACGCGCCTCATCCTGGAGCCACTCTCTCGAGATCACGCGGAGTCACTCTTTGATGCTCTACGCGACGAAGAGATCTATCGCTACATCCCGCAGGGCCCGCCCGCATCCGTTGAAGCGCTGGCCGAGCGCTACCAATTCTTGGAGGCGCGGAAGTCTCCCGATGGAACCGAGCACTGGCTCAACTGGGCCGTGCGTTTGAAGACCGACAAATCGTGCATCGGAAGATTCCAATCCACCGTTCGGCAAGACGGAACAGCACTCGTCGCTTACGAGTTCGGTCGATCGTCCTGGGGCCAAGGTTTCGCAACAGAAGCCGGTCGCGAAGTGATCCAACACCTGTTCGAAACGTACCCCGTCGATCGCCTCATCGCCGAAGTCGATACGCGCAACGTCGCGTCCATGCGCTTACTCGAACGCTTGGGATTCCAAAGAGGAGCAACAAAGCAGAACGCCGACTTCTTCAAAGGCCAATCTAGCCACGAGTTCTTCTATTCGCTCGCGCGTTCCGATGTACCTGAGCGCAGCGCGAACTGATCTCCGGCGCATCCACTCCTCCGCTCAATTCGCGCTAAGTTTCCTATTCCCAATTCGGAGCATCGCATCTTATGGTCTCCCCGATTTGGACCATACCGACTAACATCAACTTCACCTGGAGCGAACCCGTTTAATTAGGAGCTAGAGGAGCGGACCGTGACCGAACAGTTTGTCGAATGGCCTCTGATTAATCTGACGATCCCAGAGACTCTTCTGGCTTCGCTGACGGATAGCGAGGATGGTCTGGTCGTGGTGCTGGCCGGCGATACGGGACGAGTCCGACTTACCTTCGGCGTTGTCGTCGCTTTTCGCGGTGTTGTCGAAGAAGCCTGTATAGAGTTTATGGCAGCATTTCATGATGATGGTCCGCGCAGGGCAGCGGTGTGACTCGTGCGAGATTCTCGTTGGCTCAAGACGCTCTCAGACGCGGATCTGTGTCTCTATCCGGACCTTTATCACTACATGATCGTGACGAGTGAACGTGCTGTGCGAGTGTGCTGCTCACAAGAACTCTTACCTCTCCCATTTATGGCGCAGCCCTCGGATCGGCAAAGACGTCAGACGCCCAGGGCAAAACTATATGTTTCTCTCGAACTATTTTGACTCGCAGGGTCCAGGAGCTGCACTCGGTATCGCGGTTCCCGGGGAAGCCCCGGTAGTTGAGTGTCTGGGGATGGCAGACGTGCATGGTCACTTGCCCATTACTCCGGACACACCTTTTGACCTTGCAAGTGCAAGCAAGCTATTTACTGCGGCCGCAGTCATGCTTTTAGCCGAAGACCGTCGGTTGAGTATAGATGACCCAGTTGAAGGGTTCATTCCAGGGCTACGCGGAATGAGTCACTCTCGGCCAATTACGCTGCAGGATTTGCTTTGGCACACATCGGGCTTGCCAGACTATTTGGAATTGGGGCGCCACACGCCGGAGAGCAAAGTCACCCCCTCTTGGATACTGGGGGAACTTGGCAATTGGACGCTGAACTCGGAGCCGGGAACAGTCCATGACTATTCGAACACGAACTACTTCTTGCTTTCTCAAGTGATCGGAACGGTAGCCAAAGAGAGTTACCAAGATTTCGTGAAAGCCCGCTTGTTGGAGCCACTTGGCCTGGAGAACACATTCGTTGGGAAAGATAATCACGACAACAAGGGGGTTGCAAAGGGCTACCAAGACTTTGGATACGGAGTCGCCAAGATCCAACCCAGTGAAGCATTCGATATTTCCACATTCGGAGACGGCGGAGTTTTCAGCTCGCTGAACGATTTGCTCAAGTGGTTCACCTTTCTTTGGAGCGGGAAAATCGTATCTCCAGAATCACTAGACCGAATGCGGTCGATGGGACATCTGGACAGCGGTGAAGAGTTCGAATACGGATTCGGACTCCAATTGGAGTCGGATAAGAACGGGGAAACGTGGTGTGGTCATGGCGGGAGTTGGACAGACTCGACGGTAATGCTCGGGCAATACATGCCCGAAGGCTGCACGGTCATCGTTTTGTCGAATGAAGTGATGGCTCCCGTGGAGAGAATTTCCAAACACGCGCGTCGAATCGTTTGAGATGTGGCGAATGGGATAGGGACGCGCAGCTAGGTTCTCTGTTCGATGAGGCGGGCTACCAAGCAGACGCGACAGGCGACTTTCGGCCAGCCGCTGATTGGCATTAGCATTGGGTATCCGCTGTATGATTTCGACTCCGGGCCAACCTTCTCAGGGCATCCAGGCTCGTCGGTTTTTTAACAGCGGTTTGATTCTGGCGAATACGTCTCCGGGGTGATCAGGTACGAGTGGGGAACGAGTGGACGTGCTGTGCAAGCATGAGCCGGTCGTTAGACAGGTATAAATGGAAAACTAGATGCAGTTTCAAACTATTGACAGCCGCGGCGGTGGAATCGCCTTCCTCGCAGTTCTCGCGGGGCTCTTCGGTCTAGCAAGCACGATCTTCTGGATGGTTGTGGGTTGGAGGGCCATGCGCGCACATGAGGAAGTCGCTTGGGCAACGGTGAAAATGGCGAATAGAAAGAACGGAAATGAGGAGACGGCCTAACGGGCCGGTGCAGACGCACGGCCGCTTCGCGACCGCCGCTGATCAGCAATGACGCCTGCTTGATGCCATGCAATGAGAGCGTTCCTATCACCCGCGGTCGGAGTCGCCGTCTGCTTCGTGAGCGTAGTAGGAACGGGCGTGCTGTTGATCTACGTGCTCAGCGGCAATCACGGTGCGAGTTGGAGCATTCTTGGTCTCGCACTGCCGTTCCTCGTGTGGGGCGTGTTGTGTGGTAGCGCATTGGTCATGCGTCGTCCCTGGGCTAGCAAATCGTTCGTGTGGTGGGCCATAGCGAGCAGTGTCGGTCTTGGGGCATGCGGGATGACTGCCGCTCTCCCTTGGTCGTCCGTCCTCACGAGCGTGGCTGGGCTGCTGCTCGCCTGTGGCGTCGTCGTTGTGACGAAGCCTATCGCGAGCTAACGCGCGCTCGCAGCTGAAGGTCTCACCTCTGAACCTCTAAACTACCAAGCCGTTAGACGGGGAATGAAGCTAAGAGCGATCGTAGTTGGACTTGCGGGTTACGCCGCCATCTGGTTGATCACGGAGTTGGTTGGTTCGCGCCAGGTGGGTGACGAAGTAATGCAGCGGCTTATCACTGCAAATGGAGGTCGTGCTCCTAGTACCGCCTCGATCAAGGAGTGGATGGCGTTAGATGCTTCCGACATGGCTGAAGGGGAGTTGTATCCCTATCCCAGATATTTTGCGGGAGCACACTCGCCCGCCCCATTCGTCGTAATCGTGGAAGAAGGGACTACCAACGGACTGCTGGCAGGGCACGGTGGGACGTCCGTGTTCGTCTGGGTGTTTGGGTTTACGTGGCGCGTGTCTCACAAAGCAACGTGGATTTCTTGATCTTCAAGTGCTCGACGCCTATCAAGGCGATGCTACGGGTCGGCCTTCGCTCGCCCGCTGATGGCCAAAACCGATAGGTTGACCGTGGACGCACGCAATCGCAGAGCACGTGAGATTCAAGACGAGATTCGGCAAGTCCTTTGGGCGGACTGGAATCCCATCGGGTTTGGAGTGCCGCGCGACGAATACGACAGTTGTATCGGTGGTCTCTACAAGTTGCTTGCTAGGAGCGCCTCCGTCGAGGAGCTCGCCGGCCACTTGGCAGCGAACGATTTCGACAAAGATTCCAAGCACCTCGAAAGCGTTGCAACCAAGCTCTCCAAGATAGATGTTTCGCTTGATTCCGGCCCGAGAACCTGACAAGGCGATGCGAGGGATCTGCATTCGGCTGACCGCTGAGTACCGAACTCGCATCGGACTCTCTCTTCTCGTGAGCGCTGGGGACGTGATTGTCTTAGCTGGGCTCATCTTGTGGTTTGGAATTTCGTTCCACCTTTCGATCGGAGGGCAGCTGTGATTGGATCTACTACCCTGTTGAATCTGCCCATGCGTCTGGCGGAACTTCGTCCTACCGCTAATCGACAACACCGTTAGTCCGACCATGCATATAGCCGCAATGTTGATCGGGATGGCGCTCCTCGCTTTGGTGGCGTTGGGGCTTTCGCTTTTCATTCCTGTCGTAGACGGCGGCTCATTGTTTGATCGAGTTTGGCCGTACCTGGTTGGTGTCATTGTTGGACTGATCTCGGTCGCCGCGGCGCTTGCGTCGCACGCTCGCCGGAATCCCGAGGCGTGGATTCATCGATCACTCTGGCCGAGGCTTATCGTGGTATTTATTGTTAGCGCGATCGCCCTCTTTTTCGCTGGGGGTGTGCTCGTATGAGTTCTAGTTCGTGTGATTGGCGGATCGAATCGGAACGCCAACTTCCTAGAGAGCTCGGCTAGTCACGAGCTTGATCATTCGCTCACGCGTTCGAGCGCTCCTCCGCGCAGGGGGCATGGATCTCCGGCGCTAATCCGGCCGCGTATAATCCGCACCGATTCCTCAAGTCCCAATTCGGGGCGCAACCACCCCATCCCGCGCCAACCCACGTCAAACCAACCATGAGTGACCCCTTTCTCCCGCGCGTCGGCGGAATCCTCAGCGCCGACATCGCCGTTCCCGAACACGAACGGGAAGTGCGCTTCTACTCACGCGTACTCACCACGGGCGAGGACCCGTTTTGGCGCGAAGATCTGATGAACAACCTGGGCATGCCGGTCGTCGGCTTAGGCGAGCGCATCGCGGAATACGATCACCTACCGCTCCAATGGATGCCGCACATTCAGGTCGCCGATGTCGCAGCCAGTGCGAAGCGTGCGGTCGAGCTGGGCGGGAGCGAGCTCATGCACGGCAAAGACGACGAGGGGAACAGCCAGTGGGCGGTGCTGCTCGACCCGAACGACGCTGCGTTCGGGATCATCCCAGTTGTCCCACCGGACGCGATCCCGTCGACGGACGGCGCGGCGCGCGTGGGCTCAATCTCTTGGCTCGACCTGACGGTTCCCGACGCTTCGGCAACTCGTGACTTCTATAGCCAGGTCGTTGGCTGGTCAGTCGAGGATGTCGAGATGGAGAATGAGGGCGAGCGCTACGCCGACTTCAGCATGTTGGGCGGTGATGGAAAATCGGCGGGGGGAGTCTGTCATGCGCGCGGGGTGAATTCGGATCTGCCGCCCGTCTGGTTGATCTACCTTCCCGTTGGCGACCTCGCCGAAAGTGTCCGTCGCGTGGAAGAGGAAGGCGGTAAGGTCATCAAGGCGACGCAAGGGGACGACGGGGAGTACGCGTTTGCCGTGATTCAGGATCCGGTGGGTGCGTACTTTGCGCTGGTACCGGGTTGAGTCGAGCGCAACTGCGTCGCACTTCAAACGCTCCGTTCGGTCAAGGGCGGAGCTAGGTCCTCGGACGGGCCGCCGTCGCTCGACTACTTCACGTACCCGAGCGCGCGCAGACCTTCGATGGTGTCTTCGTCCATCTCGCTCGTATCGATCTCGGTTTCCGCTGCGAAGCCCGACTCCCAGACGGTGATTCTTCCGGGCACGGGCGCGGCGCTGTGATCGTAGGATTGCAGCGCGTTGTGAAGCTCGCGCATCGGCGGCGGGGGGAAGACGAAGTGAACGCCGTCCGAATTCACGGCATGGCCGTTGAGCGCAACGGATCGTGGATCGGGCCAGGCTCCGTTGATGCGGCACAGAGCGCGCAACTCTGTACCCGTTGGTTTGATGCGCGCGGCGACGGCTGCAGAACTCGAGCTCTTGGCGCGGAACCGTTGAGAACGACCGCGCTCCACTTGCTCACTGTCGAAACCGGATTGAGTCTGGATTTCAAGCTCGAATAGGTGAGTCGGTCGAGCCGCGTGCAGGATCAAGTCGAGCCGGCTGGGATCGGCGAGTTGTACGGCCGCAGTGAAGAGATCTTCGGACGGTTCGAAGGTCAGGCGGAGTCGCGGGTCTTCGGGAGCTTGGCCGTCCGTCGCCGAGTAGACGGGGAAGGCGCCGCTGTTCCAGAGCTTTCGACTCCCAACGAAGACGCGCGAACCGACGCGATCGATATCGTCGCGCGAAATGTTCCAATGGGTCGCGGTCTTGCCGTGGCTGCGCTGGAACGCGAACTCGACGGCAGCGCTTTCGACCACGCCGGACCACGAGATGCGTCGCCCGTCCTCGGAAGTGATGGCGTTCGCGGAGCCCTCGAAGTCCTTGAACTCGGCGTCGGTCAACGCGACCTCGAACGTCAATCGATAGGGTTCGGATTCGGGCTCGAACCTGATGTGAAGTTTCGGATTGGGTGCGAACTTCAACAGGGCCTTGTGCGCGCCAGCCGCCCACTCGGGATCGAGAGTCAGAGCGACGTTCTCCATCTCGCCGGGATCTTCGTCCAACCGGAACGCCAGCGGCGCGAGCCCATTGCCCGGCTCGATGTACTTGACGGCCTTCGTCTCGACCGCGCGCTCGGTGTGATCCGATGATTCGATGTAGACACTCTTGTGGATCGCGATCGAAGGGTCTTCCCAGAGTGGGAGCAGGCTCTTGCCCTCGGCTTGTGGGGGGATGGGAAGACCGAGGGCTTCGAGGATCGTCGGAAAGACGTCGATGTTTTGCGTAATCGATGCGACGCGCTTTCCCGTCGTTTGACCAGGCAGCTTGACGATGAGCGGCGTTCGAGTGACGCCTTGGAAGAGGCGGCGATGCGTGAACATGATCTTGCCGCGCATCGAACTTTCGGCTTCCATGTTTTCGCCGTGGTCCGCCATCACAATGATGAGCGCGCGGTCGAACAGATCCATCTCGCGCAGCCGCTCGAACATCTTTCCGACGTGCCCATCGCACGAGCGGATTTTCGCGTCATACAAAGAGCGGCCGTTCGCCAAACGCAGTTGATCGCGCTCTTCACCTTCGGTGTTTTTCGGTATCCACCCTTCGCGGCGGAGCGGATCGAGCGGACGCAATCGCGCTTCGAAAGCCCCGAGCCCAAACTGCGCAAGATGGTGTTTCAGGAAGAGATTGCGAGTCTCGGGCGGCGCGTTGTAGCCCAAGCTCTTCAGATCGGTATGCGGATCGAAGTAATGTGCCCAGAGAAAGAGCGGATCGCCTCTGTGGTGCTCGGCGTAGTTCGACAGCAAGCCGAACGCGCGCTCGTTCGTATGTCTTCCGTTGGCGAGCCTTCTGCGGCGGCCGGAGTTCGCGCTCTCGTCGATCAGCGAGAACCCGCTCCACCCGCGTTGTATCGGTGACGATCCGTTCGTCAGCCAAGCCGGGTGACTGACGATTCCAAGTGTGTGGTAGTTCAGGTTCGAGAACAGCTCGGGCAACACGAGGAACTCTTTGACGCCCCGAAGTTCCGCAACCGTCGATATCGGCGTGTAGCGACGATGGGTTCGAGCGTAAAGTCCGGTCAGGATCGACGTCAGCGAAGAATGCGTAACGTTGACCTGAGTCGAGTTGTTCTCGAAGACGGTGGCGTGTGCCGCGAACTCGTCAATGATCGGACTCGTGTCGAGCGGGTACCCGTACGTGCCGAGGTGGTCGGCGCGCAAGGTGTCGATGACGATCAGAATGACCGGCGTTTCGGGCGTCGGGCGCTCGGCGGCTTGAGGCGCATCCGGGTTCGCGATGGGGGGCGGTGCAATTTCCCCATTCCGGAGGCCCAATAGGAGGGCGGACGTGATGCCGAGATTTCCCGCCCAGCTCATCAGTAGAGAGAACCACACCAAGCTGTTCGGAAAGAGGGTCATCGCGTCGGCATGTTAGACGTGTGAAGGAGCGAGCCGAAGCCGAGCGCCTAACGAGCCCTTCCGAGCATTCGTGCCGGTGGCATTGTTGTCAAGTGGAGATGCGAGGTTGACTGGGCGGTGGGGGGGCGTTGACAAGTTCCGTGAATCGGCGGCGTGGCGATTTCAAATGCTTCGTAACATTCAAAACGCATGTAAAAGCGATTCGATCCTAAACGGACCAGTTCTTCGAAGCGCTTGAAAGGTGAGATACCTGCCCAGCGGCTGCGTTGCTCTGATCTGTGCTGAGCTGAACTGATGACCGCAGCAACTTCCGAGGAATGTCCAATATTCGTCCGATGCCCAAAAAGCTGATGCAGATGGAGGACCGTATTACTGTCGTCGATGATCCGAATTACGGTTGGGGGGAGAGCAGCACCGCATGGACGGAATAGAAAGGTTCGCCGCACAGGCAAGTGAGTTTCGAGACTGGGCACGCGACGGAATCGGCGCAGGCCACGTTGGCGCGCGCAAGGCGCTGGAACAGATTACGCAGCTGTATGTGGCTGGTCTGGCGTTGCCGCAACCGTGGAGCAGCGGGTGCTCCGAAGACCATGACGCCTACGAAGTACCCGCCGAAGAATTGCGCACCGTAGTCACGTCGTGTGTCGGACTTCCTTTCGACTTCTACTGGGAAGTGATCGATCCATTGGAGACGCCAGCCGAAAATGGCGTCGGATCTTTGTCGGACGACATTGGTGACATCTACAGGGATGTTGTCAGTGGGCTTGTGGAGTTCGAGGCCGGGCGAAGCGCGGAGGCTCAGTGGGAATGGTCGTTCAACTTCGAATCTCACTGGGGAGAGCATGCGACGAGCGCCATGCGTGCGTTACATTGGTGGCTCAGTGAATCCGGATTTCATCCGGAGGAGTAACAGATGCTTACTTGTCATTTAAGTCTTCCGTCTAACGCGCGGCGACACCTGGTGGGTTGGAGGCGTCCCCCCGCGGATCGGCCGCGGCGTTAGGCATGCAATGAGCAATCGAACTTGGGTTTGCTTTGAATGTCGCCAAAGCGTGCGCCGAACCGCTGAGTATTCGTGGGACGAGAGGCGTGAGGAGGAGATTTTGTGCCCCGAGTGCCGCTCTCCGTGCGTGTACCTCGGCTATATGATTCCGCTGCCCCCTCGTCGTGATGTTCGGGCATGGCAGGATCTGAACGCGCAAATGGTTCAGGAGCGAATCGAGGAACGCGAAGCCTCACAGTTAAGAAATGTGAGACGGAAGCACGGACTCGAAAAGGAAATAGCGAAGCTTGAGGCTCGCGCGCAGAATCCAGGGCTTGAAGGGCTCATCAAACAACTGCGTCGTCGTCTGCGCGACGCAGAATAAAGTGATGCAACACTTGGGCTTGCCGACCGCTGATCGCCGACCCCATTGGACGGACGGAGAGACTCAATGAATACGTCGAAGAAATGCCCGAAGTGCGACTGTTCCCATCTCGAGAAGTTCTCGGGCTCGAAGTCGAGTCATGGGAGCAGGAGCTTCATTCGTCTCAGTCTATTTACGTTCGTAATCGTGGACAAAATCGTTTGCATGGACTGTGGACACTGCGAGGAGTGGGTGTCACCAAGGGGCCTAACGATCCTCAGGAGTAAGCGCGGTTACGGCGCAAGCCGATAGGCCAATGCAACGGACGGTGATGCGGACCGCCGCGAAACACTAAAGCCTTCGGAAGGAAACAATGGACCAATGAAAACAACACGCAATCTCTTGTCGGTGATCCTTTGCATCTTGCTCGTAAGTTCGTGCCGGGATACCGCGCGCTCTTGGGAGTACAAGATTGTCTCGGGATCCGAAATGGGTGCGCCCGATCTCAAAGAGATGCAGTCCATGGCGATGACCTCATTGCTCGGGGCATTCACCGAATTGGATGCGCCGGATCACTCGGAACAGGTGAAGGGCTATAACCGGGCAATCGCCGATGCTCTGAATGAGCTGGGGGCTGTCGGATGGGAGCTTGTGTACGTAGACGGCACACAGTTTGTGTTTAAGCGCCCGAAATGAATCCGATCTCCGGTAAAGTGGTGAAGGTCTACGTTGGTAAATTCTCCAACGCGGATTACCAAAGCCAATAGAGACACCGACCGGAGTTTACTCATGACACCTAGGCAAGCATTTGGAGTCGCCGTCAGAACGATCGGTTTGCTTGGCCTGTTGGGGGGCCTCTACACCTTGGGGATTTCCCTCTCGAGCGGTATAGCCCCAACCGTATGGGGAACTTTGGTGCCGATTCTCGTCGGCGCCTACTTGCTACGGGGTGCGCCGTTACTCGTTGCCTGGGCTTATGCTCCCCGCGGACTTAGCAAGCGACGCATGCATCGTATGTCCAGCCGCGCAACGCAAGTGGGCAGCGCTCAGCCGCGCCAGTAATTGGCGAGAGCGCAGGGCGCTCTGGCTAACTTGGCAAGAGTATTCCGATGAGCACGATTGCGATCGAGATCGTGATGGACGATGGCTACTTCCGTGAGTTCCATCGCGAGTATGTCGCCGCGCTGTGTCCTGGCTTGCGAAGATCAAAACGCCTGGCGATCGCCTTCTCGATCATCGGTGTCGGGTTGGGTGCGCTCGGCTGGACCTTTGGTGGGATTCAGATGCCGGCGACGACCGTCACTGCTTTCGTGATTGCGGTTCTGATCTTCGCATCGCTCGCCCGACGGAAGCGGAGTTGGCTGGAATGCGTTCGCGCTCTGCCTCAGTCCGGATCTGCGATTCGCATTGAGGTGCGCGATGGGGTGCTCGTTCAAGTCAAGGAATCCGCCAGTGATCCGAACTCTCCACGGAACGCCGCGATCGTGTCTACGCCGAACGGATACCTGGTGAAGGTCCCCGGTCTGGGTGACGCGTCTAACCCCGCCGCGTCTGCGACCGATGCGTCGGTGTATCTGCCGCACCGCGCCATTACGCCAGCCATGACGAGAGAGGCTTTTTTGGGTTCCCTGTCTTCAGTGGGTGAACAAGACTGAAGATGGCATCTCCTTCACTGCTCGCGAAGTGGAGTAAGGGATGCGAAGACCGGGCGCGATTCAACAAGGCGAAGCGGACGGACGGCGGCGCCGCTAATCACAAGTGACTTGAGGCTAGCGAACACCATGAATCCAAACGACAGCGAACTGCTCGAGCATCTCCAATCACTGGAGGCTGAACTGCTCACGAACCCGACTCGCAGTTCTCGTGAGCGCCTGGAGAAGTTGCTGTCCGTTGACTTCGTTGAGTTCGGAAGCTCCGGTCGGATCTTTGATCGAGACAGCATGATTGTGTCTCTTGTGAAGTGGGACGGGAGCTCGGTTCACTCGATTTTCGATTTCACGCTCTTGCAAATTGCTGAGGACGCAGCGCTGGTGACCTATCGCCTCGAATCGGTTTCCACGAAGGGCGATGACCTACCCGAGTCCCTTCGGAGTTCGCTGTGGATTCGCGAAGATGAGGGCTGGGTCGTTCGCTTTCATCAGGGAACGCGCAAGGCGCGAGAGTGACGAATAAGGCGATGCGCGGATCAACTCACTGCGGATGGAAATTGCGCAGAGGCAGTAAATGGGGAACATCATGGCGGCGTTGAGAATCATCGGACTGAGCATTCTGGCCGCGGTGCTCTTCGGCGTTGTGCATGACCAAGTGACTGCGCGCATTTGCGTCGAGTACTTCACGATCGGTCATCCCAAGATTCTGGCCACGGAGTCTCCCACGGTGCTGGGGCTCGTCTGGGGCGTTATCGCAACGTGGTGGGTGGGCCTTCTGCTCGGCGTTCCCCTGGCAATCGCGTCTATACGCGGGAGCGCGCCCGGACGAACCGCGGTGACTCTAGTTCGACCTATTGCGATTCTATTGGCATGCATGGCCGCCGCGTCCGCGCTCTTTGGATTCGTCGGATACGGATTGGCGAGCAATGGAGTCTTAGTCTTGATGGAGCCGCTCGCGAGCCGAGTGCCCGAAGGCCGTCACATCGCATTTCTCGCCGTCGGGTGGGCGCACGGGGCAAGCTATCTGGCCGGATTTGTTGGAGGCATCGTGCTCATTTGGAGAGTGCGGGGGGCGCGTAAAGGAAAGTAATACGGAGTTGCGCACCACTCGAAACCCCACGTTCCTGTTTCGCTCTTTGCGGCGACACTATTCGATGGAACGATTCGGGTGGTCTACGATCTCGTACTCCGTACTCTCGACGCCAGACCGGTCACACCATCGTCTCGAAAGACAACCTTATGAAGTCACTCGTTCTCCTCGCCGCTGTTTTGGTCCTCAACCTCACTCTCGATTGTGGGCGGGAAACAACATCATCGCAATCAGGCCAGGGGAACGGATCGGCACGGCAAAGCGAGCCGGACCTCGATGCGACGCCACTCGAAATTGTGAATCGGAGAATGAGTGCTTATAACCGTCACGATCTCGCGGGGTTCTTGGACCTCTATGCTGACGACGTTGCCATCAGCACATACCCCGACAAGTCTTTAGGGTCGGGCAGGGAGCACCTTGGCAGCATCTTTGAACCGATGTTCGCCGAGGGAATTGTCGAGGTCACGGTTCATCACCAAATCGCGAAGGACAGCTTCGTCGTGAACCACGAGACGGTTACCGATGGAAGCGGCTCGACCGAGTATGTCTCGATCTACGAGGTCGAAGACGGCCTGATCCAAAGCGTTGGATTCGTGCGGGACTGACGGTCTGCAAGGCAAGAGCATCGAGATCGCGTGGGGGACGGACTGCATGCCGACTAGCAAGGGCTTGCAGCGTACGGGTCGCAGTAGAGGGCGCGTTTCGGCTAGAATTGATCTGACATGCCGATGGAGACGGACGTCGCTTCGCCGCGCTGTTGGTCGCCGAATGCGGAATTTTCGCACCACCGTTGTTAGCTAAGGAACCAGGTAAATGATCAAGTTCGTTATGTGTTTGACGCGTCACCCAAGCATGACTCGCGAAGAGTTTCGCGACTATTGGGAGAACAAGCACGGACCGTTCTACATGAAGAACGCGGCTGCCGTGGGGGCGAAGAAGTACGTGCAGTCGCACACCTTGAACACGCCTCTGAACGAGGGCATCCGAGCCTCGCGCGGGATGCAGCCCGAATACGACGGCGTGGCGGAAGTTTGGTTCGAGTCGGAGGAAGCGCTCATGGCGGGAATGAGCTCTCCTGAAGGACAGGAAATTGGCGCAGCGCTATTGGAGGACGAGGGCAACTTCGTGGACCACGCGAAATCGGCGGCGTTCATTGTTGAAGAGCACGAGTTCTAAAGAGCTCTTGCGCCTACTCGAACGACTATCGTTTCGGATAAGGATTCAATCATGTGGACATGCAGCGTTTGCGCAAAGGAAGTCGATGAGGCGGAGCCCTTCTGCTATCACTGCGGAATCAATCGGGACATCTCGGGCGTCGATGCGGAGCAAATCGCCAACAAACGAGCGGAACCGATTCCCGTCGACTGCGCTCGATGCGCTCTGCCGATGAGATATGCCGGCGCTCGAAAGTTTCACGAGGGCAGCCGTGGCTGGGGGTTCTGGCTGGGTGATCTCGGAGAACTATTCACGCACCGCGAGCACTACGACACTTACGTCTGCACGCGGTGCGGCAAGGTTGAGTTCTTCTTGGATGGTCTCGGCGAGGAGTATCGGTCTGAACGCTAGAGGGCACAGTCAGGGATCGATCAACGCGCGCGTCAGCTCGGGTCGGCGCTGGACGGCCTACTGATCTTTGAATCTGCATGTCGCTGCAATACGGACCTCCGTTTGATGAGCTTGTTCTGAGAGCGATCTCTCGGAAGGGGACGGGCGAATCGACGAGCTTGATCGAGATTCTGGCTTCGGTAGATGGTTTCCAGAAGGTCGTGCTCAGCCATGAAGAGCTGGCGGGTGCACTGTCGCGGTTAGCGGCATCGGGCAAGATTCGCGAGGTCGAGTCGCGTCGGTTCTCACTCACGGAGGTTGATGAGCCGACTGTGCTTTCGAGCTATACGCCCGAGGATCACGAATCAGTTTGCAAGGCCTACACCAAGTCGTTCTTGGATATGTACCGGAAGATGCGTAAGTGACGGCTCGCGAGTAAGCTCATCGAGCCATGCCGCAATTCAGAGTATTGATCCATGGGCGCAACTTTAAGCTGAAGCTCAGCGAAGACGAGACCGCGCGTGGGTTCTGGACGACTCGATTCGTGGAAGCAAACGACGCAGAAGAGGCTGAGCTGCTTGCTGTTCAGATGATTCGCGACGATCCCTTCTTTGTCGGCAAGGTAATGAACGACAAAGCCGATTCACCGATTATCGATGTGCCAGAGAATTCTCTCGTCGAAAAGGATGAAGAAATAAGGGGACCGGGTAGTGGATACGCTTTTTATTCCGTAACGGGAGATGACCCGCCGGTCGCCGAGAGGCCGAAGAGCTCTCTACTGATCGTTGTGGTCGTGAGCACAATTGCGGGATTCATTATTCAGGGCCTGCAAGGTGAGGCCCTTGGCGAGGCTCCGCAGGTGATGATGATTTGCGGTTGGGTATTGGCTTTCGCCACCGGCGTGTTGCGCTTGGGACGCTCTTTCGCGTTTGGAATTGCGGCCATGTCCGGTTTCTTTATCACTGCGACAATCGATCTGATCCTCAATGGCGGGCACACACTGCTCCCTTTCGAATTCGCTATCTACGCGTTCTATGCTCTCACAGGTGTCGTCGTGGCATTGGTTACACGGCTCCTTGCTCTAGCCTTTCTTGGGACTCCGAAGGGATGACGCTGATACGGAGTCGCACACCACCCGAAGTTGTTCTTCTGGTGAGCGCCGCAGCACACTCCGCTAGCTCATCCATGATCGTTGCTCCGACACTCCGAGTTAGGAGTCATTCAGGTGGGGTGCGATTTCTTACCATGGCGCGCTCTTCATGAACCTTCTCTTTGATCTCGACGGGACCCTGACGAATCCGGCGCTTGGGATAACGGGGTGCATTCTGCACGCGCTCGAGCGGTTGGAGTTTGGCGCGCTTCCCCGTCGGGAAGAGCTGCACTGGTGCATCGGGCCGCCGTTGCGGGATAGCTTTGCTCAGCTGCTCGAGACGGAGGATGAGCGGCTGATCGAAGAAGCCGTCGCGTTGTATCGCGAGCGCTTTGCCGACGTCGGGCTATTCGAGAACGAGGTCTATCACGACATTCCGGGCGGGCTGGCGTCCTTGCGCGACGCCGGGCATCAGATGTGGGTGGCGACGTCGAAGCCGCACGTCTACGCGCAGAGAATCGTCGAGCACTTTGGGCTGCTCGACTTCTTTCAGGGAGTCTATGGATCGGAACTCTCCGGAGAGAACGTGCACAAGCGCGATTTGATTGCGCACATCCTCAAGTCGGAAAAGCTCGAGAGTGAAGCGGTCTGGATGATCGGCGACCGCGCGCAAGACATCGTCGGAGCACAGGCGAACGAGCTTCGGACGATCGGTGTCCTGTGGGGCTTTGGCGATCAGGCAGAGCTCGAAGGGGTTCGGTCGGAGTTCGTCGTCGACTCGATGGCGGAGTTGATTCGAGTTGTTGGAGCGGATCACGTCTGATCGAGGAGTGGATCCGACCGCGATCATGAACATCCGGCTGAAGCTCGGGGCAACGACCCGTGTCGATTCAGCGTGATTCGACTCGACGGCTTCCGGCTCCAGCGCGCATGAGTAGGAACTGACTGGGTTCCGTGTGGAAAGCTCGCGCTAAGTGCTTGTGGAGTAGGGAGCTCGGACGGTTTTTCTGTTTCGAGGGCCTGTCCCGGACCGATTCGAACGCAAGTCCAATGGTGGCCGAAGCTAGCGCCAAGGCTTTCCACACGGAACCCAGTCAGTTCGGAATGGGTACAGTCGACCCTGCTTGATTGATCCGCTTTCGAGGCGGAGGGACCCCATGGCCGCCCGATCTACCAGCGGTTGTGGTGACCGGGCCGATCGGAGGCTGCATGTGGTATAGTCGGGCGTAAGTCCTTCTAATGCGTGAGGTTAGGCTGCGTTGGCTCGCTAGCGACAGGGCTCTCTATATTATAAAAATAAGGCATTCGCTAACATAACGGGATGATTCGAGCTCCGTACTATGGTGGAACCTTCGCATGACAGGCGGACGCTTCGTGACTCAGCATCCCGGTCGTCCGTTCGCTTACGAGGCGTTCGTACCACCCCCGCTGCCTCCCGACCCGCCGCTGGATCTAAGCGGCGTGTGGCGAGCGCTCTCGACGGCCGACCGCGCGCTGGCTCGGCTCGACGGCGTTGCGACAACCCTGCCCCACCCAGACCTATTCGTGTGGATGTATGTCCGCCACGAGGCCACGTACAGTTCGCAGATTGAGGGCACGCAGAGCACACTTGAGGATGTGCTGGACGCAGAATCTCGACGCGAGATGCCCTCGCAAGCGAGCGATGTCGATGAGATCTTCAACTACGTCAGCGCTCTCAATCACGGCCTGGATCGCTTGGCCGAACTCCCGCTCAGCCTGAGGCTTATTCGTGAGATCCACGAGAAACTCATGGCGGGTGTCCGCGGGAAAAACAAAAGTCCGGGTGAGTTCAGGACAACTCAGAACTGGATAGGCGGAGACAGCATCCAGAACGCGACGTTTGTTCCTCCGCCCCCAGATGAGATGAACCATGCACTCGGTCGCCTAGAGCAGTTTCTACACCGTCCGGAGGATATCCCCGTCCTCGTGCATTGCGCTCTCGTTCATGCGCAGTTCGAAACCATTCACCCATTCTGCGATGGGAACGGTCGCGTGGGGCGCCTTCTCATTACGCTGCAACTTTGTCACGAGAAAGTTCTGAGGCATTCACTCCTGTACCTCAGCTACTTCTTCAAAGTTTACCGCGCAGAATACTATGACCGACTACAGGCCGTCCGCATCAGTGGAGACTGGGTCGGCTGGATCAGATTCTTCCTTAGGGGAGTTGCTGCTGTAAGCGAGGCAGCAACAACCACGGCAAGAGAGATTCACAAGTTGCGGGAGGCGCTTCTAGCCGACCAGCAACTCTCTAGAAAAGGCCGCGACCTAGTGCACCTGCTCTTCACCGAGCCGTACATCAGTCCCAGTCGAGCGGCGGAACTTCTCGGTTGCACTTACGCGACCGCGAACAGCATCACCAATCAACTCGAGGGGATGGGGGTTCTGCAGGAAATGACCGGTCACAAGCGGAATCGGAGATATAGGTTTCAACCGTATCTCAAGTTGTTCGAGCAGCAGGCTCTTTCGGTCAGCAAAGAGAATTAGGCCGAAGGGGCTGACCGTCTCCCGCATTCGACATGAGTTGCCAACTGATCCCAGCAACAGAAACGGACAAGCCGTGGCTAGCAGTCCGTGGTGAAAGTGCTTTGCTCTATGAGCAGCAAATTTTTAGTCGGGTTGGTGCCCGGAAACGAACCCGAATCCATAGATTCGGGGAGGCTTTTGGGTGCCGACCTGGCCAAAAATCGGCCGCTTATGGAGT
>JAJDEU010000031.1 GCA_029259635.1 Planctomycetota bacterium | reverse complement strand
TGTTCCATGGGCCGCGGGATTTTGGTCAGGCTGGTGCCCGGGAACGCAGCCGAATCTCTAGATTCGGCGAGGCTTTCGGGTGCCGGCCTGGCCAGAAGGACGCCGCTCATGGGGCGAATGATTTTTGCCACGGGCTGCTAGAGGTCGGCGAGAGTCGCGATCACCGGTGCGTGGTCGCTGGGCTTTTCACCGTCGCGCGCTTCCAGATCCACCTCGACTCCCGTGCAGGCATCGAGAGCGGGCTGGGACATGAGGAAGTGGTCGATCCGCAGACCGCGGTTGTTTCGGAAGGCCCGCGTTCGAAAGTCCCACCAAGTGTAGATCTCGCCCTCGTCGGTGAACTTTCGAAGTGCGTCGTGCAGGCCGCAGCTCATGAGTTCGGCCAACGCTTCGCGTTCGGGGTCGGAACACAAGATGCGATCCTTCCAAGCCTCGGGGTCGTAGATGTCGCGGTCGTCGAAGGTGATGTTGAAGTCGCCGCAGAGCACGACGCGCTCGTTCATCGGATAGCGATCGTGGACGAAGCTGGAGAGCTGCTTCAACCACTCGAGCTTCATCGCGTACTTATCGCAGCCGACCTCCTTCCCGTTCACGACGTAGAGATTGAGGATCATCGTCCCGTTGATCGTCGCGCCAATCGCGCGATGCCCGACCTTGTCCTCATCCGTGTGAAAGCCTCGAACGACATCTTCCATCGGAAACTTGGAGAGAATCGCCACGCCGTTGTAGGTCTTTTGACCGTACATCACGACTTGGTAGCCAAGCTCCTCAATGGGCTCGAGCGGAAACTGCTCATCGACGCATTTGAGTTCCTGCAGGCAGACGACATCGGGCTCGTCATCCGCGAGCCAAGGAAGCAATCGGGGCAATCGAGCGCGCACGGAATTGACGTTCCAGGTAACGATTCGCATAGGTCTCTGTTCTAGCGGACTAGAGTCGAACGGGTTGAAGGCTCAGCAAGACCGACGCGGCGGCGCCAGCTCGGCAGGCTGGAGTCGAAGGATTCGCGGCGGTCCGACGAAAATCGGGCTGGATCATAAAACGGCCGCGCGACGAGCAGCCCCGCGACCGGCCGCCAGACCGGGCTCGGGCAGAATACCGAGATCCCGGCCAAGACCGGTAACCGAGAGCCCATCCGATCGGTCAACGGGTGGAGGGAGGGGGTGGTGGGCCGCGGCGCGGGGCAGAACTCCGCTCGCTGAAAGCCCCGCGAGAAACCCTCAAAGAAACCCCCGAATCCGACCCATCTGAGCCCGACTCCCGAGCAAACTCTTGCCCGAGCTGGCGCCGGGCGTCCGGAGCCAGCCCACCGCGACCCGGAACTTCGATCGATTTCGATTTCTAGAGGTCTCGAAAGCGCCATTGGCGTGCCGTGCAGGGGTGCTCAAGCCCTTTTAAGGGGAAGCCCTCCGACACGCCCCCTGTTCGCGAGCGATCCCGTCTTTATCCTAGTCGGTTCAAAATCAACGAGGGGCCGCATCCGGCCGCTCGATTCTCTCCATAATTTTCATGACTAATAGCCGTCCTTCCCGGCGTCCGCGCGGGCGGTCGGGATCCCCCAAGAGCGCTTCGCGCCCTACGCCCGAAGAGCTCCATCCGGTCGACAACGTCCCGGATATCAAGAGCTTTAGAGAGTTCAACCTCGCCGATGACATCCAAACCGTCATCGCCGAGATGGGAATCACCGAACCGACACCGATTCAAAAACTCGCCATTGCCCCCGTTCTCGAAGGCCGCGACGTAATCGCCAAGGCCGAGACCGGCACGGGCAAAACACTCGCGTTCGGTGCGCCGATGATGTCGCGTATCGAAGCCGATCGCGCTTCGGTACTTGGACTCGTCCTGTGCCCGACACGAGAGCTTGCGCTTCAAGTTTGGGAAGTCCTCGTCGAATTGGGCAAGCCGCGCGGCGTCTCCGTCGCACTGGTCGTCGGAGGCGACCCCATGCATCCGCAGGTCGAAGCCCTGCGCGCCGGTGCACAGGTCGTCGTCGGTACACCCGGCCGCGTCCTCGACCTCGCCAATCAGCGGTTCCTCACTTTCCCTTGGACCGAATTCACGGTCCTCGACGAAGCGGATGAGATGCTCGAGATCGGCTTCATCGACGATGTTCGCAAGATCTTGGACATGTGCGCGGATGATCGCCAAACCCTGCTCTTCTCGGCTACCTTTCCCCCCGAGCTTCTGCGCCTCGCGCGTGACCACACCAAAGAACCCGTCGAGGTCGCCACCGCCAAAGGCGTCGCGTCCGTCGAGAACATCACTCACTACGTCACGAAAGTCGGCGAGAACGATCGCGACTTCACGCTCAAGCGCCTGATCAACGCGACGGCTTCCGACGATGTCTTGCTCGTGTTCTGCGATCGCCGCGTCGAAGTCGAGCGCGTCTTGCGCACCCTTGAGCGCACGCGCTTGAACGTCAAAGCCCTTCACGGCGGATACGATCAGGCTGCTCGAACGCGGGTAATGAGCGCCTTTCGCGACGGTTCCGTCAAAGTGCTGGTCGCCACCGACGTCGCCTCGCGCGGCCTGGATATCAAGCACGTCACGCACGTCATCAACCTCTCGGTACCGCGCAGTATCTCCGCCTACACGCACCGTTCGGGTCGAACGGGAAGAGCGGGTCGCAAGGGCGCCGCTCTCACCATTGTTGTTCCCTCGGACAGCCGGCGTTGGCGCGAAATCGAATCACAGATGACTTGGGCGATCGTCGACTTTGACCAGGCGATGGAGTCTCAATCCGAGAAGCCCGCCGGCCGGGAGTCATCTCGACGATCCGAAGCGGGGCCGGAAGGACGCGAGTCCGGACGCCCTCGTCGGACTCGGCGCAACGAAGAGGAGTCGCGAACTAGCGAGGACTCCGGCGAGAAACGAACCCGTCGAGACACCGGCCGGACCGAGCGAACGCGCCGACCGGAGCAAGCGTCCGAGTCGAGCGAGCCGCGGAAACGGCGCGACACCGGCCGAACCGAACGCTCTCGCCGTCCGAACGCGGAGAGCGAGCAAGGCGAGCGCGCAGGTGAGCGCACACAGCGCAGCCGTCAACCCGACGAGCAAGCGCCGAGCGAGACTCGACCGAAACGCGACACGGGAAGAACGAGGCGCTCGAAGCGAAGCGGGAGTTCGAGCGCGGCCGAGAGCGAGCCGAAAGTCGACCAGCCCGAGCCGTCCGCCGCGTCAACTTATGTACGCGAGACTCGACGAAGCGAGCGAGATCGCCGTCGACAGGAGCGCGAAGGTCGTGGCGCGGACAGCACCCAAGAATCGACGGAAACGGAATCCGAAGCTCGCCCGAGAAGGCAGCGCGGCGGCCGCTCCGAACGAAGTTCGAATCGCAGCTCATCGGAGCAGACCGAGAGTCGCCCCGCGCAAGACGAATCGAAGCAGAGCGAGAGACGGCCCAGGCAGCGGCGCTCGTCCCGCCCGGCGAGTACGAACGGTCCGGAGAGCGGCGAGGGCCCGAAGCGCGAGAGCCGCTCTGAAGGTTCGAACGCGGAGATCGGGCGGACGCGGCCCAAAAGAGCCGCGCGAAGTCGCGAAGAGGTCAAGCCTCCGGCGAAACCCGAAACTCCGCCCTCCCGCGAGGCGGATACCGGCGGCGGATTTGGGGCGGGCATCTAGCCGAGCGCGACAAGCAGACTCCAGTACGAGATCAATAGCATGGGCGGAAAGAATCCATTCATAGAAGAGGTCGATGTAGAGCTCCCGAAGCAGAACTACACGATCACTTTCATGCCATCCGGCGAGAAGGTCGAAGTCGATAACGATCGGCTCCCCTATTCGCGCGAAGGCCTACCGGGATCCATTCTTGAGATCGCGCTCGGCCATGACATCGAGATCGACCACGCTTGTGGCGGGGTCTGCGCTTGCTCGACTTGCCACGTGATTATTCGCGAGGGTTTGGAGTCGATGAACGAAGCGACCGAGGATGAAGAGGACATGCTCGACAACGCGCCAGGCCTGCAGCTGGAGTCACGGCTCGCCTGCCAAGCCGTCGCCAACGGTAGCTGTGACGTCGTCGTCGAGATCCCCGGTTGGAACCGGAACCTCGTCTCCGAAGAGCACTAGCCGCGCGCGGACTCGATCAACGATTCTGCGTAGTCGATTCCGTCCGGCGTACGCGAGCCGTGCCACGACAAGTACTCGCCATCGGCAATCTGAAAGCGAGAGCGCGACAAGCCGGTGAGCTCCGCGAGTTCGACGATGTGCTTGTCCTCAAAGGCGTAGGGCTCCGTGCACAGAAAGACGACATCGGGCTCTGCCGCCGCTAAGTCCGGGATCGTGATCTCCGGGTAGCGCGTCTCCATATCGCCGAAAACATTCACGCCGCCGGCCTGCGCAAGCAGCGTGTGCGCGAAGGTGTCCGAGTTCACGCTCATCCAAGGCTTGCGCCAAATAATGTAAGCCCAACGAACCGGCGAGCATCCGCGCGCCGCCGCCTTTACGCGAGCCGTCCGCGCGAGGATCTCGCGCGCAATCTGCTCGCCTTCTGCTTCGCGATCAATCGCGCGTCCAATCGAACGGCACATTTCCGCCGTCTCTTCCGCGTCACGCGGCATGCTCGATAGACACTTCAAACCGGCTTCAATCAGCGATTCAGCGTCCTCTCGACGATTCTCTTCCGAGTTGAAGAGCACGATATCCGGCGCGAGTTCCACAATTCGATCGACCTTCGGAGTCTTCGTGCCCCCCACCGTTTCGATGCGCGCAACCCGATCCGCCGGATGAACGCAGTAGTCCGTAATGCCGACGAGATCGCTCCCTCGACCGAGATCGAAAACCAATTCCGTCAGGCTGGGGCAGAGTGAGATGATGCGCACGATGGTTTCCCTCTAAGCGAGCACACCCTCGATCGCGTCGAGCCTATAGCGCTTGCCGTCTTTCGTCACGCGACCGAAGGGACGCGAGGGGTCGTGATAGAACAGGCCGATCCACTGGTTCTCGGCGGCGCGCTCCAGCCACTTGGAGCGATTATTGAACGAGCGCACGACGTCGATGTCGTAGGCCATGATGAAGGGCGGCTGAATGTGATAGCCCGTGGGAACGACATCCGCCCAGAAGATCGCGGTTTCGCCATCTTCATCTTCATTGATCGTGATGACGGAGACGCCGTCGGAGTGGCCGGCGGCCTCGTACATGCGAATCCCCGGCAAAATCTCCGCGTCACCGTCGACAGAGTTGAGCAAGCCGGCCTCGTCGACCGCGAGCAAATCTTCCGGGCGATAAGAGGCGCGGCGAACGTGGTCGGGCTTTTTTGCGATCGCGATTTCGATCGCCGGCGCGTAGTGCTGAGCGCGCGGAAAGAGCGGAGCGAGCTTGCCATCCCGCTCGACCACTTGAGCACCGATGTGGTCGAAGTGGCAATGCGAAGCGATGACATGAGTGATGTCCTCGAGCGCGAGACCACAGGCGCGAACGGAGCTCTCCAGAGTTGTCTCGCGCTCGATATGGTAGATCGACTTCCACTTGTCCTCCCAGCGGTCGCCGATCCCAACCTCGATGACGGCCTTCACATCGCCGCGCTCGGCCAGGAAGGGACGCAGCGCGAGCCGGATGGTGTTGTCCTCGGCGGAAGGAGTCATGCCCTCCCACAGATTCTTGGGAACGACGCCCCACATCGAGCCGCCGTCCAGTCGCATGAACCCATCGGAGAGCGCCGTAATTTTCCAATCACCCGCGCTAACCGAGCGCGGCTCCCACGCCGGTTCGCTCACGACTTCAAGAGATCGCGAGCGACGATGATGCGCTGCACTTCACTGGTGCCCTCGCCAATCGTGCACAGCTTGGCGTCGCGCCACATGCGCTCGACGGGATACTCGCGGCTGTAGCCGTAACCGCCGAAGATTTGAATCGCGTCGTAGGTGACCTTCATCGCCGTCTCCGAGGAGTGCAGCTTGGCGATCGCCGCCGTCGGTCCGAATTTCTCGCCGGCGTCCTTGAGCCGCGCAGCGTGGTAGACCAAGTGCCGCGCTGCTTCGATTTGAACGCGCATATCGGCGAGCTTGAACATCACCGCTTGCTGGTCGGCAAGCGTCTTGCCGAAGGCCTCGCGCTCTTTCGCGTACTTCTTTGCGCAGTCATAAGCACCCTGCGCAATTCCAAGCCCGAGCGCGCCGATCGAAATGCGGCCGCCTTCGAGAGTCTTCATGAAGGTCGCGAAGCCCTGGCCTTCGGGACCGAGCAGATGATTCTTCGGCAGACGGCAATCCTCGAAGACCAGGCTGGCCCAATCCGATCCGCGCATTCCGAGCTTCTGCTCGCCCTTCTCCAACGAGAAGCCCGGCGTGTCGCGCGGAATGGCGAAAGCGCTGATGCCCTTTGCTCCGATGCTCGGATCGGTCACGGCGGTGATAATGAAAACGCCGGCGTGGTTCGCGTTGGTGATGAAACACTTACGGCCGTTGACGATGTAGTCGTCGCCGTCGAGAACCGCGGTGGTTTGCGTGCCGCCCGAATCCGAACCGGCGCCCGGCTCGGTCAAGCCGTAGGCACCCATGTACTCGCCGGCGATCAGCTTCGGCACGTACATGTCCACGAGCTCTTTGCTACCCCAGGCATAGATCGGATAAGTCCCGAGACTGACGTGAGCGGCGAGCGTCAGGCCCGTGGACCCACACACTCGACTGAGCTCCTCGACGGCCAAGATGTAGGCCAGCGTGCCCATATTTCCGCCGCCGACCTCTTCCGAGAACGGAATGCCCGGTAGACCGAGCTCGACGATCTTCTCCCAAGTCTCCGTGGGGAAGCGGTGGTTCTCGTCGATTTCCTGCGCGAGGGGCTCGACCTCATTCAGGGCGAACTCGCGAACCATGTCGCGAACCATCACTTGCTCCTCGGTGAGGGCAAAGCTGTGATCGATCGGAGGAAGCTCGTACTTAGTCTGCGTAGCGGGACTCATCGGGTTGTGTCTCAGTGTCTAGGTATCTTCGGACCGCACGAGGGAATGCCCTCTTCCGGTTGTTTCAATCAATCCAGTTCGAGGTTCCAACCGGACGTACGCCGCTTGTCACCCTTCTTGGTTTTCGTCTGCCCGTTGGCCGTTCCGTTCTCGCGGTAGAACTCGTTTGAGGTTCCGCTGCCGACCCATTCGATCAGGGCCGAACGAGAAAATTTCCACTCCCGCCCGACCTTGCGAGCTGGGATGTTTTCGCTGTGAAGCACCTTGTTGAAGGTCTTGATGCTCACTCCGAGGAGCTGAGCAGCTTCTTCGATATTCATAATCGCGCGATCGTTACTACCACTCATTGCTTAGCTCCTTCCTCGGACCACAACTTTTCGACTTCGGCTTGAATCCACTCGGCGATCTCGACCGTGTTCGTTCCCGGGCCAAACAACTTCGCAAAGCCTTGGCTGTGGAGTGTCTCCATGTCCTCAACGGGAATGATGCCGCCCCCGGTCAAGAGCACATGCCCCATGCCGCGAGCCTTGAGCTCCTCTCGAATTCGAGGAAACAGCGACATGTGCGCGCCCGAAAGGATCGAGAGACCGACCACGTCGACGTCTTCCTGCAAGGCCACCTCCGCGATCATCTCCGGCGTCTGGTGCAGTCCGGTATAGACCACTTCCATGCCCTGATCGCGCAGCACGGTGGCAACCGTCTTCGCACCCCGGTCGTGACCATCCAGGCCGGGCTTAGCAACGAGCACTTTTATTTTTCGCTTGGACATAGCTCAGAGAATCTTGGGCTCTTTGTACTCACCGAATTCTTCTCGCAACACTTCCGTGATCTCGCCCAACGTGCAGTAGGCATGTGCGGCCGTCACAAAGCGCTCGAGTAGGTTGCTTCCGTCTTTGCAAGCTGCGCGAACTCCGTCGAGCGCGCTCTTCGCCGCCTGCGCATCGCGGCGTTCTCGCAGACTCGCCAGCCGTGCGCACTGCTCGCGCTCGACTTCTGGATCGATGCGATGAATGTCGATCTCGGGCTTGGCGTCTTTGCCCTCGACATAGGTATTCACGCCGACGACTTTCTTCGCGCCCGATTCAATCGCTCGCTGGTAGGTGACCGCCGAGTGATGAATCTCGCGCTGGATGTAGCCCGCCTCGGTGCAAGCCACAACTCCCCCGCGACGTTCGATCTCCTCGAAGTATTTCTCCGCCTCGGCTTCCAAACGATCCGTCTGCGCTTCGACGAAGTAAGAGCCCGCCAGCGGATCGGCGACGTGCGCCACTTCGGTCTCTTCCGCGATAATCTGCTGCGTCCGCAGCGCGATCTTCACCGCCTTCTCGGTCGGAAGCGACAGGGTCTCATCCATCGAGTTCGTATGCAGAGACTGCGTTCCGCCGAGCACGGCGGCCATCGCTTCCATCGCTGTTCGAACGATATTGTTCTCGGGCTGCTGCGCGGTGAGCGACACACCTGCAGTCTGCGTGTGGAATCGAATCATCCACGATTTGGGATCCTTCGCGCCGAAGACATCGCGCATCTTGCGCGCCCAAATGCGTCGCGCTGCGCGGAACTTGCAGATCTCTTCGAAGAAGTCGAGATGGCTATCGAAGAAGAAGGAGAGCCGCGGTGCGAATTCGTCGACATCCATTCCGGCGGCAACTCCGTGAGCGACGTACTCCATGCCGTTCGCGAGAGTGAACGCCAGCTCCTGCGCCGCCGTCGAGCCCGCCTCGCGAATGTGATAGCCGCTGATCGAGATGGTGTTCCACTGCGGAACGTGCTCCGCGCAGTAGGACATCGCGTCGGTGATCATGCGCAGCGCCGGCTCTGCGGGAACCAGCCAAGCGTGCTGTGCTTGATACTCTTTGAGGATGTCGTTCTGAACGGTGCCGCGCAGCTTGGCCGGGTCGATGCCCTGGTTCTCACCGCAAGCGATATAGAACGCGAGCAGAATCGGCGCCGGGCCATTGATCGTCATCGAGGTCGAGACGCGATCCATGGGAATGCCGCCCATCAGGATCTCCATGTCCTCCAGACTGGAGATCGCGACGCCGACTTGGCCGACTTCACCTAGGCTGTGCGGCTGATCGGAGTCGTAGCCCATCAGGGTCGGGAAGTCGAAGGCGACCGAGAGGCCGGTCTGTCCGTGGTCGAGCAAGAACTTGAAGCGCTCGTTCGTCTGCGCCGCCGTGCCAAAGCCCGCAAACTGCCGCATCGTCCAGAGCCGACCGCGATACATGGTCGGGTGAACGCCGCGCGTAAAAGGAAACTGCCCCGGATGACCGAGGTCGGTGTCGTAGTCGAACTCCGCATCTTCCGGTCCGTACACCGGCTTCAGTTCCGAGCCGGAGATGGTCGTGAAGTTCGCGTCGCGCAGCTTGGCTTTCGCGGACGCCGCCTCCCACTTCGCGCGTCCGTTACTGGATACGACGCGCGCCTCGGAAGTGGATTGATCTTGAGTGGATGGCTTCATCAGTGTGCTGCCTCGGTCTTCGAATCTCTCGTCTGCGCCATGAGCTTGCCGCCCAGCACATCTTGCAAGAGGAGCTCGGCTATATCGTAAGCGGTAGAGCCCGCATTCAGTGCGGAATCCACGCGTCCCCCGAGGCCCCCGTCGCCCCACAATTCCTCATCGAGCCGCTCTCCGACGACCCGCTTTACCTGTTGAGCCCGCTTTTGACGCCGCACGGCCTCGAGACCGACTCGCTCCAGGTGAGCGCGATGGTCATCCACGGCTCCCAAAAGTTTGTCGAGTCCTTCATCCTTCGCCGCGCTCACGCCCACGACCGGAACCTCCCAGCCATCGCGACGGATATCCCGCGTGTGCGTAGCCTCTTCGAGATCCGTCTGTAGGCGGTCCGCACCGGGAAGGTCGGACTTGTTCACCACCAAGATGTCGGCGACTTCGAGTAAGCCTGCTTTCATCGCTTGGATGCCATCGCCTGCGCCGGGACACAACACGACGAGCACCGTGTCGGCCGCGCCGACGATGTCGTACTCCGCTTGCCCCACGCCAACCGTCTCGACGAGTATCTCGTCGAATCCGAAAGCGTCCATCACATCGCAGGCATCGACGCTCGCGCGCGCGAGCCCGCCGTGGCTCTCGCGACTGGCCATCGACCGAATGAACACGCCGGAGTCTTTGGTCCGGTCTTCCATCCGAATGCGGTCGCCGAGCAGCGCTCCGCCGGAGAAAGGACTCGAGGGGTCGATCGCCAAGATGCCCACCGTGCGGTCGGCTTCTCGAAGATGCCGAGCGAGCTCGTTAACGAGAGTGCTCTTGCCTGCGCCGGGCGGACCGGTCACTCCCAGTCGCCGCGCCTTGCCCACGCGCTCCCAAATGCACGCCAAGGTCTTCGGAAAGCGCGGATCCGCGTCCTCCGCCCAGGAGATCGAACGGCTGAGCGCCAATCGGTCCCCTTCGAACAACTTGGCGGCAATGGTCTTGGGATCGCGCACTAAAACTCTTTCGACTAAGCGAGGAGGTCGCGAGCGATGATCAGACGCTGAATGTCGGTTGCGCCCTCGTAGATTTCCGTGATGCGCGCATCGCGGAACAGTCGTTCGACGTGGAAGTCATCGGTGTAACCGGCGCCGCCGTGAATCTGCATGCACTCGTCCGCGCAGAAGTTCGAGGTGATCGACGCCATCAGCTTGGCCTTCGCCGCCTCGGGTGTGCAGACCTCGCCGCGGTCGCGTGTCCAGGCTGCGCGGTGGACCAACATGCGCGAAGCGTCGAGCCGCGTCGACATATCCGCCAGCTTCCACTGAATCGCTTGAAAGCGCCCGATCGCGCGACCGAACTGCTCGCGCTCGTTCGAATACTTGACCGAGGCCTCCAGGCAAGCGCGACCGATCCCGACCGCTTGAGCGGCAATGCCGATTCGCCCGCCGTCGAGCGTATCCATCGCGACCTTGAAGCCCTGGTTGAGTCCGCTCAGCAGGTTCTCCTTCGGAACGACAACGTTCGTGAGCTCCACCGAGCTTGTCGCCGAACCTCGAATCCCGCACTTCTTCTCTTTCGTCGCGACCTTCAGACCCTCGGCGTCACCGGGGATCAAGAGCGCGCTGATGCCCTTGTCCTTGTCCTCGGGCTTGCCCGTCCGAACGTAGACCAGAAACAAGCCGGCGAAGTCGGCGTTGGTCACGAACAGCTTTTCGCCGTTCACCAAAAAGTGATCGCCTTTGTCTTCCGCGGAGGTGCGCAGCGCGGCGGCATCGGAGCCCGCTCCCGCTTCGGTCAAGCAGTACGCGCCAATCGTCTCGCCAGTCGCCAACTCGGGCAGAAAGCGCTGCTTCTGCTCATCGTTTCCGAACCGCTTGATCGGAGCGCCCAGCAAGCTGTTGTGCACGGAGACCGTGACGCCCGTCGAAGCGCAGCCGCGGTTGAGTTCTTCCAGCACAACCGCGAGGGCGAGGTTGCTCATCCCCGCGCCACCGTACTCTTCTGGGACCGTCAGGCCCCACAAGCCGAGTTCGGAGAGCATCCCGAATACCTCGGGATCGATCTTCTCCTGTCGGTCGTGTTTGGTCGCGCGCGGCACGAGCTCTTTCTCGGCGAAGTCACGGGCCATATCCCGCACCATCACGAGCTCTTCATCCAGTTCGAAATCCATCGCGGTCCTTAGCTTTCGGATCAGTTGTAGTCGTAGAAACCCTTACCGACTTTGCGACCAAGTCGACCCGCGCTGACCATACGGCGCAGCAACGGACAGGGGCGGTACTTCGAGTCGCCAAGGCCTGAGTGCAAGACTTCCATGATGTCCAAGCACACGTCGAGCCCAATCAAATCCGCGAGCATCAGAGGGCCCATCGGATGGTTCATACCGAGCTTCATCACGGTGTCGATGCCCTCTTTGTCGGCGACGCCTTCCATCAGGCAGAACACCGCCTCATTGATCATCGGCATCAGCACGCGATTGGAAACGAAACCCGGGTAGTCGTTGGCTTCCACCGGCGTCTTACCGATCGACTTGGAAGCTTCCATAATCGTCTCGGTCGTCGCATCGGAGGTCTCCTGTCCGCGAATCACTTCGACGAGTGTCATCAGCGGAACGGGATTCATGAAGTGCATCCCGATCACTTGATCGGGGCGGTTCGTGTGCGACGCGATCTCGGTGATCGAGATCGAGCTCGTGTTCGTCGCGAGGATCGTGCCCGCGGGAGTCACGGAGTCGAGCTGTTTGAAGACCGAGGCTTTGACGTCTGCGCGCTCGACGATCGCCTCGACCACGAGCGGCACGTCTCCAACTTCGTCGATCGAGCCGAGCGGCGTAATGCGACCATTGATCGCAGCGGCTTCCGCTTCGGTCAGCTTTTCCTTCTTCACAAATCGCACGAGGCTCTTCTCGATCGCGGCGACGCCGCGCCCGAGCGCAGCCTCGTCAACGTCGATCAGCCGAACCTCAGCTCCGAAGGAAGCAAAGGTCTGGGCGATTCCATTGCCCATCGTGCCGGCGCCGATCACAGCAACGGATTTGAAGTTGCTCGTGCTCACTAGAGCGCCTCCACGGCCAATGAGACTGCGTTTCCGCCGCCCAGGCAGAGCGACGCCATGCCCGTGCCAGCGCCCTTTTGCTTCATCGCGTGGAGCAGCGTCACGAGGATGCGCGCGCCCGATGCGCCGATCGGGTGGCCGAGCGCAACCGCGCCGCCATTGACGTTGACCTTCGAAGGATCGAGGTCGAGCACGCCGGTCAGCGCGCAGGCCGCCGCCGAGAAGGCCTCGTTGACTTCATGCAGATCGAAGTCGCCAGGCGCGCGGCCGAGCTTCTCGGACAGCTTTCGAATACTGACCTCCGGCGCCATCATGACCCACTCCGGAGCCATTCCGCCGGTGGCGTAACCGGTCACGCGAGCGAGCGGCGTGCAGCCGAGCTCTTTCGCTTTGTCCGCGCTCATGACAACCAACGCGGCTGCGCCGTCATTGATCGCCGAAGCGTTCGCCGCGGTCACCGTCCCGTCTTTCTTAAAGGCCGGTCGCATTTTCGCGAGCCCATCCACCGTCGTGCCTTCGCGAATCGTCTCGTCCGTCGTAAAGGAAATCGGGTCCTTCTTCCGCTGCGGCACTTCGATCGCGAACTTCTCGTCGTCAAAGCGCCCCGCGCTCGTGGCTTCCGCCGCGCGCCGATGGCTCTCCGCCGCGAACTCGTCCTGCTGGGATCGCGAGACGTTGTGCTTCTCCGCCGCCATCTCCCCGGTGATGCCCATGTGGAAGTCGTTGTAGGCCTCCCACAATCCGTCGTGGACCATTGAATCGATCAGCTGCGCGTGCCCGAGGCGAGCACCTTTGCGCGCGTCCGGCACCAGATAGGGAGCGTTCGTCATGCTCTCCATACCACCGCAGACGGCGACGTCGAGATCACCAGCGCGAATCGCTTGAACGCCGAGCATGACCGACTTCAAACCGGAGCCGCAGACCTTGTTGACGGTGAAGGCACCGACACTGTTCGGCACTCCTCCATGGATCGCGGCCTGGCGCGCCGGGTTCTGACCGAGCCCGGCTTGGAGCACGTTGCCCATGATCACTTCTTCAACTTGATCGCCGGCGATACCCGCTCGGCTCAGAGCTTCCCGAATCGCGAGTGCGCCGAGCTCTGGCGCGGTGAAGTTCGACAAGCCGCCTTGGAACTTTGCGATGGCGCTTCGGCAAGCGCTGACAATGACAACCTCTTTCAATGCGAATCCTTCTTGAATGACTGCTGAGTGAAACTGCTGAGCAATGTTGCTGAGTGCTGCTGAGTGAGACTTCTGAGTAACCGGGTCGAGAGTGTTCTTGAGCTGGTATTCGGTGATCGGGCGCGCGGTTGAAGCGTGTCCGAACGGAGCCGAGCGCTCCTGGTCTCGGCATGATCGCGCGGACGCAGGGGGTGCTTAGCTACCCCAGGACTTCCCACCAAAAACCGGCTGTGCGACCCGCTCCGGCTCCGAGTGAGGGCGAACAGTATAGCGACGAAAACGCCCCTCCGCGCCCCCCTAGCCGGGTTCGGTGGAGCGAGGGAGCGGGAAATCGTCGGGCTCCCGAGCTTGCCCCAGCTCCGCGCGCTTCAGGGTCGATTGCATCGCCTTTCCAATTGAGCTATCCAAAGCCTCGTCGCTTTCCACCTTTGGCACGCACCTGATGGATGAGGCTCCGAGAGACCCCGGCGCTCGCTCGAATTCCCCGCGGGGAACCAAGGGTCCTTCGTCGAGTCCACGACCGACGAAGGCGCGCGCCAGCGGACGGCCAGCGGTTGAGGAAGACCTCGATGGGAAGGCGGCCGCCGAGGGGCTCAAGGCACGCGACCCCGAGATATTAGAGGCCTTTCTCAAGCAGTATCGCGCGCTGATCCTGCACTGCATCGGACAGTTCGAGAGCCGCGCGGGACCGCGCGAAGACCTCTATCAGGAGATCGTCGCCTACGTGTTCGAGAGGCTGGACCGAGACAGCTACGACCACCGCAAGGGCACTTTTGGAACCTGGCTCTATCGCGTGGCTTGGTGTCGAGCGGTCGACCTGAAGCGGCGCGATAGTCTGGGACGCAGGATCCCCACGATCCCCCGCGCCGAGGAAGCCCATGAGCCGGTCGACGCCGGGCCGGGCCCCTCTCAATCCGCCGACACACTGGAGATCGGAAAGCTGGTCCAGGTGTGTTTGGAGGAGCTCGATCCCGAAGAGGCCGAGCTCTTGCGCATGCGGCATATGCGGGAGATGACCTTGGTCGACATCGCCAAAGTGCGCTCGCAGAGCTTGGAGACCGTTAAATACCGGCTCAAGCGCGCGACCGAGTCCCTGCGGCAGCGGCTTACCGCCCGGAGAGTCACCGAGGAGGCCCTCTCGTGAGTGAGAAATTTGGGTTTTTCGCCCCCCCGAGGGTCCTCTGGCTCGGACTAAGGCGCGGACATGAGTGAACCAAAGAGCCAAGGGCAGGGTCCGGAGCTGTTTTCACAGTCGACCTGTGCCACTCCGCAGATGGCGCGTTTGCTCCTGCGATACGACGATCTCGATCCGATCGCTCGAGCCGGGCTGCGCCGACACGCCGATACCTGCCCGGAATGCGGGCCCCGTTGGGAGCTGTTCCTGGCGGCGGATACCTGGCTGGAGAGCGCCGGAGGCCAGCATCAGGTGCTCTGTCCAGAGACGGAAGAGCTCTATGACTTCGGCCGTGGCCCCGGGTTCGCCTACCTCAGCGCCGACCGCCGCGGGGAGATCGAGCTGCACGTTTCGCACTGCGAGGAGTGCGCCGGGTTCGTCCGAACGCTGGACTCGCCGGTTCCGATTCCTTGGACGGCTGGAGCGGGCTCGCTCACGGTCAGGCGCGAAGCCGAGAGTGCGGAGCCAAGTCGCGCCGACAACCCGCCCCGCTTCGTCAAACCACTCGTCAAGCCACGGAGACTGTTCCACGTCCTGCCGACCATCGAGCGCGTGCCGAGTTGGGTACCGCTCGCCGTCGCGGCGAGCTTGATCGTCGCGGTATTTTTTGTCACGCGGGATCGCGTCGGTCCTGTCGGCACCGAGGACGCACCACTCGGCCATGGTGAAACCCACAGCTTCTATCCCGCACTGATCACCTTGCGCGGTGAAGATCAATCGACGCTCGTCTTCCCGCGCGGCAACCTGCTCGGCAACGGGAGCTCGATCGAGGTCGCACGCTCTTCCGATTTCGAACTCGATTCGGTCGCGGACGCCGAGCTCTATCGCGTGCGCTTGCGCCGACACAGCGGCGACGCCTTTGACTTGGGAACCGACGTCTTCACGATTGAGAGCTCGACTTCAACGGTCGCGGCCGACCTGGCATCCCTCGAAGACGGACACTACACGTGGACGGCATGGGCTCTCATCCGCGGCTTGGAGCGCCCGTTGGGTGAACGCGACTTCCGCGTAGTTGCGGATCCCGAAGTGGAGATCGCGTGGGAAAAACTGGAGTCGCGGCCCGCGGCCGAGCGGGATGCGCGCCGAGTCACCCTGCTCCACGAGCGCGGATATTTCGGAGCGGCCCGCGCGCTTGCGGAGAGTTTAGCGCCGAGCGAAGAGCGCGACGCTTACCTTGCAGCTTGGCCAGGTCGCTAGGCCGACCCGCATGCACTCCCTGGCTAAAACTCTCTTCTACTTAGCCAGCGGAACTCTCGGCGCTACCCTGCTATTCGCATTTCGAGAAGTCGATCCCGTGCGGGTAGAGGCCGCGCCCTCTGCCGACGAAGCGAGCGAGGAGCGCGAACAGCTAAATGAGCGCATTCAGCGTTTCCTAAGCGTTCTCGGCACTCTCCGCTCCGGAGATCTCGACGCCAGAGTGCCCCTCCTCACCGTCGCGAACGAGCTCTGTAACCTGCACAACCGCTGCGACACCTTGGACGTCGCGCGATTCTACACGTCGCTCGACAGCGAAGAGCTTCAACGCGGCTACGCCTATGAGTTGCGCTACCGTCAGCTCTATAGCGATGTACACAACGCCCGTCGCCGCGGCCTTCTCGAAGAGGAGTGGCTCGCAGAACGCAAACGCATATTGAGCGATCTCGCTGCCCTTGCGGCCGAGAGCGCAGCCGATGCCGATCACGCGCCCGCCGGTCGCGCGCTCTCCTTTTCGGCTCTGCTGCGCGCCGACTCACTTGAAAATCGCGCGCGCATCAACGAGCTCTCCTATCAACACGAGCTGCGCGCCGGTCATGACGAAGTTGAGCGCGCGCTCGAGATCTTTAAAGACGCGGGACTCAAGACGCCCGAGCTCGAAGCACACTGGGTGCAGGGACGACTCTATCGACTGTCGAATCGTCACGAGAAAGCGAGCGCCGCTTTCGAGAGGTGTCTCGCGCAAGCCTCTCTGGTCGGCAATGAAACTTATATCGAACGCGCTCTGATCGAGCTCTTGCATATGGCGCGCGATCTTGGAGACACCCGCGTCCGCGAGGAGTTGCTCGAACAACTCTCGATGTTACGACGGCCGGAAGATTGTTGGCCGTTGGTTCGCGAGTACGCCGACTGGATGTATCAAGCGGATCGTGCCGCCGAAGCTCAGGCGATTCTTCTGCGCTATCCTCCGCCCGGGGGAGTCGACCCGGTGTTGTGGCACATCTACCTCGGTGGCAGCTCGCTGCGTGCCGGCGATCTAGAGCTCGCCGAACAACAGGTGCGGTGGCTCGAAGAGAATGAGGACAGCACGCGCTCCATGTTGGCGAGAGCGCAGTGGCAACTTGCGCTCAATCGCCCCGAAGAGGTCGTCCGCGACCTCGGTGATGGAACTCTGGAGATCGACTATTCCCCACGGGCGGAGTCGATTGGGCGCTCCGTCCTCGGCGAGGCTTTCGGTCGGCTCGGCGATTGGCACTCCGCTTCCGAGCAGCTCGGCCGCGCACTCGGATTGGCCGAGCTCTATCGCAACCAACTCTCCGCATCCGACCACAACGTCTTCGGCGAGTGGATCGGCCTGCACTCCGTCGCGCTTGCGGCCGAAGCCGAGCTGCATCGCGGCCGCCCGCTCGAAGCCGCTCGCATCATGGAGCACTTTCAATCGCGCGGTCTCCGCGATGCGCGTGCGTCGAGATCGGGCAAGCCCGCTCCCCCACTCTCCAGCGACTCGCTGCTCGGCTGGGCCGACGCCTATCCCCTCGGTTTGGTCTCTTGGGTCGTCGGACCCGATTTCGGAGTCGTTGCGCACGTCGCGCCGTCCTCCAATTCGCTCGAGCCCGCTTGGGCCGCGCGCATCGATCACGGTCGCAGCGAGCTGCGCAGCGCCGCCCGCCGCCTCAAGGAGGCCATCCTCGACGGGCGCGAACCGGCACTCCAATCGCTCTCCCACCAGATTGCGCAATCGCTCTTTCCCGAGCCCTTGCGCAAGAGGCTGGCCACTCTCGCGGCCTCAACGAGTTCGCCGCGCCTACTCCTTCTCGTGCACGGCCCTATCGAATCTCTTCCGCTCGCGCTCATCTGCGAAGAGGCGGGCGCGCTCGGGATCGCGATCACTCCCGTCGTCATGACCGGCTTGCCGGACGCTCAACGCGACAATTCGGCGCCAAACTTTCAAAGGCTTGCCGATTGGACGCTCGTTGCGGGAGCGGATGACGCCTCGCTTCCAACGCTGCCCGCGACCCGAGCGGAAATTGACGAACTCGGAGCCCTGATTCCCGGCGCGCGAATTCTCGACGGCTCGGTCGATACGCTTGAACTCGAGCGCGCGCTCCAATCGAATCACCCTCTGCACGTCGCCGCGCATATGACCTGGGGCTGCGAGTGCAGGGAGACGAGGCTCGCGCCGCTCTCTCTCCGATTGGGACCCGGACAGACCATCTGCTCCCATCAAGTCGCCGAGCTTCAGCCCGCCTCTCCGCTCGTCGTACTCTCGGCTTGCGAAAGCGCAGCGGGTCGATTCCGAGACGCGGAAGGCCTGCAGGGTTTGACCCGCGCGTTCTTGGAGTCGGGCACGCGAAACCTCTTGGTCACCATCTGGCCGGTCGGTGATTGGGCCGCAAAAGCCTTCACGCTCGACTTCCATCGAGCCCTTCAGCAGGGCGACGCACCATCAGTGGCCGCGCAAGCTGCCCGTCGCGCCGCCATCTCGAGGGGCGCTCCCGCAGCCGACTGGGCCGCCTTCCGATTAATGGGCATCGACTGAGCGCGACGGCGCGACGGTCTGGGCTGACGCGCCGTCCCTAGTCGGCGCTTTGCGTCTTCGGCTCTCTGTGCTCTCCGCCGGGTCCCGGAGTGATGTGTACGATTTGGCTGGGTTCGGCCAGGTGCACTCGATGCCACACGCCTCTCGGCACGATCACGGCTTGGCCCGGCACGAGTTCAACACGCCGCGGCGGTTCTCGATCCTCCAGTTCGACCGTGACGCGTCCGGAGACCAAGAGCAGAACCTCGTCACCGTCCGGATGCATCTCACCGTCGTGAGGCGGTTCACGAACCAACAGCGGAGCGCCGACGGTCCACCCGTCTATCCGCACCGGTGGACCAGGCTTGTTCTGAATCTCAAGAGTGTCGCCACTCGCAAGGATTCCGACCGTCGAGTTCGCCAGGTCAATTGCGCCGTCCGTTCGCTCCGTCATCGTGCCTCCACGGGTTCTCTATCACCAAACTTAAGAACGAGCACCGACACGCCGTGCAAACAACTCTCCGTCACCTCTAGTTGGCGACGGCTCCCTGACCTGGCGCTCTATCCGATTTCGCGCAACGTCAACTTTCAACCGCAGCCTTGATGTCCTCGAGGTCTTTCAAAAGCGCTTTCCTGAGCACGCCTTTGAACATGAGTCCCATCGGGATGGACATCAACTTGGCCGCGAAGCTCTGAGGCTCCGATTCGTGAGTCATGGTGAGCACCTTCGCGCCACCCTGATCGGAAATGGCTCGGGTGCAGAGGTAGACGAATCCATGGCTCTCCGCTCGGGCGATGTAGGACTCGTTTTCGGCGCACTCGGTGACCCACATCACTTCGGTAGACTCCTTTCCGAAGAGCGTTCGAGTCTCCCGCCACTTCAGCCCAACGAGCCCACTCTCTGGCTTCTCGAGGATCTCGATCTTATCGACGCCTTGAAGAAGGTCCCCCGCGTTTTCGATGTCCGCGATGGCGGTCCAAATCGATTCGATGGGACCGTCGATAGTGACCTGTGCTTCAACAATCATGGTTTCTTACTGGGCAGTGGACTGCGGTGGCATCCCAAGTAGAGCACCGATAGTAGATGGGCAATCGATGTTCGGCAAACGGCGGGAACGATCACGGTAACGCGAGGCAGCTACAGCGAGAGTGCGAGGCTGAATGGCGCCGCGATTACTTCTCGGACCAAACCGCGAGCTCGTTTCCGCTCGGGTCCTCAAAGTGAAATCGTCGGCCGCCCGGAAACTCGAACGGCTCCGTCGAGATCCGCCCACCCGCTTCGCGAACGGATACCAGCGAAGCGTCGAGATCATCGGAGTAGAGGATGACTAGCGGGCCGCCGCTGGACACCGCGGTCGCCAAGCTCAGCCCGCCCGCTTCGCCGCCCTCTTTCTGAATCCCGGCGTAGTCCGGACCATAGTCGTTGAACTGCCAGCCGAACGCCGCTCCGTAGAAGCGCTTCGCTTCGGCCATGTCGGTGACAGAAATCTCGATGTAGTTGATTGCGTGGTGAACGTGAAGGTTGTCCGTCATTGTCTCTAGCTCTCCCTCGAGTTGATGCGTTTCCACGCGATGATGCATGCACGAACCGAGCAGTGAAGCGGCAAGCGCAAGCGCTGAAATTCTCAACCAGTTCTGCGCAGTCGTCGTGCGTCGTGTTTCGATGGGACGGTTCATTTTTACGGTGTGCCGTGCCTAGCTATTGGCGTGGTCGCACAAGAATTAGACCGCATCGGGCTCTTCAAGAGAAACCCACATGTGGACCTTGGATTTGAAGCCACCGCCCGTAGCGATCGCCATCGGTTCAACGCCGAATGTAACGAACCCGCACCGCTCATAGAGGGCCACCGCCGAGTCGTTGCCCTCTGTTACTGTAAGTGTGGCGAGCCGAACTTCGGGGCGCGCCCGTGCGACCGAAAGAGCGGCTTCAACCAACGGATCGCCGACACCCTTTCCGCGGCAAGACTCGTGAACGAAGACGCCGATGAGGTGAGCTTTGTGCCGAGTCTTGGGCTTGGTGGAGAACTTGATGGCCGCGATGCCCACAAGCCGCTCCGCATCGAATGCGCCAAACGCGACGCTTTGGCCGTTCGGATCCGCAACGCGCTGGAGCCACCAAGAGTCCGGCTCCGCCGCTCTCTCCTCGGGAGTAGAGGTAAACGCGTCGGTGGCTACCGCATAAGCGTGCAGCATGAGCTCGCGATATCGCGGCACGTCCGAAGCATCGAGTTGCTGAATACGCATCGGACAGGGAGCTTACCGAATGGACCGCCGAGCGTCCGAGCGAAGCGCTGTCCTTCTGCATCGTTCGCCGCACATCGACGGTCGTGCTCTCTGGCCGAAACCTCACCACTGCAAGCCGGATACGTCGTTAGAACTTCTAAAAGTTGTCCTTGATCCACATGTGGAGAAGCTCGTCCGTCGGATTCCACGTCGCTAATACATGCCGGCCGCCAGAGCCATGCCAGTCCATGGGAAAGTCCCAAGTGGAAAACGCGTGGACCTGTTCTGAAATTACAGGACGCCACCAATAAGGAGACCTGCTCAGGTACTGATCTTCGATCTGGTCCAGTGGAATGGAACGCAAGCGCAGTTTGACGACGAGCGTGTTCATCTTCGACTCCGAAATGCGCGCCTGCCAGATCCACTCTGAATCGATCCATTTTTCGAGACAGTAATAACGAGGGCTGCCGAGTTTAAGGTCCACGTCCTGAAGCGCCCATTGGAGTGACCTCGGCATGCCCCGGTTCATTGCGGGAAAATCGACATAGCGAGCAATCGCAACCAGGAGAAGGAATGCGCCGAACGCACTCGTTATCACGAGCGATCTTCGGGTCTTGATGCGGGCGAGAAGCCCCTTCGCTCGCTCTAGCTTGCCTTTCCGATCAAGCAAGACGTAAACAGGCACAGAGACGGCTGTAGTCCAGAGTGGTGTAGCGAGCAGCACGGGGCCCGTGGTGAACAGACAGAACGCAATGAACCATGGCTGAAGGAGAATGCCTGGCAACGCGATGATCACCGGGATGGCACCAAGAATTGGATCCCCTCTAAACAATGTGCAATGAACAGAGGCGAGCACCAAACCGCTGAGGGCGATGTTGACCACAAGCAGGATCAAGCTCTGGATGACTAGCTTCTTCATTTCGCTTCCAACGCCGTTGCGATGAGCGGCGTGTGTCGGCAATCCCAATTCGAGCGCCACCGCCGTCCGAGTTTGCTCTCTTAGAACGAGCTCGAACATCCATGGCTGATCCCGAGGGTAACCTCTGATTCCCCCTCTACCCTGGCGTAGATTCTTCCGAACCGCGCTTCCTTAGTTGTCGCCCCGTTCGACCTATTCCCCCGATAAGCAGAGCGGCCACTACGCGCGGCCCTGGCTAAAGAGGATTTCATTCCCACAGCATCGCGCAGCGAGCTAGGATTTCTGGCCATGACTGCCGCTAACCCCGCACCCGGCGACACCCCCGTGGATGCCGCAGTCGCCCGCGGGCCCGTCCTGAGACAACTCGCCGTGGTCTTCCTGGGGCTGCTCCTAGGCTTGGTGGCCGTCGATGTGGCGATCGGTCGCTTTGAATCGGCAAAGGATCTCTCCGACAAGGGCATGCTCGTCTGGGACGAGACCCTCTCCTGGACGAATCGTCCGGGTTTCGAGGGCAAGAAGGGCCGCATCAGCTCCCTGGGACTGCGCAGTCCGGAGATCCCCGACGACGCCCCGTCCGATGAGGTTCGCGTCTTGGGCGTGGGAGCTTCGCGCACCTTCGGAGCGGGCAAGGGCGGTCCGACCATGTCCGAGATCTGGAGCCACTTTCTCGAGGAGCTCACGAACTCGAAACTGGAGGGCAACTGGCGCGTCCTCAACGGCGGAGTCAACGGCTACTCCCTGCGCCAGAGTGTGCGCCGAGCGATCCAACTTCTCGACGCAACCCAGCCCGACCTCGTCGTCGTGTTCGTCTCGCCGGGACGCCAGCTCCTCCTCGACCCCTCCTCCGCGCGCAACATCACTCAACTCCCCAGTGGACGCCTGATTCCCAAGGACGTCGAGCGCGTCGTTCCGACCCCGCTCATGGAGCCCGTTGCCGCCGCGCACGGTTTCCTCCTAGAGAACTCGACGATCTACTCCCGCTATCGCTCTCAGTTCACGGGCAAGGGCACCATTGAGAGCTCTCACCGCAAGTATGTGATCTCCGCGCGAAAGCCACCGCCCGAAGTCGCGGTCATGATCAAGGACTCCCTCAATGAACTCAAGATTCTGGCCAAGATCTGCGACGAGCGAGGCATTGAGTTGCGCGCGGCCATCTTGCTCGAGGCCTATCAAGACTCCGAGATGCACTGGGATACCTACGTGCGAAACAACGCGAGTATGGGTGCGCCGCCCCTCGGAACACCGCGAACCGAATCGACAAGAGTTCTCACCAAGGAGTTCGCGAAGCGTGGCGTGAAGTCCTGGTCCATGAACGACGCCATCACGCTGATCGGGACCCGTCGCAATAAATTTACTTGCGACGACGCGCACTGGTCCGCGGCTGGACATCGCGTCATCGCACAGCACTTGCTCAACGCCCTCACCAGTGAGGGCTTGGACGAGCGTCTACTCGAGAACCGAAGGAAGACGCCCCGCTAGGGCAGAGGGCAACCGCACGTGGAGTTCCACAGTTGGAGGTTCGGCCTCTTCATGATCGTCGTCGTCGGCCTCTTCTGGCTGATGGCCAACCGCCGCGGACTGCGGTCGTGGATGTTGCTGGCCGCGAGCTACATCTTCTACGGCGCGTGGACGCCATGGTTCCTGCTCCTGATCGTGTTCAGCACGATCCTCGACTTCTATTGCGGTCGAGCGATGGACCGCGAAAAGGACGATGGGCGTCGGCGGATCTTCTTGCTGATCTCCCTCGCGGGAAACCTCGGCCTGCTCTGCTTCTTCAAGTACAGCTACTGGCTGAGCTCCCTCATCGATCCGCTGCTCGCAAGCGCGGGACTCGAATTCCAGCTCGTGGAACACTCCTGGGCGGCCATCGCCGATGAGGGCGGTTGGCGCTCCAAGGTCGTACCCGTCGGCATCTCCTTCTACACCTTCCAAACGCTCAGCTACACGATCGACATTTACTTCCGCAGGCTCTCGCCTACGGTCAGTTTCCGCGACTTCGCGCTGTTCGTTGCGTTCTTTCCCCAGTTGGTCGCCGGTCCGATCGTGCGCGCCGTTGAGTTTCTTCCGCAGCTAGATCTCAAGCCTCGCTTCGACCGAATCCGGTTGCACAACGGCCTGTACCGGATCGGAATCGGACTGGCGAAGAAGGCCATCATCGCGGACTCGCTGGGAACCTACCTGGTCGATCCCTGCTACGCCGACCCCAGCAACTACGGCGTGTTCATCCACGTCCTCGCGATTTACGGCTTTGCGTTCCAGATCTACTACGACTTCTCCGGTTACTCGGATATCGCGATCGGTGCAGCGCGGCTCCTCGGCTTCGACCTACCCGAGAACTTCGTCGGACCCTATCAGTCGCTCTCGATCCGCGAGTTTTGGCGGCGCTGGCACATCACGCTCTCGTCCTGGGTTCGCGACTACATGTTCTTCCCGCTCGGTGGCTCGCGCGGGAGAGAGCTCATTGTCATTCGAAACCTCTTGATCACGATGGTGACCATCGGGCTCTGGCACGGAGCGAGCTTTCTCTGGCTCACTTACGGCCTGCTCCAGGGCATAGCCATGTCCATCGAGCGGTTTTTCGAACGCCTCCGTGGCGGGCAAGAGTTCGCCACGACCCGCGGACGCAAGCTCCTCTCATGGGTTTTGACCTTTCACTTCACCGCCTTCTCGCTCCTCTTCATTCGCGCGAAGAGCATGACGGAGCTGACCGACCTATTGACCGTGTTCGGCGAGGACGACGTGCTCCTCAGTCGAGCGCGGTGGGCGCTCTTGGTGGGCGCTTTGATTCACCTCTCGCCGATGGCTTGGGCGGCGGCTTTCCAGCGCCGCGTGGAGTCCTTGCCCACCCTCGCGTTGGCCATTCTCCTGGGAGCACTCTCCGGCATCCTCATGCTGCCCATCTTCGGCGAGACGCAGTTCATCTACTTCCAGTTCTAGCGGCGTGAAACCGACCGCCCGATTTCAATGGGCGACTTCGAGTCGCAACTCGGCTCAGCTCAACGGTTCTCCGCGCCGGCGTCCATCACGAGCCGGTCAAAACTTCCGTGCAGAATGAGCGGTTTCGGCGGCCAGCCGAGGGCTTTTCCCGTTTCCGCATCCTCGCAGTGCGCAAGCTCGATATCGAAGCTGCCGCTCAATTCACCGGAGCCAGCAAGCGCAGTCGTGCTAACCGTACCGATGGCCGGATCGCCGGGCCGACAGCGCACCTTCCGGAGTTGATCTTCGAACACGAGCTCGAAGACCACCTCGGTCTCGGAAGTCACTCGACCATCAGCGTCGAGCGCGTAGACCAAACTCCAGTCGTCCCCGCTGAGTTCAATTCGCCTGGGGCCGACCCTGTCGATGGAGGCACCTACACCCGTCGATTCGAACACGAGCTGTTCGTCGAGCCCAAAGATGTCGGGCGGAAGAATCCCGCCCAGCGGCAAGCCCATTCGTGGCCGAATGATCTGCACCACAAAGGCCGGCTCTGTCGAAGAGCCCGGGGCAATCGTTTCGACGGGACGATCCGGTCGATAGGCGAAGGGCGAAAGGAAGTAAGCGACGATGGCGAGTCCAACCAACACTCCCAGCGTCAGAAGCTTGCGCCAAATTTTAGATTCGTCGGTCATGAGTCGCTCTCCGCTCTTGTCCGTTCACCTTCTGCTGTTCCTTCAAAGTACAGTGCATCCATAGGCATTTCGGACACGGGTTCAACCAAACATCGGTCCACCGCGAAACCAGCCGCCTGGGCCCAGTCTCTGATTTCACCTGAGGTGTAACGCAGCGCCAGAATCTCCGATTCGTCCCCATAGTCAATGGATCCGGTCCCCTCCCAGGCCGCAACGACAAGTTGTCCACCGGGGCAGAGCACGCGCTTCCACTCCCTAAGGGAAAACGCGACCTCCTCCGGGTCGATGTGGTGAATGGCGAAGAAGCTCAGGACGGCCGCAACCGAATCGGTTTCGACTTCATCGAGATTTCGCATGTCACCGAGTCGGATATCCGCGACGGGTCCGAGGCTGACGCTCGCAAGAGCGACCATTTTCGGCGACAGGTCTATGCCAACCAACTCTCGATCGCGATCGCTCTGTTCGTGATACCGAAGCAGCATGTGCCCCGGCCCACAAGACGTGTCAATGAGCGCGCCGGAAACTCCGGCTAGACGTTTGGCCAACCGCCCTAAGACGTCCGCGTAAATCGGAAGGTCGATCTCGCCGTCCATCAGTGCCGCGTACGACTCCGCGGACTCGTCGTACATCTCGCGGACTCTCGCTATCGGTGATGTCTTCATTCTTTGTTGATGCTCGAACCGCTTTGATAATCAGCGACGCCGCGCAAATCCGCCGTTGTATGGGATTGCTATTCCACCTCAGTGGTCTTCAATCGCTTGGAAGAGATCATCACCCAACGCGGCCCAGGAGATACATGAGACCAGGATGGTCGTAACCATCCAAGAGCGCCAGTGAACTTCAGAAGTGGCGCCCCTCCCGAAAAGTAAAGCGACAGCCGCCACGAACGCGAGCATGGCCGTATAGATTGTGCACGTGAAGACAATGCTCGCCCAGGCGTGGTAGGAGTTCGCGTACTCACTTCCCGACACTTCCCGACACTTCAGGGTAGTTCGGGAGTTGCCAGCGAACGGCTCGCTGAATCTGGTAGGCGACATATCCAGCGTACGCGACAACGACCGTCCAACCGACCCGGTTACCCATTCGTCTGATCAACAATCCAATCGATCAGGCGCAGGCAACGCCGATCGCTGCATCGGTAAGTAGCTCCGTTGAATTGGAGTCACCCGCACAAGCACTTTTCGAACCCTTGCGCTAAGAGCTTCGCAGCGGCGTCGCTAGCTTCATCCTTGGGAACCGTAATCCGATATCCGCGCTCGGCGCCCAGAGCTGTTATCTGTGACTGCTGCTGGATCGGAGCCACGTGAATTCCCTCCCCGGTAAGGAGCGCATGCATGAGTATCGCCTTGGTGTACTCACCGGTCATCGCGATGGTTGTTGTCATATCCTAGGTCTGTTTGGCAAGAGACAGTGCGGATCAGCGGTCCTATTGGGTCTAGAGAAGTCAGCGTTTTTTGACCTCTAAAACCAACGCGGCGCCGGCTCTGTCCGCACTTGAGTTTTGCAGCGTGATCATCCCCTCGCCATCCGGACGAGGATCCTGGTCGAATGCGAGGACCACCCGGTTATCTTCATCGAGTTCGAGCCCCCCCAACCAAGTATTGAGATTCATGTCTTCAGGCTTTTCCAATTCCACGCGCCCGCTTACGCCGTCGAATCGAATCGATGCCGTTATCGAGGAATCTTCTACTCGGTAGACGACTGCGATTTGACTGGTGGGGTATTGCTCCGAATACATTGAGGAATTAAACCCAAACCAGTGACTCGACGATACGAGTTCTCCTTGACGCAGCAAGACCAACCGACATGAAGCGCCCTCACTCCCGGGGGCGTTCTCAAAAGTGATCACCTTGTGTCGTGCGTCCAAGAAAGTCGCGAGGTCCGCAGCCGTTAGTTCGGCTTTTGGCCCTTGTAGATGGATCGCTGAGGTCACGCCTATCATGAGTGCAATAGCTGCTAGAAAGGTCTTCATAATCTTTGACTCCTTGGTGATTAGCCTCGGACACGATAGCGCAACTAACCGCTTTAATTATCAGCGATCGACCGGAACCCAGTCCGTTCGTCCTCAGGTTTGCGCCAGACGGACACATGAGCTTCGCTATCGCCGGTGAATGGCTCGCGGTTCCAACCGCCCCACCGCTCTTTCAACTGGAGTCCCGCCAGCTGCGCCATCAAGTCGAGCTCCGCAGGCCACACATACCGGAATGGAGTCGAGGATCGATGTGTTTCGCCGTCGATCATCATGAGGTGGTGTGAGGTGAGACTCTGTGTGGCGATATCGTACTCATCGATGCCCCAGTGCGTCTCGCTTACATGGAAAGCGTGATACTCCTCGCCGCTGGGTACTTTTTGAAGCCGCGGAACGAGCACTTCCACCACAAAGCGTCCGCCCGGTTCTAGGTGATGTGCAGCATTCCGAAAGCAAGCGACCTGCGTCTCCTGCTCGGTTAGATTCATAATGGTGTTGTAGACCAAGTAGACGAGCGAGAAGGTGCCCTCGACTTTTGTCGACGCAAAGTCTCCGACCGTCACCGCGACATCCGACGCGCTCGGCTTCTCGACGAGCTTCGCAAGCATGGCCTTGGAGATGTCAATCCCGTGCACGGGCACGCCTCGTCCTGCGAGCGGAAGTGCGATCCGGCCCGTTCCAACACCCAGTTCCAGCGCGCGTCCGGAGCCGGCCAGCTTTGCCAAGAAGTCGACGGTCGGATCCACGACTTCGGGGGCGAAATTCTCGTCGTCATCATAGCGCGCGGCAACCGACTCATCGAAGTAGCCATCATCATGCATAGTCGGAACTCTCTGTTGATCTCGGCGGCCTCCCGGCGCCGAACATCGGTCAGCACCGCGAGCGTCGGTCAGTGCTACACGCGCTCCGCGGCTTTCCCAACCGACCGACGAATAGCGTACAGGAAGCCGCAAGGCTTGCGTAATCGCCCAGATGTTCGTGCGGAACGATTGAACGGCGTCGGTGAGCGCCGAGGTATCGAAGAATAATCCGCGAAAAGACGGGACAGCTGACAGACTCGCGGGACTGGACCTCCGAATGGAACATTCCGAATCGCACGCGGGCTACGATTGGGCTGAAGACTCGGGCGCACTACTGGCGCATGGGTCTTGGGTGCGCTCTCTGGCGTCGGCGATTTTGCGTGACGAGGGTCTGGCAGAAGATGTTGCTCAGGATGCTTGGGTGGCGTTGCTTCGTCATTCCGATGAGCGCGGAGGGCCGATCGGCGACCTGCGGGCTTGGATGGCGAGCGTGGTGCGAAACCTCTCCAAGCGCAAAATGCGGTCGGAGAGTCTTCGCCGCGGCGAGGAGCTTTCGGAGGAGGCAGAACGCACCGCGCCTACGACGCCAGAGGTGCTCGAACGCGAAGCTCTTCGACGTCGTGTCGTGGACGCTGTCCTCGAGTTGAAAGAACCCTTTCGCTCGGTCGTGCTCATGCGCTTCTTTGAAGAGCTTGAGCCCGTGCGCATTGCTCAGATCTTGCGTGTCCCGCGGTCGACAGTTCGCACTCAATTGCAGCGTGGGCTTGCGCAAGTGCGCGAGCGCCTGCAAAGCGAACACGGTGGCGACACCTCATGGCTGCTTGCGCTTGTTCCGCTCGCACATCCGGGCTCCAGCGTTACAGCGACGGCGCTCAAGCACACACCTCTTCTACCCGCGTTACTCATGACCACTCAAGCAAAAGTAGCGGTAGCCGTTCTCGTGGCTGCAACGCTCTCCATCGTCACCATTACGATGGTCGAACCGACCGAACAGAATGGTGTCACTCAGTCATTCCCTAAAACGGAAGAGCTCGAAATCTCGAAGAGTGAAGAGTTGGCGAATGATCCCGCAACGCTTTCGAATCGCACATCCGTACAGAGTGATTCGGTCAAGACTGTTAGCGAAGTTGACGATTCGGAACCTGCGACCGTCGCGGATTCAACTCCCCTCGTTCGAGCGAAGGGACGTGTGCTCAATGCCGATGCTCGTGCCGAAGTAGGCGTTTCGTTGCGCGTTCGAGGTGAAACCACCGAACTGGCGGTATCGGGCGCGAGCGGTGAGTTTGAAGTCGAGGGCGTAGAGCAGAGCGTTTGGATCGAAGCCGCTGATCGCGCATGGGTAACCCTGCGTTTCGGAAGGCTTGCGAAACAAGCCGAGCGATCTCACCCACTCGTCGTCGTCGCTCCTCGCCACGAACTCGCAGGCGTAGTCATCGACGAGCAGGGTCAGCCCATCGCCAACGTGCGAGTTGGTTTGGAACTCCCCCCGATCGCCAATCGCTTTCAAGACGATTTAGAAGGCAGCGCAAAAGCAGCCGCCGTCCGCTCCGTCTCGGATGAACTGGGCCGTTTCGCTCTACCCGATTCAGCCTATGTCGAAGGCGCCGAGCTCGTGGCTCTCGTCGACGGCTTCTTGCCTTACCGAATTCCCGAGCCCGAGTTCCCGTCGTCATCGTTGGAGTTGGTGCTCAAAAGACCGACGAGCGGGCCCGGTGTCTTGACCGGGCGCGTCGTGAATCCCTTTGATGAACCCGTTGCCGATGCGCGCGTGAGTTTTGGGTTGGCATCGACGCGCACCGATGATCAGGGTTGGTTCCACTTCGATCGCAGCGACCAACACTCATCGAACGCCATGTTGGGCATGGTGGATGTCGATCGCTTGATCGCGTTTGCCGACGGCTGGATACCAGCTCGCGTCTGGGCCGAGAATCAAGCGGGTCAGTTGGTTTGGCCGCAACCGCTCGTTCTCCGTCTCGATCATGCACCGCTGCGAATTGTTGGGCACGTGGTCGATCCAGATGGCGAGCCGGTTTCCGGAGCGAGAGTTTGGATTACCGACCCGACCGTCTTCGCGATGCGCGAGGACACCAGCTTTGAGATGCTGGAGACGGAGCTCGGCGGCTATTCACCGGCGGGTGATTGGAATTGGACGGAGACGCAGAGCGACGGTCGTTTCATCATCGATGGGCTCGAAGATCGGGCGTACAACCTACGTGTCATGCAATTGGAGAGTTTCGTCGGAGCCCGTGCGAATCAGGTGCTCGCCGGAAACGAAACGCTCACAATCGTGCTCGATGACGTCGAGCCGTGGGAGCTTGTCGCGGGTCGTGTCCTTGCGAACGACGGGCAGCCCCTAGCGGACATCAACGTAGAAGCGAACGCGTTCCTCTTCGTCTCCGATTACAACGGAAACGGTTCGCGCACAACCGAGCAGGTAGGCGCGACCACAACCGACGCCGAGGGCTACTTCGAGTTCGAGCAGCTGACTCGTGAAACCACCATGCTGCGCTTCAATGGCGAGGGCGTTCGCTATCACGACCTCTACTTGAATGACTGGCGCGGTCACACCGCCACAACAGGCAATCTCGACGCTCTCGAGGTCGTACTTTCGCGACGTCTCTACCTCCAGCTCGACCTGGACGACGCGAATGAGGCGGATGGCTTTCTTGTCATGGACGACGCCATGCAAGTCCAGCAAGTGCAAGTCTACGAAGCGGACGAAAACGTCCGTCAGACCTACAACCCATCCATTACGTCCGGACGCTCTTCCGTCGTCACCGTGCCGGAGGGCGTCACGACTATCGTGCTGACGAAGAACGGAACTCGACTGCGTACCATCGAAGTGAATCTCGTGCCGGGGGAAGTCAATCGCGTGCGTTGAGCGTCGCGATCCGAGCCAACTCATTCGCGCTTCGCGCCCAGCCGAACACCGAGCTGCTCTCCCTGCTCGTTAGTTGTCTTACCCATCGTCCGGCATCAGCTGAAAGAACGACTCGGGTTGGGCACGCATCATCTTGGACGCCCGCCACACACTTGGGCTGTGAGAGCGATAATGGCAAGTCCGCCCTGCCTCCGCGAAGATCTCCAGCTCCGGTGACGTGCACCAGTCCATTTTAAGCTGCAGGCGGTGTTGGCCGGGCACCACGCTAAGCACGGTTGTCTCTCCGATTCCGACTAGGGCAACAACCTCCCCGTCAACCAAGACCCCGAGCTTGCGGAACCTGCCGAACCACTCCCGTGGCCTCGTAAACGAGATGCGGGCGTCAGAAGTCATCGGTCGAACGAACGGCTTTGGCGATCAGCGGCCGGTCGAAGGTTAATTCGTCGTACCACTTGGTTGGCCTGCCTCTTCCCAATGGATTCGGCCAGCAACTCCGTCGATGGCCGTCTGGATTCCCCACAGTTCAATGGGCCCAACTCCGCCGTAGTCACGGACAACGGTCGGTTCCGCTTGCCCCGACCTCCACACCTTCACGATCGACGTCCCATTGTCTGTACCGTCCGCCTGGTAGTGCCCCGCCATCGAGGCGAAGTTTAGTTTCTCGATGAGATAGCAGAGCGCGCCAAAGTCCCACAGCGTGACTTCTCCGATTCCCAAACTGCCTTCTGCTCTGCCATCCCGCCACATAGTGATCGTTGAGCCGGGTGTATACCAAACGCCCGAGTGGGTCATTTGAATCTTTTCGAAGGGCAGCGCTGCGCGGGTCGAGGGCACCTCGGCTGGAAAGAGCCCGCCTTCGAATAGGTAGGCGTAGTGCTCCGGAACCGGAGTGCCATCCATCTCCGATGCCGCACAACTGGTCGTTTGCGTCATCGCAAGAAGAACGAAGAGAAGTCTAAACATTCTGATCAGCCGTCGGCCGAGCGGCGGTCCGACTGCTCCTGCTCGTCGGATAGCTTTCGTGGTGGATAGGAATACGTCCCGATCTCGTTCTCCGACCACGAGTCCGCGGAGATCAGTGTCATCGATCCGCCGTCGGTAAGGATTGTTTCGCTCAGCGGCACTTCGACGCGAAGAAATCCCTCCCAGGCGTAGTCGTTCGAGAGCACGGTCTCGGCGTCAACTGGAGCCCCCTCACGAACGAACGTAATTCGTCGCTGCGCGCCATCTTCCTCGATGCGAATGCCGCCGCACGAATTGCCTGCAGACGAAGTGAAGTAGATGTACTCCGAGTCAGCTTGCTCGGATGTCCCTTCGATCTCGATGTTCGAGAGAGGGATCACGTCCGAACTGCATGCCGCAACGGTTGCGGAGCAGATCACGATTGCTAGAAGTTTCATCATGTTGGGCACGGTCAATCTAGCGGCGAGGCCAATCAGCAACGGCCCGAAGAGCCCGCCGTCTGCATCGGCATGTCATAGAGTCTGATTTTCGATGTCGGTGAACTTCTCGATATCGGTTACGACGATATCCGACGTTGCGCGGTGCTGTTTGGGGTCGATCTTGTCCCAACCGCGAAAGGCGAGATACTCGGAAACAGAGTCAGCAGCGACCAAGACGATGCCCCCGCCAGCCCAATGTCTATCGAGTCCATTCCTCTTGGGCGCTGAAACCCAGAACTCGTCCCCGGTTTCCACGCAATAGTGATTACCCGATACTCCGCCACCTACAGCTCGCTTAAGAGCTCGCCCGTTGAAGTAAACGGTTCGACCAGACTTCGACAAGGTGGCGAGGCCGATCCACGCAGGTCCGCAGTCAGCACGCTCCGACTTGAGTTCCATGTACAAGAGCTTCTGCTTCATCGGGGTGTGCCACTATAACGGTTTTAGTCAAACGCCATGCGAAGTTGGAGCTTCTCTACCGGGCCGTTGATTTTCGGGCGATGGCGCGACGAAGCAAAGTCGCGAAATAGGTCAAGCCGACGGTGGGCAGCCCACAGGCGAAGAGCATGGCGGCGGCGATCGGGAACAGGTTGCCCAACTCGCCCTTTGCGTTGGGGTAGATGAGATACGCGACGGGCTGGCTCGCGACCATCGCGAAGCTGGCGACGAAAGGGTGGCCCTTTCGAATCAGACCGAGGGAGTAACCGGTGGCGTAGAGGACCAGGAAATAGGTCGCGTGGATGGTGGAGTCAAAGTTGTCGCGTTCAGAGAAGTACTGAACTCCGCACCAAATGGCGAATCCGAGTAAAACTCCGAGGACGACGGAGATGAAGCGCTGCTCTGCGAATGCCGTCAACTTCGAGGTACGGCGCTTCGATAATCGCTCGAACCGACGATCCGTGAGATCGGCGCTGGGCAAATCATCGGAAACGCGAACTTTTCGGGCTCGCTCTCCCTCGCTTCCCACTGAAGTGTTCATCGAAGGACTCAAGAATCTTGAACTCGTTGGCGAATGCAACTCGTTCGAGTCTAACCGTTGGAGCGAATCGCACTGCGAACCGCATCGCCCCTAGCGACAGATCCCAGAGCGGCGAGGATGCTCGGCGAAGAGCGCTGCCAACGTTAATCGACTCGGAGAGCCTCGTTAGCGCCCGTATTCCCCCTCTCGGGCCGACCTGGAGATAACCGCTCAAGGGATTTGGAAAACGCTCCGAGAACATGAAGTGGAAAGACAACCACAGTCCTCGTAGAGGAGAGGTTTCACATGATCTCTGCAGCTCTCTCGATGGCCCTGGTAGTCGGAACAGCCCTCAACACTGGCGATGCCGACGACGCAGGAGCCTCAACAAACAATCAAGTGATCGATATTCGCATCGACAGCGATGCGTTTTTGGCCGTCAACTCGACGCACCACGATCACCTGTTGGTCTTCGGTTTCAACGAAGCGCGGTTTGTTCGCGCGCTGCCTGCAGGCGCATCGCTGGCTTGGCCTATTCCTCACGGTGGAACCGAGGGAGTGACTCTGGAGTTGCTCTCGCTGAAACCGAACGGCCTCACGACGACACGCGAGTTCTCGATCGACCTCGGAGTCCTGACCGCGGGTCGACCGATGTTCCTGACGGCGAATACGGCTGGGATTACAGCCTGGACCGGCGCGCCGGGACCCCCATCGAACGCGCCGGTCAACGCGGCCTCGGCCGGCTCAGCCAGCTCGAGCAGCACCGGGTTCCGAAGCTCCTACTTCTACTCCAGCTCGACGGGAACGAATGCTGGGGCCCAAATCCAAGAAGCGCTCTTCCACGTCCCCTCGGTTTCCGGGCTGGACAATTCGGGCATCCAGGCTCCGCCGATGCTGGACGAAGCGCCCCTGCCCATGATCTGAACAGCTCACCTCCTGAATGAGAGGGATCGGCGGGTGCTTTGGCAGTCGTCGGTCCTTTTCTTATGGAACAAGCCCTCTTCGGGCTTTCGAAGCGGGGCGCGAGCGGTCAGAATTCTGCGCTCTCGATTTGCGAGCGCGCTCGTCCCCCGCCACTCGGTGACTCCACGGTCGAGACGCGGCACTCGAATCCCTTCTCGAAACCTGCCAAAGCTATGTCGGATAAAAACAGAGTTCACTGCTCGGACTGCATCCACTTTCGGGCGGCGCCCCACCAAGCTCGCATTGCTGGTTGCTTCAAAGACACGAACATGCCGGGGCGCCAGAAGGAAGCTTTTCTGGACGAGCAGCAGGTCCCCGGCGATCACGAGAAGATCAACCTGCGCGGAGACTGCGCGGACTTTGAAGCGCGCGCGAAGAAGCCCTCGCTGATCGCGCGCTTGCTCGCTAGCTGAACGTGGTGAAAGTGCTTTGCTCAATAAGCAGCAAATTTTTTGGTCAGGTGGGTGCACGAAAACGAAGCCGAATCCGTGGATTCGGTGAGGCTTTCGAGTGCCGACCTGGCCGAAAATCGGCCGCTTATTGGGTGAATGACTTTTATCACGGGCTGCTAGCTGAACGCGCTACCAATCGGCGTAGAGATCATCGCGCCGATCCTTCTTGACCGGCACGCGCGTGCGAATGCGATCGACCTCATCGAAGTCGACGTCGGCGACGATCAGTCCCGTATCGCCTTGGCCCTCGACCAAGACCTTTCCACTCGGGTCGACCACCATCGAATTGCCGGGAAACACGAGTTCCATCTTGCGCCGTCCGACCAGCTCGGTGCCGGTGCGATTGCAGCCGACGACAAAGCACTGATTCTCGACGGCACACCCCGAGAGCAGCGCGCCCCAGTGACTCTGCCGCGGCGTCGGCCACTGCGCGGGAATGACGAGCAGCTTGGCGCCGGATCGAATCGCGGGCTTGAAGGTTTCGCCGAAGCGCAGATCGTAGCAGGTCGCGCCCGACATCGGCGGCAAACCCGTTCGCTCGGAGTCGATGCAGAGCGGAGCTTTTGTACCCGCGGCAAAGCTCAACTCTTCCGCCGTCGGAGTGAACAGATGCACCTTGTCGTACTCAAGCACGCGCTCGCCGCGCGCAAAGATCGTCAGGCGGTTGAACGGGAGAGCTGCGCCGTTCATCGCGGGCGCTGTTCCGGCGATTACCAGATCGAGTTCTTTCGAGAGTTCGGACACGCGCTCGAGGGCTCGCTCGCTCTCGGCAAAGAGCGCGGCGGTCTTCGCGGGCTCGGAGAAGTCGGCGAAGGAGGTCGTCCACATCTCTGGCAAGACCACCAAGCGGCAGCCAGCGGCGCTCGCCTCGCGCAATCCGGCTTCGGCGGCCGCCAGGTTTCCGGCGACGTCGCCGCGCCGTGGGTTCAGAGAAAAAGCGCCGATGAGCATTCCGCCATTCTGCATGGATGGCCGTGGATTCAAACGCGTGAATCGGGAATCATCGCGGCGTGAATTTCAGGAGTGATAAGATCGTGGGCGGAGCGCTCGGCCTGATCGCCGTTGTCGGAGTCGTCGCGACCCAGCTTGCGATCGGCGATCTGCCGGGTTCCGGCAAAACGCCGGCGGTGGTCGAGACCCTGCTTGGCCTGCTCGCGTTCGCGGGCGTCGGCCGCGTCCTGCTCTCGCTGCTGCCCGCCGGCCAGCTGGGTAGTTTCGAACCGCGCGCACTCGCCACCACCTGGGCGACCTCTCACCTACTCGGCGTGTGCGCGCTCGGCTTCACGAACGTCGTGCTCACCACCGACCTCGGGACTTCGCTAGTCAATTTCATCGGACGCCCCGCCGCCCTCCTCGCGCCGTGGCTCATCATCCTCGCCGCTCGACTGCTCAGTCTGCCCGGCGCCATCGCGCCCTATCACAACCCCACGCGCGAAAAATGCCGCGGCTTCGCACGCGCCTTGCCACTCCTCTTCGCACTCGCCGCCGCCCTTCAACTCCGCGCCGTCCTCGCCGCACCCGCCACTTTTCTCGTCGACCTCTCGCACACCTTCTTCGGCCAAACGACAGCAGCCTTCTTCACCGGCGGCTCACTGATTTCGCCCGTCTTCGGATGGGCGTCGTGGATCGCAACCGCGCTGCTCGTCGTCCACGGCCTTGCGAGCGCGCGTCGCTCGCCTGCACTGCGCTGGCTCATCGGCATCGCCGTCCTGCTCACGCCCTTCGCCGCGACCAGCATCGCCTTCGCACACGCCGAGCTCGTGACCGCCATGTGCTTCACCGGCGGAGCCGCCTTCAGCATCTCTTGGTTGCGCCACGGCGACCGACGCTCCGGCGCGCTCGCCGTCATCGCCTTCCTCAGCCAAATCCTCTCCTCCTGGAGCGGCCTGGCCCTCGCCGCCTTCGCGATCACTGCCCTCGTGATCACGACCCCGCTCCCCTCGCGCAAATCTCTCGCCCTCAAGGCCGGCGCACTGTGGCTATTCTTCGCCTGGCCGATCGCCGGGAAGTTCACGCATCAACTCGCGTTCGACATATCCGACTGGCCAAGCGCGAGCATCTTCGACCGCGCCCTTGCCGCGCTCTCTCCCGCCCACTTCGCGCTCCTGTTTCCGGTCTTCCTGCTACTGACTGTCCGCGGCCTCATCCTCCGCCGAGCACACTCCCAGCACCCCGCCGATCCAATCGCCGCACGACCCGGTCGCGAGCTCGCCTTCACTCTGCTCTTGTTCGCGCTGGCCTTCGCCGCACTTCAGTACTCCTTCGTCGGATTGCCCGAAGGCGCGAGCGAAGAGCTCGGCACGCAGACCTGGGCCAACCTTGCCAACCTGATCGTGCTTCCTCTCGCCGCACTCACCGCCGGACTCGCGGCCCTGCGCGGTGAACACAGCTGAGGAAGCTGGCCCCCGAGTTCACGCAGTGAGCTCAGGGGCCGAAGGTCACGACCGTTCGTCCTCCAAAGGCCGAGCTGCCATCAACTTTCCATACAGGCTCGTTCGCGCCTCAAGCTCCTTCGGTCGAGCCCAGTCCCAACCGAGCCGCGCCCAATCGGAGTCGTCCGGATCGAGCCCGATCGAGCGAATGTACTCCGGCTCGACCACGACGAATTGTCGTTTGAAGGCGAGCAGGAAACCGCCGGAAGTCAGGCGCTGGGCGTTCGCTTCATCCCAGTTCGCGAACCAGTGATTGAGGAAGCCACCGGGACCATTGATGTAGAGCAGCTCCCCGAAGTCGCTCTCCGCGTCGGCTCCTTCGAGCAAACGCTTTGCGTGTGCCCAGTTCGAGAAACCAAACTCGGAGGCAATCACGCTCAGGCAGTGCTTCCGCTGCACAGCCCTCACGAGCTCCGCATCGGAGTCGGACGAAGTGCGAAAGTCGGGCAGTCTGCGAAGGCGCGCGATGGCGCCGGGTTGGCTGCTCTTCAACTTACGATGAAGCAGCTCTGCGCGAGTTTTCAATTCGCGGATCGGATCGATCATTGCATTCTCCAAAAAACTGGCCGACTACCCGTTCCCTCCGGCCAGGAGATTTGCAATGTCAGAAAGAGGTCATTGCTGCAGAGTGAGAGCCTCTTTCGACGGGTCGGGCACCTCTGCGCACCCGCCCGAAGAATAGCACGGAGCCGGACGGGCGGTAAGCTCGCTCGGACCCGATTCGTCTCCCGTTGGCGCGCGTTACGCCATGAACCCGACCGGCGCGTAGGAGTACACGCCGGGCTCCGGTGGCACGACGATGCTCGTATTCGGATTCTTGAGCGCGCTCGAGACGACCTCGCCGAAGACATCGCGAATATCCGTCGTGACCGCGATGTCCCCCATGTCGAGTTGCCCGGTCGCCAGACCCGGCCAGGTCGTGTAGACCTCTCCGCCCATGACGTTCGTCCCCATGACGATCATCACGCCGCCGTGGCCATGGTCGGTGCCGCTGCTCGAGTTCTCGGCGAGCGTGCGTCCAAACTCGGTCGTGACGACGACGATGAACTCGCGACCATCGTCGACCATGTCTTGCTTGAAGGCTTTGAGCCCCTGCGCCAGGCTGTCGAGCAGGTCGTACATGCGCCCCCCGGGGAGAAACACGCCCTGCATATCGTGAGTGTCCCAGCCGCCAACATTGAGCTGTGCGACCTCCAACTTGCTGACCTCCTTGGCTAGTTGCGCAACCTGGCGGAGCTGGGCTCCAAAGGGCGAGCCCGGGTACACCGCCCCTCCGGCTGGCGCGTAGCTATCGAAGTCGACGTTGTTGATGACCGCGATCGCCTTCAGAATGCTCTCCATCGAGGTGTCGAGCGGGTCCCCAAACTCGTCGTAGATATCTTCAAAAGCATCCGCGCGCGCTTGCTGTTGTTCCGGCGTCGCGGGGAACGAGATCGGAAACTGATAGGTCGTCACGTCGGGAATCGGTGTCACACCCGGCCCGCCGTTCAACGTTTGCGCGAGGAAGCTCGAATAGCTGAAGCCGCGAAAGAGACTCTGGCCGACGATGTGATCGGTTTTGGTGGCTAGGTGCCGCCCACACCAACCCGTGGCGAGCGGCGGCGAGGCGTTGCCGGTCGTTCCCGACTCCATCTGGTTCTGTTGTTCGAAGTGCGACCGCGTCGGATCCGCCGAACCGCAGGCGTGCAGGAAAGCGAGCTTGGAGTTCGGCTCATCGAACAGCTCCTTCAGCGGCTGCAGGACCTGGGGCACCCAAAAATCCGGCACTCCGGGAACGCCCGCAGTGAGCGGAAGGCCCGCCATGGTCGCGTCCGGCAAGCCCGGGTCGGTGGGATTCCAAATCCGCGTTGCGGTTCGTGCTGCTTGATAGTCCGGATCATCCGAGGGCGCGAGAATGGACAACCCGTCCGCACCGCCGCGAAGGAAGATCGAGAGCAGGAAGGCAGGCTTGGAGCCGGGTCCGCCCTGCACGAGAGGCTGTGGACGGAACGACTCACTGACGACCTGCTTGCCGCGCGTCCGGTCCATAGCCGACGCCGATGCTCCCAGACCCACCACTCCGGCTCCCGCTACAGCGGCGCGAATGGCTCGCAGCCCGCGTCCGAGCTCGCGACGCGAGATCGGCGTTTCGCTCTTGCCCGATTCCTCTGCGACCTGCGTGTGTTCATCATGACTCATTGGATTCACGTTCCTTTCGAAGTACAGGTCTCGGCTAGTGGAGGTATTGGAAGCTGGGCGCGGAGAGCATCATCGCGAAGGTCTCGCGACGAAGGTCGTCATAGCTCAAGCTTGGGGTGAGCTTGTTGATGTAGCGCTGGATGCGGCGAACATCGAACTTGTCGAGGAATCCGAGCATCAGCTTTTGATTCGCCGCAGCCGCCAACTTGTTGGTCGCCGTAGCCACACCGAAGATGTCGTCGAGCTGGGTCGAGTCGATGCTCAGACCGAGGCTCTGGTTGTGCGCGAGCTCCGACACGAACTGGAGCCGTGCGCGCAAGCCGCCGGACCAGGCGCCGTTCTTCGACGGATAGCCGTCCGGTGAAGGCCTTCCACCGGGGATTTGCCCGATCTCGAACGCGCTGCTGATCCACTGTGCGCCGGTCGAAACCGAACTGCCCGGGATGCAGTTAGGCATCAGGTTGTCCGAGCAGAGCTCCATCATGTCGAGCGTCGGGTTCGACGCTCGCAACGCGGAGACGACGTAGTTGATCGGACGCCGGATCTTGAGATTGTCGGAGGGATGAATCTCGTTGATCGACGCGGGATCGAACAGCTCCTGAAGCATCGGAATGATCTCGCTGCCCGAGCTCGAGAAGGCTCCTGCCACGCGATCGATGAGAGCTTGCGGCGGCGCGTCCATCATGAACCACTCGATCATGCGGGTGGCCATGTGCTCGGCGGTCTCGTCGCGAGCCACGAGGTCGTCGATCAGATCCTCGCCTTCGGAGAGGCCGTAACAGCCCGGCAACGGGAAGGGGAAGATGTTGGATCCATAGACCTTTCCGAGCACGGTCTTCTTCCCGAACTGGTGCTTCTCCTGCTTGAAGACAAACTTGCCATAGTCATTCAGATCCATGGTCTCCGCAGGGCAACCGTAGGTGTCCGGGTTCGGGTAACCAGCGACGATGTCTTCCAGCGAGTGCATGCTCCAACCCGTTAGGATCTTCGCAACCTCCTCGACATCGGTCTCGTCAAAGACCGACACGCCGTCCTTCAGGCCGAGCGTGTGAAGCTCCATCAACTCGCGCGCGTAGTTCTCGATCGGAGAAGTCTTGTCGCTGCGATACTGATTGAGGAACAGCATCATCGACGCGTGCTTGGCGCTGGCCTTGACCATGTCGGCGTAGTTGCCGAGCGCGAAGGGATAGATCACGTTCTCTTGGAACGGCATCCACAGCGCGTGTTGGCCCTCCTGCAACACGAAGGTGCTGTGCACGTTCGACCAGAAATCCGCCATCACGTAGAAAAGCTGACGGCGCGAGTAGGCGTTGCGCAGCATGACCGCGGTCGCGCCCAGAACCGTCGGCGTGGTTCCCGACGTCTCGCCGGGAAACTGGAGAAAGAGCTCCGAAGGCGTCTTGTTCAGGACGTTGGTCATCTTCGCCGGGTTCGGCAGACCGGAGGTCTCGTCGAACCAAAGCGGATAGCCAAACTCGACGCTGGTCACGATGCCCTCGGCAACGGAGTCATCGATCGCATCGGGATTCAACTGCCAGTTCAACCAGCCGGCGTAGCCGCGAGTTCGAACCTCGCTCAGCATGTCGTCGTCGAGCCCAAAGGTCAGGCGATCGAGCAAGAACAGTTCGGGATCAAAGCCGCTCGCGAGGGGCGCGGCCTTTACCTTGCCGGCTAAACCGAGCAGGAGCGCTCCCGCGGCCCCGCTCTTCACAACCGTTCGCCGCGATGGCTTCCACTGAGTACCGGGACGGGTCTTTGAGTCCAACATGGGCTGGTTCCTTCGTTCTGCTTCCAAAGCACGGGTCTTCATCGGGATCACTCCAGCGCGATCACGCTGGTGATCACACTGGCTGGACCTCCCCTTCGCGTTGCGGGGCGCGCGGGCGGTTTCGGCAAACCGCAAGATTTTCGTGTTCGAGCGCGAGCAGTGGGCCGCCGCGTCTCCCCGCGAGGACGAATCGGGAGGAATCGAGGAGATGTGGCCTCGCGGTTGTTAGATTCGCGCCCCTTCAAATCGCCCCACAATCACCAGTAGGCCCCTGGGAGGTCCTATGCGCTCACTCGTCTCATCGTTACTCGCGTTCTTTGTTCTGCTCTTCGCGGTCTCTTCCTGTGCGACGACTTCTGCCGGCGTGGAGGAAGCCACGGAGTCCGAAACCGCGGAAGAAACCTCCGAGGAGGGTGAGGAGGACTCGGACGAAGATGAGGAGGACGAGGAAGACGACCAGGAGGGCTGGGATGAGAAGCTCGAAGACCTCGAGGAAGCCACCGGGCTCTTCAAGCTTCACCACAGTGACTCGCAGCTCTTGCTCGAGCTCGACAAAGAATCGCTCGGGCGCGACTTCCTCTACTACGGCGCACTGAACAGCGGCGCGGGCTCCGGCTCGGTCTACCGCGGCGCGATGCTCTGGGAGACGGAGTTCATCCTGCGTTTCGAAAAGCGCGGCGACGAAAAAATCGTGTTGATCGCACGGAATGCGCGCTATCAAGATGCGGGCGACTCGCGTGAGCAAGCGATGCTCGACGACGTCACCTCCGAAGGCATCCTGCGCAGCTTTGACTTCGAGGCGGAACTCGAAGACGCCGAACGCTATCTCATCGACCTCGGCAGCTGGTTCCTGAGCGACAACCTGGAGCTGGCCGATTCCGCTCCCGGCAGCGGCTACTCCGTGGACGACGACCTCTCGCTGTTCACCAACATCGGCGCCTACCCGCGCAACATGGAGATCGATCAGGAGCTCATTCTCTCCGGCGGCAAAGACGGCAACCTGACTCAAGCGGACCCCGGCAGCTTGCTTCTGCGCGTTCGCCACTCACTGTGCGCACTGCCCGAAGAGGGCTACAAGCCGCGCGAGTTCGACCAGCGCGTCGGCTACTTCTACACCGAGCGCAAGGACATTTTTGACGTCGACTCAGTCGATCCCGTCACGCGCTTTGTCAATCGTTGGCGTCTCGCGAAGAAGGATCCGTCCGCCGACGTCAGCGACCCCGTCAAACCGATTACCTTCTGGATTGAGAACTCGACCCCGAAACGCTGGCGCGATGCCGTGCGCGCCGGAATCGAAGCCTGGGAGCCGGCGTTCCGCAAAGCCGGTTTCTCGAATGGAATCGTCGCGAAGCAAATGCCCGAAGATGCGGACTGGGAGCCGGGCGACGTGCGCTATGCCGTCGTTCGCTGGTCGGCGGATGAGAATGCCGGCTTTGCGATTGGCCCGTCGCGCGTTGATCCGCGCACCGGCGAGATCTTCGACGCCGACATCACCATGCAGGAGTCCTTTGTTCGCGGCTATGGGGCACAGTTCGACAGCTACGTCGACGATTTGAACGGACGCTCGAAAGAGCAAATCCGCGTCGACTATCACGCTGCCAAAGATGCGCCTCCCAGCCAGAGCGACTTGCACGGTTGCAAGCTCGCCGGCAACGAGCGTCAACTGCAAGCCGCTCGCGTGATGGCTCTCGCCGGTGCCTTACAGCCCGAGTTCGATCGCGAAAAATTTCTTCAAGCCATGGTCACCGAGGTCGTGGCTCACGAAGTCGGCCACACGATCGGCCTGCGCCACAACTTCAAGTCCTCCACCTGGCGCCCGGTCGATGAGCTCGGCAACGTCGAGGAGACCGCGAAGAACGGCCTGATCGGTTCGGTGATGGACTACAACCCCGTCAACATGGTGCCGCCCGGCACGAAGCAAGGCGAGTTCTTCGCCTCCGCTCCCGGCCCGTACGACTTGTGGGCGATCGAGTACGGCTACAGCGAGCACGGCAGCAACGAGGAATCCGCACTGTCCTCCATCGCCAATCGCTCGCACACGAACGGCCTCGACTTCGGTACCGACGAAGACTCCTTCATCGGTGACGCTCTCTGTCAGGTCTGGGACCTCGGCAAAAACCCGCTCGACTTTGCCGAGCAACAGATCGAGCTGGCCGAGGTCGGTCTCTCGAAGTTGCGCGAGAAAGGCGCCAAGGACGGCGAGGGTTATCACCGCTACTCGCGTTGGTACCGGATGTTCACGGGTCACTACCAAGGTTCCTACAACGGACTCGGTCGCTTCCTGGGCGGCTGGACTTTCAACCGCGACCTCGTCGGTCAGGAAGAGGGCCGTCCGCCGATTACTCCTATCGATCTCGCGATGCAGACACGCTCGCTCGATTTATTGTGCGACCGCGGCCTGCGCTGGACCGGCGGAATCAGCGATGCCGACCGAGTGCTGCTCTCCAATCCGAAGTTCGGTCCCTTTGGCGAGTGGTTCCGATTCTGGTCGATGGAGCATGTCACCGAGCTCGTGAACATTTCGCGCTACCGCATTCTGGTCCAGCTCATCGACGGCCGTCTCTACACGCGCCTCGGAACTCAGTCGCGCATGCTGTCGGGGAAAAGTGAGACACTTACCCCGCACGCAGTCGCCGACAAGGTCTACGGCGCGGTTTGGGTGAGCGAGCCCGACGAGCACGATCGTTGGATGCAATCGGACTTCCTCACGCTCGTCGTCAGCGAGCTCGGTCTCGATCAGACGCCGGACAACACGGCGCTCTTCAACTCTCTACTCCGACGTGTTGAAGAGAGCTGTACGACTTACTCGAACTCCAGCGATCGCTTGGTCGCCGCTCATGGCGAGTGGCTCCTCGAGAAGATCAAGCTGTACCGCAACCGACAGATGATCGCGTTCTAAGAACGCCTCTCGAACAGACTTGGCCCACAACCCCGCCGCTTCCATGGCGCGCGAGGTTGTGGGCCGTTCGCTTGAGTATCCGTCGACTCGGCGGATTCAAACCCGGCTCTACTTGAAAATCGCCCACTTGCCTTTGAAGCTGCCGGGCTTCTTGGGCGGGTCGACAAAGCTGCCGTGAATCACGCCGACGACCATCGGCTTGCCGGTCTTCTTACCCGGTTGAAGAAGCACGCCGCGAAACTTGCCGGGCCCGCCTTTCGGGTTGACCCACTTGCCGATCACCTTCGCGACGACCGTGGGATTCGCGGCTCCCGGCCCCTGCCCCGGCAGAACAACTCTTCCCCTGATCGAGCCGTTCGGGACACCGCCATTCGGTTGGCGCTTAATCTTCAGCTGGATCCCATAGGCGGGCTCCCCATTTTCGCCAAGCACTCCGACGGCTTGCCCGAGTTGACCGGGCTTGGGACTCTGCCACATGCCCATGGCCTTGCCCTGTTGAAGGGGGGCGCTGGGCAGGACGCTTGGCGCTTCCTGAAAACTGGAGAGCGAGAGCGCGCTGCATGTTGCGAGCGCAAGAGAGAGAAATAGACGACGAGACTTCATTTCGGTTCCTATTCGGTTGAGTTGAGGAGGCGCCTCGCGAAGCGATTCTTCGCGGGACTCAAAGCTGTCACCGAGGATGAATCGCTCACCGAGCGGGCTCTGTCAGAACCGTCGAATCCCGTGCTGTTCTTTGAAGAGGTGCCGGCATCAAAGCTCTAGGCGGCCGGAGCTGTGCGAAATCGAGCGTTCGAATTCACTCACTGGTCTTGCCGCGAGCGGGCACGGAGGTGTTGGAAGATTCGTGGGGTTCCGACATCGCCCACCCGGCCGGGAGTGAGGAACATGATCGGGGCCGTACTGATCCCAGAACTCTCGCGAAGGTTTCGAGCTAAAGCGAAAAAAGCCCGCGTCGAGCGGGCTTTGTGATTCACCAAGCAAGCTGCCGTTGCAACAGCTTGTCAAGGAGTGGCGCCGCTCAGTTCTTTCCGCGACGGCGGTGCTCGGGCTCTTCTTTGTCGTTCACAGGAAGCGGCAGCTCCCAATAGTTGCACCACTCGATCAAGTCGATGCCCTCCAGTTTGGGCAGCTCTTCCGGAACCTTGAACTCCGTCTTTGCTTTATTCCACCACCGTTGCCACTCGCCGAGACTGATTCCAAAATCTTCGCCGGTTAGCATCATCAGGCTGAGCCGAAAATCCGCCGTGAAGTCGAGCGCCTTCCACTCGCCATCGACCTCTGTCATCTCCATCAAGTCCACAACCGCTTCCTTCGTTCGAATGCGCCCCAAGGAACGAATGCGCGCGCGAATGATGTGTTCGTTCGACGGCTCGAAGGGTGGCTCGACGAAGAGCATGCGTGTACTCGGCTCTCCGTACTGCCCGATCGCGCGCACGGTTCGCTCGAGGATGTCCAGGTTCAAGTGAAGGCGCTTGTCCTCCTTGCAGAACTTCACGAGAGCGGCCAACGCCTCTTCATGATCCATAAACCGCAGGACAGAAATCGCGGTCTTGCGCACGCCCGATTTGCGATTCTTCAGAGCTGCGGCCACGCGCTCGATCACCGCCGGGTGAACCAATTCGCCGTGGCGAATCAACGCGCTGACGATCGCGCCCTCAATTCTCGTCTCCAAGACACTGTCGAGCTCGGTAATCGCTTTTTCGACGGCCGGCGGCAGCGGAACTTCGTCCGTCCCGTCGCCCTGGACTTGAGGTCCAAGGGGCGGGGTCAAAAAGATTGCAGCGGAGAGGATCAATGAGAGCATGACGAGTGGGTTCCTAAGTACCGCTGGAGGCGCACGAGTGTTAGCGCCGATTCCTGGTGACGACCGCCGCAGCTACTTATTCTGGGGCACACGGCCCGAACGAGAGCTGTGGCTGACCAGCCTAGCTTGGCATCGCGATTCCCTGAAGGTCTTCGGCTTCCTACCACGCCAACAATCCCAATCGGTCGATCAAGCCCCCACTCTCCAAGCCCCAATGAAGCCCGCCCTCACGATCAGCGCGCTCGCCGCCGTTCTCCTCGCCGCCTGCGTTCACGTCGAGACGACTCCGGCCCCCCGCACCCTCGCCTCCCCCGGCGAACGCACGCGCCTTGTGATGCTCGGAACCGGAACGCCCAACGCCGATCCCGCGCGCTCGGGCCCCTCGCTCGCCATCGTCGTCGATGACACGGCCTACCTGGTGGACTCCGGCCCCGGCGTGGTCCGGCGAGCGGCCGAGGCGGCGAAGCGCGGTGTCGAAGCCCTGCGCGTCGAAAACCTACGCCACGTCTTCCTCACCCATCTCCACTCCGATCACACGCTCGGCCTGCCGGACCTGATCTTCACGCCGTGGGTTCTCGAGCGCGACCAGCCCCTTCAAGTCTTCGGTCCGCCCGGCACGCGCGCGATGAGCGATCACCTGACGGCCGCATGGAGCGAGGACACGGAGCTCCGCCTCAACGGCTTGGAGCCCGCGAACTCGCGCGGCTATCTAACCGAAGTCCACGAGCTCGAGCCTGGCCTCGTCTACGAGGACGAGCTCGTCAAGGTGCACGCCTTTCGCGTTCCGCACGGTTCATGGATGCACTCCTTCGGTTTCCGCTTCGAGACTCCCGACCGCGTCATCGTTGTCTCCGGCGATACCACGCCGAGCGACGAGCTCGTGCGCGCGGCGAAGGACTGCGACACACTCGTCCACGAGGTCTACTCCGCCTTCACCTACAAAGGTCGCCCCGACGTCTGGAAGAAGTACCACGCCGTGTTCCACACCTCGACCGTCGAACTCGCGGCCATCGCTTCCCAGATCCAACCGCGCCTGCTCGTCCTCACGCACCAACTCTTTTGGGGCCAGAGCGAAGAGGGCTTGCTCACCGAAATCCGCGACCTCTACGACGGCGAAGTCATTTCAGCGCGCGACTTGGACATCCTCTAGCCGTTCTTTTCGATCAAAACGCTCAGCGCTTCGTTACAAAGCCTCCAACCACTCCGCGAGTTTCATCGAAGTCGCCTGGATTCGCAGTGCCAGACCTGCGCGCTCTTCGGGAGGCAACAGGCCGCCCAACTCGTCGTCGAGATCGGACTGCGAAGGAGAACCCGCATTGGAGCGCAGTTCCGACGCCAGCTCTTCAGTGGTCATCGCGTTGCGCTTTGAGAGCGGGGGTAGACGAGAATCAAAGCTCGAGAGTCGATCATTCAAGACCGCGAGAGCTGGCGTCGCCTTCAATCTCGCCGAAAAGAAGTAGCAGTCGTAAAGGTCTCGCAGCAACCGACGCTCATTCCATGCGGCAAGTTTGTGAGCAAATGCCCAATCGGGGCTCATCATTCGAATGACTCGCGCGGGTTGTCCCTGTTCACGAGCGAACCCACCCGTCGACATTGGAACTCCGTCGCACTCCATGGCGACGTTGACTTCGAGCTGAATCGAGACTCCGTCCGCTCGGATTTCCGCTCTCAACATCTGAGAGTGCAAACTGATTTCAATCTCCGCACCGTCGATCTCTCGGAGCACGCTCTCGATTTGAGCGCGAATGTCCTTTTTTGATTCGTAGGGCACGAAGACATAATCGATATCTGTCGTGGAACGAGGGCTATCGATCAATCGCAGCGCCATGCCGCCTTTGAGAATCGCGTGGTCTTCGAACACTTCGGCAAAGCGATGCATAATCCACAGGAATAAGCCATCTGGCGTCGTCGGGCGATCAAGGGTAATGCTCATACCAATTTCAACGTGCGCTTAGCAAAGGTCACGAACTTGGGGTTGCGATAATTCCGTAGGTATTGGAGGAGACGCTTATTGTTCAGCTTTTCCAGATTGAGATCTGTATAGATGTCAAAGGCCGTTCGCCGACCGCGCAGATGAAAGTAGAGCACGTCGAGCACGGCTTTCTCGATATCAGCGAATCGAACACCGTCTCGAATCGTGCTTCCGAACATCAGCTCTTCCGAAAGTGCCACGTGCTCGACTTCGTATCCCAGCGCCGTGTACTTTCGAGCTCGCCCCGTCTTAGTCGCAACGACCTTGCGCTGCGGGTTGGTTCCAATCACGAGCTCGTTCGCCAGGACCGTGGCGAAGCTGATGCACGAACTCGGCGCGATGCGCTGGCTCAATACGCTCAGCTCGAACTTCTCCGTCACATAGAAGCCACGCGTGAATCGAAACAAAATGCCCTGATCGATCAGCGCCTGAATTCTCCGCTTGAAGCCAGCGGGATGCCTTTCCGCGAGAGCGGTTCGAAGGTCCGCAGTCGAGAACACCCCCTTCTGGGGTTCCCGCAGTTCCATGAGCAGGTCGCGATCCGTCAGGGATTTCATAACGCCAGATAAGCTACGCATACGTAGCCTTTCTGTCGTCCTGAAATGAGCTCAACCGGGAGGAAAACAGGACAAAACGGCCCGAGAGGCACCTGCCCCGCCCTGATCGGCTCAGAGAGACCTGAAACTTCCCCGGTCAGAACCCCGACCTGCGGGATGACAGCAGATCCCTCCGATCCTACTGCCGGTCAACTCGCACCATCTCGGAGCGGCCTCCGCGTCATCGCGTGTTCAGCTTTGTGCATCCCCAAAGGAGGATGCACACGAAGAGAGGAATCCCGCTGTCATGAGGTCGGGCAACTTCATGTCTTGCATCGTCGGAAGAGTTGAGCTCTCTGCCGCCCGAACCCCGCCTAGGATTCCGGTGGCGGTGAGGCGAGATCCGTATCGGTCACGTATGCGGAGAACAAGTTCACAAGACGCATACCGATCCCGGGTTCCTCTGCCGAGCGAATGAGCGGAGAATCCTCGCGCCCACAAGTTCCAAGTTTGAAGCCCATCGAAAAACCATGCTCAACCTAGCACTAATCGCGCTCTGTCTTCTTCCGCAATCCGCGGAGGACGGCGATCCGAAACCGACAGCAACCCCTGTCGAGTCCGTTCGAGCGAACGCGGAAGCCTTGCTCTTCGCGACGGAGAGTGAGCTCGTGCGACTGTTTCTCGCGGCTACGAAGGACCTTCCCGAAGACATTTCGACTCGGGTGGTCTATCGAGATCGCGCGACTCGCAAAGCGCTCTTGCCGGAGGAGGCGGAAGCCCTCAGCGAAGAGGAGCGCAAGCCCTACGCCCGCCACGAACTCGGTGAGCAGTTCTACTACAACACGCTCTACGGAACGCCGGTGGCCTATGCGCGCGTGCTCGAGCTGCTCGCGAAACACGGAGTCAAGAGCGTCGATGGAAAGCGGCTGCTCGACTTTGGCTACGGCAACATCGGTCATCTCCGTCTGCTCGCCAGCATCGGTGCGCACGTCGTCGGCGTCGACATCGATGAGTTGCTCCAGGTTTTTTATCGCGAGCCCTCCGATACGGGCGTCATTGCGCGCAGCGACGTTGTGCCCGCTGGAGCCGACGGGAGCATCAAGCTCGTGACCGGACAGTTCCCCGCGACTCCCGAGGTCATAGCCGCAGTCGGCGGAGGATTCGATCTGATCACCTCCAAGAACGTGCTCAAACTCGGCTACATTCATCCCGAGCGCGAGGCCAACCCAGCAACGGTCATCGACCTCGGCGTCGACGATAAGACTTTCCTCGCGGCCATTCACCGCGCTCTCGTTCCAGAAGGCCTCTTCGCGGTCTACAACATTTACCCGAAGCAAGTCGCTCCGGAAGACGGCTACCTCCCCTGGGCGACCGGGGATTGCCCATGGACGCGCGAACAAATCGAGAGCGCCGGTTTCGAGATCCTCGCCTTCAACGTCAACGACGATCGTCAGACGCGCGAGATGGCCGTGCGCCTCGGTTGGGACAAAGAGCCCTTCTCGATGGACCTCGAGGGAAACACCTTTGCGACCTACACGGTGCTGCGACGAGCGGACTGACTCACGCGCCGAAGACGCGCGCGCTCTCGAAGACGGATGGCGCAAACCGAAAGGTCTCGGTCTCGCCCTTCACGCGCATCACCCGCTTGAGCACAAAGTCGAAGAGCAGCGGGTTCGCGTCAAAAATCTCGGCGACGGGCGCTCGGTCTTCTTCGGCTAGATAGCCGCGCGATTCGAGGAGTCGCGTACTGATGGTCGGGTCGATCGCGATGACGGGATAGTCGGAACCGTTGACGAGCCGAGCGTGAAGGTCGGGCGTGCGAATGATTTCGCGCAATGGATCGCCACAGCGATTCGAGAGCGGCATGGCCGAGATCTCGCCGAAGAGGTTTTGCTCGTACTCCGGCTCGCGCATCATTCGCAAGAAGAGCTCGAAGTTCGACACCTGCGGCCCGTTCGGCCCCACATCAAGATCGGTGGAAGTCCCGAGTCCCGCGCAGTGCGCGACGACCACCTTCACGCCCGCGTCGAGCGCTCGTCGAAGTCGCAGAGGGTTGCCGAGTTTTTGATTCTCTTCCGCGTGCACGGCCTTTTCGATTCCGGCATGAGTGATCAGCGGAATGCCAAGCTCGGCTTGCTTCGCGTAGAAGGCGTCGCACAGCTTCGACGCGGGATCGATCCCCATCGCGTTTGGCAACCACTTGACGGCGATGGCGCCGCGCGCGGCGACCTCTTCCAGTCGGTCAGCCGCGTCCTTGCGATAGGGATGAATCGATGCGACGGGGAGTAGGTCGGCGTGCTGGTTCGCGAGTTCGAGGACGTAGTCGTTGGGCGTGTGAAAGTTGCTGAGCGCCCGCTGTTCGTCGCCGCTATCATCGACGGTGTAGTCGAAGCCCAGAATCATGAGCTTGCCCTCGGGATTCGCGCCACGGTGGAGCGCGAGCAGTCGCTCGAGAAAGACTTGGTCCGCCCGCTCGCGGTCGCTCACGCCAGACGCAGCGAGATACAGATCGAATTGCAGTCGTTGAATCGGATGCAGGTGGCTCTGCATGTCGGGATTGACCCAGCAGCCCGAGCCACCGGCGCCGAGCCCGACGACGTGCGTGTGCGAATCCCAGAGCAGCGAGCGATCGACGCCGGCGAAGGCGCGTTTGACGAGGGCTTGCGCTTCCGGCGAGAGATCGCCGATGGCGCGAATCGGCTTTGCCGCAAGCAAGTACGGCAGGGACCAGCGCGTCGCGACCAGCCCAACCAACCCGCCGCCCAAAAAAGTCAGGACTCTTCGCCGTGTGAACACTTTGGCCATAGCGCATGACGATAAGAAGTTCGGGTAACGAATAGACGCACAAATCGGCAAGCCTGTGCGATGTGATCCTCGACAGCGGCGGTTAGGATTCAATGCCGGGGGCCGATCGCCAAATCGATGGCGAGCTCTCGCTCGATTCGCGTCATGTGCCCCCATCCCCCGCCGCAATGCCCCGTCTGTACCGACGGCGCGCTCGCCTTCAATCGCCACTCGATGTGGGCTTGTGACAAGTGTGCGCGCGCGATCGAGATTCGGCGCTCGGTCTTCGATATGCGAAGCGAACGCGATCCCTTGGCGCCGCGCGATCTCGAAGAGACGCCCGAGGCAGGCGCGATGCTCGGCGCACTCGCAATGCTCGAGCTCGGAACGGACTGGAAGAGCGTCCTTGAGGAGCTATTACTCGAACTCGAGAGCGGGCCCGCCGACGAGCTGATGCAACTTATTCGCGAAGGTCGCGGTGCGTGGGCGCCGCTCCTCTCCGGCAAAGTCGGCAGCGCGCTATTCCTTGGCGATCCGCGCTCGGGAACGATTGTCGCGCTCGCGCGCCTGGGTTGTTCCGTCACGAGCGCCGACGACAACCTCGAACAGCTGGCCTTCGCGGGCTATCGCAACCGCGCGCTCTCTCCGAAGAACCAAACGCGCGTCATGCTCGTCGATCTCGCGAAACCAATGCCCTTCGCCGACCAGAGTTTCGATCTCGTCGTGCGCGAGACGCCGCTGCACTCGCGCGAGGGCCGAGCGAAAGTCTCTCTCGACGAGTGTCGACGCCTCGCCAGCGACGAGCTCGTCGTCACGGCCAACAATCGCCTCAGCTACAAGGAGTCGAGCGGTAGGCGCGCTGACTTTCGCGTGCGAACGCCGATCGGTTTCATCCAGAGTGCGCTCACGAACAGCGACCGTCCGACCCTCGGTCAGTTGCGCCGTCGCGCTCTCGGTCCCGACTTCGAAGACACGCGCGCTTTCTCGCTCTATCCGCACTCGGCCGACTTCACGCACGTCGCCGCGCTCGACGAGCCCGCGCCGGAACTGTACGTCGGTCCGAAAGAGCGCAAGAACCCGCTGAAGATCCTCGGCTATCGCGCCGGCCTGTTTCCGCACCTAACGCCATCCTTCGCGGTTGTGACGCGACGACGGGGAGCGCCGGGTTCGCGCCCGCGCATCGATCGTCTGCTCGCGCACTTGGCCGAGCGCCTCTACGTCGAGAGCCCGCAGGCCGAGTACCTGCTCGCCACGCGCGGCAACAATGCGCTCGTCATGACGGCCATGCCCGGTCGCGATGAAGAGGATCCGACCGGCCGTTGGATCGTGCGCATTCCGCTGCATCCGACGCAGGAGGATCGCGTGCGTGCGGAGCAGTCCATGCTCGTCAAGTTGGAGCGCGACTTCGCCCCCGTCCCGATTCCCCAGCCACTCTTCGACGGCGTTATCGACGGAGTCTTTCTGACTTGCGAGCGCCGTTTGCCCGGCCACTCCGCCGCGCAGTTCTCCGGCGAGCCCGAGACGATGGCGCGCCTCTATCGCGAAGCCGCCGATCACTTTGCAGCGCTAGTCGTCTCGCCCGCCACCGAAATCACCGAGACTGACTTCGAGCAACTCGTAACCGCAAAGGTCGAGCTCGTCCTCCGCCACGCCGGCGTTCCCGATGCGCGCTCATCGGTGGAGCGCATGCACGAGCTAGCGCGCGAGCACCTCATCGGCCGCCCGATGCCGCGCGTCCTCCGTCACTGCGACCCGCGCAGCAAGCACATTCAAATCCGACCGTCCGGCGAAGTCCTCGGTTATTACGACTGGGGCTCCGCCGAATCCGCCGACCTCCCGCTCGCCGATCTCCTGCACCTCATCGTGCACGAGCGCTTTCACCAGGGCTTGCCCAACGTCGGTGCCGCCTGGCAACTCATCCGCAATAAGGGTCAGGCCCTGCGCCCCGAAGAGCGCGCGCCCATCGAATCCTACGTAGAGAAACTGGGCCTCCACCCCGACGTCCGCTACGCGATCGAGGAGATCTACCCGGTACTCGTCGGAGCAATGGCCGAGAAAAACTGGGACTACAGCCGTCCGCGTTGGATCCAAAACGCGTTTGGGTTGTAGGTCGCCGGAGATTGTTGATGCCCCAATTCCAAGAAACTCGTGGTCCTAAGTCAGGAACAAACGCAACGCGGCAAAGCAAACCATTTGACCTTGGCAATAACGAGTAACCGATGTTCAAAAAGAGACCCAAGAGCCAGCTCACAAGTTTTATATTCACCGACGGATCGGTGGAATCGTTCGTCAATAAAGCCGCGACGGTTACTGTCGCGTTCAAGAATTACGCCAGTTCCATCTCCACCATTCAGTTTGACAAAATTGTTCGAGTCGCCGCATCACCGGAACTTCTGGACGAATACGTAGTGGACAGTGAGCTCAAATTCGCGGATGGACACTGGACCCTTCAACTACTAAATGACGAGGGCCACCTGCTATTGGATATCGAGTTCGACGACGCGGCAATCAAAGAGAATGAAATGTGACCACGATTCACTTTCGGTGGCTCGCCTCACCTGATTGTCTCTTTTCGCCAACGCGCTTGATGCCTGCTCAGAGCTGGTCCGACAAAACGGAGCCACCCGGTTAGTTAGAATTGGTAGCCGAGCCGACCCGGCAGGCATCCCTAACAACCGATGAAGAACAAGCGCAGAACGCACAGTCCCGAGTTCAAAGCCCGTGTCGCTCTTGAA